>DATAVR010000032.1:0-124985 GCA_036267635.1 Polyangia bacterium | reverse complement strand
CGGTCATCAGCCAGACGTCTTTTTCCACCGCCAACTTGGCCAACCCACGCAGCGTCGCCTCTTCATAAATCGCCCCCGTCGGGTTCGACGGCGAGCAGACCAAGATCATCTTCGTGCGCGGCGTGATCGCCTTGGCCACGTCCTCCACCCGCACCTGGAAATTCTCCTCCGCCTTGGTCGGCACATTGACCGGACGCCCGCCCGCCAGCTTGACGATGTCGTTGTAGCTGACCCAGGCCGGCGTCGGGATGATCACCTCGTCGCCCTCGTCGATGAGCGCGAAGATCGCGTTGAAGATCGACTGCTTCGCCCCCGAGCTGACGATCACCTCGCCCGGCTCGACCGCGATCCCGTGCGCGTCGCCGATCCACTTGGCGACTGCCTTCCTCAGAGGCACCGTCCCCTCGACCAGCGTGTACTTGGTTGCGCCCGCGTCGAGCGCCTTCTTGGCCGCCTCTTTGATGTGCACCGGCGTGTCGAAGTCGGGCTCCCCGGCCCCGAAGCTGACGACGTCGATCCCCTCGGACTTCAGCTTGGCCGCCTTGGCCGAGACAGCGAGAGTGGGGGACGGTTCGACGACGGACAACCTGCGGGCGAGCTTCACGGCCGGACTCCTTGTTGACGTTTTTCAGACAGCGCGGCGGCGACCCCCGGCGGCACCAGCCGCGAGACGTCCCCGCCCATCAAAGCGACTTCTTTGACCAGCGAAGAGGATACATAAAAGGACTCCTCGCCGGTCATCAGAAACAGCGTCTCCACGTCCGGCGCCAGCCGCCGGTTCATGTGCGCCGACTGGAACTCGTACTCGAAGTCGGCCAGCGCCCGCAGCCCGCGGATGACCACGTTCGCCCCGCGCTTGCGGCAGTACTCGGCCAGGAGCCCCTGGAACGCGTCGACCTCCAGCCGCGGGTCGTCCCCCAGCGCCTCGGTGACGAAGGCCTGTCGTTCGGCCAGCGAGAAGAGCGGCGTCTTGCGGACGTTCTCGGCCAGCGCGACCACCACCCGGTCGAAGATCTTGAGCGAACGCCGCAGGATGTCGGCGTGGCCGTTGGTGATCGGGTCGAAGGTCCCCGGGTAGACCGCCAGGCTCACGACCTACGACCCGGAACAGCGATAGAACGAGAGCTCAGTGTCGCCGTACTGCCGGCGGTCGGTCAGGAACAGGCAGCCGACCGAGGCGGGCGAAGGGTGACGGCGGTCATGCTCGACGATCACCACCGCGCAGGCCGTCAGCAGATCGCTGCCCGACAGCTCCGCCAGGACCCCTTCCGTCTCTTTGATGTAGGGGGGATCCAGGAAGACCCAGGAGAACTGCTGCTTGCCGCTCGAGAGCTTGCGCAGCGCGCTTCGCACGTCGGCGCCGATGATCGTGCCGCGGCTCTCGGCCCCCGACTCGCGCAGGTTGCGGCGCAGAGCCCCCAGCGCCGCGCCGTCGCGCTCGACGAAGACCGCGGCGGGGGCGCCGCGCGACAGCGCCTCCAGGCCGAGCGCGCCGCTGCCGGCGTAGAGGTCGAGGACCGGGCCCGGCGGTGGGCCGAGGATGTTGAAGATCGCTTCGCGTACCTTCGCAGCGGTCGGACGTGTTCGCGACCCGCGGGGAACAAAGAGACGCCGGCCACGATCAAGGCCGCCGGTGAGACGCATGTGCGCTACATAGCTACCCCCTTCCGCCCACCCGGTCAATTGTGTCGCTTGGCCCGGCGCGTCGGAGCGCGGCCGCCGCGATCGGTCGAAAACCGCATGAAATCACCGGTTCTCGGTCATATCCGACCCCAGATGAGGTAAACTTGCCCGGCGACATGTCCCAGGTTGGCGCCTTCTTCGATGTCGACCGGACACTTGTCTCCTGCAACACCGGGCGGCTGTTTCTGCGGGATCTCCGGCGGCGCGGCGAGATTTCGTTCTTCCGGGCGCTGCGGGCGCTCGGCTGGATGGCCAAGTACCACCTGTCGCTCATCGACCTGCAGTGGGTGGCCACCCGGGTGGCGTCCCAGATGGCCGGCTGGGTCGAGCGCGACTTCGAGGAGCGCTGCCGCCGCTGGGTCGAGAACGACATCCTGCCGCTGATCGTCCCGGGCGCCCACAGCCGGATCGCCCGCCACCGGGCCGACGGGCACGTGCTGGCCATCCTGTCGTCGTCGCCCACCTACGTGACCCGGCCGATCGCCGAGGCGCTGGGGATCGAGGAGAACATGTCGACCCAGTTCGAGGTGACCGGGGGCCTCTTCACCGGGCGGCTGGTGGGGCCGGCCTGCGTGGGGCCGGGCAAGGTCCACTGGGCCGAGGACCTGGGGGCGCGGCGGCAGCTCGATCTCGGCGAAAGCTGGTTCTACACCGACTCGTACACCGACCTGCCGATGCTGGAGCGGGTCGGCAACCAGGTGGTGGTGAACCCCGATCCGCGCCTGCGGCGGGCCGCCAAGCAGCGCGGCTGGCCGGTGCAGGACTGGCGGGTGGCGGTCGAAGCCCTGGCGGAAGTCTCGGCGGACGTCTCGACGGAAGTCCCAGTGGAAGCTTCAGTGGACGTTCGCCCGTGAGCGTCTATTCGGCCCCCTGGTACACGCCGGCGGTGCAGCGGATCTTGGACCTGGCGCTGGAGGAGGACGTCGGCCGCGGCGATGCCACCACGGCGGCGGTGATCGACGAGACGCAGGAGGCCGAGGCGGAGATCGTCGTGCGCGAGCGGGCGGTCGTCTGCGGGCTGGGCGTCGTCGAGGCGGTGTTCACCCGGTTCGACTGGCGGACGCGCGTGCGGACGAAGGTCGCCGACGGCGATCCGGTGCAGCCGGGCGCGGTGGTCGCCACCGTGCGCGGGCCGGCGGCGGCGCTGCTGGCGGGCGAGCGGACGGCGTTGAACTTCCTGCAGCACCTGTCGGGGATCGCCACCGTCACCCAGGCCTACGTGGCCGCCACCGAGGGGGCCAAGCTGCGCGTCACCGACACCCGCAAGACGACGCCCGGGCTGCGCGCGCTCGAGAAGTACGCGGTGCGGGCCGGGGGGGGCGCCAACCACCGGTCGGACCTGGCGTCGGGGATCTTGATCAAGGACAACCACGTGGCGCTCACCGGGTCGGTGCGCGAGGCGGTGCGGCGGGCGCGCGCCCACGCGCCGCACACCCTGCGGGTGGTGGTCGAGGTCGACACCATGGCGCAGCTCGACGAGGCGATCGAAGCCGGCGCCGAGGGGATCCTGCTCGACAACTTCCAGGCGCGCGACATGGCCGACGCGGTCAAGCGCGTGCGCGAGCGGCGCCCGCAGACGGTGATCGAGGCCTCGGGGGGCGTCACGCTCGATCGGATCCGCGAGATCAGCCAGACCGGCGTCGACGTCATCTCGGTCGGGTCGCTCACGCACTCGGCGCGGGCGATCAATTTTTCCTGCGAGATCCGCCCGGCCAATGAGACATTGGCGTCGTCGGGGCGCGAGCTGTCCTCCGGCTGAACGTGTAAGCTCGCCGCTCGAATGGACGGCGAGGCGCTGCGCGCGCGGCTCGGCACGCGCTGGTTGGGGCAGACCTTCGAGTGGTACGCCGCCTGCGCCTCGACGAACGATCTGGCGGCCGAGCGGGCGCGGGCCGGCGCGCCGGCCGGGCTGGTGATCGCGGCCGACGCGCAGACGGCCGGGCGCGGGCGGCTGGGGCGCAGCTGGCACTCGCCGGCCGGCGACAACCTCTACTTCTCGATCCTGCTGCGGCCGACCCGCCCGCCGTCGGAGATCCCGCCGCTCACCCTGCTGGCGGGCGCCGCGGTGGCGCGCGCGCTCGGGACTTTCGGGGTCGCGCCGCGGCTCAAGTGGCCGAACGACGTCGAGCTGGTCGAGGACAACACGGGGCGCGTGGATGGAGCCGGGCTTGGCCCGGCGGAATCCGTCGCGGGGGGGTTCGGGGACCCTCTCGGGGTCCCCGTGTTGAGGAAGGTGGCCGGGATACTGACGGAGATGGCCAGCGCGGGGGCCAGCGCGCTCCACGTGGTGGTGGGGATCGGCCTCAACGCCAACGGCGTCGATTTTCCGCCCGAGATCGCCGAGCGGGCGACGTCGCTGCGGCGGGCGCTCGGCCGGCCCGTCGATCGCGTCGCGCTGCTGGCCGCGGTGCTCGGCGCGCTCGAGCCGCTCTACGACGAGTTCGAGCGGCGCGGCCCGGCTGCCGCGGTGGAGGCGTTCGAGGCCCACGCCGCCTTCCCGGCGCGCTGTCGGGTGACCGCGCCCGGGCGCCCCGGCGAGCGGCTCACGGGGCTCGCGCTCGGCGTCGACCCCGACGGCGCCTTGCGTTTGCAGGACGACACAGGGCAGATTCACCGCGTGATCTCCGGAGAGCTCTCTTAGATGACGAATCTCGAATCGTTGGTCCTGGGCGTCGTTCAGGGCATCACCGAATTTTTGCCCATCTCCTCGACGGCACATTTGCGGATCGTGCCGGCGTTGCTCCAGTGGGACGATCCGGGCGCGGCCTACACGGCCGTCCTGCAGCTCGGGTCGCTGGTCGCGGTGATCGGCTACTTCCTGCCCGACCTGATGAAGATGCTGAGCGCCGGGTGGAAGGCGCTCAGCGACCGGTCGCAGCCGCCGACGCGCCCGGCGCGCGAGCTCGGCTACCTCGTCGTCGGCACCATGCCGGCGGTCGTGGCCGGGGTGCTGTTCAGGCACGCCATCGAAGGGTCGTTTCGCTCGCTGTGGGTGATCGCCAGCGCGATGATCGTCGTCGCGCTCCTCCTGGCGGTGGTCGAGAAGAAGGCCTCCCACGTCCGCACCTTCGACCAGATCACGCTGCGCGACGCGCTCATCATCGGCTGCGCACAGGCGTTCGCGGTGATCCCCGGCGTCTCGCGCTCGGGCAGCACGCTGATGGCGGCGATGGCGCTCGGCTTCCGGCGCGAGGCGGCGGCCCGCTTCTCGTTCCTGCTCAGCGTGCCGATCGTCGCCGCGGCGGGGGTGTTCGAGATGCCCAAGGTGATGCGCGCGCACGATCTGCACGGCAGCACGATGGCCATCGGCCTGGTCGCGGCGGCCGTCGCCGGCTACGCCAGCATCGCCTGGCTGCTCCGCTTCCTGCGCGCCCGCAGCACCGTCCCGTTCATCGTCTATCGGGTGGCGCTGGGGCTGGTGCTGATCGCCTTGCTGGCCACCGGCCGGCTCTGACCGCCCGCGCCGTTTACCTGCTACCGTCCTGCGGGCTCGGTCGAGCGCGCGCGAGCGGCGGAGGCCCCGAGCACCCGTAGGAGATCTCGAACTGGGTGTAGCTGCCGTCCATCGTCGAGGCGCAGGCCGCTCCGTTGAGGACGACGCCGTCCGGATCGGGCGAGGTGAACGACCACCCATTGATTGAATCTTGCGGGATGTCGACCAGCACGCTGCCGCCGTCGGCGATCGCCTGGATCTGCAACATGGTGCCGGTGCCGATCGGAAACGGGAGATAGAGGTCGCAGGAGACGGCCGATGACGGCATGGGCGCGAGCGAGGGGCCGAGATCGGCGATGGTCAGAAAGTCGCTCGCCGTCCCCTGCGCCGGTTCGCCGCCAAGCACCGCCAGCTGGTTCAAGGTGGCGGTCCCGGCGGTGTCGGAGCTGGGCACGATCCCGACCACGAAGGTCGGAATGCCGGCAGAGAGCGCGCCGGTGATGGCGTTCTCCGCGTCGGTGTCGGTCGCGCAGCCCGAGCGCCCGTCGGTCGCCAGCAGGATGTACTTGGCGTTCATGTCGAGGCGGGACTGCAGATAGGCCGCCGCGGCGTTGATCGCCGCCGCGGTCGGCGCGTCGCCCGCCCCCGGCATCATCGTCGGTAGCTCCGACTCGATCGCCGACGGGGCGTCGGGGGAGACGTCGACCGCGGCGCCGGCGGTCACCCCACAGGCGTCGTCGCTGGGGAAGAACGCGAGCCCCCAGTTCACCGAAGGGTTCTCGTGGACGAGCTGGTCGAGCGCGGCCGAGAGCACGGCGAACTTCGAGCTCGGGCCGCAGCCCCCCTGGCAACCGACCTCGTTGCTGTCGTCGTTCATCGAGCTCGAGCGGTCGAGGACGATGAGGATGTCGGAGCGGAGCGCCGGCTCGGGGTAGCTGGCCACCGAGCCACAGAACTGCGCGGGCCCGCTGCTGCCGCCTTCGCCGATCTCTCCGCCCGTCCCGCCCGCGCTGCCGGTGTCGCCCGCACCGCTCATGCCGTTCGTGCCGCCCGTCGAGGAGACGCCGCTCCCACCGCTGCCGGCCGGGTGGTGATCGCCGAGCGACTCGCCGCCGAAGCAGCCGGCGCAAGCCGCGATCGCCGCTGCCAGCGCGAGAGGGTGGCCTGAGCGTCTCATCGGCGGTTCTACCGTTCCGGGCTCGGGCCGGAACGCTCCCGCGGCTCTTGCAAGCCGCATTGGTAGTAGAAGTTGAGCGCCGTGTAGCTCCCGCTCATCGCGCCGACGCACGCGCTCCCATTGAGCTCGATGGCGCTGTCGGTCGGGTCGGTGAACGACCAGCCGTCCAGTGGATACTGGGGGAAGACGACCGTGCTCCCGTTGGTCGTCGTTCCGTTGACCGTCAACGTGGTGTCCCCGACCAGCGGATAGGGGAGAGGCAACGTGCAACCGTCGCCGAGCACCCCGCCCGGCATGAAGACCGAGCCGATGTCGGCGGTGGTGTAGAAGGCGTTCATCCCTCCCGTCTGCTCGCCGCCGTTCACGGCCATCTCGTTGAGCACAGCGGTCGCCGATGCGTCCGAGGCGGGCGCGAGGCCGAGAACGAAGGTGGGAATTCCGTCGATGGAAGCGCCGACCACCGCGTTTACGGCGTCGGTGTCGGCTGTCCCGGTGTCTTCCGGCGCGCAGCCCGAACGTCCGTCGGTCGCCAGCAGGAGGTACTTGGGGCTGGTGTCCTGGCGCGACTGCAGATAGGTCGATGCGGCGCGGATCGCCGCCGCGGTCGGCGCGTCCCCGCCCGGAGTGGTCGTGGCCAGCACCGATTCGATCGACTCGATCGACAACGCGGAATTCTGGGAGACGTCGACGGCGGCACCGGCCGTCACGCCGCAGGCATCGTCGCTGCCGTAGAGCGCCAGCCCCCAGTTCACCGACAGGTTCCCGCGGATCAGGTTCTCGATCGCCGCCGAGAGCACCGCCCACTTCGAGCTCGCCCCGCATCCCCCCGTACAGACCATCTCGTTGCTGTCGTCGTTCATCGAGCTCGATCGGTCGAGCAGGATCAGGACGTCGGGCGCGGCCGGCAACGCGACAGGGTCGCTGACCTCCCCGCAGAACTGCGCCGGCCCGGTGCCGCCTTGGCCGACCTCTCCGCCTGTCCCCAGCACGCCGCCGCCGCCGGTCGTGGACGGAGAGGTCCCACCGACGTCGCCATCGCCGCCCACACCGCCGTCGCCGCCTCCACCACCCCTGCCGTTCACGCCGCCCGTCGCCAGGATGCCGGTCCCCCCGGCGCCGGTCGGATGACCGCCGAGCGGCTCGCCGCCCAAGCAACCGACCAGGCACTCGACGGAGGCCACGATCGCCGCCGCCCCCACCAGCCGCCCGCGCCAGGTGCCCATCGGCCCTCAATGATGAAGGCGAGGCCCCGGCGCGTCTACCCCTTCGTGCATAACACTTGGCGCTGCGAGTCAGCCGCGCCGGACCCGGGGGGCGGCGGGCGCGCTGACGTAGCGCTCGCCGGTATCGGGGAGCACCGTCACCACCGTCTTGCCGGGGCCGAGCGCGCGCGCGACGTCGAGCGCGACCTTCACCGCGGCGCCCGCCGAGATCCCCACCAGCAGGCCTTCGCGGCGCGCCAGCTCGAGCCGCGTCGCCTCCGCCTCGTCCTCGCCCACCCGCCGCACCTCGGTGAGCAGCGCCCGATCGAGGATGTCGGGGACGAAGCCGGCGCCGATCCCCTGGATGCGGTGCGGACCGGGGGCGCCGCCGGAGAGGACCGCGCTCCTCGACGGCTCGACGGCGATGAGCGCCACGTCCGGCCGGCGCGCGCGCAGCGCCTGCCCGACGCCGGTGATGGTGCCGCCGGTGCCGACGCCGGCCACGAAGGCGTCGGGAGCGCGGTCGCCGAGCTGGGCCAGGATCTCGGGGCCGGTGGTGGTGCGGTGGACGATCGGGTTGACCGGGTTCTCGAACTGCCGCGGCATGAAGGCGTGAGGATCGCCGGCGGCGATGGCGATCGCTCTGTCGACCGCGCCCCGCATGACCCGCTCGGCGGGCGTCAGGTGCAGCTCGGCGCCGTAAGCGCGCAGGAGCTCCATCCGCTCGGCCGACATGTTCTCCGGCATGGTCAGGATCAGGCGATAGCCCTTCACCGCCGCCACCAGCGCCAGGCCGATCCCGGTGTTCCCCGAGGTCGCCTCGACGATCACCGAGCGCCCCGGGACGAGGCGCCCCTCGCGCTCGGCCGCCTCGACCATCGCCAGCGCGGTGCGATCCTTGACCGAGCCGCCGGGGTTGAGCTGCTCGCACTTGCAGAGCACCTCGGCGGCGCCGGCGCCCGGCAACCGGCGGAGCCGCACCAGCGGCGTGTTCCCGATCCGCCCGAGGATGTCGTCGTCGATCGCGGCCGCGGTCATCAGATGAAGTACATCGTCGGCGGTTGGGCGGCGCGGCGCTCGCCGGAGGCTTCGGCCCGCGCCACGAAGTCGGCCAGCGTCGCCTGCTCGAGCACGTCGATCAGGCGCGAGCCGACCTCGCCCCAGACCAGCGCCGGGACGTCGGCCCGGGCTGCCGGGGCGTCCGGGCTCGCCGGTCCGCTCTCGACGCCGAGCAGGTCTTCGAGCGGGCCGCGCACCGCGCGCAGCACGTCGGCCAGCGAGATCTCGGCCGGCGGGCGCGCCAGCGCGTACCCGCCGCGCGGCCCACGCCGCGCCTCGATCATCCCGGCCCGCCGCAGGTCCTGCAGGATCTGCTCGAGGAAGCGCAGCGGGATCTGCTGCCGCTCGGCGATCTCCTTGGCCTGCGCCGCCTGCCCCTGCCGGTGAAACGCCAGGTCGTAGAGGGCGCGGATGGCGTAACGGGTGCGGGTGGTGACCCTCATATCGAGTAGTCCTCCACGAACACCTTGGCCTCGCGCGGGTTGGCCATCACCAGATCGCCCTCCGTGATGGCCAGCGCCTGCGCCTCGGCCTTGGGCATCTCCACCGTCATGGGCGCGCCGTCGGCCAGCTTGAGCGACACCTTCACCGTGCCGCCGAGCCAGGCCATCCGCTCGACGCGGGCGACGGAGAGGCGCGGCGTGTCGGCCTCGGCCCGGGTCAGCGCCACGTCGTGCGGGCGGACGTAGGCGTTCACCGCGGCGCCGTCGGGCGCGCTCATGCCGTCGGCGACCTCGACCCCCAGCGCGCCGACCGCCAGCGCGCCGAGGCTGACCCGCCCGCCGACCATCTGCCCGCGCAGGACGTTGGCGCCGCCGACGAAGGCGGCCACGAACGGGGTGGCCGGGCGATCGTAGATTTCCCGCACGGTGCCCGACTGGGCCACCCGCCCCTCGTGCATGACGACCACCTGATCCGAGACCTCCATCGCCTCGGCCTGGTCGTGGGTGACGAGCAGCGTGGTGACGCTCCGCTCGTCGTGCAGGCGCCGCAACCAGTCGCGCAGCTCGACCCGCACCTGCGCGTCGAGCGCGCCGAACGGCTCGTCGAGCAGCAGCACCTTCGGTGTAATGGCCAGCGCGCGCGCGAAGGCCACCCGCTGCCGCTGCCCGCCCGAAAGCTCCGCCGGGTAACGCTCGCCGAGGCCGTCGAGCTGCACCAGCGCGAGCAGCTCGGCGACCTTGCGGCGCCGCTCCTCCTTCGGCACCTTGCGGACGCCGAGACCGAAGGCGACGTTGGCGCGCACGTTCATGTGCTTGAACAGCGCATAGCTCTGGAACACGAAGCCGAGGCCGCGCTTCTGGGCCGGCAGGCGCGTCACGTCGTCGTCGCCGAACAGCACCTGGCCGTCGTCGGGCTGCTCCAACCCGGCGACGATCCGCAGCACCGTCGACTTGCCCGAGCCCGATGGCCCGAGCAGCGTGGTGATGCCGCCCGCCGGCGCGACGAACGAGACCTCCGCCACCGCCGGCGTGCCGGCGGCGGTGAACCGCTTGGTGAGGTTCTTGACGGTGAGGCTCATAAGGATCCCCCGTCAGCGCGTCGAGACGGTGGTCAGGCCGCGCACTCGCCTTCCATCTCGACCAGCTCGAACGCCTTGCTGTCGCCGAGGTCGACGAAGTCCTCGGCCGTCGCGGTGGTGGCGTCCATCTCGGTGAGGTCCTTGATCTTGGCGTTCACCTTGGCCGGCTCGATGCGGGTGAAGAACGCCAGCGGCGTCTCGCCCGGCTGCTTCTCGGCGCTGTACATCTCGACGAGACGCTCGAGCGCCTGCGGCACGCGGCGCGCCGGGACTTTACCGGCGATGCGCCCGAACTTCGGGCCGTCCGCGGCGAACCCGCCGCCGACGTAGACGAAGTACTGCGGCACCGGCTTGCCGTCGATCTTGCGCATCCCCCCCTGAAGGCCGATGACCGAGCTGTAGTGCTGGCCGCAGCCGTTGGGGCAGCCGGAGATCTTGATGTCGAGGCCCGGCACCTGCGCGACCAGATCGGGCCGCGCGTCGAGGTGGTCGGTCAGCATCGCGCCGATCGCCTTCGAGTTGGTGACCGCGATCTTGCAGCTGGAGGCGCCCGGGCAGGACAGCACGTCGGCCATGGTCATCGCGCCGGCCTGGCCGAGGCCGACCGCGGTCAGCTCGCGGTGCAGCTCGCCGAGGCGCCAGGTCGGCACGAAGCGCATCACCAGGTTCTGCTCGTTGGTGGTGCGAATCTCCCCCTCGCCGAACTTGGCGGAGAGCACCGCCAGCGCGCGGAACTGCGCCGGCGAGAGGTCTCCCTTCGGCAAACGCACGATCACCGAAGAGAACCCGGCCTGCTTCTGGGCCCTCACGTTGGTCTTCTCGAACGCGGCGAGCTCCGGCAGCGCCTCGACCGAGGTGCCGGCCTCGGGAACGGCGCGCGGCTTCGGCGCCGGCGCCACCGCCAGCGGGCGGCCCCCCTCGGCACGCACCGCCGCCAGGTCCTTCTTGTACTCCTCGATGAACGCGGCCGTGCCGAGCTTCTGGATCGCCCACTTGAGTCGCGCCTTGTGCTTGTCCTTGCGGTTGCCGAGCCGGTGGAACGTCCGCACCACCGCCTCGGAGACCTCCAGCACCTCGGTCACCGGCAGGAACTCGTGCACCAGGATGCCGGCCTTGCGCAGCGTCGAGAGCCCGCCGCCCATGTAGACCTTGAAGCCGTGGTTGCCGTGGGCGTCGACCGTGGTCAGGAAGCCGAGGTCGTTGATCTGCGCCTGGATGTCGTCGAAGCCGCAGCAGCCGCCGAAGGCGATCTTGAACTTGCGGGGCAGCGCCGCGGAGAACGGACCGCGCAAGAGATGGCGCGTGACCGCATCGGCGTACGGCGACACGTCGAACGTCTCCTGCGGCGCGACGCCGGCGAACGGGCAACCGGTGACGTTCCGGACCGCGTTGCCGCAGGCCTCACGCGTGGTGAGCCCGACCTCCGCCATGAGCGCGAGCGCCTTCTCGGCGTCGGCCTCTTTGACGAAGTGGAGCTGGATGTTCTGCCGCGTGGTCACGTGGCCGACGCCGCTGCCGGCCCACTTCTCGGCGACCTCGGCGAACACCTCCAGCTGTTTCACGTTCGCCAGGCCATAAGGGAGCTTGACGCGGATCATGTAGACACCCTCTTGGCGCTGGCCGTAGGTGCCGTTGATGAGACGGAAGGCGCGCCACTCGTCGGGCGTGATGTCGCCGTTCTCGAACCGCTCGAGCATGTCGACGAAGGCGTCGATGTCCTCACTCTGGGCAAAACCGGGACGGCCCACGCCGTCGGGAACGAAGTCAACGACTGGATTCGCGCTCATGCTGCTCCCCTTGGTTTGTCTCTGCTGAAGTGGCCGGCGCCAGCTCGGAACCGAGCTCGGAGGCGAGCTCGGAAGCCAAACCGACGACCTGACCGATGACCAACATACCGGGCGCCCCCGCGGAGGCGGCCGGAATCTCCGCAGCGCCCAGCGTACCGAGCGTCCCCAGCCAGCGCCAGCTCTGCGGCGTCGCCGCGCCCACGACGACAGCCGCCGGCGTCTCAGGCGACCAGCCACGCGCTGCCAGCCGCTCGGCGATCTGCGCCCGCTGGCCGAGCCCCATCATCACCACCAGCGTCGC
Organism: Polyangia bacterium; assembly: GCA_036267635.1. Taxonomy (GTDB): domain Bacteria; phylum Myxococcota_A; class Polyangia; order Fen-1088; family Fen-1088; genus JADGRB01. The sequence goes on along the minus strand of DATAVR010000032.1, from coordinate 112,821 downwards.
GCTCCCGGGAGCGAGCCCGTCGAGGAGCGGCGCGTAGGTCGCTTCGTGATGGCCGGTCACCACGACGAAGCTCGAGGCGAGCCCGCGGTGGGTGACCGGAATGCCCGCCAGCGCGGGCGCCGCCACCGCGGTCGAGACGCCCGGGACGATCTCGAACGGCACGCCGGCCCGCGCGAGCGCCAGCGCCTCTTCGCCGCCGCGCCCGAACACGAACGGGTCGCCGCACTTGAGACGCACCACCTTCAAGCCGCGCCGCGCGTACTTGATGAGCAGGCGGTTGAGCACGTCCTGTGCGATCGACTGGCGGCAGGCGCGCTTGCCGACGAAGAACCAGCGGGCGGCGGGCGCGTAGACGCGCATCTCCTCGGAGGCGAGCGCGTCGTAAAGGACCAGGTCGGCCTCGCCGAGGCGGCGCGCGCCGCGCACGGTGATCAGATCGGCGCTCCCCGGACCGGCGCCCACCAGGCAGACGCGGCCGACGACGGAGGTGCGAGGGGTCACCGAGCTCACGGCCGGACCTTAGCGCCAGCGCGGCGCTCGTCATAGAGCCGATTGAGCGCCTCCAGCAGCCGCGGGCGGCGCTCGGCCATGGGGACGCCGGAGGCCTTCCAGTCGGCCCGCTGGCGCTCGGCCTCCGCGGTCCAGGCTTCCAGATCGTCCGGCAGGACCGCTTCCAGCCCCTCGCGCAGCAGGCCCGCCAGCGCGGGCGCCCGCCCATTCGTCGACACGGCGACGGTTACGCCGCCGCGCCGTAGCGTCCCGGCGCCGTACGCGCTCGCGGCCGATGTATCGTCGACCGCGAGCACGAACAGACGCAGGGACTCCGCCGCCGCCGCCACTGACCGATTGACCTCCGGAGGCGCCGCCGCCACCACCAACCAACTGCCCCCGAAATCACTCGCCTCGAAACAACGCCGGGCAACCGCGATATTCCCTTTTTCCGCCAAGGCCGCGAGCTCGGGGGTTATCTCGGGCGCCACGAGCGTGATCTCCGCCCCCACTTCGAGCAGCGCGTGGACCTTGGCGAGCGCCACCGGGCCGCCGCCGACCACCAACACCTTGCGCCCCGCGAGCTTCAGAAAAAGTGGATACAGGGACATTGTTGACACTTTTACTTAAGAAAAGTCCTTTGCCCGACTTTCGTGGTTTCCAGCCGTAAACGAGAGGCAATGGTACGCGGCAGGCGCCCCCCGGTCAAGCCTCGGGCGCTATTCAATACTCTTTTGGTCAAGATTAGGCCGGCGAAGGATTTTCCGCTATGCTGGCAGACCAAATGCCCGCCAACTCCGCGGAAATCGAAGAGGCTGCCCGCCGCCTGCGCAACGCCCCACCGTCCGAAATTGTCACCTGGGCCATGCGGCAGTTCGGCAACCGCTTGAGCATCGCCTCCAGTTTTTCGGTCGAGGACTGCGTGCTCGTCGACCTGGCGATGAAGGCGGCGCCGGCCGACGTCCGGGTGTTCGCCCTCGACACCGGGCGCCTCCCCGACGAAACCTACCTGACGGCGGAGCGGGTGCGGATGAAGTACGGCGTCGAGATCGCCTGGTTCTTCCCCGAGCGGGCCGCGGTCGAGAAGCTGATCCGTCTCAAAGGGCTCTACAGCTTCCGCGACTCGCTCGACGAGCGGCACGAGTGCTGCGGGATCCGCAAGGTCGAGCCGCTCGGCCGCGCGCTCGCCGATCGCGACGCCTGGATGACCGGGCTGCGGAACGAGCAGTCGGTCACCCGCACCGACACGCCGGAGATCGAGATCGATCGCGCGCACGCCGACATCGTGAAGGTGAACCCGCTCGTCCGCTGGACGATGGCCGAGGTGCGCGCCTACGCCAAGGAGAACAGCGTCCCCGTGCATCCGCTGCACGACCGCGGCTACCCCTCGATCGGCTGCGCCCCCTGCACCCGCGCCATCAAACCGGGCGAGCACCCGCGTGCCGGCCGCTGGTGGTGGGAAGATCCCGACAACAAGGAGTGCGGCCTGCACCTCCCGTCTTCGTCTTGACGGGCGCCGAGCCCGCGGCAGCGACGGCGCCGCGTGGATTTTCGCGCGCCGCGCGGAGAGCGGCGGCGGCCATCGCGTTGGCGGCAACTCTCTTCTCGGTGGCCTCGCTCCGCCGCTACGGCGTGACAATCGACGAGCCGGCGCTGCTCTACGCCGGCGACCGCACCCTCCATGCGCTCCGGCACCCCGGCCAGCCGGGGGCGCTCGACTTCGAGGCCGCCGACCCACCCGGCTTCCGGTCGCACTTCCCGCGGCTGCCCGACCCGCTCGATCCCCAGCACTACCCGGTCTTGCCGGCCCTGGTGGCGGCGGCGACCGACGCGACGTTGGGGCGCGCGTTCGCCCTGTCGCCGGTGGACGGCCACCACGCCGGTCTGGCGTTGCTCTCGATCGCGCTGCTGTTTCTCTACACGCTCTACGCCTGCCGGCTGCTCGGCGACGCGGCCGGCGTGGCGGCGGCGATCGCCCTGGCCTGTTTTCCGACCGCCGTCGGTCACGCCTTCAACGATCCGAAGGACTGGCCCTGCGCCGGGTTCTACGCCCTCACGGTGCTCGCCGCGGGCGTGGGCCTCCTCGAAAAGCGTCCGCGGCACCTCTGGCTGGCGGGCGTCTTCTTCGGCCTGGCCCTCTCGTGCAAACAGAACGGCGTCTTCGCCGCGGTCACCGTGCTGCTGGCGACGCCCTTCATCTACCGGCTGGTCTACCAAGACGGATCGCGCGGACGATCGATCGATCGCCGGCTGGCGACGGCCTTGCTTCTTTCCCCTGGCCTCGGGTGTGCGATCTTCGCCCTGGCCTGGCCCTGGCTCTGGTGGGCCGGACCGTCGGTGGCGCTCGCCCGCTTCGGTGATTTCCTGGGGTTCGCCCGGCAATTCTCCTCCGACGCGCATGCCGGATTCTCCCCGCACCCCTTTCGCTGCCTGGTCTTCATGACCCCGCCCCTGGTGCTGGTGGCGGCCGCGGCCGGCTGTTGGCCGGGCCGGAGGCCGACCCGGGAGCGGCTGGCCATCGGGACGCTGCTGACGATCTGGCTCTTGCTGCCGCTCGTGCGCGTCGCGCTGCCGCACGCGAATTTCTACGACGCCAACCGCCACTTCATCGAGTACATCCCCGCGCTCTGCGCGCTCGCGGGGCTGGGCTTCGTCGAGGCCTGGAGGCGGGCGAGCCCTCTTCTCACAGAGCGCCTCGAGCGCCTCGGAATCAGCCGGGCGAGGGCGCTCGGCGGAGCGGTGCTCGCCGTCGCCGCCGTCGCGCTGGTCTGGCCCGTCGCCCAATACCACCCGTTCGAGACGGCGTACTTCAACCTGCTGACCGGCGGGCTCGGCGGCGCGCAGCGCGCGGGGCTGTTTCGCGCCTCGTCGCCGACGGCGTTCGTCAACGGCACCGAGGGGGACTACTGGCTGAGCTCGCTGCGGGAAGGGGCGCGCGCGGCGCAGGCTCTGACGCCCCCTGGCCGTCCCCTGGGGATCTGCGCCTGGCTCCCGGCGCTGGTGGCGATCGACAACGACGGACCGACGAATGAGGTGACCGCCGAAGTGACGGCGGAGGTGGAGCGCGCGGAGGTGCCGGTGGTCTACGCGGCGCCGCGCGGGCAGCGCTGTTCGTGGAAGCGGCTGCGCGAGCTCGAACGCTGGCGGCCGGTGCTCGAACGGATCACCCGCGGTGGCGGCCTCATCTACGAAATTCTCGGACCGCGCGCCGCTCTGCCGCACGCGCCCGTCTCGCCACCGACGGTCTACGACCCCTGACCGCGCCACTCAGGGGAGATCGCGGTGCTTGAACGCGCGCTTGCCCGGACCGTAGCTGGCGGTCTCCTGCCCGTGGCCGCGCAGGAGCCAGCGGTAGGTGAGGAGCCCCTCGACGCCGACCGGGCCGCGCGCGTGCAGCTTGTCGGTGCTGATGCCGACCTCCGCGCCGAGGCCGTAGCGGTAGCCGTCGGCGAAGCGCGTGCTGGCGTTGTGGAAGACACCGGCGGCGTCGACCTCGGCGAAGAACTTGTCGGCGGCCACGGCGTCGGCGGTGACGATCGCCTCGGTGTGCTTCGAGCCGTGGGTGGCGATGTGCTCCAGCGCGGCGTCGATCCCGGCCACCTGCTTGACGGCGATGATGTTGGCGCCGAACTCGAAGCCGAAGTCGGCCTCGGTCGCTGCCTCGATTCCGGGCGCGCGCGCCCGCGTCGCCGCGTCGCCGCGGATCTCCACCCCCGCCTTGGTCAGCGCCGCCAGGCAGGCGTCGAGCGCGGCGCCGGCCGAGGCGTCCCAGAGCAGCGTCTCGGTCGCGTTGCAGGCGGCGGCGTAGGTGGTCTTGCCGTCGACGGCCAGCCCGGCGGCCATCGTCGGATCGGCCGCCGCGTGGACATAGAGGTGACAGACGCCGGCGGCGTGCCCCATCACCGGGATCTCGCTGGCGGCCTGGATCTGGCGCACGAACTCCGACGAGCCGCGCGCCACGATCACCTCGACGATGCCGTGCAGCCCCAGCACCGCCGTGACGTCGTCGCGCCCCTCGAGCAGCACCGCCGCCCGCGCATCGATCCCGGCGTCCTCCAGCACGCCATGGATGATCTTGGTGAGCGCGCGGTTGGTGGCCAGCGCCTCGCGACCTCCCTTGAGCAATACGGCGTTGCCGCTCTTCCAGGCGAGCCCGACGATCTGCACCAGCGCGTCGGGCCGCGACTCGAACACCACGCCGAGGAGGCCCAGCGGACAGGTGACCCGCTCCAGCACCAGCCCGTCGTCGAGCTCTCGCCGCAAGGTCGCCTGGCCGACGAGATCGGGCATCGCCGCCAGCTGCTCGAGCCCGTCGCAGACGCCGTCGAGCTTGGCCGCGTCGAGCCCGAGGCGCTTGACCAGCGGCGAGGCGACCCCCTCCGCCTTGGCGCGCGCCAGCTCCTCGGCGTTCACCTTGAAGAGGCCGTCGCGCGCCGCCGGCTCGCGCAGCGCCTCCGCCAGCGCGCGCAGCAGCACCGCGCGCCGCTCCGGACCGAGCCGCGCCAGCCGGCCCCCGGCCGCCTTGGCCGCCAGCGCCGTCGCCCGGATCGCCTCGTTCTTCTCCTTCGTCGCCGTCGCCATGCTCTCCATCAGACTGCTCCCATGACCAGGTTGTCGCGCGTGATGAGCGCGTCGTAGCCGCGCCACCCGAGGATGGTGTCGATGTCGTCGCTGTGCCGCCCCGCCAGCTTACGACAGGCGTCGGCGGCGTAGTTCACCAGCCCCCGCCCGTGGACGCGGCCGCTGCCGTCGCGGATCTCGACCACGTCCCCTTTTTCGAAGCTCCCCTCGACGCCCACCACACCGATCGGCAGCAGCGAGGCCTTCTGCTGGCCGTTGAGCGCCGCCAGCGCGCCGTCGTTGACCACCAGCGCCCCGCGGCGCCGCGCGCCGACGGCGATGTGGCGCAGGCGGGCCGGACGGCGCGCCCCGACCGTCACCAGCGTCCCCAGATCTTCGCCGGCGAGCGCCCGTTCGAGCACCCGCGCCTCGCCGCCGCCGGCGATCAGCACCGCCGTCCCCTCCGCCGAGGCGAGCGCGGCCGCCGCCAGCTTGCTGGCCATCCCGCCGGTGCCGCCGGCCGAGCCGCCGCTGGCGCGGGCCAGCGCGGCCTCGTCGACGCCGTCCAGCTCCGGGATCCGTGTTGCGCCCGGATCGGTCTTCGGATTGCCGGTGAAGAACCCACCGACGTTGGTGAGCATGACCAGCAGATCGGCGTCCAGCGCCACCGCCACCCGCGCCGACAGCCCGTCGTTGTCGCCGAAGGCGATCGTCGCCGCCGCCACCCCCTGCCCGCGCTTGTACTCGATCAGCTCGGCGACGCTCACGCTGTCGTTCTCGTTCAGCACCGGTACCACGCCCAGCTCCAGCAGGCGCAGCAACGTCGTGCGCAGACAGATCGCGCGATCGCGATCGGCCAGGTCCTCCTGGGTGAGCAGCACCTGCGCCGCGATCAGCCCGCGCGCCGCCAGCTCCTGGGTGTAGACCCCCATGAGGTGCCCCTGCCCGACCGCGGCGCAGGCCTGCCGATCGCCGAGCGAGCGCGGGCGCTCCTCGAGCCCGAGGACGCGCATCCCCATCCCCACCGCGCCGCTCGACACCAGCAGGACTTCGCGCCCGGCGCGCCGCAGCCCCGCCAGGCTGTCGACGATCCCGCCGATGCGTTCGCGCGCCAGCTCGCCGTCGTGCATGACGACGTGCGTACCGAGCTTGACGACGATGCGATGCGCATCGGCCAGGTGTTGCCGCGCGGGGGACATCTACAGCCGACTTTAACATCGGGGACCCTGGGAGGGTCCCCGTCCCCCCCCCCGCGACGGACTTCGCCGGGCGCAGCCCGGCTACGTCCACGCGATCCATCCGCGGGGCTAGGCGGTCGGCGCGATGGCCTGGAGCTCGAGGTCGATGTCGACCTGCTTGCCGACCAGCACGCCGCCGGTCTCGAGCGCCTGGTTCCACTTGGCGCCGAACTCCTCGCGCTGGATCGCCACCTTGCCGTTGAAGGCGATCTTGTTGTTGCCCCAGGGATCCTTGGCCTTGCCCAGCAGCTCGACGTCGATGACCACCGACTTGGTGACGTCGCGGATGGTGAGATCGCCGGTGATCTTCAGCTTGTCGCCGGACGCCTTGTCCACCTTGGTGCTCTTGAAGGTCAGCTTGGGAAACTTCTCCACGTCGAGGAAGTCGGCCGACTTGAGGTGACCGTCGCGCTTCTCGTCGCTGGTCGAGATGCTGGCGGCGTCGATCGAGACCTCGACGTGCGACTTCGACCAGTCCTGCTCGTCGAGCGAGAGCGTCCCGTCCCACTTGAGGAACCGGCCGCGCACCTTGGTGATGACCATGTGGCGAACGGTGAAAAAGATGTCGGAGTGGGCCTTGTCGATCTGAAACGTCTGGGCTGCCATGCGCGGGATCTCCTGTTGGGGGTTCGTTGGTGCGTTCGGATGCCGGCCGGCCCCGAAGGTTGCGGCGCCGGCGAAGCGCGCCCGCGGCCGGCTCATGTGCGATAGTCATACGCGAAAATGCTCGGCAAGACGGAAACGTTGGCGGTGCTCGGGTGCGGGACGATGGGAGAGGCCATCGTCCGCGGCCTGCTGCGATCTGGGAAGTTGGAGCCGTCACAGATCTTCGCCACCGATCGCCGCGCGGAGGTCACGCGGGCGCTCAAGGAGAAGCACGGCATCCGCACCGGCAGCGACAACCGCGAGGCCTGCCAGGCCGCCGCGGTGGTGCTCGTCTGCGTGAAGCCCCACGAGGTCGAGCCGCTGGTGGCCGATCCGGCGCTGGCGCCGCTGCTGGCCGGCAAGCTGGTGGTGAGCATCGCGGCCGGCGTCCGGCTCGATCAGCTGGCCGGCTGGCTGCCGAAGAGCGCGGTGGTGCGCGCCATGCCCAACACCCCCTGCCTCATCGGCGAGGGGATGACCGTCATCGCGCGCGGGCCGGGCGTCAGCGACGCGCAGGCGGCGACGGCGCTGGAGATCTTCCGCTGCGTGGGCGGATGCCTCGAGGCCGAGGACAAGGTGATGGACGCCGTCACCAGCTTGAACGGCAGCGGCCCCGCGTTCGCCTACATCATCTTGGAGGCGCTCAGCGACGGGGGCGTGCGGATGGGGCTACGGCGCGACATCGCCATGCAGATCGCCGCGCAGATGTTCCAGGGCGCGGCGCGCATGGTGCTGCAGACGGGGATGCACCCGGCGGCGCTCAAGGATCAAGTGACCACGCCGGCCGGCAGCACCATCGCGGGCCTGCTGATCATGGAGGACGGGCGCATCCGGTCGGTCATCGCGCGCGCGGTCGAAGAGGCGGCCAAGACCGCCGCCAAGTTGGGCCAGCCCAAGAGCTAGCCAGCGGGCCCGGCGGGCCGGGTTGACGGGCGAGCGCGCGCGGGACTGAATTTGCTCCCCGTCCGCGAACGTGGGATCCAGGAACCATGGAAAATGCCATGCGTCCCGTCTCCGTTGTGACCTTGGTCGTGACCCGCGCTCTCCTCGGCGCCGCGCTGGTCTGCGCCCTCACCGCCCTGCCGACCGCCGCCCGCGCGCAGGAGCTGGCGCCTCCGACGGCCAGCAGCAGCGCGTCGAGCAGCGGCGCCGGCTTCGCGCCAGCCGCGGGGTCGGGCGCCGGGTTCGGCCTCGGCGGCGAGTGGGTCGTGTCCGTGGCCAGCTACAACGGCGGGACGTCGCTGTTCTTCGCCAAACAGTCGGGCGGGGGCTCGAACCTCTTCCTTCAACCGGCGCTCGACTACTTCATCGGCAACGGTGTCTCCGTGGGCGGCATCGTCGAATTCGCCCACTCGGGGGGGACGACCACCGTCGGCCTCGGGGCGCGCGCCGGCTTCAACCAGAGCCTCACCGAGCACGTCACCTTTTGGCCGACGGTCGGGATCGACGGCAGCTATCAGACCGGCAACGGCCCCTCGAGCTCCAGCGCGAAGCTGGTGGTGCTGGCGCCGTTCCTTTATCACGTCGCGCCGCACTTCTTTCTCGGCGCCGGCCCGTTCCTGAGCTACCTCGTGAAGGGGGGCCCGGACACGGAGTACGGGCTCGACTTCGTCATCGGCGGCTGGCTCTGAGCCGCGCCGCCAGGCCCGAGGCGCGCGCCGCGACCTCGGCGTTGCGCACGGCCAGCGCCAGCGCCTTGCGCGTCCCGACCAGCACGACGAGGCGCTTGCCGCGCGTGACGGCCGTGTAGAGCAGGTTCCGCTGCAGCATCACGTAGTGCTGCGTGTGCACCGGGATGATCACCGCCGGGTACTCCGACCCCTGCGACTTGTGGACGGTGGCCGCGTAGGCCAGCACCAGCGCGTCCAGCTCGTCGAGGCTGTACTCCACCAAGCGATCATCGAAGCGGACGGAGAGGGTCTCCGCCGCCACCCCTTCGACGATGCCGCTGTCGCCGTTCCAGACCTCCTTGTCGTAGTCGTTCTTCACCTGCATCACCTTGTCGCCGACGCGCAACATCCGCTGGCCGCGCTCGATGCCGGCCGCGCCCGCGGTCAAGGTCTCCTGCAGGAGGCGGTTCAAGTTCGCGGCCCCCAGCTCTCCGCGGTGCATCGGCGAGAGCACCTGGATCTCTTGCGACGAAAAACCATAGCGGCGCGGCAACCGCACCGCCACCAGATCGCGAATGAGGACCGCGGCGGCGGCCGGGTCGTCCTCCTCGAGGAAGAAAAAGTCGCGCCGATCGGACTCCCGATCGACGGCGGCGGCGCCCAGCTCGGGCTCCGCGCCCTCCTGAATCCGGTGCGCGTTGACCACGATCAGGCTCTCGGCCGCCTGCCGGAAGATCTCGGTCAGTCGGACCGTCGGCGCGGCGCCGCTGGCGATGACGTCGGCGAGGACCGTCCCCGGCCCGACCGAGGGGAGCTGATCGACGTCGCCGACCAACACCAGGCGCGCCGACGGCGCCAGCGCCGCCACCAGATCGGCGCCCAGACGGACATCGAGCATCGACGCCTCGTCGACGATCAACACGTCGGCCTCGAGCGGGTTCGAGGCGCAGCGGCCGAAGCTGGCGCTGGCCGGCCGCCACTCGAGCAGCCGGTGCAGCGTCGAGGCCGGCGCGCCGGTGGCGTCGGCCAGCCGCTTGGCCGCGCGCCCGGTCGGCGCCGCCAGCGCGACGGTCAGCCCCTTGCGCTTCAAGATCGAAACGATGCCGCGCACGATGGTGGTCTTGCCCACGCCCGGGCCGCCGGTGACGACGGCGACCTTGGCGGTGAGCGCCAGCTTGACCGCCTCGGCCTGCTGCCGCGCCAGCGCGATCCCCGCCTCGCGCTCGTACCAGGCGAGCGCCTTGTCGGCCTCGACGGCCAAGGGCGGCGCCGGCGCGTCGAGCAGGCGGCGCAGCCCGGCCGCCAGCGCCGTCTCGGCGCGGTAGAGCAGCGTCTCGTAGACGGCAGGATCCTTGGGGTCGTCCACCACGGTGGTGTCGATCGCCGCCTCGCCGGCGCGGGCCAGCCGATCGATCGCCGCCGTCACCTCGGCCTCGGGCTGGTCGAGCAGCGCCGCCGCCTTGCCGGCCAGCCGCGCGCGCGGCACGAACACGTGGCCGTTGCTCGATTCGTCGTCGAGCACGTGGCGGACGCCGGCCTCGAGGCGCGTCGGCGCGTCGGGCGCCACCCCGAGCGCGGCCGCCAGCTTGTCGGCCGAGAGGAACCCGATCCCCCAAATGTCGAACGCCAGCCGGTAGGGGTTCTCCCGCACGCGCGCGATCGACGCCGCTCCGTAGCGCTTGTAGATGCGCGCGGCGAACGCGGGCGAGACGCCGTAGCCCTGCAGGAAGACCATCACCTCGCGCACCGCGCGCTGCGCGTTCCAGGCGTCGCGCACGGCGCGCGCCCGCGACTGCCCGATGCCGGGGACCTCGCCGATGCGCGACGGCTCGCGGTCGAGCACCTCCAGCGTCTCGATCCCGAAGCGGTCGACGATGCGCGAGGCCAGCTCGGGCCCGATCCCCTTGATGAGCCCCGATCCGAGATAGCGGCGCAGCCCCTCCAGCGTGGCCGGCGCGACCTCGGTGTAGTGGGTGATCCGGAACTGGGCGCCGAAGCGCGCGGTGGTCTCGAACCGGCCCATCAGCCGCAGCGACGCGCCGGCGGGGACGCCGACCAGGCTGCCGACCACGGTCACCACCTCGCCGTCGCGGTCGAGCTTGAGGCGCGCGACGGTGAACGACCCCTCGCCGCCCGAGTAGACGACCCGCTCGACCGTGCCGAGCAGCGTCTCGTCCTCGCCGGCGCGAGTGGTCGCCCCGCCAGGTCGGGAGCCCGCGCCGCGACGATCGAACAGATCCACGACGTTCATGGGACCACACGGCTTCCGTGCCAGCCATGCTAATTTTGTCGGCCATGGCGTTGCCGCCGCCCCTGCCGCCCGACGCCCGACGGCCGCCACCCCCGCCCCCGTCGGCGCCGCCGGCGTCGACCCCTCCTTCGCCGCCAGCGCCGCCGCCTCCGCCTCCGGAGCGGCCGGAGGAGCCGGGCCTGCTCTCCGTCGAGGTGGCCAACCCCTCCGACGGCGGCTTCTTCTACTGGCTGCTTCGCTTCTACGCCTTCGGCTTCTGCTGCGCGCTCGGCCTCGCCTTTCTCGGGGGGATCGGCGTCTACTTCTACTTCGCGGCCACGCTGCCGCCGATCCCCGACCTCGCGACGTACCACGAGGTCGCCGCCACCACGACGGTGATGCGCGGCTGGGACGGCACGCCGCTCGCCGAGCTGGCGACCGAGCGGCGCGAGATCCTGCCCTTCGACAAGTTTCCACCGCAGCTGGTCCATGCCTTCCTGGCCGCCGAGGACCGGCGGTTCTACGAGCACCAGGGGATCGACTACCGCGGCGTCGCGCGCGCGCTCGGCGCCAACCTGCGCGCCGGCGAGGTGGCCCAGGGGGGCTCGACCATCACGCAGCAGGTGGCGAAGTCGTTCCTGTCATCGGAGCGGACCCTCCAGCGGAAGATCCGCGAGGCGATCCTGGCCCGCCGGCTCGAGCGCCGGTACTCGAAGCGCGAGATCCTCACGCTCTACCTCAACCAGGTCTTCCTGGGCCACGGCGCCTACGGCGTGGCGGCGGCGGCGCGCATCTATTTCGACAAGGCGATCGGCGATCTCGATCTCGGCGAGATGGCGCTCTTGGCCGGCCTGGTCCGCGCGCCGTCGCGCTTCTCGCCGCTCACCAGCCTCGACGCCGCGCGCACCCGCCGCGATCAGGTGCTCGCCGCGATGGTCGCCTCCGGTTATCTGACCGACGACGAGGCCAACCGCTGGCGCGCGCGGCCGGTGATCATCCGCCAGCGCCCCGACTTCTTCCACACCGTCGCCCCCTACTTCGCCGAGCATGTCCGCCGCGACATCATCCGTCGCTACGGCGAGAAGAAGCTCTACGAAGGCGGCCTCGACATCGAGACCTCCGATCTGCCGTGGGTCGACATCGCGGGGCAGGAGAACGTCGACTTCTCGCTGCGCAAGCTGGACAAGCGGCAGGGGTGGCGCGGTCCGGTCGCGCACCTGGTCGGGCCGGCCGCCGACGAGTTTCGCCGGCGCGTCGCCGCCCGCTACGGCGGCGAGCCGCCGGCCGAGGGGCGGCTTTACCTGGCGCTCGTCGAGGGGGCGGGCGCCGCGGGCGCCTATCGGGTTCGCGTCGGCAGCGGCGTCTACCTCCTGCCGGCGGCGAACATGCTGTGGGCCGTCCCCTGGAGCGCGAAGGACACCGTCAACGACAGGAAGCTCGATTCGACGGTCGGCGTGCTGCACGCCGGCGACGTCGTCTGGGTGAAGAACGCGCACCAGTCGAAGCGGGCGCGCTTCTCCGACTGGACCTACGACAGCAAGAGCGAGGTCCAGTGGTTGCCGGCGTACGACGAGACGCGCGCCAAGGCGCCCCGGCGCCCGGCCCCGATCGAGCTGACGCTGGAGCAGACGCCGCGCGTACAGGGGACCATCTTCAGCTACGACCACAGCTCGGGTTACGTGCTGGCCATGGTGGGCGGCGACGACTACGACCGCTCGGAGTTCAACCGCGTCTCGCAGGCCTGCCGCCAGCCCGGCTCGGTCTACAAGCCCGTGTACTACTCGCTGGCGCTCGATCGCGGCTATGGCTTCGCCTCGCTGCTCAACGACGTCCCGCGCGCCGAGGTCGACCCGGTGACCGGCGAGGTCTGGACGCCGACCAACCTCAACAACACCGTCGACTATCAGGTGACGCTGGAGTACGCGCTCATCTGGTCGAAGAACGTGCCCGCGGTGCAGCTCTTCAAGCTGATGGGCGGCAAGGACGTCGAGGCCTGGGCGCGGCGGCTCGGCATCACCACCCCGATCATCCCCGACCAGGCGCTGGCGCTCGGCGCCTCCTGCACGCGCATCGACGAGCTGACCCGCGCCTTCTCGGCCTTCGCCAAGAATGGCCAGGTGATCGATCCGGTCTACGTCCGCCGGGTGCGCAACCGGCTCGGCGCCGTCGTCGAGGACCACACCTCGATCGGCGATCCCTTCGGGACGCCGTCGGAGCGGCTCGATCGCCTGGTGGTGCTGGCGGCCGCCCCCGCGCCGACGCCGGCCATCCCGCCGCGCACCGCCTGGCTCACCTCGACGCTGCTCCGCCACGTCGTCACCCGCGGCCACGCACCGGCGATCCGCACCGCCAACCTGCTCGCCGCCGGGAAGACCGGCACCTCCAGCGCGACGATGGACACCTGGTTCATCGGCTACACCTCGCGCTGGATGACCTCGACCTGGATCGGCGACGATCTGCGGGAGCGTCCGCTCGGTCAGAAGGACGCCGCCTTCATGCTGACCGTCCCGATGTTCGCGCGCTACCTCACCGAGGTGACCGCCGGCCAGCCGCTGGTCGACGTCCCCTGGGAGCGCCCCGCCGGCGTCAAGGCCGACGACACCGGCGGCAAGCTGCGCACCACCATGGAAGAGGTCCTCGCCGACGGCCAGACCGACGCGGCCACCGCCGCGCACAAACCGTTGCGGGTCACGCCCCGCGCGCCCCCGTCCCCCGCGACCACGGCCCGCCCGACGACCACACCCCGCGCGACGAACACCACGGCGCGCCCGTAGACCGGCGCCCCGTCCGTCAGAGAGCGCGCAGCGTCTGATCGTCGTGGGGCGCATCCCCGACGATCAACGAACCGAGCGGCTCGACGCCGTCCCGGCCCAGCGGCCGGGGCAGCCAGGCCGCGCGATAGTGCTCGACCCGCTCGAGGTACTCGCGCGTGCTCTTCGGCATCGGCACCCGGGCGCGGGTGACGTGGGTGACCAGCTCCTTGCCCGCCACGATCAGCTGCAGGCCTTGCGACAGCTTCAGCCGCTCGTCGATCGACGGGCGCTGCGAGCCGAGCGGCTGAAACGCCAGCAGCCGCTCGCCGGCGGTCACGAAGTCCGACCAGGCCTCGAAGATGGTCGGGTCGGTCTGCAGCGTCTGGCACTTCAGCTTGGCCGCCGCGGCGAACGCCACGATGGCCGGCGCCAGCCCCTCGAAGGCCCGCATGGTCCCGAACGCGTCGATCATCACCTCGCGGATCCGGTCGATGTCCCGCAACGTGGCGGCGATCTTGATGTAGCGGCTCCGGTAGAAATCTTCGATGGGGAAGGCGAAGGCCTTGAGCGGCTCGCCCCACAGCTCGTCGATCCCCTCGTCGCCGCTGCGGTGAAGCACCAAGCGACAAAGCGACAGCGACTCCTGCAGGTGATCGCCGCACTGGCGCATGAGCGGGTTGTCCGGGCCCACGTCGATCCCCAGCGCCTGCAGGTCGACCGCCTTGGTGAGCACGTCGGTCGCCCGGTTGAAGAGCGCGCCCGCCAGCATGGCCCCCTTGATCCGTTTCCGCGCCGGATCGCTCTCCCGCTCGAAGGCGAGGCGCGCCTCGTCGAGGCGGCGCCCCGGAATGTTGATCCCGTGCTCCACGTGGTTGAACAGCCGCCGCGTGAGCGCCTCGATCAGGACCTTCTTGGCCAGCAGGCTGTCGGCCGGCGCGTCGTAAGCCTTGATCCAGTAGCCGCCGTAGTGAACCCGCCACTCGCCGTCGATGGCCCGCTTCGCGCCCTCCCGGATCCCCGCGTCGTCTTCCATGCTCCGTCGCCCCCTGCGTGGAAAACTCTACGCCCGGTTTTCGCCCGCCGGACCATCGCGGCTCACCCTTGGCGAACTATTTACGTTCCCGAAATCTGTGGGCAACGAAAGCGCGACGAATCGGTGCCTCGCCGCGCACTTACACGTATGCTGCGCTCGGCAGCGCAGGAGTCCCCCATGCGTCCTCGTTCACTTTTGTTTTTGCTCTCATTCTCCGTCGGCACGCTCTCTGCGGCCGGTTGCAACAAGCCGATCCAGCTTCCTGACGCGGGGGAGACCGGAAGCTCGGGCGGCGCCAACGGATCGGGCGGCAGCAACGGAACAGGCGGCGCCGGCGCGTCAGGCAACGGCGGATCGAACGGCTCGGGCGGTGCCGGCGTCACCGGCGGCGCGAACGGCGCCGGCGGCGCGAACGGTGCCGGCGGCGCGAGCGGTGCCGGCGGCGCGAACGGTGCCGGCGGCGCGAACGGCTCGGGCGGCGCCGGGACTGGCGGCAACGGCGTCGGTACCGGGGGCTCCGGGAGCGGCGCCTGTGACGCCACCTCCTGTCCGAGCGGTTGCTGCGACGACACCGGTGGCTGCGTCACCACGCAATCGACGTCGGCCTGCGGGAAAAACGGCGCGGCCTGCATCACCTGCGCCGACGGCCAGGCCTGCAGCGCCGGCGCCTGCGCCTGCAACGCGGGCTCGTGTCCTGCAGGCTGCTGCGACTCGACCGGCCAGTGCGCCACGCCCACCGCCGCCGCCTGCGGGAAGGGCGGCGCGTCCTGCGCCCCTTGCGGCGACGGCCAGAGCTGCGACGCCACGGGCGCTTGCGTCTGCAACGCCGGCTCCTGCGCGACCGGCTGCTGTGACGCGACGGGGAAGTGCGTCCGCTACGCCGCCCAATCGACGGGGAGCTGCGGGACCAGCGGCGCCATCTGCGCCACCTGCGCGAGCGGCCAGGCCTGCGGCGCAGCCGGCGGCTGCGGCTGCACCCCCACCTCGTGCTCGGGCGGCTGCTGTGACGCGACCGGAAAGTGCGTCGCCACCTCGGCGCAGAGCACCAGCGCCTGCGGATCGAAGGGCGCCGCCTGCGGCACCTGCGCGTCGGGGCAGGCCTGCAGCGGCGGCGCCTGCAGCTGTGGCGGCGCGAGCTGCGGCGGCTGCTGTTCGAACGGCGCTTGCGTGACCGCCTCGAAGACGACCTGCGGCGCCAACGGCGGCACCTGCACCGCCTGCGGCAACCAGCAGGAGTGCAGCGCGCAAGGGCAGTGCATCTGCGACGCCGCCTCCTGCCCGAGCGGCTGCTGCGACAAGAACGGCCAGTGCCAGACCTCCGGCACCACGACCTGCGGCACCGGGGGCGCCGCCTGCGCAGCCTGCGCGACCGGCCAGGCCTGTGGCAACGGCCAGTGCGTTTGCAACGCCGGCTCCTGCAGCGGCGGCTGCTGCAGCGGCACGACCTGCTTGATGCCGAGCGGACAGGGGATGGGGAGTTGCGGCACCGGCGGCGCCATGTGCGCGACCTGCCCGAACGGCCAGGCCTGCAGCGCGGGCAAGTGCGTCTGCAACGCCGGCTCCTGCCCGAACGGCTGCTGCGATTCGAGCGGCAAGTGCCAGACGTCGTCGAACGCAACCTGCGGCACCGGCGGCGTCGCCTGTGCCGCCTGCGCGACGGGGACGACCTGCGCCTCGGGGAAGTGCGTCTGCAACGCCGGCTCCTGCGGCAGCGGCTGCTGCAACGGCAGCGTCTGCCTCCCTTACGCCAGCGAGACGAACAGCTTGTGCGGCGGCGGCGGCGCCACCTGTGGCCCCTGCGGCAGCGGCCAGACCTGCAGCACCTCCAACGGCACCTGCGGCACGACCAGCACGGGGCCCTGCACCTGGAGCGGAGGCCCGTCGTCGTCGAGCGGCGAGATCACCTGCTACTGGTTCGGCCAGGGGACCAAGCCGAGCGGCAGCTGCACCGGCAACAAGACCTACTGCGGCTACTGCGGCGCGGAGACCGGCAGCAACAACGGCGGCACCTGCCCGACGGGGATCACCGACACCGTCCCCAACACTGGCACGCAGTACTTTGCCGCCTTCCCCATCGGCACCTTCGGCCAGGGAACCTACTGCGGCATGTGCGTCGACGTCAGCTGGATGGGCAAGACGATCACCGCAACGATTGTCGATGAATGTGCGACCTGCCCGACCGCGAGCCACATCGATCTCAGCCTGTCGGCCGCGGCGGCGCTCGGCCTCGGCCAGGGGACGGCCACCGGCGACGCCAAGAGCGGCGTGACCTGGAAGGCGGTCGACTGCCCGGTGACCGGGAACATCGCCGGCGTGTTCAACGGATCGTCGCAGCAGATCTACTTCCAGAACGTCACCTTCCCGGTGGCCAAGGCGGTCGCCGGTGGGCACACCGCCACACAGGCCTTCGGCTACTGGGACTTCGGGACCGCGGTCGGCGGGATGTCGGTGACGCTCACCGACACCGTCGGGCACGTGGTAACGGGAACGATCCCCTCGTCGAGCGGCGGCGGCGGCGTCGTCGGCGTCGGCGTGCAGTTCCCGATGACCTGCCAGTGACTTATCCTGCGGCGTCCGCGGACGCCGACGCCCTGCGGGCTCGCAGGGGGGCCGCTCAGGCTCATCCGCCGATCAGGTGAAGCGCCAGCGCCAGCACGCGCTGCGTTTCGTCGGGCGTCCCGGTGACATGCAGGCGGATCGTGCTCCCCTCGCGCGTCAGCGCCGCGCGGGTCACCAGCTGCGAGAAGCCACCGAGCAGCACGAAGGTGTTGCCGGCGAGTTTTTGCCGGATCGTCGGCCACTCGTCCTCCCAGTGGTGCGCCGGTCCGTCGGTCGGAAAATGCCCCTCGAGATCGAGAAAGGTTCCGTCGTCATCGAAGCCGACCACGGCGCTGAGCGCCGCCGGGACCTCCATCCCGTAGAACACCGGCGGCAGGCCCGCTCCGCCGGCTGTCTTGAAGATGTCGACCGCGCTCACCATCAAGGCGCCGTCGGGCGGCATGAGCCCCTCCTCGGCGTCGATCCGCCAGAGCATCGTGGTCCAATCGACCGCACCGGGCGCGCCGCCGTCGGCGCTGCCGCCGTCGGGCGCGGCACCCGCATCGGCCTGCGGCGGCGCCGGAGCGCGCGGCGCCATCAGTAAGCTGCGGTAGGCCGGCGGCGTGACGACCGCCAAGCCAGGCGCCGCCAGGACGATGATCCGGTCGTCGCGTGTCGCCGGTGCTCCCGGCGGCAGACCCCGGCGCGGACGGCGCTCGCCGACCGGTCGGCCCCCCTCGCTGCGCCAGGCGATCACCCGATCGGTCGCCTTGGCGCCGCGACCGAGGGCGGCGCGCAGCTGGGCGTCGTCGAGGTGATGGCGCGCCGCCAGGAACGTCACGCTCGGATCGAGCGGGTGCGGCGTGGCGATCAACAGCGCGTCGAACGACTGGAAGAGATCGAGGTCGGTCCCCTCGAGGAGATCGCGTCGATCGGGCAGCCGCGCCAACAGCGCGTCGACCGGCGCAACGTAGTCGGTCCCCCGCAGCCGGTCGAGGCGAAGGAGCACGGTCAGGCGCGAGCCCTTCGGCCCGTAGGTCGACAGATCGCTGCTCGGCGCCGGCGCGTCGTCGTCCTCCATCGGCGATCGGCGCCCGGCACGCTCGCGTGCGTCGGCCTCGGCGGCCAGCGTCCCTTCGGAGGGCGGTGCGGGCGCGCGGCGGTGGGCGCGCCGCGGAACATGGCCGGCGCCGCGTCCGCCCGCCGGACCGCCGAGCGGCAGGTCCTTGAGCTCGTCGAGCTTGAGGCCGGTGATCTCGATGTCGACCGGTCCGCTGAGCCGGCGCGCGCCGAGGCCCAGCCCCATCCCGACCAGGGCCAGGTGGACCAGCACCGACAGTCCGAGAGCCAAGCTCCACCGCCGCGACATCGCCGGGGGTCATTATACGGCGCGGTTTTCCGCGCTAGGCTGTTCGCGTGAGCGCGAGTCAGGAAGGAGAATCGAAGCGCGCCGACACGATCGCGGCCGCGGGCGCGACACCGACGGTGAGCACGGCCCCCTCGCGCGGCCACTCCTGGACGATCTCGGTCAGAGCCGCGGAGAGAAACGCGCCGGCCACCCGCGCCGCGGCGGCGTCGTTCGAGGTCGCGTCGGCGGCGATCAACCGCCCGCCCGGCCGCAACATCGGCGTCAGCGCCGCGATCCAGCGTTCGGCCTCCTCGGCCGGCAACCCGGCGGCGTTCTCGACGACCAGCGCCGACAGCGTGCCGCGGGGGAACGGCAGCTCCGCGGCGGCCAGCGCGACGTCGAGCGGCTGGGTCTCCTTCCGGGCGCGCCGCTGTGCGCGCAAAGCCTGCGGCCGCAGCTCGCTCTCGACGAGCAGCAAGGTCCGTCCGCCCCGCGCGACCGCCGCGCCCAACCAGGGGGGGCCGAGCACCACGACCGGCTCACGGTCGGCGGTCCAGCGCAGCAGCGCCTCCAGCGTCAGCTGGCTGCCGAGAGGACCGGAGAGCAACGGGCCGCGCATCGCCCGGCGGAAACTACCATGAGCTTTTGTCTGCGGCTCGGTCCGGCGTCGCCGCGCGACGAGATCGGCGGCAAGGCGCGTTCGTTGCTGAGGTTGTCGGAGTCCGGGCTGCGGGTGCCGCCGGCCATCGTGGTGACTTCCGAGCTGTTCGCGGCGCTGCGCGCGGCAGGCCCGCCGCTGCCGCCGACGCTGGCTGAACCGGGCGCCCTCGCTTCGCTGGGGCAGGCGGCGCGCGCGGTGGCCGAGGCGGGGTGGCCGGCGGGGTTCCGCGCGTCGCTGACGGACGAGCTCGACGCGCTCGTCGACCGGGCGGGCATGCGGTTCTCGGTCCGCTCGTCGGCGGCGATGGAGGACGACGCCGACACGCTCGGGGCGGGGCTGTTTCTCTCGCGGCTCGACGTCGGCGCCGCGGACGTCGACGGCGCCCTGCGGGCGGTCCTCGCCTCGGCGCTGGCGCCCGGGGTGCTCGCTTATCTTTCGCGACGAAGAGCTTCGATCGATTCGCTCGGGTTCGCGGTGCTCATTCACCCCTTCACCGTCGGGGACGCCGCCGGCGTCGCCGCGCTCGATTCGTCCCACGGCGCGCCCGCGATCGAGACCCACCACGGCGACGCCACCGGCGCGCGGGCGCAGCTCCAGGCGGCGCTGGTCCGCCTGACGGCCCTGCACGGTCCGGTCGAGATCGAGTGGATGGCGACCGGCGCCGAGGTCACCTATTTGCAGATGCGCCCCTACCGGCGCCCGGCGCGTGCCAGGACCGTGCCCCGCGAGCTCCTCGGCTGGCGCTGGGACGCGGCCCACAATCCGCTTCCGCTCTCGCCCGCCCAGGCTGGCCTGGTGGCGCTGGTCGACGGCGCTTGCGACACCGGCCTTCGGCAGAAGATCGTCGACGGGTATCTCTTCTACGCGCACGCCCCCGGCGCACCGGGCGCGAAGCGACCGGCCGCGGCCTCGGCGGCGCGGGCGCTGGCGGAGCTGAGCGCCCTGGCCGACGCGCGGCTGACACGGCAGTCGTTCGAATCGCTGGAGGAGGCGCTGGCGGCCTTCGTCGCCCTCTACGAGCCGCTGTTCGGCGTCGTTCAGCCGGCCGCGCGGCAGGCCCGCGCCGCGCTCGCCGATTTTCTGCGCCGCCAGGGCATCGACGCGACGGCGCCGCTCCCGGCGCTCCTCGCCGGAGTCCCCTCGGCGGCCCGCGCGCGCACCGAGCTCGCCCGCGCGTTTTCGCGCGCGACGGATCCGGCCGCCCAGGCCGCCGCGCGCGCCGTCTACCTCGATCGCTTCGGCGACGAGTCGCCCTGCTGGGACGTGGCGGTGCCGACCTGGTTCGAGACCCCCATCCGCCTGGACCGACGGCTGCGCGCGCTCGGCCGAGCCGACGACGAACCAGGCTCCGACGGCTGGCGGACGGCCGCGGAATCGATCCGGGCGACGCTGCCCGAGGACGATCGCGCCGACTGGGACAGGTTGCTCGCGGCGGCGCGCTCCGCCGCGGCCGCCGCCGAGGACGACGACGCGCTCTATGCGCGGGCGCAGGCGCACGTTCGGCGCGCGCTGTTGCTGGAAGGGGTGCGCCTCGCCGCCCGCGGGGTGCTCCGGCGCGCCGACGACGTCTTCTGGGTGCCGCTCGATCTGCTCCGCCGGCAGGTGCGCGGTGAGTCGGCGCTGACGCGCGAGGAGACGGCGCGTCTGGCCGACGAAGCGCACCGGGCCGACGCCGCCGCACGCGCCGCGCCACCCTCGCTCGCCGGGGCCGGCCCGACGGACGAGGCCTCGGGGATCGTCCGTGGCCAACCCGGCGCGGGCGGCGTCTGCATCGGCCGCGTCCGGATCTGGAACCACGAGGAGCCCCCCCACGACATGAAACCGCGCGGCGACGCCGAGCCGGAGGTGATCGTCGCGCGAACGCTGTTGCCGACGGAGCTGCCGCTCATTTATGCGGGGGCGCTGGTCGTCGAGACGGGGGGGCCGCTCGGCCACGTCGCCGCGCAGGCCCGCGAGCGTGGGATCCCGGCGGTCGTCGGCGCCGCCGGCGCCTCGACCGCCTTCGAGGACGACGATCGGGTGGTCGTCGACGGCGATGCGGCGGTGGTCGCGCGGATCGACTGAGCGGATCGCCCGGTCAGCGGATCGCCCGGTCAGCGGACGTTGGTCAGCAGACCCTGGTCAGCGGACCCTGGTCAGCGGACTTGGTCAGCGGACTTGCAAAAGACCTTCAACGGTCTTCGGGCTCGCCGTCATCGGCGAGGTACTCGAGGATCACCTCGTCGAGGCTCTTGTCCGACACCAGGTCGCCGGCGAACGCCTCGGGCAGCGCCGGCGCAGGAGGATCCCAGGGCATGCGGATCTTTCCCGAGCTGGCCCCGACCGGTGCGTCGGCGATCGGCTGGACGGCAATCGGCTGCGAGATCCGCATCGGGCCCGGCGTCTCCCAGGGCATCCGAATGTCGCGCGACGAGGCGAGCGGCTGCGATTGGGCCTGGGCTTCGCTGGCGCGGGCACGATTGCCGGTGACGAACCCTCCCCCGTCGCGGACGGCGTAGTGCGCGCCGGCCCGCGGGCGCGTGGGCGGTGCGGGCGAGGGCCCGTTTGCCCCCGCCGCCGGGTTGATCGTCCCCTGGACAGGCGGCTGTCCCCCGCCGACGTTGATGACCACGTTGCGGCGCACGACCACGCCGTCGGCCGGGTTGGAGACCTGCACCGGCGAGCGTTTGAGCATCGCCGGCTGGATCACCACCACCGGCTTGGGGGTCATCTTCGGGCGCGCCGGCGCGGGGACGGCCTCCGGCGGTGCAGGCGCGGCCACCGGCTCGGGCGCGACGGAGACCGCCACCGACGCCGCCACCTCGACGATCACCGGCGCCGACCGATCTTCCAGCATCGCCGGCTCGCCGCGCGCGATGAAGAACCCGCCGATGCGCGCGTCGTGCTCTCGGTGGGTCAGCTCCCTGATCATCGACTTGTGGAGCTTCTGCATCAGCGCGCGCACGGAATCCTCGGGCGCCTCGGGATCGTATTCCTGCTTCTTCGAGGAGAGGATGGTCCCCTCGAAGAAGAGGTGCGTGTAGAGGCGCGCGTACCCCTGCCCCGAATCCTCCGTCTGAACGTGAAAGGTGCGCCCGCCGTAGCGGAGGTTGTGGTTGTACCCGAGCACCGGGCTGCGACCGCGCTTGGTCAAGGAGGGTCTTCGAGTATATCGCTCGGCGTCGTGAATCCTTGAAGATATCGCCAGAGTTTCGGCAGGATCTCGCCAAGCTCCCGGCCTGCGACCGGCTGACGGATTTGCGCCTCACCCCCGGCGGGGTAAGATTTCGCGCCCATGACGCGTCGAGCGGCCATCAAGCGCAAGACCTCCGAGACCGCCATCGCGCTGACGCTGGCGCTCGACGGAACGGGACAGCGGCGGATCGCCACGCCGGTGCCCTTCTTCAACCACATGCTGGAGGCGGTGGCGCGCCACGGCCTCTTCGATCTGGAGGTCGACGCCACCGGCGACGTGGAGGTCGACCCCCACCACACCGTCGAGGACGTCGGGATCTGTCTGGGTCAGGCGTTTCGCGAGGCGCTCGGCGATCGCAGCGGCATCGCCCGCTTCGGCGAGGCGACCGTCCCCATGGATGAGGCGCTGGTCTCGGCGGCCGTCGACTTCAGCGGCCGCGCCGCCTTCGTCTACCGGGCCGACCAGCTGAAGGGACGCGTGGTCGGGACGTTCGACGTCGAGCTCGGCCGTGAGTTCTTCGGCGGCTTCGTCGCCGCGGCGCTCTGCAACCTGCACCTCGAGGTTCGCTACGGCGAGAACGCCCACCACATGATCGAGGCGCTGTTCAAGGCCTTCGCCCGCGCCGCCTCGGCGGCGGTGCGGATCGATCCCCGGGTGGTCGGCGTGCCGTCGACCAAAGGGACGCTCACCGCGTGAACGGCGAAGCGAGGGGGAAGATCGTCGTCGCCGATCTCGGCAGCGGCAACCTCCGCAGCGTGGAAAAGGCGCTCACCAGCGTCGGGGCGGAGGCCGTGGTCAGCGCCGACCCCGACCTCCTGGCCCGCGCCGACAAGCTGGTGGTCCCCGGGCAGGGGGCCTTCGGCGCCTGCGCCGCCGCGCTGGATCACCGTGGCGGCGCGCTCCGCCAAGGGATACGCGGCTTCATCGACAGCGGGCGGCCGTTCTTCGGGATCTGCATCGGCATGCAGCTCTTGTTCGAGCGCAGCGACGAGAACCCGGAGGCGCGCGGCTTCGGGATCCTGCCCGGTCGGGTCCGGCGCTTCGTCGACCGGCCCGGGCTGAAGATCCCGCACATGGGGTGGAACCAGACGCGGCGCGGGCCGGCGGCCGGCGCCGGCGTCGCCGACGGCGCCTTTTTCTACTTCGTGCACAGCTACTTTCCCGATCCCGAGCGGCCCGAGGACGTGGCCCTGACCAGCGAGCACGGCGTGGCGTTCTGCGCCGCCGTCCGCCGGGGCAACGTCTTCGGCACGCAGTTTCACCCGGAAAAGAGCCAGGCCGCCGGTTTGGCCCTTCTCCGCGGCTTCGCCTCCGCGTAGAACGTCAGCGCGAAAACATGCAGGTCTTTCCGGCTATCGATCTACTGGGCGGCGCGGCGGTGCGGCTCGAGCAAGGGCGCCGCGAGAGCGCCAAGATCTACGACCGCGCCCCCTGGGAGGTGGCGGCGCGCTTCGCGGCCGCCGGCGCGACGCGGATTCATGTGGTCGATCTCGACGCCGCCTTCACGCGCGGCACCGACGCGCGCGTCGACAACCAGGCGACCCTCAAGCGGATCGTCGAGGCGGCGAGCGTACCGGTCGAGACCGGCGGCGGTGTGCGGACGCTCGACGACTGCGCGCGCCTGTTCGAGCTGGGCGTGGGGTACGTGGTGCTCGGCACCGCGGCGGTCAAGGATCCGGCCATGGTCGAGGCGGCCTGCGCGCGCTGGCCGCAGCGGCTGGTGATCGCCGTCGACGCCCGCGCCGGCAAGATCTCCGTCGAAGGCTGGACCGAGCAGACCACCGCCGACGCCACCGAGGTCGGCCTGGCGGTCGCCCGGGCCGGCGCGGGCGCGGTGCTCTACACCGACATCGGCCGCGACGGCATGCGCTCGGGGCCGAACCTGGAAGCGACGGCGCGCCTGGCGCGGGCGCTTCAGCCCTGCCCGGTGATCGCCTCGGGCGGCGTGTCGCGCCTGGAGGATCTCGACGCGCTGCTGCCGACCGGCGCCACCGCGGTGGTGGTCGGCAAGGCGCTCTACGAAGGGGTCTTCACGGTCGGGCAGGCCCTGGCCCGCGCGCGCCACGCCGGGGGCGCTTCCGAAAACCGGTGAGCTTTTGCCCGTTGCCCTCGGGCATGGGAGATTCGAAGGTTCGAGCTTCAAGCATGCTGTGCAAGCGGGTCATCCCCTGTCTCGACGTCGACGGCGGGCGGGTCAAAAAAGGCGTCCAGTTCAAGCAACTGCGCGACGCCGGCGATCCGGTCGCCGTGGCCGCCGCCTACGACGCGCAGGGGGCCGACGAGATCTGCTTCCTCGACATCACCGCCTCGTCCGACGGGCGGGCGACGATGCTCGACGTGGTGCGCGCCACCGCCGAGCGCGTCTTCCTGCCGCTCACCGTCGGCGGCGGCGTGCGCTCGGTGGAGAACGTCCGCGAGCTCTTGCTGGCCGGCGCCGACAAGGCCGGGATCAACACCGCCGCCGTCGCCGATCCCGAGCTGGTGCGCCGCGCGGCCGACGCCTTCGGCAACCAGGCGATCGTGGTGGCGGTCGACGCTCGCCGCCGCCCCAGCGGCGGCCTGGTCGCCTGGGAGGTCTACACGCACGGCGGCCGCCGCCCGACCGGGCTCGACGCCATCGGCTGGTGCGAGAAGATGGCGGCCTTCGGCGCGGGGGAGATCCTGCTGACCAGCATGGACCGCGACGGCACGCGCGACGGGTTCGACCTCGAGCTCACCCGGGCGGTCGCCGATCGGGTGCCGATCCCGGTGATCGCCTCGGGCGGCGTGGGCGGGCTCGAGCACCTCTACCAGGGGATCGTGGAAGGGCACGCGGAGGCGGTGCTGGCGGCGTCGATCTTCCACTTCGGCGAGGCGACCGTGGGGCAGGCGCACGCCTACCTGCGCGCCCGCGGGGTACGAGTCCGGGAAGATGTCCGCGAGGAGATTCGATGACCGCGACGAAGAACACCTTCCTCGACGCGGTGGTCTTCGACCCAAGCGGCCTCTGCCCGGTGGTCGCCCAGGAGGCGCGCACGGGGATGATCCGCATGGTCGCCTGGGCCAACCGCGAGGCGTTGGAGCTGACGGCGTCGACCAAGGCGGCGCACTTCTGGAGCCGCTCGCGCCAGGCGCTCTGGCGCAAGGGCGAGAGCTCGGGGCACACGCTGGCGGTGCGGGAGCTGCGCATCGACTGCGACGGCGACGTGATCCTCTACCTGGTCGACGCCGAGGGACCGTCGTGTCACACGGGAGCGACCTCCTGTTTTTATCGTCGCGCCGGTGAGGACGGCGCGATGGTCACCGACGACGGTCCGCCCGATCCGCCGGCGGTGGTGTTGGCGCGGGTGGCCGAGGTGATCGCCGAGCGGCGCCGCACGCGCCCGGACAAGTCGTACGTGGTGTCGCTGCTCGACGCGGGGCTGCCGAAGATCAACCGCAAGATCGCCGAGGAGTCGGGCGAGCTCATCGAAGCGCTGTCCGAGAACGACGCCGCGCACACGGCGCACGAGGCGGCCGACCTGATCTTTCACGCGCTGGTGGGCCTGGAGGCGGCGGGCGTGAAGCTCGACGACGTCTTCGCGCAGCTGCGGAAGCGCTTCGGGATCTCGGGCATCGACGAAAAAGCGAGCCGCCCCAAATGAGCGGTTCGGCGACGCGCGACGCGATCCGCCGGGACATTCGACGAATATTGGGACCCGGCGGGGCGGCGGCCCTGACGCTTCCGGGCTACGAGGCGCGCGCCGGCCAGCTGGCGATGGCCGAACGGATCGCCGACGCCATCGACGGCGACGAGCGGCTCCTCTGCGAGGCGGGGACCGGCACCGGCAAGACGCTCGCCTATCTGGTCCCGGCGCTGCTCTCCGGCCGCAAGATCGTGGTCAGCACCGGCACCAAGACACTGCAAGATCAGATCGCCACGGTCGACCTGCCGCGGCTGCGGACCATCTTCGCCGCCGCCGGGATCGGCGAGCCGAACCTCGACTGGGCGGTGATGAAAGGCCTCGGCAACTACGTCTGCCGGCGGCGGCTCGCCGAGCGCGAGCGGCAGCAGAGCCTGGTCGCCGATCCCGCCTTCGAACGCCTGCTGGCCTTCGCCGCTTCGTCGGCGACCGGCGACCGCGCCGAGATTGCCGAGCTGGCCGACGAGGCGCCGCTCTGGAACGAGATCGCCGCCACCCCGGAGACCCGCATCGGCCCCCGCTGCAGCTTCTTCGAGAGCTGCTTCGTGACCGCGATGCGCCGCCGCGCCGCCGCCGCGCCGCTGGTGATCGTCAACCACCACCTCTTCTTCGCCGATCTGGCGCTGCGGGCGCGCTGGCCGGAGGCCCAGGTGCTGCCGCCCTACGAGGTGGTCATCTTCGACGAGGCCCACCAGATCGAGGACGTGGCGACGGAGTTCTTCGGCGTTCACGCCTCGACGCAGCGGCTGTTCGCGCTCGCCCGCGATCTCGGGCGCGAGACCGGCGTCCCGCTCGGGCGGGCCCAGTCGGCTTCGGCGCGCCTGACGGCGGCGACGGCGGCGCTGGCCGACGCGCTTCGCAACCTGGTCCCGCCGCCGCGGGCCGGCGCCGACGAGGCGCGGGGCCCCTTCCCGGTCGACCTCGGCACCGGACCGGCGCGCGCCCCCTACCACCAGCTCGACGGCCTGCTGGAGGAGATCGCCGACTGGCTCAATCCCGACGGCAGCGCGGTGGCCGATTCGCGGCGTCCGGCGGAGGTGGCGGCGCTCGGCCGGCGCGCGGCCGCCGTGCAGACCGATCTGTCGGTGCTGATCGACGGTCGCGGGCGCGAGCATGTCCGCTGGCTGGGCGCCTCGCCCCGCAACGTCGCGCTGCACGCCTCGCCGGTCGAGGTGGGGCCGCTGCTCGGGCGCGCGCTCGACGCCTGCCCGGGGCCGATCGTGCTCACCTCCGCCACGCTCACCGTGGCCGGTTCGTTCGACTACCTGCGCACGCGCGTCGGCCTCGGCGACACGGCGGCCGAGGCCAGCTTCCCCTCGCCCTTCAATTACGCGCGCCAGGCGCTGCTCTACACGGCACCCGATCTCCCCGAGCCCAACGAGAAGGACTTCGCCACCGCCGCCGCCGCGCGCATGGGGGAGCTCTGCGAGATCACCGGCGGGCGCGCGCTGCTGCTCTTCACCAGCTTCAAGAACCTGCGCGTCGCCGAGGCCTACCTGCGCGGCCACGGCCACTTTCCGTTCCCGCTCCTCGTGCAGGGGGAGCGCCCGCGCCACCTGTTGCTGGCGGCGCTGCGCTCCCAGATCGGCTCCGTGCTGCTGGCGACGCAGAGCTTCTGGGAGGGGGTCGACGTCCCCGGCGAAGCGCTGTCGCTGGTGGTGATCGACAAGATCCCCTTCGCTGTCCCCGACGATCCGCTGACCGCCGCCCGCATCGGTCGAATACACGACGAGGGGGGCGATCCGTTTGGTTCCTATCAGCTGCCGCGGGCGGCGCTCTCGCTCAAGCAGGGATTCGGCCGCCTCATCCGCCACCGCGGCGATCACGGCATCGTCGGCCTCCTCGACGGCCGCGTCGCGCGCAGGAGCTACGGCATCACGCTGCGCGCCAGCCTGCCGCCCGACTGCCCGCGCACCGAATCACTGGAAGACGTGGCGGCCTTCTGGGCGCGGGTGCATCCGGCGTCCCCCGCCCTTCCCGCCACGGCGCCCGCGCCATGAACGGGTACGGGTTCCTGCCAGGGCTCTGCCTCTGCGCCTGCGCCTACCTCGCAGGATCGATCCCGTTCGGCGTGCTCGTCGCGCGCGGCAAGGGGGTCGACCTGCGGGCGGTCGGCAGCGGCAACATCGGCGCCACCAACGTCGCGCGCGCGCTCGGCAAGCGGTGGGCGGTGGCGGTGCTGCTGGGCGACGCCGCCAAGGGGTTCGTGCCAGTCTGGCTCGGGCGGCGGCTGGGGTTTTCGGCCGCGCCGATCGCGCTCGGCGGTCTGGCGGCGATCGTCGGCCACATGTTCACGCTCTTTCTGCGCGGCCGCGGCGGAAAGGGGGTGGCGACTTCGCTGGGCGTCGCGCTGGCGCTGTCGCCGCTCGCCGCGCTGCTGGGCTTCGGCGTCTACGTGGTCGTCTTCGCGGCGACGCGGCTGTCGTCGCTCGGCTCGCTGCTCGGCGTCTGGACCTTCAGCCTCTTCTTCGTGATTCGCTGCGCACCCGCCCCGCCGCTCATCGGCCTGGCGCTGGGCGGCGCCGCGCTGGTGACGCTCCGCCACCGCCAGAACATCGGGCGTCTTTTTCGGGGCGAAGAAAAGCGCGCCTGAGGCTCAGCGCGGCGGCAACCGCGCTTTAGCGCGGCGGGAAGGTGCCGGCCGCGCGGCGCAGCGCCAGATCGGCGATCGCGGCGTCGAAGCGGGCCGAGGCCAGCGACTCCTGGGCGATCACCAGGTTGTCCTGCGCCTGCAGGAGATCGATCTGGGTGACGGTCCCGGCCTCGTACTGCGAGCGGACCAGATCGAGCGTCTCGGCCGCCAGATCGGCGCCCCGCTGCGCGGCCTTCACCCCTTCCCGCCGGGTCTCGAGCAGGCTGCGGTCGTTGGCCAGATCGTCGCGGATGGAGTCGGTGAGAACGGCGGCCTGCGCCGCGGCCTGCGCCGCCTGCGCCGCCGCCAGGTGGCGCTGCGCGTCCCGCGCGCCGCCGTCGAACAGCGTCCAGTCGAGCTGCGCCCCCACCGACCAGGCGTAGTTGTCACCGGTGAAGCCGACGTAGTTGCCGATGTTGGCCTTGGCGAACGCCGACAGCGTGGGCGCCCACCTCCAACCGTAGGCGCGGCGCTGGGCGTCGGACGATTCCTGCGAGAGGATGAGGCCGCGGAACTCGGGGCGCAGGTGCAGGGCCATGTCGAGATCGGTCTCTCCCGGTGGCGACAGCGTTTCGGGCGGCGCCGCCTTGACCGGCCCGTCGGCCTGGATCAGCGTGGCCAGCGCGCGGTACGACTGCTCTTGCGCGTAGCGGGCGTCGAGCTCCCCCTGCTTGGCGCGCACCAGCGCCAGCTCGGCGCGGTCGACGTCGACCTTGGTGACGGTGCCGGCACTGAAGCGGGACTGCGCGTTGTCCAGCGTCGCCTGCGCCACCTTGATCGCCGACTCGCGGACCACCAGCACCTCGTCGGAGACGGCGGCCGAGTAGAAGGTCTGCGCCACCGAATAAAGGACGGTGTCCTCCGACGCCTCGTAGTCCGCCTCCGAGGAGCCGTAGCCCTTCTTCACCGCGTCGAGCGCCGGATAGGCGGCCGGCGCGATGAGCGGCATGGTGGCGCTGACGTTGGCGTCGAACTGATCCTGCTTGAGGATGGTGATGTCGTAACTGCCGTTGGAGGCTCCCGGCGTCGGCGTGAAGCCGAGCCCCATGAGCAATGCCCCGAAGTCGAGGGTCGCGTTCTTGTAGTTGCGGGTGTACTTCCCCTGCGCCGTGACCACCGGGAACAGCGCCGACCAGGCCTGCTCGATGTTGGTGTGCGCCTGGGCGAGGCGCGCGCGCTCGACGACCAGGTTCTTGTTGGCGCGCTTGGCCATCGCCAGCGCCTCCTCCATCGTCAAGGGGCGCGGCTCCGCTGTCGCGGCCTCGGCCCGCGCGAGCGCCGGGATCAGCGCGAGCGCCGGGGTCAGCGCGAGCGCCAGCACCACCGCGCCGGCGACGACCGGCCCCCTCACGGGCGGGCCTCGACCGGGGGCGGACCCTGCCCCTCGACCGACAGGACCGGGTGGTCGTGCCGAGGCATGACCTCGTCGGCGCCGGTCTCCGAGTCGGGCCGCGCGCGCAGCCGCAGCACCCGGCGCGTCCAGTTGGCCAGATCGTCGAACAGCGAGTAGGCGACCGGCGTCGCCAGCAGCGTGAGCAGCAGCGACAGGATCTGGCCGCCGACGACCGGGCCGGCGGTGGCGCGGTTGAACTCGGCGCCGACCCCCTTGGAGGTGAGCAGCGGCAACATGCCGGCCACGAACGCCATGGTGGTCATCAAGATGGGGCGCAGACGATCGCGGTTGCCGTGCAGGATGGCGTCCAGCCGCGAGTACCCTTCCGCGCGCAGCTGGTTGATGTGATCGATCTGGAGGATCGAGTTCTTCTTCACCACCCCGAACAGCACCAGCACGCCGAGCATGGTGAAGATGTCCAGCGACTGTCCGAGGACGAGGAGCGAGATCAACGCGAACGGCACCGTCAGCGGCAGCGCCAACAAGATGGTGATGGGGTGCAGCCAGGACTCGAACTGCGCGGCCAGGATGAGGTACATGAAGATGAACGACATCCCGAAGGCCAGGATGAAGGCCTTGCCGGTGCGGGCGATCTCCTTCGACTGACCGAACGGCACGAAGCGGAACTGCACCGGAAGGTTGAGCGTCTTGACCGCCTTTTCGAGCGCGGCCCCCACCTCTCCCGAGCCGACGCCCGGCGCGGTGTTGGCCAGGAAGGTCACCTGCACCTGGCGCGCGTAGCGGTCGATCTTCGACGGACCCTCGGCGTGCTTCATCTCCACCACGTCGAGCAGCGGCACCGACCCGAGGCGCGACGAGGGAACCGTCAGCTGCGCCAGCGCGTCCGGGCTGTTGCGGAAGGCCTCGTCGGCGCGGACCAGGATGTCGTACTCACGCCCCGCCTCCTCGTAGCGCGACACCTTCACGCCGCCGATCAAGAGCTGCGAGGCGGTCGCCACGTCGGCGACGTTGACGCCCAGATCGGCCGCCTTGCGCCGGCTGACGGTGGCCACCAGCTCGGGGTTGCCGGTCACGAGCGTGGTGTCGACGTCGACCGCGCCGGGGATCGCCTTCAGCTTGTCGACGATCTTCGTCGAGTAGTTGATGACGCCGTTCAGGTCGGGGCCGGTCAGGATGTACTGCACCGTCGCCGTGCTGAAGGTCCCGCCGCCGAAGGCCGCCACCGCCGAGGCGCTGATGCGGAACTCCTTGGGCTGCTTGGGGACGATCTGGGTGCGCACCCGGGCCTGCAGCTCGTCCTGCGAGACCTTGCGCCGGTCGGGCGGCAAGAGGCGCACGAAGATCGACGCCAGGTTCGGCGTCTGCTGGCTGTTGTCGCCGATGGTCACCAGCGTGGTCGAGACCTCGGGCCAGCCGCGCACCTCGCGCGCGATCCGCTCGGCCGAGAGCGCGGTCGCCGCCAGGCTGGTCCCTTCCGGCGTGCGCAAGCTGATCTCGAACTGCGCCTCGTCGTTCTTGGGAAGAAAGCCCTTGGGGACCGCCTTGGCCAGCGGGCCGATGGCGGCGATGGCCCCCACCGCCGCGATCACCACGATCCAGCGGTGCCGCATCACGAAGGCCAGCACCTTCATGTAGAGCCGCTCGACAGGCAGATAGAACCCGTTGACCAGCCGCTCGAGGAACGACTGGCGCCGTTCGCTGTCCGGGCGTAGGTCGAGCCGCAGCCAGCGCGACGCGAGCATCGGCGTCAGGGTGAAGCTGACGAACAGCGAGATGGCGATGGCGGCGCCCATGGTCAATCCGAAGCTGCGCAGGAAGCGGCCCGGGATGCTGTTCATGAAGGCGACCGGAAGGAAGACCGCCAACAGCGACAGGGTGGTCGCCAAGACGGCCAGGCCGATCTCCTTGGTGGCGTAGATCGCCGCCGGCATCGGCCGGATCTTCTTCTCGCTGACGAAACGGAAGATGTTCTCCAGCACGACGATGGCGTCGTCGATGACGATGCCGACCGCCAGCGCCAGCGCCAGGAGCGAGATGGTGTTCAGCGTGAACCCCATCAGCCACATGAGCAGGAACGTCCCAATGATCGACGTGGGAATCGCCAGCGCCGCGATGATGGTGCTGCGGAAGTTTCCCAGAAACAGCAGCACCACCAGCGAGGCCAGGATCGACCCCAGCACCAGGTGCTCCTTGACGGCGTCGACGCTGGTGCGGGTGGTCTCCGTGTTGTCGCGGATGACCTCCAGCTTGTAGCCGGAGGGCATGGTGGGGGCGAGCTCCTTCATCCGCTCG
Organism: Polyangia bacterium; assembly: GCA_036267635.1. Taxonomy (GTDB): domain Bacteria; phylum Myxococcota_A; class Polyangia; order Fen-1088; family Fen-1088; genus JADGRB01. Next base: position 80,601 of record DATAVR010000032.1, on the reverse strand, counting down.
TGAAGAGCGTCGACCACCGCCACGCTGTTCTCGCCCGACTGCTTGCGAATGGAGAGGACCACCGCCTCCTTGCCGGCGATGCTGGCGGCGGTGGCCGCCTCCTCCTGGCCGTCGATCACCTGGCCAACGTCACGGATCATGATCGGGTGATTCTCGACGCTGCGGACGACGATCTCCCCCACGGCCTCGGCGCTCGGGACGCGGCCGCTGACCCGGAAGGTGAGCAACGACGGGCCCGTGTCGACCGTTCCGCCGGGCGTGCTGACGTTCTGGCTGACGATGGCCCGCTCTACGTCGACCGCGGTGAGCGAGGCCGCGCGCAGCCGCTCGGGATCGAGCACCACCTGGATCTGCCGCTTGCGCCCGCCGACGATCGAGACCTGACCGACGCCCGAGACGTTCTCCAGCGCCTCGCGGATCTCGTGATCGGCGTACTCGGTCACCTCCCGGATGGGGCGGGTCGACTGCAAGGCCAGAAAAAGCACCGGCGCCGCGTCGGGGTCCAGCTTGCTGATCTCCGGGCTCTTGGTCCCCTCGGGCAGATCGTTCAGGATCGTCGACACGTGCTCGCGCACCTCTTGCGCGGCGACGTTGACGTCCTTGTCGAGCTTGAAGCTGACGATGACCTGCGAGACACCCTCCGTCGAGATCGAGCGCAGCTCGTCGATGCCGTTGATGGTGTTGATCGCCTCTTCGATCTTGTCGGAGAGCTCGGTGGCGATCTCCTCCGGCGCGGCGCCGGGGAGGGTGGTGATCACCTGCACGACCGGCAGATCGACGTTGGGGAAGCGATCGACGTTGAGCTGCTTGTAGCCGACGATGCCGACCACCACGATGAACAGGATCAGCACGGTCGCGAAGACCGGGCGACGAACGCAGATACTGGCCAGCCACTGCATGGCGGCCCCTACTTCACCCGCGCGCCGTCGCGCACGTCGGGGGTCAGCTCGGCGACCACCTGCTCGCCGGGTTTGAGGCCGCTGACGATCGGTGTCTGGGCGCCGAGCGTCTCCCCGGCCTGCACCAGACGATCCTCGAGACGCCCGCTCACGTCGACGAAGACGTGCCGAAGGGTGCCGTCGCTGCGCACCGCCGTGGTGGGGACCGCGGGCAGCGCTTGCTCACCGACGGCCAGACGTGCGGTGACGAACATCCCCGGTCGCAGCTCGTGCGCGTCGTTGGCGAACACCGCTTCGACGACCGAGTCACGGCTCTGCTTGCGCACCGACGGGCCGATATAGCGGATCTTGCCGTGATAGACGCGCCCCCCGCTGTCGCCCGCCGTCCGGAAGTCGACCTGCATCCCCTGCCGCACCAGCGACACGTCGGACTCGGGGACGGTGATCTCCACCCGCAACGAATCGGTGTTGACCAGGGTGACCACCCGCGAGTCGACCCGCACGTACTCGCCCGCGGTGACCGCCCGCTCTTCGACCATGCCGGAGAACGGCGCCCGGATCTCGGTGTCGCGCAGCGCCTCGGCGGTCAGCGTCTTCTTCGCCTCCGCCGACTCGACCGACCACTTAGTGGTCTGGCACTGGGTGCGTGCCTTGTCGTAGTCGGACTTGGAGATCGCCCCCTTGGTGTTGAGGTGCTCGACGCGGCCGCAGTCGAGCTCGGCGCCGGCCGCCTGGGCCTTCGACGATTCCGCGTCGGCCGCCGCCTGCGCAGCCTGCGCGCTCAAGGCGCGCGAATCGAGCCGCGCCAGAATCGCTCCCTTCTTCACGATCGACCCGCGCTCGACGTAGGTGGCGATCACCTTACCGGCGGCGCCGGCCGCCACCTGCGCCTCTTCGGCGCCGATGAGCGACCCCGACAGCGTCACCACCCGCGGGGCCTTGACCACCTCGGCCGGGACCAGCTTGACCGAGATGGGCGCCGGCTCCGCGTCGGCGGTGGTCGCGGCCACCGCTCCCGAGCGGCCGCAGCCGGCAGCGCCGGCCGTGGCGATGGGCAGCGCGATCAGAATCAGCCGGGCCCAGGCCCGGCAGCGGTGGATTGGCATGACCTTCGTCGTCTCGTCTCTCATTTGGCTTTTTTCCGGTGGCTGTTGCCGTGGCTGAGCGCGGTCGGGCCGCGGATGTAGTCGTATACGACGATATTTGACCTTGTCAATCATCAAAATTGTGGACAATATAGATTCATGACCTCGAGGCGCTCCGCTCCGCACGACCCCCGCGTGGAGGCTCCGCCCGATGACTCCTGGGCCACCGTCATCGCGCTCTGCTTCAGCGTCCGTGACTGGTGGACCGCGCTTTGTGAGGAGCTCGATCTGACCCCTTCGCAAGGGATGGCGCTGCGCAGCCTCGATCGGCCGCTGCCGATGAGCACGCTGGCCGACGCGCTCGCCTGCGACGCCTCCAACGTCACGGGGATCGTCGACAAGCTGGAATCGCGCGGCCTCATCGCCCGCCGCAGCGCCGATCATGATCGCAGGATCAAGATGCTCTGCGTGACCGAGCGCGGGCGATCGCTGCGCGACCGGCTGATCAAGCGGCTGGTCGAGCCCCCGGCCGCTCTGGCCGCCCTCCCCTTCGACCTCAAAGCCCGGCTGACCGCCACCCTCCGGAAGGTGATCGCCGAGCTCTCCGAGATCCCCGACCCGGCCGCCGCGGACGACGCGCGCCGGCGCCTTCCGCGCGCCGCCCGCGGCTGACGCCTGCCGCTCGAAGGCCGCCGCCTCCGCCGTTCCGGTGAGCCCCCGTCCAGCGCGGAGGACACCGTACCGATTGGGAAATGCGCGTTATGGCGGGCGATCTGTTAGCATGAGCTGCTCGATTTTCCGTCGGCCGGTCAAGGCAGCTGCGGGATAGACTAAGGAGGCGACACGTGGGTCCGGGACGCAGCGGGTTCCGCTTCAAGATGGCCGGCTGGCTCGCGGCGCTGCTCGCAATTTCAGCTCTTCCGAATTCGGCGCGCGGCGCCGATCCCGGCCCCCTGGCACCGCCGGCACCTCCGCTCAATCTGGCCGCCCGGCCCCCCGCCGACGGGCAACCGTCCGCCGACGCCGAGCCGGCGGAGGAGGTAACGCCGCCGCCGCCTTCGAACACCCCGCCGTTGGTCATCACCGGCTACCTGGATGTCGGGTTTGCCAAGGCGCAGGGGAACGGGACCAGCTTCCCTGCCTCGTATGGCGCCGGGGTCCCGATGGGCCCCGCCGATTATTACGTCGACACGTTCGCGCCCGCGGTGAACTCGCGCGGCGAGGCGGCCTCGGTCGCGGCACCGCCCGGCACGACCATCGGCGGATTTCTGCCGCGCTCGGCGGCGATCGGCGGAAAACCATCCTTCCTCATCAATACGGCGGACGTGGATCTTCGTTACACCTCGCCCGAGCTCCCCATCATGATCTTCACCCGGCTCCAAGTGCTGCCGCGCCTCTACGATGCTGTCCCCACGCCGCCCACGCCCAACACCAGCGAGGGGTTCCCGGCCGGCGAGTACACGCGGCTCTTCCTCGAGCAGGCCTTCGGGCGCATCACCCCGCTCAAGAGCGCCGAGCTGGCGATCAGCCTGGGCAAGTTCGACTCGGTGTTTGGGATCGAGTACCTCGACAACGAAGCCAACTTCCGCGTCGGCGTCACTCCGTCGCTCGTCGCCCGCTACACCACCGGACAGTCGACCGGCATCAAGGTCTTCTACCGTTACCAGATCATCCCCGCCTCGTCGGCGGTCAGCCTCAACGTGGCGGCGACCAACAGCGGGACCTTCGTCGAGGCGCTGCAGGGCCCCTCACGCAGCTTGACCGGCCAGCCGATCGTGTCGGGACGCCTCGGCTACGAGCTGAACCTGGCGCGGATGTCGATCAAGGTCGGCGCCAGCTTCGAGAACGGGCCGCGCAACGACCAGGAGCTCTCCCCCGACATCCCCGAGACGCTCTATGGGTTCGATCTGCGGATCATCTTGCCCACCTTCGTCCTCTCGGGCGAGTACGTGCACATCGAGGAGGAGGACGCCGGCGAGATCATGCAGGCCAACCCCCCCAAGCTGGCCGGGTCGGGCGCCTACCCGGACATCACCGAATTCTACGCGCACGGCTTCTGGATCCAGGCGGCCGAGGAGCTGCCGCTCTCGATCGATCCTTTTCGCATAACCCTCTACGGCCGCTACGAGCAGCGGCACGCGCAGTTCCCGGATGCGATGGGATCGACGCTGACCGTCGATCGGATCACGGGCGGCGTGAACGTCGGGCTGGGCGAGAGCCTCCAGCTCAAGGCCGAATATCTGGTGAACCGGGAGCTCTCCGGCGCGCCCCAGGTCGCCAACAACGTCTTCACCTCGTCGGCGGTCTGGACGTGGTGAGGGCGAACGAGGAACCGCACATGAGGATGACGAAGACCCAGCTCTTGATCGCCACGACCCTCGCGCTCGGCCTCACGCTCGGCGCACGCGGCGCCTCGGCGGCCGGCGGCGAGGCGAAGTGGCTGGGCGACGATCTGCCGCTGCCGCTGCCGGTGAAGACGCCGCAGGACATCGGCTTCAAATCGGCAACCGAGCGCCAGTACCTCATCTTCAACCTGATGGCCGGCGGCAAGCTCGCCTACCAGCACGGCGACTACGGCGCGGCGGTCGACAAGTGGGAGACGTTGCTGCGGATGCCGGGGATCGATCCGCAGATCGAGCGGGTGGTCGGTCCGTTCCTCGACGACGCCCGCGCCCGATTGGGGCAACCGGGAAAGCCGGGCGCGCACGTCGAGCCGGTCCGCCCCGAGCCGGAGGTGTCGGAGCCGCCCCCGGTCGAGGAGAAATCGGCCGACGAAGCGCACGGCCACGGCACCGCGCCGGTTCGCCGCGCTTACACGGTGACGGTCAGCGGCACCGTGAGCGGGGGCGGGCAGATCGGCCCCGGCGGCGCGGTGATCTGGTTGCGGCGCCTCGACGGCCCCACGCCGCACGCCGCGCCGGCCTCCAACCAGATCATCACCCAGCGCGACAAGACCTTCCTGCCGCACGTGCTGGCCGTCCCCATCGGGACGTCGGTGCAGTTCCGCAACGACGACCGCATCTATCACAACGTGTTTTCCATCGCCAAGCCGAACGAGTTCGACGCCGGCATCCGCGCCACCGGCTCGACCTACTCCAAGACCTTCACCCACGCCGGCGTGGTCGAGCTGCTCTGCAACATCCATTCGACGATGAACGGCTACGTGCTGGTCGTCGACTCGCCGCTCTACGCCAAAGCGCAGGCCTCGGGCGCCTTCGTGGTGCACGGCGTGGCGCCGGGGCGATACGAGCTCTCCGCCTGGCACGAAGCCGCCTCCACGATCACCCGCAAGTCGATCACCGTCGGATCGGAAGGGGCGCACGACCTGGCCGTCCCGGTCGGCGGTGACAAGCGGCCGAGCCCGTTCGTCCCAGACAAATACGGTCACAAGCGACAACCTCAACTCGGATACTGAGCCCCGAACACGGCGAAGACAGCGAAGACGGCAAAAGACGGCCAACAACGGACAAAGACAAGAAAGACGGCAAGGGTGGACGCCAAGGTGGACGGATGGCCCGGTTGAAGACCCGCGCGGGGGCGCTGGCCGCGGCGCTCGCCATCCTGGGGCTGACCGCCGCCGCGGCGCTCATCCTGCTGCGCCTCGACCGCACGCGGGTCGGCGAGCGGCTGACCGACGACGTCCAGGCCGCCGGGTTGCGTGCGGCCGACGGGGTGAGAACGCTGCTCGGCACGCTGGAGGTCCAGGTTCAAAACGGGACCGCGAACCCGCGGCTCGTCGCGGCGCTCGACGCCAAGGTCGACGAGGAGACGCTGCGCGACCTCTTGCTCACCGAGCCGTGGTGGGAGCCGTTCCGCCGCTCGGTCGACGGCTTCGGTCTGTACAGCGACGAGACCGCCGCGGTCGTCACCTGGAAGCTCCCCGCCGGGTTCGAGGCGCGCAACCTGGTGCACGACGCGCGCGCCGCGCATCGCACCGCCTCCGGGCTGGTGCTGGCGCAGGGGCAGGTGCAGGCCGTCTCCGCGGCGCCGGTGGCGCTCACCAGCCGGACCGACTGGCCGGTGCTGGTGGCGACCCGGGCGCTCGACGTCGGCATCCTCTCGGGGATCGCCGAGCGCGCGGAGGCCTCGGTGGCCATCTCCGACGGGCGCCGGCTGCTGGTCGCCGCCACGACCGGCGCGTCGGCCTCGACCGGTCCCGAGGATCTGGGGCTGGCGGCGCTCAAGCAGGCGATCGATCTGCCGGCGCCGGGGGCCGCGCTCTACGGCGGCGTGGCGGTGGCCGCGCTGCCGCTGCCGGGCGGGTTGCGGATCCTGGCCGGCAGCGCCGCGCCGGCGCCGGCGCGCGGCGCGCCGCCGCTGCCGGGCGTCGTCCTGGCGATCTTGGCCATCGGGCTGGTGCTGGCGATCGGGAGCTTCGTCCTGCTCGCGCGGCGGGCGCCGGAGGAGCCGATCATCGAGATGACCACCACCGAGGCGGTGACCGTCATCGGCCGCTACACGCTGGTCAGCCGCATCGGCCTCGGGGGGATGGCGGAGATCTACGCGGCGGTGACCACCGGCGAAGGGAGCTTTCGGCGCCCGGTGGTGATCAAGCGGCTGCGGCCGGAGCTGACGACCGATCCGAACGCCGTCGCTCAGTTTTGTGACGAGGCCAACCTGCTGGCGGCGCTGCATCACCCGAACATCGTCGCCGTGCACGACTTCGGGCGCTGGCAGAATCAGTTCTTCCTGGCCGAGGAGTACCTCCAGGGGCGCGACCTCGGACGGATCGTCAGCCAGGGCTTCGCCCGCGACCAGCGCCCGCCCCCCATGGAGGTGGTGGCCTTCGTGGCGCACGAGATCCTGAAGGCGCTCGACTACGCTCACAACATGGAGAACGAGAATGGGCGCCCGATGGGGATCGTTCACCGCGACGTCTCCCCGGAGAACGTGGTGGTCTCGCCGCGCGGCGAGGTGAAGCTGCTCGACTTCGGCGTGGTCAAGGCCGCCGAAGGGCGGGTGACCAAGACCGAGATGGGGGTGGTCAAGGGGAACGTCACCTACATGTCTCCCGAGCAGGCGCGCGGCCTCGACGTCGACGGCCGCGCCGACCTCTTCTCGCTCGCGCTGGTCATGTACTTCTGCTGCACGGGGCACCCGCTCTACGCCGCCCACACCACCTACGGTCTGCTCATGCAGGCGGGCGCCGGGCCGAGCGCCGACGGGCGGACCGCCATCGAACGTCTCCCCGATCCGATCGCCGCGGTCGTGAAGCGGGCCACCGACCCCGACCTCGATCGGCGTTACGCCAATGCCCGTGAAATGGCTGCGGATCTGGAGTCGGCGGCGCGCGAGGGGGCGGCGTTGACCGGCGCGCTGGTGGGCGAGCTGTTCGGGCGCGAGCTCAAAGAAGAGGCCCACCGGCTGGCCACCTTCCCGATGGGGTCGTCCCCGCCGGTCGCCGACGCCTCGTCTCGCTAGGAGGCCGTTGCCGTCAGGCGACGGTGAGCGAAGCGAACCATGCCCGACGACGTGCCGCCCGGAGGCCTGAGCCCGCGCTTCGCAATCACGCTCAATCGGCGTCAGGAATCGGTCGATGTAGCTTCTGGCGCGCGCCTCACGGTCGACGTGCGCCGACGAAATGTCGGTTCCCAAGAAATTCGACGGCAGCGACGACTCGGTGGAGACGTTCCCGCGGAGCTTCGGGCGCTACGTCCTCACCGAGCGGATCGGCGCCGGCGGGATGGCCGAGATCTTCCGCGCGATGACGGTGGGGACGGAAGGATTCCGCCGCGTGCTGGTGGTCAAGCGGATCCGCAAATCGCTCGACGCCTCGTCGGAGTTCCTGCGCATGTTCTTCGACGAGGCGAAGATCAGCGCGCTGCTCAATCACCCGTTCATCGTCCAGATCTACGACTTCGGCCAGATCGACGGCGCCTACTTCCTGGCGATGGAGCACGTCGACGGGCGAGACCTCGGCAACGTGCTGCGCCGCCTGCACAAGCTCGGTAAGCAGCTCCATCCGTCGACGGCGGCGCTCATCGCCCAGCAGGTCGCGCAGGGGCTGCACTACGCGCACACCTTGCAGAGCGCCGACGGCCAGCCGTTCAACATCGTGCACCGCGACGTCAACCCCTCGAACGTGATGCTGCTGCGCACGGGGATCGTGAAGATCCTCGACTTCGGGATCGCCAAGGCCTCGGCGGCCGCGGGGAAAGCGCAGACGCGCGCCACGGTGATCAAAGGGAAGCTCGGCTATCTCTCGCCCGAGCAGGCGCGTTGCGAGGTTCTCGACGGCCGGTCCGACGTCTTCTCGCTGGGGGCGACGCTCTGGGAGATGTTGACCGGCGAGAAGCTGTTCTCGGGAGCCACCGACTTCGAACGGATCCGGAACGTGCTCGAGGCGCCCATCTCCTCTCCCACCAAGCACCGAGCCGGCGTTCCGGCGGCGCTCGAGCGGATCGTGATGCGGGCGCTCGACCGCGATCTGCGGCGCCGCTACGGAAACGCCGAGGAGATGGCGGAGGAGCTGGAAGAGTTCCTGCGCCGCAGCCCGGCCGAGAGCCAGGCGATCAAGAAGCTGATCGGCCACCTCTACGACGGCGACGACGTCCGGAACACCACCACGCTGACGGCGATCGCGCCGACCGCCATCACCGTCGCCGGCGCCGCCTCGCGGCCGGGGAGCGATCACGCCGCGACGCCGGCCTCCCCCGCCCCCAGGGCCGGGGTGATCGCCCGGGCGCGGGAGAAGCGGCCGGGCGCTCTGGCCTGGGGGATCGGCGCCTCGCTGCTGGTCGCCGCGGCGGCGGTCGTGCTCTCGGTCGTCCGCGCCTCGCCCGGCCTGCACGCCGACGAGGCCTCCGCCGCGTCGCCCGGGGCGCACGACGTGCGGATCGAGGTGAACTCGGAGCCTTCCGGCGCGGCGGTCAGCGGCAGCCGCGGTCGACTGGGGGCCACGCCGCTGGTGGTGACGTTGCCGGCCTCGTCGGAGGTCGAGCTCCTGCGGTTCGAGAAGCCGGGGTTCGCGCCCGAGGTCTACGAGCTCCACCCGAAGAGCGGCGGGTTCGTGTTCGTGGAGCTGCGCAAGGCGGGCGACGACAACCCAGCCTCAGCGCAGGATCGCCTCTAGCGCCATCGTCAGCAGGAACCCGGCGACCAGGCCCACCGAGGCGGTCCCTTCGTTCCCGTGGCTGTGCGACTCGGGGATGATCTCGTTCGAGGTCACATAAGTCAGCGTGCCGCCGGCGAGCGCCAGCACGAACGGCATGGTCGCCACCGCCACCCCCGCCAGGGCATCGCCCAGCACCGCGGCCAGCGGAATCACCAGGCCGGTGAGCGCCACGATCAAGAACCCGCGCCCGCGCCCCACCCCTTCCTGGCGGAGCGGCGCCGACATCACGATCCCCTCGCAGATGTTCTGAACGCCGATCGCCACCGCCAGCACGATCCCGAGGTGCGAGGTGCGCGGCGCGGCGAACCCGGCGCCGATGGCCAACCCCTCCGGGATGCGGTGCAGGCTGAGCGCGCCGACCACCGCGTAGGCGCGACGGGGGGAGCGCGCCGGGTGGGGATCGTGCATGTCGTGCCCGGGCTCGTGCCCGAGGTGCTCGTGGTGGCCGCCGGCGTGCTCGTGCGGGATCAGGCGATCCATCGCGGCGGCGATCCCGGCGCCGACGATGAAGCCGGTGATGACCAGGATGAACCGCCCGAGGTGAAACATGCCCCCTTCGTTGACGCCGCCCAGCGCCTCGGCGCAGAGGCCCAGCGTCGCCGCCGCCAGCATGAGCCCGGCGCCGAGCCCCAGGATGCCGTCGTAGGTCCGCCGCGACAGATCGCGCAAAAACAGAAACGGCAGCGCCCCCAGGCTGGTGGCGAGCCCGGAGATCGCTGCGGGGAGAGTTCCAGCGGCCACGGTCAGGGGACTATATACAGAGACAGAGACAGAGACAGAGACGGGGACGATGACGGGGACGACGACGACGACGGTCTATCTGGCGCTGGGCGCGAACCTCGGCGACCGCGAAGGCGCGATCTCTCGGGCCATCGAGCTGCTCGCCGGGCACGGCGTGGCTGTCGTGGCGCGCTCGCCGCTCTACGAGACCGATCCGGTCACGCCCGATCCGCAGCCCCTCTACCTCAACGCCGTGGTGCGGGCGGAGACGGCGCTGCCGGCGCCCGCGCTGCTGGCGGCCTGCCTCGAGGTCGAGCGGGCGCTCGGCCGCCGCCGCCCCGCCGGACCGACGCCGGCGCCGCGCGAGATCGACGTCGACCTCCTGCTCTACGGCGCCGAGGTGATCGACGACCCGCCGGCGCTGGTCGTCCCCCACCCGCGTCTCTCCGCACGCCCGTTCGTGCGCATCCCGCTTCGCGACGTCGCCACCCCGGGGCTGCGCCACCCGCTCACCGGCGAGCCCCTCGATCGCGCGCCACCCGATCCCTCAGTTAGACTCAGAGCCCCAGGCGGCGCCTGAAGTCCTCGATCGTCGCCGCCAGACCCTCTTCCAGCGAAACCTTGGGCCCCCACCCGCCGAGCAGCTTCTCGGCGCGCGTGATGTCGGGCTTGCGGCGGGTCGGATCGTCCTTCGGCAGCGGCGCCTTGATGATCTCCGACTTCGACTTGGCCAGCCGCCTGATGATCTCGGCCAGCTCGAGCACCGTCGTCTCGCGCGGATTACCGAGGTTGACCGGATCGACGCCGTGCTCGCTGGCCATGAGGCGGGTGAACCCCTCGATGAGATCGCTGGCGTAACAGAACGACCGGGTCTGCTGCCCCTCTCCGTAAATGGTGATCGGCTCCCCGCGCAGCGCCTGCACCACGAAGTTCGAGACGACGCGCCCGTCGTTCTCGTGCATGCGCGGGCCGTAGGTGTTGAAGATGCGGACGATCCGCACCTCGACCGAATATTGCCGCGCGTAGGAGACGGCCAGCGCCTCGGCGCAGCGCTTCCCCTCGTCGTAGCAGGCGCGCGGGCCGATCGGGTTGACGTTCCCCCAGTAGCTCTCGCGCTGTGGATGCTCGATCGGATCGCCGTACACCTCGGAAGTCGACGCGATGAGGATGCGGGCTCTGACCTCGCGGGCGAGGTCGAGCATGTTGAGCGTCCCCTCGACGGCGGTCCGGATCGTGCGCACGGGATTGCGCTGATAGTGGATGGGCGAAGCCGGGCAGGCCAGGTGGTAGACCTGATCGACCTCCATGGTGATCGGCTCGGTCACGTCGTGGCGCACCAGCTCGAAACGGTGGTCGTCGAGCAGGTGCTCGATGTTGGCGCGCGAACCGGTGAAGAAGTTGTCGAGGCAGACGACCTCGTGCCCCTCCTTCAGCAGACGTTCGCAGAGGTGGGAGCCGAGAAAACCGGAACCCCCGCTGACCAGGATTCGCTGACGCGACATCGGGCGTTCATACCAGGGAACCGGCGCCCGTGGCGAACTGGCGCGCTCTTTCGCCCGTGATACCATCGGGCCATGTCCGAAGTCGCCGAGGAGCGCCGCGGGGGGCCGAGGATCCCGATCGAGATGTGGGTCGAGGAGACCACCGGATCGGAGCGCTATTTTCGACGCGCCAACAACCTGTCGCGCGGCGGCCTCCGCCTCGAGCACACCATCCCGCTCCCTGTCGGGACCCACGTGAACCTGACCTTCACCTTGCCAGGCAACAAAGAGCCGATGGAGGTGACCGGCGAGATCGTCTCGGCCGCCGCCCCCGAGGAGTTGCGTATGGGGGTGAAGTTCACCAACCTCAGCCAAGAGGCCCGGGCCCAGATCGACGCGTTTTTAGCTCGCGCCGGGGCCTGAAGCAGTCCCCCCGGGCCTCGGCCCCATTTACGAAAGCGGCGCGCTCGGTCTAAGTTAGCCGCGCATGGGACGTCGCACTTCGGTCGCAGCCGCCCTGACTCCTCTGCCGATCTTGCCGATCTTGCCGATTTTGCCGATGCTGGCGCTGCTCGCCGCACCGGCCCTGGCGCGTGGCGACGCGGAGGGGTTGAAGCCGCTCGAGCCGCAGACGTCGCTCAAGCCCCAGGAGGGCGAGGGCTACTTCGACGAGGTGTTCGGCCTCGACGACGCCGGGACTCACCTGGCGGTCATCCGCGGCGACGGCGCCACCTTCGCCAAGCTCGAGACCTACGATCTCGAGGCCAAGCCGCCCAAGCAGACGGCGTCGTTCGATCTGCCGAACAAGAACCTGGTCGTCACCCGCATCGAGCTGCTGCCGCCCGGCAAGGGGATGGTCCTCATCGGGCGCGACCGGCCGGACGACGCGGCGCCGCTCACCGCCTTCCTGATCGACGCCACCGGCAAGGTCGCGGCCAAGACCGCTCCGGCCACCGCGTTCGCGCGCCCCCCCGCCGACGGCACGCCGCGCTCCGCCCTGCTGGTGGCGTTCGAGCGCAAGCTCGGCGGTCACGGGGCCGAGGCGACCTATGCGGTCACCCCCTACACGCTGGCGACGCTGGCACCGGCCGGGAAGGCGCGCGTCTACCACACCGACGCGGCCGGCGAGCTGAAGACGCCGGCCGTCCGCCTGATCGGCTTTTACGAGGGGTACACGCGGATCCTGGGCGAGAAGCCGGGCGCCTACGACAAGGCGGCCGACGTGCGGCAACCCCCGAAGAAGATGGTCGTCGACGCGCTCAGCGGCAAAACCTCCGCTGAAGCGGAGATCACCGACCCGGTCGGCTGGGCGGTCACCGGGCAGCTCCGCCGCGACCATCCCGGCCAGTCGCTGTTCATCGACCTCAATCAAGACGGCTCGGGTGTCGATGTGATCGATGCGATGGGGAAAAAGCTGCCCGCCGAGCTGTCGGTCCCGTTCCGCCTCTACGATCCGAAGACGCTGCTCTTCGAGGAGGGACCGGCGCCGAACCACCTGACGTTCGGGATCGCCGTCGATCCGCTCAACCCCGACGCGATCAAGCGCAAGAAGGCGGAGATGCCGATGCTCGACCTCTACGCGGCCGACGCCGCCGACGGGGTGGTCAAGGCGCGCGGCCGGGTCTTCACCCCGCGCCCGGTGACCTATCGGGTGCGGGCCCAGACGCTGGTGGTGCTCAAGCGGTTCAAGAGCTTCGCCCGAGGCGGCGATGAGTTCCAGATCTTCGAGCTGCGCTAGCGTCCTCGCGCTGGCGCTCTGTCTTCTACCCGCTTGCACGCAGGTCCGCGGGCGCAAGCGGATCCAGGAGGCGAACGAGCTCTACCGGCGCGGCAGGTACGCCGAGGCGGTGACGTTGTACAAGGAGGCGGAGCCGCTGGTCCCCGGGCTGCCGACCCTCTGGCTGAACGAGGGCTACACCTGTCGCCAGCTCATCGCGCCCGGCGGTCAAGATCCGGAGAGCCGCCGCGCCGCCGCCTGCGCGCTCGGCGCCTTCCGCCGCCTCGGGGAGGTCGCGCCCCAGGATCCGCGCGCCGGTGAGCTGACGCTGCAGACCTGGTTCGACGTGCAGGACTACGCCGCGCTGGAGGCCACCTTTCTCGAGCGCCGGCGGACGGCCCCCAATGACCTCGACGCCGTCCACGGACTGCAGGACGTCTACTTCAAGTGGGGGAAGTGGCCGCAGGCGCTTGAGTGGTCGAAGGCGGCCGCGGCGCTGCGGTCCTCCGACGCCGAGTCGCAGTACGGCGTCGGAACCTTCGTCTGGCAGATCCTCTCCGCCCACGGCGGCGGCACGCAGATGGCCGGCTACAGCCCCTGGCCGGAGGTGGCCAAGGCGGGGACCTCGATGACGCTGGCCCCTCCCGCCGGCGCGCCGGGCGACATCACCACCGAGACGCGCGTCGCGCTGGCCGATCAGGGGATCGTCTATCTGGAGAAGGCCCTCGCGCTGCGCCCGCGCTACCCGGAGGCGATGACCTACCTGGCGCTGCTCTGGCGGCAAAAGTCGTTCGCCTTCTTCCCCGATCCGATCGCCTGGCAGGGCGCCGTCGACGAGGCCGACAACTGGCAGCAGAAGGCCGCCGATGCGCGCGCCGGGAAATCGTGACCGGTGGCCTTCGAAGCCTTCCGTGCCGAATCCCAACCTCGCCCGCGGCGCGGGCGGCTCACCGCCGCGCTGTCGATCGGTTTTCACGGCGCGCTCTTGGCCGCGGGTGTCGCGTATTCGTTCTGGCACGTCGACGAGCTGACGCCACCGTCGGTGAAGGTGACGTTCCTTTCGGCAGCGCCGCCACCGCCTCCTCCGCCCCCGCCCGCGGGTGGCGGCGGTGCGGCGCGCAAGAAGGTGGTGATCAAGCCGAAGACGCTCACCAAACCGACCGACATCGTCCAGCCGCGCGAGACGCCCGAGGAGAAACCGAAGGAGAGCAAGCCCGACCCCGTCGACGCGCCCGGCGAGCGCGGCGGCGTCAAGGGGGGCGTCATCGGCGGCACGATCGGCGGCACTGTCGGCGGAACAATCGGCGGGGTCATTGGCGGCACCAAGGGGGGCGTCGTCGGGGGGACCGTCGGCGGCACCGGGACGGCGCGCAAGTTCCTGCCCCCGGGCTCGACCCCGCCGCACGCGGGGCCGGAGCCGGACTTCCCGGTTTCTCTGCGCCGCGCCGGCATGGCCTATGCCGTCCGGATCAAATACTGCGTGGCGCCCGGCGGCAGCGTCGACAGCGTCACGCTGGTGAAGGGCGCCGACTCCTTGCTGGATGACAACGTCCTGCGGGCAGTGAAGGGATGGCACTTCCCGCCGGTGCTCGCCGGCAGCACGCCCATTCCTTGGTGCACCTTCGCGCTGTTCAATTTCAAGGGTGAATAAGGGAGACAACGATGGACTTCACGCTGGTCGGACTCTGGAACGAGATGGGCTTCACCGCGCGCGCGGTCGTGGTGGTGTTGATCGTCATGTCGCTCTACGCGCTGGCCATCGCCGGCGACCGGCTGCTCACCTTTCGCAAAGGGGGCCTCCTTTCGCGCGGATACGTCGAGGCGCTGGCGCCGCTCGTCGAGGCGGTCGGCCGATTGCGTGAGGCGGTCGGCCTGGAGAAGAGATTCGTCGGCAGCCCGGTGGCCAAGGTGATCGGCGCCGGGCTTCACGAATATGCGCGGGGGCTCGACCGTCCGGCCGGCAGCGCCGCGCCGGCGGCGTTCGACGTCGCCGAGATCGTCAACCGGGCGATGGAGCGCAGCAAGGAGCGGGAGCTGGCCGGGTTGCGGCGCGGGATGCCGGTCTTGGCGACGGTGGCGTCGTCGGCGCCGTTCGTCGGCCTGTTCGGCACCGTCGGCGGCATCATCACCGCCTTTCAGAAGCTGGCCGATCCGACCAAGGGGGGCGGCGGCATCGGGACCGTCTCGGCCGGCATCGCCGAGGCGCTCATCACCACCGCGGTCGGCCTGGGCGTGGCCATCATCGCCGTCTGGTTCTACAACTACTTCACGGCGCGCCTCGACGCGCTGACCATCGACATCGACGAGACCGCCTCGGAGCTGGTCGACACCATCCTGCGCGGAGGCGCGGTGTGAGCGAGGCCGACGCGCCGCCGCGCCGCCGGCGGCACCTCACGGTCAAGCGCCACCCCAAGGGGCAGGTGCGGGCCGAGATCAACGTGACCCCTCTGGTCGACGTGACGTTGGTGCTGCTCATCATCTTCATGGTCGTGACGCCGATGATCGTGCGCGGCGTGAGCGTCGAGCTGCCGATCACCAGCCACCACGATCGCAAGAACGACGACAACAAAGACTTGATCGTTTCCATCAACGCGAGCGGCGACGTTTACGTCAACGCCGACAAGGTCCCGCTGGCCGGTTTGTCGGCCGCCGTTGCCGAGGAGCGCCGCCGTTATCCCGACAAGGGCGTCTTCGTCAAAGCCGACCGCCGCATTCATTACGGCGCCGCCCGCGCGGTGATGGAGGCGGTTCACCGGGCCGGCGTCGAGGACGTCCAGCTCGGCACAGAAGAACAAAAGCCGGCCGGGGGCCCCTGATGGCGTTCTCGGTCGGCAACGGCAAGCGCGGCCCGCAGGCGGAGATCAACGTCACCCCGCTCATCGACGTGGTGCTGGTTTTGCTCATCATCTTCATGGTGATGACGCCGGTGACGCTCAAGGAGCTCGTCGCCAAGGTGCCCCAGAAGCAGACCGAGAACGTCCCGCTGCCGCCCGGTGAGTCGACGATCGTCGTCGAGCTCGACGCCCACGATCAGCTGGCGCTCAACGGCGAGGCGGTCGCCCCCGAGGCGCTGGCGGTCAAGGTCGCTGATCGGCTGACGCACGATCGACAGAAGGTCGTCTTCTTCAAGATCTCGGACGAGGCCAACTACGGGCGCGCGGTCCGGGTGATGGACATCTGCAAGGGCGCCGGGGCGAAGACCCTGGGAATCGTCACCAAAGACGATCGCTGACCCGGATTCCGTCAACTGGGCGCCTCAAACGCCCCCCCAAACCGGGGCGCGATTCGGATGTGGGTCAAGAAACTACGAGAGCCGCCGAATTCACAGGCAGTCAAATCGCTGATACGATGCGCCCCACGCGTGGTCTGTCTCTCCCGATCAAGTCGATCCCACTGGTCACAAGGAGCCCTGAATGAAACGGCCGTTCCCTCGGTTTGAGGTATTGGGCCTCACTGCCGCGCTCGCTCTGGGCGGTTCGTGCACCCCCAACAATTCGGTCAAACCGGGCGCGCCGGTGCTCACGGAGATGGTGGTCCTCGAAAACGGGACGCCCTACAAGATCACCTCTTCGTCCCCCCAGTGTTCGAGCACGGTCAGCGAGGGTGCCATGTGCGATCCCCAGACCGACGGCCCCTGTCAGGTCGTTGGTGGCTCGGAGGGCGGTGCGCCGACCCCGCCCAACTGGTGCCGCTGCCGCGGCGTGAGCGCCTGCCCGGAGTTCGCCCCCTCGCCGAATATGGGGACCTGGAACTGCGGTCCGTTCGCCCCCACCACGCCGGTCATCGCCGTGTTCGACCGCGTGCTCGACACGGCGCCGTTCGACCTGAGTGACGGTGGACCGCTCACCAATGTCGCCAGCCTGCAGCCGGCCACCCCGATGGCCAACCTCGACGGCGTCTACACCCCCAACGGATCGCCCGAGATGGACGACGCCGGCAACTACAAGACGCTGCTCTTCCCCATCTATCAACACTGCGTCTACGGCACCTACGGCACCGACGGCCCCAGCCTGATGCTGGTGGCCGACCCGCAGCTCCCCACCGGGTCGACCGTCACCGTCAAGCTCGACCCCACCACCGTGTTGGCCAAGGACGGGCGGACGCCGTTCGCCAGCAGCGGCGCGCTGCTCGACGGCATGGTGACCTTCCAGACCACCCCGTTCGACGCCACCCTCACCGTCCCCACCCCACCGCCTGCGCCGGCCGACGCCGGCGCCGGCGCGGCCGACGGAGGAGCGGATGGCGGCGGCGCGCCCGTGGCCACCGTGCCGCCCGACATGACCGCGGTGGAGATCGACTTCACTGGCCCGGTCGACGTGACCAAGGACTTCGTCGACATCAAGGTCGTCGTCAACGGAGCGACGGAGCTGCAGTTGGTGCTCTCGCAGCCCGACGGCGGCGCCGCCAGCAACGTCCTGGCCGCCTCGCCCACCCCGACCTCGATCACGCTGACGCCCGTCTCCAACTGGCCGGCGAGCTCGACCATCACCGTGACCGTCGAGGCGACCACCACCGACCTTCTTGGCGAACCGCTCCCGACGGCGAAGAGCGCGACGTTCGTGACCGGTTCGTAGTGCGCCACCCATGCGAGCTTTCAGTTCTCAACCTTCGGTGCAGCGAAAGAAGCGAAAGAGAGGCCAGATGAATCGGATTCGTGTTGGTGCGGCTGCTCTCGGACTGACGTTGCTGGTCGCAGCGAGCGTGGCCCAGGCGCAGGAAGTCACCGGCCGGGTCACCGGCCGCGTGACCGACAAGGACACCGGCATCCCGATGGGCGGTGTCACCGTCATCATGCAGGGGCCGCAGGGCGAAGACGCCACGCTGACCGACGACAAGGGCGAATACCGCTTCAGCAGCCTGGCCATCGGGACCTACGTGATCCGGTTCTACGCGGCCAACACCTCGGCCGAGGTCGAACAGCCCGACGTCATCGTGCAGGCCGACAGGATGGTCCGGGTGAACGCCCGGATCGCCAGCGCCGTCCAGGCGGCCGCGCAGCAGACCTACGTCATCACCGGCAAGGCTCCGGTCATCGACGTCGGCAGCGCGCGCGTCGGCGCGGCCTTCGACCACGACTTCATGCAAAACGTGCCGCTCGGGCGGACCTACGGCGACGTCATCGAGCGCGCCCCCGGGGCCTTCTTCGATCCGAGCGGCAACGTCTCGATCGGCGGCGCAACCGGCCTCGAGAACATCTACCTCCTGAACGGCATGAACGTCACCGGCATCGAGTACGGCAACCTCGAGGCGGGCGTCCCCACCGTCGGCGGCGGCACCAACCTCCCGCTCGAATTCCTGACCCAGCTCGACGTCAACAGCGGCGGTTACCAGGCCGAGTTCGGCGGCGCGATGGGCGGCGTCATCAACACCGTGCTCAAGTCGGGCAGCAACGAGTTCCACGGCAGCGCCTTCATGGCCTGGTCGCCCTACTGGATGGCCGCCAACCCGAACCCGGTCATCGAGCTGGGCCACTCGCTCGGCTACGAGCGAAAGCCCGACTTCGACACCAGCATCGGCGTCGAGGTGGGCGGTCCGATCATCAAGAACAAGCTCTTCTTCTGGCTCGGCTTCGCGCCGCGCTTCACCGACACCCACGTTCTCCGCTTGACCTACGCGCAGCAGGACGCAAACGGGGACGGCGTGGCCGACACCGACGCCAGCGGCCGGCCGATCATGAAGCAGCTCCCCTGGACGGCGCGGATCCCCGAGTCCCACTCGACCTACTACTACGCCGGGACCTTGGACTTCATCCCGCTGCCCGATCACCACCTGACCCTCACCCTCGTCGGCACGCCCAACTTCAACAACGAGCTCGGCAACCGCGCCAACGGCGTCTCGTTCGCCTCCGATCCGCGCTGGGCGCAGGAAGACCTCACCAAGGTCAACACCGACATGAACGCGCACTGGACCTCGAAGCTGTTCGATCACCACTGGCAGATCGACGCCATGACCGGCTTCCACAGCGAGTATTTCTACGACCGCTCGCCGTACTCCGACCTCAACAACGTCAACCAGCTCGAGTTCTGGGGGGCGAACCTCTGGGATCTCGAGCACGCGCCCGGCTGCCAGCCCCAGAACAACGCCGACGGCTCGGTGTTCCAGCCCTGCCCGGTCGACAACTACCACACGGGCGGCTTCGGGTTGACCCGCAAGTACACCGCCGAGCGCTACAGCGCCGAGCTCAAGTTCGCTAACCTGTTCGAGGCCGGCGGCCACCACGAGGTGAAGTACGGCTGGCACCTCGAGGTCGCGACGCTCGACGAGGACACCTGGTACTCGGGTCCGCTCGGCTCGCGGGCGCTGATTCAGTCCTATCCGGGCGCGGGGGATCCGTCGACCGGGAACTTCAACACCTTCAGCTTCTTCACGCTGCCGCCCGGCTCGTATCCTTCGGGGTACGGACCTGCCCCCGGCCCGGGGACGCAGCCGGCCACCAACGTCCTTTATAACAACGGCGGTTACGGCTACCAGGACTCGCTCCACGCCGCGGTGAAGAGCCTCTCGAACGCCTTCTTCCTGCAGGACAGCTACAGCCCGCCCGGCCTGCGCAACCTGACGATCAACGCCGGCATCCGCTACGAGCTGCAGAAGATGTACGACTTCCACGACGTCTCGTTCCTCGACGTCTCGAACCTCGGCCCGCGCCTCGGCGCCGTCTACGATCCGTTCAACGACGGCAAGTCCAAGATCTCCGTCGCCTACGGCCGCTACTTCGAAGCGATCCCGCTCGATCTGGCGGTCCGTTACTTCGGCGGCCAGGGGATCCTGGTGCGGCAAGGGGTCCCCTTCTCCGCCTGCTCGCAGAGCAACCCCTACGCCTGGAGCGGCAGCGGCGAATGGAAGAATTGCGGGACGCCGCCCTATGTGCCGCCGGGAACGACCAACGCCAACTACGTCGACAACGCCGGAAGCGGCTCGTCACTGCAGAACAACGGCGTCGACTACCCCGTTCAGGCCAACCTGCAGGGTCAGTACCAGAACGAGATCGTCGGCAGCGTCGAGCGGCAGATCGCCGAGGACATGACGGTGCGGGTCGACTACCAGCACCGCTGGCTCGGCACCATCATCGAGGACGGCACCGCCGACGCCAGCTTCACCGACGTGCTGGCCAACCCGGGGCACGTCCCCCAGTCGGCCGTCACCCAGGCCAAGGCCAACCTCTACGACGCGCAACAGGCGGCCAACGCTCACCCGGCCGACCCGCAGGCGCTCGCCAACCTCAACAACGCGCAGGCGGTCCTCACCACGCTGCAGGGGCTGGCGGCGGCGCCGACGCCCGAGCGGACCTACGACGCCATCACGCTCTCGCTCAACAAGCGGTTCGCCAAGTACTGGCTGGCGCGCGCTTCGTACACCTACTCGCGCCTGGTCGGAAACTACGAGGGCCTCTACCAGGCCGAGCAGAACTACTTCGCGCCGAACGGCAGCAACTACGACGACGCGCCCGACCTCTACCTCAATCAGAACGGCCCGCTCCCCAACGACCACCCGAACATCTTCCACCTCGACGGCTACTATACGCGTCCCGTCGGGTTCAAGGGGCGGTTGACGCTGGGCCTGTCGTTCACCGCGCGCTCGGGCATGCCGCGCAACTACGTCTCGGACCTCTACGCGGGCCAGCAGCTCTCGCTGTTGCTGCCGCGCGGAGCGGCCGGACGCACGCCGACGGTGACCGAGCTCGACGGCAAGATCGGCTACGGCCGCGCGCTGACCGACAAGGTGAACCTGGAGGCGTACATCGACCTCTTCAACATCTTCGACCAGCAGGCGCCGACGCTGACCGACGACAACTACACCTTCGACCAGGCGGTGCCGATCGTGAACGGCACCACCTCTGATCTGAAGTACGCCAAGAACACCGCCGGGCAGCCGCTCAACAAGAACCCGAACTTCGGGCAGGCGCTGGCGTATCAGAATCCGTTCAGCGCGCGCCTCGGCCTGCGACTGACCTTTTGATTTTACGGGGTACGGCGCGCTGCCGCGCGCGTGCGCCGGGCCCCCTCGCTTCGCCCGGCGGAGCCGGGCTGCGCTCGCTCCGGCGGTTGCGCGCCTAAACAGTCGTCGATCGTCGGGGCACATTGGCCGGACGAATCGTCTGGCGCGCAAAACTGGCGGCGTTCGGGTGGGCAGGTTGGCCGGACGGATTGGCCGGGGGTGGGACGGGAGCTGACCGGGGGGCGACCGCGCACCGTCGGGTGAGGGCGAAAGATCGGGGGCGGGGGCTGGCATCGCGCTCGCAATGTCGGGCGACATGTTCGCGCGTGTCGCCTCCGCCGCCGTGGTGGGGATCGAAGCTGCTCCCATCGACGTCGAGGTCGACGTGGCGATCGGGCTCCCCTGCTGCAACATCGTGGGGCTGGCCGACGCCGGCGTCCGTGAGGGGCGGGTGCGGATTCGCGGCGCGCTGGAGAACAGCGGGTTCAAGCTGCCGCCGCGGCGGATCACCGTCAACCTGGCGCCCGCCGACCTGCGCAAGGACGGCGCCGCTTACGACGTGCCGATCGCGGTCGGAATGCTCTGTGCGGCCGGTCTGGTCGATGCAGCGGCGCTGGCGGGAACGCTGTTCGTCGGTGAGCTGGCGCTCGACGGGACGCTGCGCCCGGTGCGCGGCGTCCTGCCGATCGCCGCCTGGGCGCGCGCTCACGAAGTGCGGCGGCTCGTCGTCCCGCCCGAGAACGCGGCCGAGGCGGCGGTCGTGGGCGGGTGCGATGTTCAGTCGCCGCGGAACCTCGGGGAGTTGGTCGGCCTCTTGCGCGGCGAGGCCACGTTTGGATCTTCGCTCGGGGCGCTGCCCTCCGCCCCGTCCCAAGCGCCGTTGCCCGATCTCGGAGAGGTGCGTGGCCAGGAGGTCCCGCGGCGCGCGCTGGAGGTCGCGGCGGCCGGCGGCCACAACCTGCTGTTCGTCGGGTCGCCCGGCTCGGGAAAGACGATGCTGGCGCAGCGGCTCCCCGGGATCTTGCCGCCGCTGACCTTCGACGAGGCGCTCGAGACGACGATGGTCTACTCCATCGCCGGCCTCCTGGGCGGGTCCGCCCTGGTCGGTGCGCGCCCGTTTCGCGCGCCGCACCACACGGTGTCGCCGGCCGGAATGATCGGCGGCGGACCGAACGTGCGGCCGGGCGAGATCGCGCTCGCGCACAACGGTGTGCTGTTTCTCGACGAGCTGCTCGAATATCCGCGCTCGGTGCTGGAGTGCTTGCGGCAGCCGCTCGAGGACCGCCAGGTCACGATCGTGCGCGCGCGGCGTGCGGCCACCTACCCGACCGACTTCATGCTGGTGGCCGCCCTCAACCCGTGCCCCTGCGGTTATTTTGGCAGCGCCGTCCGCACCTGCACCTGCTCGGCGACTGCGATCGGCAGCTACCGGGGGCGGCTCTCCGGGCCGCTCCTCGACCGCATCGACCTTCACGTCGACGTCCCGGCGCTGCCGTACCAACAGCTCGCCGAGGCTGAGCCCGGGGAGTCGACGGCCGTCGTGCGGGCGCGGGTCGCCGCGGCGAGAGAGAGACAGCGGGACCGCGGCAAGAGCTGGAACGCGAGCCTCGGCTCGGCGGCGCTCGGCCGCGTGGCGCCCATCGACGCCGCCGGGCACGCGCTGCTCGAGCGGGCGGCCACCCGCCTCGGCCTCTCGGCGCGCGCGATCACCCGCATTCGCCGCATGGCCCGCACCATCGCCGATCTGGAGGGGAGCGCCGACGTCCGCGCCGTCCACCTCGCCGAAACGCTCCAGTACCGCGTGCTCGATCAACCCGCAAACCCGTGACCTGACCAAAGGAGAGACCCATGTCCAGCATCAAGGAAAAAATGAAGGCGGTGGCCGGCGCGATCGCCGCCATCGAAAAGCAGTTCGGCAAAGGAGCGATCATGGCGCTCGACGGCGGTGACATCGCGCCGATCGAGGTCATCCCCACCGGCTCCGTCGGCCTCGACGTCGCCCTCGGCGTGGGCGGCCTGCCGCGCGGCCGGGTGATCGAGATCTATGGCCCCGAGTCGTCGGGGAAGACCACGCTGACGCTGCAGGCGATCGCCCAGGCTCAGCGCGCCGGCGGGGTCTGCGCCTTCATCGACGCCGAGCACGCGCTCGACGTCGGTTATGCCCGCAAGCTCGGCGTCCGCACCGAGGAGCTGCTGGTGTCGCAGCCCGACCACGGCGAGCAGGCGCTGGAGATCGCCGACAAGCTGGTCGCCACCGGCGCCGTCGATCTGATCGTGATCGACTCGGTCGCGGCGCTGGTCCCCAAGGCGGAGATCGAGGGGGAGATGGGCGACGCCCACATGGGCCTCCAGGCGCGGCTCATGAGTCAGGCGCTGCGCAAGCTGACCGCCGCCACGGCCAAGAACAACACCGCGGTCATCTTCATCAACCAGCTCCGCCAGAAGATCGGCGTGGTCTACGGCAACCCGGAGACGACCACCGGCGGCAACGCGCTGAAGTTCTACGCCTCGGTGCGGCTCGACATCCGCAAGATCGGCGTGGTCAAGAACGGCGACCAGCTGGTCGGCAACCACGCGCGGGTCAAGGTGGTGAAGAACAAGGTGGCGCCCCCCTTTCGAGAGGCCGAGTTCGACATCCTCTACGGCATCGGCGTCAACGCGCCCGGTGAGGTCGTCGATCTGGCGTCGGCCGCCGGGCTGTTCGAGAAGGCGGGCGCGTTCTATTCGTTCCGCGGCGAAAAGATCGGACAGGGTCGCGACAAGGCCAGCGCCTACGTGGCCGAGCACCCGGAGATCGCCGAGGAAGTACGCCGCCTCTTGCTGGAGGCGCGCAAAGCGGAGAACGCCGCCCTGGGCGCGCCGGTGACGCCGCCCGCTCCCATGGCCCAGGCGGCCTGACCGGCTCCCGAAGCGAAACGCGGCCGGAGTCGTTCTCCGGCCGCGCTCCCGCGTACATCGAAATAAGACAGTGCTAGGCGCGAACGTCTGCGACAAGCCTACTGCCGGCACTACGCTCATTTCGGCATCAAGGCTGAACTGGTTCATCGTTGAGACATCGCCATGCCGTGACGCTGCCTTTTTCGCCTCAACTCGGACGGTTCTCCGAAGAGGTCGGCGGCTACCCGCTCGCGGCCCGCGCCAGCGGCGCTACGGCGTTCAGGACTAGGCCCGCGCGGTTCAGGACGCTAATGCCGGCCGCGAGCAGGGCCTCGTCGTCACCGTCGGCTAGGCCCAAAGCGAACAAGGCGGGGGCGCTGGCAAAACGCACCTCCACGATCGCGGCGTGCGTCTGGCCGAGGCCGCGCACCGGCTGGACGCCGGCCGTGACCACCTGGGCGTCGACGGCCATCGCGGCGAACAGCGCCGACAGGACGTCGGCACCCGCGGCCCGCAGCGCGTGCGGCACCCCGCCGGCTGCCAGGTGGACGTTCAGGATGACCCCCTGCGACGGTTCGGCACGCGTCACCCCATATGTCTTCAGCCGGAGCGGCTGGTCACGCCGGTAGGCGCCCTCGAACAGCGCAAACAGGTCGCGCGCGCTCAACTCGCCACCGGCGGTATCGGCCCGCTCCTGGACGACGCGCGCAAATTCGATCTGCAGGCGGCGCGGCAGCTCCAGTCCGTACCCTGCGCCCAGCAGGAACGCGATGCCCCCCTTGCCCGACTGCCCGTTAACCCGGACGACGGCGTCGTAGCCGCGGCCGACATCCGCGGGATCGAGCGGCAGGTATGGCATATCCCAGAGAGCGTCGTCAGAATTGGCCGCCCGCGCCGCGAATCCCTTCTTGATCGCGTCCTGATGCGATCCCGAAAATGACGTGTAGACCAGGTCGCCGGCGTACGGGTGCCGCGGGTGCACCGGCAACTGCGTGCAGTGCTCGGCGACGGATCGCACGCCGTCGATGTCGGAGAAGTCCAGCCCTGAATCGACCCCCTGCGAGTACAGGTTCAGCGCCAGCGTGACCAGATCGACGTTGCCCGTCCGCTCACCGCTGCCGAACAGGCAGCCCTCGACGCGGTCGGCGCCGGCCATGACCGCCAGCTCGGCGGCCGCCACGGCGGTGCCTCGATCGTTGTGCGGGTGCACGCTCAACACGATGGAGTCGCGCCGCGCCAAGTTGCGGTGCATCCACTCGATCTGATCGGCGTAGACGTTGGCCGTCGAACGCTCGACGGTGGCGGGCAGGTTGACGATCGCCTTGCGCTGCGGGGTCGCCCCCCAGATCTCGACGACGGCGTCGCAGATCTCTTTGGAGAACTCCAACTCGGTTGCGCTAAACGTCTCGGGCGAATACTCGAAGCCCCAGTCGGTGCCAGCGTCGGCCGCGGCAAGGTCGCGGATCTGAGCGGTCGCCCGCGTCGCGATCTCCAGGACGCCGCCCCGGTCCTTCTGGAAGACCACGCGGCGGAACACGGGCGCTGTGGCGTTGTAGACGTGGACGACGGCCTGCCGGGCACCGCGCAGCGAAGCGAACGCTCGCTCGATCTGCTCTGGGCGGGCCTGCGTCAGCACCTGGACGATCACGTCGGCGGGGATCCGGTCCTCGTCGATCAACTGGCGCACGAAATCGAACTCGACCTGCGAGGCGGCCGGGAACCCGATTTCGATCTCCTTGAACCCGATGCGGATCAGCGTCTCGAACATGCGCAGTTTGCGCGGCTGGTCCATCGGCTCGATGAGCGCCTGGTTCCCGTCGCGTAGATCAGTGCTGCACCAGAGCGGCGGTTGCGTGATGACCCGATTCGGCCAGCAACGATCCGCCAGCGCAACGGGCGCAGCCGCCATGTATTTCCGCCCAGGCATCTTGAGCATCATCCCGAGAAGAGTGGCGACACGTCTGCCACTATGCCAATTGATAGTTCTTCTAGTTCGGATAAGATTTATTAATCAACTACCCGGGTCGCCTGCGCTCGCGACTTCGCGACTGGGATGATGCCGCCGATGAGCCGGTCCTCTGGGTGACGCTCGCCGAGACTCAATAGACCTGGGAACGCGCCCGATCCGGGTCGTTTGGGTATTCAGGCCGATCTGGATCATCGTTCAGACATTGATATGCCGCGACGCTGCCTTTTCGACTCAGGGCGGGTGGTTCTCCGCGGAAACAGGCAACATTGACCCTGGGCCTTGGCCCAACCAGGCCTCGACTGTTGTCGTCGAGTGTCCACCAAAACGGATCAAGCCCAGAACGGAAAGGGAAATACGAACTCCACTACCCGTCGACGGATCACGAAGTGCCGAAATTCACCGCGCACGCGCTCCGCGGGGTCTGCAGCGACCGTGCGCGCGCGATTGGCGAGATCGACGCCGTAGCGACGATTCTGGAACAGGACGCGAAGCGCTCGGGCCCGCTGTCAGGATGGGTCCTCGCGGGCAGGTGGTCGGCAACCACGTACGCGTCCCGCCTCCTTCTTGCGGCGCCGTGGGTTGACAGCGAGGCGTGCGGCCCAACATTCATGGGCATGACCACACCCGGCTCATTCACCTCGGACATCGCGGCGATCCGCAAGCGGGCTCGACAGCACCTGGATCAAGGCGCCCTCACCCCGAACTATGGCGGCGACGTGGAGAAGGCCATCTCCCTCCTGAACGACGCGGTGGCGACCGAGATCGTCTGCGTCCTGCGCTACCGCTTTCACGCGGTCGTCGCGGCGGGACTGGCCAGCGATTCGGTCAAGAAGGAGTTCGAGGAGCACGCGGCCGACGAAGAGCAACATCTGCTCTGGCTCGCCGAGCGTATCAACCAGCTCGGGGGCAAGCCCGAAATGAACCCCGCCGGCGTCTCGGCGCGCTCCGCCACGGAGTTCGTGGAAGGCTCGAATCTCGTGGATATGGTCCGGGAGAACCTGGTCGCCGAACGCATCGCCATCGAGACGTATCGCGACCTGATCCGTTACTTCACCGACAAGGATCCGACGACGCGCAGCCTGCTGGAGAAGATCCTCGCGCAGGAGGAGGACCACGCGAACGACATGCATGACCTCCTCGTCTCCCACGAGGGCACACCGATGTTGGATCACTGATCCGGCGGCGCGCGAGCCTGGCAATCACCCGCGAGAAAATCGCTGCCAGACGCCGCTCACCCGGCGTTCGTGCGGCATGAAGGCCAGCTTGTAGGCCATCGAGCGGTTCTCCCGGATGGCGAGGCCGAGATAGAGCCAGTCGAGATCCCAACGGCGGGCGAGCGCGATCTGGGTGAGGATCGAATAGGTCCCCAGCGAGAGCGCCGCCTGGGCCGGATCCCAGAAGGTATAGACCGCCGAGAGGGAGCGCGCGCCGCGATCGGTGATCGCCACGGCGCAAAGCTGTCCCCCCACGAGGTACCGCACCTCGAATCCCTCGACGCAGCTCTCGGCGAAGAAGCTCTCGTACTCGAGCGCGTCGATTGGCGGCCTTTCGCGGTGGTCGAGCCCACGGCCCTGCTCGTGCGCCC
Source organism: Polyangia bacterium (assembly GCA_036267635.1). Classification (GTDB taxonomy): domain Bacteria; phylum Myxococcota_A; class Polyangia; order Fen-1088; family Fen-1088; genus JADGRB01. The sequence goes on along the minus strand of DATAVR010000032.1, from coordinate 53,219 downwards.
GATAGAGGGCGAGGCGCAGGTCGTCGACGACGATCGGGCCGAGCTGCACCGTGACGGCAGCGTCCCCCTTGGCCTGCGCGCGTCGCTGGGAGCGCGACGGCTCGAACGCGCGCAGGTCGACGCGGAGCGCCTGGCACGCCGCGCAGCTGGGGCAGGCCTGGTTGTAGAGCAGCGAGCCGGCGCGCCGATCGCCGGCCGCGAGCCGCGTGTCGAACTCGGCGGCGGTCAGCCGGCGGATCGGCTGGCGCAGTGGCTGCCGCGCCCGCCGCCCGGGCAGATAGACGCAGGGATCCTCCTCGTCGCGAACGACGATCTCGGGCGGCGTGGTGACCAGCAAGCGCCCCGACACCCCCTCAGCATGGACCCGAAACGGCCCGCCACCCAACCTCCGTGAGGTCGTCGCAGAGGTGCCCCGCGCACGTCGGGCGTCAGCGAACGACCACCGTGCGACGGGCGGCCCGACGTGCAGCCCCGGCCACGTCGATGAACAGGGATGCAGCTTCCGCGTCGTCCGGCAGCTTCCCCTCGATCACGCGGACGTCGTAGGTCATCTGATCGCCGCTCAAGCCAGGGTTCTTCAGCTCCACCACCACGTTGGCCACCTTGCCTTCGCCGGTGAAGGTCGACAGCGTCGCGTTGGGCGGGTCCTTGACGAAGCTGTTTTTTCTTTCCGACCACAGAGGGATCATCTCGCTGGTCGCGACATGGCCGGCGATGCGCGTGGGCCGGTCGGAGAAGTAGACCGTCATGGGGCTGACCCCCTTGAGCGTCAGCTTCCCGTCGGCGAGGGTGGCTCCCTCGGCGGTTTGCACGAACAGCATCTCGACCTTCTTGTTCTTGTCCAAGGCGGGATCGGCGGCACGTCCTATGCGGGCGAGCTGCACCCCCATGAGGACCGAGATCACCAAGAACCCCAAGAATGCGGAGAGAGGCCGTTTGCGAGACATGGCAGGGATGGTGGCCTCTCATCGCCACCGCACAAGAGCAGCGCCCCATCACCTGCCAGGTTCAGTGAAGGACCGATCGAGAAAGGACCGATCGATCTGGAAAGGACCGATCGGCCGCGACGGCCATCCCCGAAGCCCGCGGTGATAGAATGGCGTCGTGAAAGACATGGCTCGCGCGCGCGTTTCGGCTTGGACGCCGTTCTTTTCCTTAGCCTTCGTATACGCAGCCTTCTTCTCCTCGACCCTCGCCGTCGGGTGCGGCAACGGATCGGGGTCGGCCGGCAGCGGCGGCGCGCCCGGCAGCGGCGGCGCTTCGGGCGGTTCGAACGCGACCGGCACCGGGGCCGGCGGCAGCGCCAGCGCTGGAACCGACGGCGGAACCGACGGCGGAACCATTGTGGCGACCCAGTCCTCGAGCCCCAACATCGTGGTCGATCAGTTCGGCTACCGGACCTCCGCCGAGAAGATCGCGGTCATCCGGAACCCGCAGAAGGGGTTCGACGCGCCCGGCTCCTTCACGCCGGGAGCGAAGTACGCGCTCATCGACGCGCACAGCGGCGCGAAGCTGCTCGAGGCGGCGCCGGCGCAATGGAACGGCGGGATGACCGACAGCTCGTCGGGAGACAAAGCCTGGTGGTTCGATTTCTCGACGGTCGTGACGGCCGGCGACTACTTCGTCCTCGACGAGACGAAGAACGTTCGTTCGGATGTTTTCAGCATCGCCGACGGCGTCTACCGCGACGTGCTGACGCAGGCGACGCGCATGCTCTTCTACCAGCGCGACGGGTTCGCCAAGACGGCCCAGTACGCCGGCGCCGCCTGGGCCGACGGCGCCGCCCACACCGGCAAGTGCTACCTCTACAGCGACGCCGGCATGACGTTGAACCAAGACCTGCACGGCGGCTGGTGGGACGCGGGCGATTTCAACAAGTACACCAACTGGGGCGCCAGCGACGTCATCGAGCTGATGCACGCCTACGCCGAGACCCCCGCCGCATTCTCCGACGCCACCAACATCCCCGAGTCGGGCAACGGCGTCGCCGATCTGCTCGACGAGGTGAAATGGGAGCTCGACTGGCTCGGGCGCATGCAACAGAGCAACGGGTCGGTCCTGAGCGTCGTCGGCGAGCCGGCGGCCGAAGCGCCGGCCTTCGGGGGCCCGGCCAACACCGCCCCGTCGACGGTGACCGCGCCCTGCGACTACGGCCCCGCCTCGACCTCGGCCTCGCTCACCGCGGCCGCCGCTTACGCTTACGGCGCGGTGATCTTCGGCGCCGCGCCCGGCGCCAGCGCCGCCTACCCCGGCTACGCCGCCGCCCTGGTCGCCGAGGCGCAGAAGGCCTGGACCTGGGCGCAGGCGAACCCGGCGGTCTTCTTCTACAACTCGACCGCGAACCCCACCGTCGCCGCGGGCGAGCAAGAGGTCCCCACCACCGATCCCGACCGCAGCTACGCGCTCTTGGTCAAGCAGCTGCAGGCCGCGCTCTATCTGTTCGAGGCGACCGGCACCACCAGCTACCGCGACTTCTTCGACGCCCACTATGCAGGCATCAACGTGATCGCCGAGGGCTACGCCGACGGCTCGCACGGCGAGGAGCAGGAGACGTTGCTCGAGTACACGCAGGCGCCGAACGCCACCGCCTCGGTCGTCTCGAAGATCAAGACCGCCTACCTCGGCGCGCTGCAGACCAGCGACAACCTGGGCGCTGTCACCGGCAACCCCGATCCCTACCTGGCCTACCTCTCGGGCTACTGGTGGGGGATCAACCAGATCAAGAGCGACCAGGGGAACCTGCTCTACGACGTGCTGACGTTCGGAATCGACGCCGCGACCAGCGCCGAGGCCGCCAAAGGGGCCGAGCGCTACCTCCACTACTTGCACGGCGTGAACCCGCTGCAGCTCGTCTATCTCTCCAACATGGCGAGCTTCGGCGCAGAGAAGTCGGTCACCCGTTTTTTTCACTCCTGGTACGCGAAGGGCTCGAACTGGGACGCCGCCGGCGTCTCGACGTACGGACCGCCGCCCGGCTACCTGACCGGGGGCGCCAACCCCAGCTACACCTGGGACAGCTGCTGCCCGAACGGCTGCAGCGGTTACTCGTGCGGCGCCGCTCAGCCCTCGCCCCCCACCGGGCAACCGGATCAGAAGTCGTACCTCGACTTCAACGACGGCTGGCCGCTCGACTCCTGGTCGGTCACCGAGCCCGACGACGGCTACCAGGCCAAGTACATCCGCCTGCTCTCGAAGTTCGTCCACTGAGCGGCCAATCGAGCGGCCAAGCAGGCTCAGCCGACGCTGCGCGACGCGGATCCGGATCGCGGATCTACATTGTCGACATGAGCGTGAAGTTGGAATTCACCGACGATGAGCTGCGCGAGCTCACGCTCGCGCTCGAAGAGCAGAGGCACGGCCTCATGATCGAGCTGACCGGGGCCGACGCCCGAGAGTTCAAGGATCGGCTGCGCGCGCGGCTGGAGAAGGTCGAGACCCTCTCGGCGCGCCTCGAGTCGTCTGTCGGGCAAGTATCGATGCGCTGACCCCAGCTCGACGAATGACGTTGACTTCCCGCCGCGACGGAACAGGTTAGCGGGCGGGTGATCCTCGACGCGCTCATCATCGGCGCTGGTCCGGCCGGCAGCACCTGCGCGCGCTTCCTGGCGCGGGGTGGCGCGCGCGTCGCGATAGTCGATCGCGCTCAATTTCCGCGGGTCAAGCTGTGCGGGGGTTGGATCTCGGCGCCGATCTGGGACGCGCTGGCGCTGACGCCGGGGGACTACCCGGGCGGGCTCTGGGAGTGGAGCACCTGCCACGTGAGCTACCGCGGGGAAGACCGGGCCATCCGTTGCCGGGGTTGGTTCATCCGCCGGTTCGAGCTGGACGACTTTCTCCTCCGCCGCAGCGGCGCCGAGCTTCATCTGGGCGTCTCGGTCCAGGACCCCGTGCGCGACAGCGACGGCCTCTGGTCGATCGGCGGCCTGCGCGCGCGGGTCTTGGTGGGCGCCGCCGGAACCCACTGCCCCGTCGCCCGGCTGGTCGCGCCGCCGCGGCCGCAGGGCCCGGTCGGCGTCCAGGAGCACGAGTTTCGCGCCGACCGAGCGGCGATCGCCCGCACCCGCGCCGGACGTGACGGCGAGCCCGAGCTGCTGCTGCACGACGATCTGCGGGGCTACTCCTGGAACGTCCCCAAGACGGACTGGCTGAACGTCGGCTCGGGCACGGTCGCACCGCAGGAGGTGCGCGCGGCCTGGCACCAGGCGCGGACGCACTTCGGCGCGGCGGGCCACCTGCCCGCCGAGGCCGCCGCGGAGCTCGACGCCATGAAGGGTCACACCTACTACCTCTTCGACCCGACCCACTTGGAGGGCGCCGTGGGCCCCAAGGAGGACGTCCTCCTCTGCGGCGACAGCTTGGGGCTCGCGCAGCCGCTGACCGCCGAGGGGATCTTGCCGGCGGTGATCTCGGGGCGCCTGGCCGCCGAGGCGATCCTGGCCGGCGCGCCTCGCAGCTACCCTGCGCGCCTCGCGGCGCATCCGGTGATCGCCGACTACCGGCGCGTCTTCCGCCTGCGCGAGGCGGCCGGGGCCCTCGCGGGTCGTCCTTCTTCGGGCGGCCGCGGACGCGGAGCGCGCCTCGGTCGCCGAGCCGTCGCCAGCGGTTTCGCCTGGATGTTCTCGGGCGCCCGGCTGCCGGCGCCCCGGCTCGTCGACGCAGGATTGACGCTCGCGGAGCGATGGGCGGACAATCACCGCCCACGGCCGGACCTGCCATGATCGACTTCGCCCGCAAGCTCGCCTCCACCATCGACCGCCAGAGCGCGGTCGACGTCATCCGTGAAGCATTGGCCGGCGCCGGCGTCACCATCGGCGGCGACGCGCCCTGGGACATTCAGGTCCACGACGCGCGGGTCTACGAGCGGGTCTTGCGCGAGGGGACCATCGGCATCGGCGAGTCCTTCATGGAGGGCTGGTGGGACTGCCAGGCGCTCGATCAGATGATCGAGCGCGTCGTGCGCGCGCGGCTCTACGGCGTGCTGGCCAAGAGCTGGGCGTTGCGGGCGCAGTTCGTGCGGGCGCGGCTCTTCAACCTGCAGATCTCCCGCCCCTTCGAGGTCGGCCAGCGCCACTACGACGTCGGCAACGATCTCTACCGCGAGATGCTGGGGCCTCGCATGGTCTACACCTGCGCCTACTTCAAGGAGACCGATTCGCTCGACGCTGCGCAGGAGGCCAAGCTGGATCTGGTCTGCCGGAAGATCGGCCTCGCGCCCGGGATGCGCGTCCTCGATCTCGGCTGCGGGTGGGGCGGCTTCGCCGCCTTCGCCGCCGAGCGCTACGGCGCCAGCGTCGTCGGCTACACCGTCTCGCGCGAGCAGGCGGCCTGGGTGCGCGAGCACTACGCGGCGCTGCCGGTCGAGATCCGCCTCGACGACTACCGGCACGCGACCGGCAGCTACGACGCCGTGGTCTCGATCGGCCTCATGGAGCACGTGGGGCCCAAGAACCACCGCGCCTACATGGAGCTGGCGGCAGAGCGGCTGGCGCCCGGCGGCCGAGCCTTCATCCACACCATCGGCGGCGCCAGCCCGCGCACCCACATCGATCCCTGGTTCGACAAGTACATCTTCCCCAACGCGGCCATCCCGACGCTCGGCCAGCTCGCCACCGCCATGGAGGAGATCCTGGTCCCGGAGGACGTCCAGAACATCGGCCCGCACTACGATCGGACGCTGATGGCCTGGTGGGCCAACTTCGACGCCGCCTGGCCCCGCCTGCGCGGCAAGTACGGCGACACCTTTTACCGGATGTGGAAGTTCTACCTGCTCATCAGCGCGGCATACTTCCGCACGCGCGAGCACAACCTCTACCAGATCGTCGCCACCCCGGCCGGGGCCCCCCAGCCGCCGACCGTTCGCTCCAGCTGAATCGTTTTTTCAACCCCAAGGAGAGCCCATCATGAGCAAGAGCCACGACACGAAGAAGAACGTCAAGAAGGCGCCCACCCGGACCCCGCAGGAGAAGCGCGACGCCAAACGGATCAAGAAAGCGGCCAAGAACAGCTAAGGACCGGCTGGCCCATCGCTGCGGGAGGGGTTCGCGCCCGGCGACCCCCAAGTGTCGAACGGCCAGATCACGTCTGCCCGAAGATGTCTTGGCGGGCCGATTTGCAGATGGCCACCACCGCCGGGTGCTTGATCTTCCGCTCGACCGAGAGCGCGTAAAACTGCTGGCGCACGGCGTCCGAGCGGCCGACGACGCGCACTGCGTACTGCTGCAGCACCTCCCGCTCGATGACGGTGGGGGCGGCGAAGACGCCCATCCCCTCCATCCCGAAAGACTTCGCCAGCGCGCTGTCGTCGAGCTCGGCGACGATCGTCGGGTGGACGTCTTGCGCGATGAACCACTGCTCCAAGGAGCGGCGCACCGTCGAGGGGGCGCCTGGCAACAGGAACGGGACCGCGTCGAGCGAGCGCGGGAATTTTCGGCGCATCGAAGCGGCCAGCTTGGGCGCTGCGAAAAACGAGGTTCCGCATTCGCCCAGCTTGTGGCTGAAGGCCCGGACGGGAACGCCCGTACCGGCCGGCCCGTCCGCGATCACCACGTCGACGCGGTGGAGCGCCAGCTCGGCAACGAACTCCTCGACCGACTTGTCGGCGCGGCAGACCACGCGCACCGCTTGCCCCAGCCGAAAGGCCGGCTCCAGGAATCGACGCACCAACGAGGCGGGCAGCACGTCGGCGATGCCGACCACCAGCCGCAGCGGGTGTCCACTGGCCCGACCCTTGAGCGTGTCGACGAACTCCCGCCCCAGCGAAAAGATCTCGTCGGCGTAGCGGAACGCCACCCGACCGCCTTCGGTGAGGACCAGGTTCCGTCCGCGACGGACAAAGAGCTTTTCGCCCAGAACTTCTTCCAGCTTGTGGATCTGACCGCTGATGGTCGGGTGGGCCAGATGCAGCTCCTCGCTCGCCCGAACGATGCTCCCCTCCCTGGCGACCACCCAGAAGTACTGGAGGTGATGATAGTTCAGCCATTCCATGGCCCGGACGATATACCGGCTTTTTCGACGATGTGGTCTGAAACTTCCTAATAGCCGACGAATCGCCGGGCGCTCACGCTAGCGACCGGACAATGAAGATTCGACTCTCGGCGCGAGACGTCGCGCTGACCGAGCGCCTGCGGAGCCACGTGCGCCGCCGGTTGGCGCTGGCGCTGGGACGGTTCGGCGAGCGGATCGACAAGGTGAGCGTTCGATTCACCCGCACCGACGTAGGGCGAGAGACATCCCAGAAGCACTGCCGGATCCAGCTGGATCTCGGTCCTCGACCGGTGAGCGTCGAAGACGCGGACGCGGATCCTTTCGCCGCCGCCGATGGCGCGACCGACCGCCTGTCGCGCTCGGTGGCCCGGGCGCTCGACCGAGAGCGGGACGAAAGCCTGCGGGCTTCGCCGCCCCTGCCGGTTTTGGCGGGATCCAAGCCTTGAGCGCCTTACCTTCAGCGGCGGTCTCCGCGATGGTGCTCGGCGAGCGATTGAATGTGGTGGGCGAGCTGATGGACACGCTGGAACTGGTCACCCGCGCGGGCCAGCAGCACGTGATGCACAAGATATTGGGTATCCTGCGCCGGGAGATGCTCGTCGTCGCCTCGCCCTTTGCGGCGGTCGATCTGGCCGCACTGCTGGAGGCGATGGCGGAGCTCGAGCACGAAGCTGGCCGGATCGCCCCCACCCCCGCCGCCTTCAACCGCCATGCCCGCGTCGTGACCGGCGTCTTGGGGCAATCTGATACGTCGGATTTTTCGATACGATCTGCTTAAACTTCGGTCTGGCCTACTTCTGCTTTCGGGTCCATCTATGAGGGCACGATGGACACAAAACCGCGACTGACGAAGCAAGGGCTCCGGGATCTCAACCACTACGGGCCGAAACCGAAGGCTGCCGCTGGAACCCCGGGCCCGAACGGCGAGGGAGATGGCGGCGGAGCCGGCGGCGAAGAGGTGAAGGCCTCACCCCCGGTCGCAGAGAAGCAATCGGACGCGCCGATTTCCGCCAACGCCTAGCGTCGCCAGGACGCTCATGAAGCGCCTCGGGGACGTCCGCGCCGCAATCAAGCAACGGCTGGAAGAGGTGGTGGCGGGGCTCCGCATCCTGGCGGGGATGGCCCAGCCGGGCGAGCCCGCCCTCGCGCCCGCCACGGTCAACGGCGCCGTGATGGCGCTGCGGGCGCAGGTGGACGAGGTGGTCCGCCTGAGCGCGCTCGACGACAGTCAGTCGGCGCCGGTGCGCGTCCCCTGCCCGTTCTGTCAGCAGCTCATCATGCCGACCGCGATCTTGTGCGGGTTCTGCTGGCGCAGGCTGACGCCCGCCGCGGCCGGATAGCCGTGAGCGAACCAGATCTTCGAATCGGCTTCGTCGGGACCTACCCGCCGCGGCGTTGCGGGATCGCCACCTTCACGCGCGATCTGGCCGCCGGCGTGAAGACCGCCGATCCACGCACAGCGCCGCTGGCCGTGGCGGTCACCGACGCGGGCGGCGAGTACGAGTATCCGCAGGAGGTCGAGTACGAGGTCCGACAGGGGACCAAGGGCGACTACCCGCGGGCCGCGGAGCTGGTCAACTACAAGGACGTGCGCTGGGTCTCCGTGCAGCACGAGTACGGCATCTTCGGCGGCGACGACGGCGCCTACATCCTCGATTTTCTCGACGCTCTGCGGGTCCCGGCGGTGGTCACCCTCCACACCGTCCTCGACCGTCCCTCCGAGTCGCAGCGGACGATCGTGCAGAGGATGGCCAAGGCCGCCAACCTGGTGGTGATGAGCCAGGTGGCCGTCGATCTCCTGGCGCGGCGCTACGACCTCGGCGGCGCGCGGGTGCACATGATCCCGCACGGCATTCCCGACATGGCGCCGGTCGATCAGGAGAGGCTGAAGGCGCGCTTCGGCGTGGCCGGCCGGCGCATGATGCTCACCTTCGGTCTGCTCGGGCCGAACAAGGGCATCGAGACGGTGATTCGCGCGCTTCCGGCGGCCATCGCCGCCTGTCCCGACCTGACCTACTTCGTCGTCGGCGCCACGCACCCGGCCGTCCTGCGCGACAACGGCGAGGCCTACCGCACGACGCTCGAGCGCGAGGCCGAGCGGCTCGGTGTCCGCGACCACGTCGTGTTTCGCGATCAGTACGTCACCACCGACGAGCTCTGCAGTTACCTCCAGGCGACCGACGTGTTCGTCAGCCCCTACCTCAGCGAGGCCCAGGTGACGAGCGGCGCGCTCTCCTACGCGATGGGCGCCGGCGCCGCGGTGGTCTCCACGCCCTACTGGCACGCGCAGGAGCTGCTGGCCGACGGACGCGGCTACCTGTTTCCCTTCGCCGACAGCGGCGCGCTGGCCGAGCGCATCACCTCGATCCTGAATGGTCCGGCGGAGCTGGCCCGGGTGCGCAGCCGCGCCTACGAATTCACCCGCGCCTTCACCTGGCCGCGGGTCGGCGCCCAGTACCTGAGCCTCGGCGCGACGCTGCTCGGCCTCAGGCCCAAACGCGTCCGGCGCGCCGCGCCGGCTCGCGCCAGCAGCCTCCCCGAGCTACGCCTCGATCATCTGGCGCGCCTGACCGACGACACCGGGATCATTCAACATGCCACTTTCAGCGTGCCGACCCGCGACAGCGGCTACTGCGCCGACGACAACGCGCGCGCCCTCATCGTCGCGCTGCACGCCGATCGGCTGGGGAGCTCGCCCGAAACGAAGCGTCTCGTCGGAACCTACCTGGCGTTCCTTCATGCCGCCCAGACGGCGGACGGGCGGTTCCGGAACCTGCTCAGCTACAGCCGCAGCTACCTCGACGAGCCGGTGTCGGAGGACTGCACCGGGCGCGCGCTCTGGGCGCTGGGCGTGGCGACGCACCTGGCGCGCGATCAGGGCCAGCGGATGCTGGCGCGCCAGATGTTCGAGCGGGGGCTGGCCGCCACCGAAAAGTTGGGGCCGCGCGGGACCGCGTTGACGATGCTGGGCATGACCGCGTTTCTGACCGCGCACCCGGAGGTGGGTCCCGTGGCCGACCTGCTCGGTGCGATGGCGGAGCGGCTCTGCCGGCGTTTCAACGACGAGGCCGACGCCGACTGGCGTTGGTTCGAGCCCGCGCTGACCTACGACAACGCGCTCGTGCCGCTGGCGCTCCTGCGCGCCTATCGCTTCACGAAGGCGCCGGCGAGCCGGCAGATCGCCACCGAAGCGCTCGCTTTTCTCGAAACGATCTGCTTTCGAGACGATCGGCTGGCGCTGGTCGGCAACGCCGGCTGGCACGCGCGGGGAAGGAAGCCGGCCGACTTCGACGAGCAGCCGACCGATGCGGCCGGGTTCGTGCTGGCCTTCCGCGGCGCGTACCTCGCGACCGGCGATCGCCGCTACCTCGGCCGCATGCGCGAGTCGTTCGCCTGGTTCCTGGGCGCCAATCGCCTGGGCGTCTCGGTCTACGACTCGTCTACCGCCGGTTGCCGGGACGGCCTCGGGCAGGGAGCGCTCAACTTGAACCAAGGGGCAGAGAGCACCGTTTCGTTCCTGTTGGCGCTGATCGAGATGTTGGAGCTGGCCGGCGAAGGGCTCGAGTATGGCGACGAAGGCTCCGCCGCAACCTGAGGAGACCCCGAGACCGATGCTGAGACGCACCGCCCACCGACTGCTGCACGACGCGAGCCGCGTCATCGCCAAACCCTACCTCCCGGGCGAAGAGATCTCCGCAGACGCCAGCAACCGCGCCGACCTGTTGATGGCGCGGATCCTCGCCATCCCCGAGGAGGATGTCTCGGCGATCTTGCAAGACACGATCGTGCGCTTCGGTGCGCGCCACCGCCGGTTCGAGGAGCTCCTCGAACGCCACTTCGACCTCGTCGCGCACCGGGTGGGCGGCCTCTCGATCTCGCGAGCGCGCCGGCTTCTCATCGGCGCCTACTTCACCAACGAGTACTCGGTCGAGGGCGCTGCGCTCTTCAACCCGTCGCTCGTGCCGGCTCCCGATCAGACAGGCGTGAAGCCCGGCGCGCTGCGGTTCGTGATGAGCCTGCGGGCGGTCGGCGAAGGCCACATCTCGTCGATCGAATTTCGGACCGGGGTCGTCGACGCGACGGGCGAGCTGACGTTCGATCCGGTCGGGCCGCAGCTGGTGACCGGCGAGCGTGCGCCGCCCGCCAGCTACGACAAGGCGCAGTTCCGCGCCAAGCTGGCCGAGCTGGGTGGGGGAAACGAGCTTGCCTGGGGGGTGATCGACCCGCTCCCGGAACCCTTCACGCCCGCCGAGCTCGAACACGCGCTGGCGGCTCTCGAGCGCGACGGGCCACCGCACGCTATCAGCTACGAGACGGCCAAGATCATCCGGGTGCTCGCCTCATCGAGCTACGTGACCACCTTCCCCACCGACTCGCTCCTTTCGGAGCGGGTGATCTTCCCCGCCGGGCCGCACGAGACGCACGGAATGGAGGACGCCCGCTTCGTCCGCTTCACCGAGAACGACGGCCGCAGCACCTACTACGCGACCTACACCGCCTTCGACGGCTACGAGATCCTTCCGCAGCTCATTCAGACCGACGACTTCCTCAGCTTCCGCATCGCCACCCTCAATGGGATCGCGGCACAGAACAAGGGGATGGCTCTCTTCCCCCGACGCGTCGGCGGCAACTACGTGATGCTGTCGCGCCGCGATCGGGAGAATCTCCACCTGGCCACCTCGACCCGGGTCGGGCACTGGGCAGACGTCACCGAGCTGCACCGGCCGAGTCGCCCCTGGGAGCTGCTGCAGATCGGCAACTGCGGCTCGCCGATCGAAACCGAGGCGGGCTGGCTGGTGATCACCCACGGCGTGGGACCGATGCGCCGCTACGTGATCAGCGCGCTGCTGCTCGATCTCGACGATCCACGGCGCGTGCTCGGTGAGCTGCGCCAGCCTCTGCTGGCGCCCGAAGCGACGGAGCGGGAAGGCTACGTCCCGAACGTCGTCTACTCCTGCGGCGCGATGGTCCACGGCCGCCAGTTGATCCTTCCTTATGGGCTGTCGGACGCCGCGATAGGCGTGGCGGTCATCTCGCTGCCCGACCTGCTGACAGAGCTGAAGAGTCGACCGACGGCCTGACGGTCAGATTGCTGTTATCATGCGGCCGCGGGGGTCGCGGTGTTCGCCATCTATCTCGGTTCGTTGCTGTTCGGGGCGGTGCTCATCGCGGCGTCGGCGTTCGGCGGCGCGGACCACGGCGCGGAGCTCCATGCCGGCGGCGACGCCGGCCACGGCGGTAGCAACGCCGGCCACGGCGACAACGCCCAGAACCAGGGCCTGGCCTGGATCTCGCTGTTCGGCCTCCGCTTCTGGAGCTTCGGCAGCATGTTCTTCGGCATCACCGGCCTCGTGCTGCGGGCGATCGGCTCGTCGGTGCTGGCCCCGCTCATCAGCACGGGCGTCGGCGTAGCCGCGGGTCTCGTCGCCAGCGCCACGTTCCGGCGGCTGACGGGCGAGACGGTCGGGCAGGTCCGCGACGCGACGGCCCTCGTCGGGCGCGAGGGGAAGCTGCTGTTGCCGGTCGCGCGCGGGCAGCGGGGCAAGGTGCGCCTGGCGCTGCCGGGCGGCGGCGACGTCGATCTGCTGGCCGAGTCCGAGGACGAGGCGCTGGCCTCCGGGGCCGAGGTCTTGATCGTCGAGGTGCGGGGAAACGTGGCGGTGGTGGCGCGCGCGCCGGCCGAGCGGCCGGCGCAGCGTTCTTAGTCGATTCGCGAACAGGAGCGACAGATGGATTCAACGTCGGCAACGTCGGTGTGGTCTGAACTTTCGGCGCGGCTCGGCCTCGGCGAGACGAGCCTGTCGTTTCTGGTCGGCGGGGGCGCGGGGTTGGCGGTGGTGCTGTCGATCATGTTCGTGGCGCGCTTCCTTTATCTCTGCCGCCCGTCGGAGATCCTGATCTTCTCGGGGCGCCAGCACCGCCTCGCCGACGGCAGCGAGGTCGGCTCGCGCGTGGTGTTCGGCGGGCGGGCCTGGCGCCGGCCGCTCATCGAGAACGTCCAGCGAATGCAGATGCTGAGCATGCCGATCGACGTCCAGGTGCAGGGTGCCTACACCAAGGTCGGCATCCCCCTCAAGGTGCGCGCCATCGCCCTCATCAAGCTCTCGTCGGATCCGTCCGTGGTCATGAACGCGGTCGAGCGCTTCCTGGGACGCGGGCTCGGCGACATCCAGCAGGTCGCCAAGGAGACGCTGGAAGGAAACCTGCGCGGCGTCCTCGCCACGCTGACGCCCGAGGAGGTCAACGAGGATCGGCTGAAGTTCGCCGATTCGCTGGCGGCGGAGGTCGAGCAGGATCTCTCCAAGCTGGGGTTGCACCTCGACGTGCTCAAGATCCAGCACGTCACCGACGACGCCAACTACCTGGCGTCGATCGGACGCGAGCGGATCGCCCAGGTGATCCGCGACGCCGAGATCGCCGAGTCGAACGCGCGCAACGAGGCGGCCAAGGAGGCCGCCGGCGCCGAGATGCGGGCCAAGGTGGCGGAGGCTGACGCCGACCGCGCGATTCTCCAGAAGCGCAACGAGCTGCGCACGATCGCCGCCGAGCTCGACGGCCAAACCAAGTCGGCCGAGGCGCGCGCCGAGCAGGCCGGGCTGGCGGCGCAGGCAACCGCCGAGCAGGCGCTGCAGGCGATCCGCCGCGATGTGGAGGCGCTGCGGCTGCAGGCCGAGGTGGTGGTCCCCTCGGAGGCCAAGCGCGAGGCCTCGGCGCTCGACGCGGCCGGGCAGGCCGCCCCCATCGCCGAAAACGGGCGGGCCAGCGCAGAGTCGCTGCGCTTCGTCGCCGATGCCTGGAAGGCGGCCGGCCCGTCGGCGCCCGACATGTTCCTCATCAACAAGCTGGAGGAGATCACGCGCATCGTGGTCGACAGCGTGGGTCAGATCGAGCTCGGCCCGGTCCAGCTCGTCGACGGCGGCGACGGCCAGACCTTCCCGCGATTCGCAGCCGCCTACCCGCACGCGGTGGCCACCGTCCTCCGCGCGCTCGCCGAGACCACCGGCGTCGACGTCACGGCGCTGCTCACCCCCGTCGGGGTGGGCGCTGCCGGCGCGACCGACGTGGTCCGCTCGAGCGGAGGTGCGGCGTGAACCTCCTCATCGCGCTGGTGGTCATCGCCGTCGTCTTCGCCCTCGTGCTGTCGGTGGTCCTGACCCGCTTCCTCTACATCTGTCAGCCCAACCAGGTGCTGGTCTTCTCGGGCGGCCAGCGCGCCTCGGCGGGCCGCAAGGTCGGCTACCGGATCATCAAGGGGGGCCGCGCCGTCCGCGTGCCGCTCCTGGAGACGGTCGACTCGATGGATCTCACCAACATGCCGATCGAGGTCGGCGTGCAGGGTGCCTATTCAAAGGGCGGGATTCCGGTCAACGTCCACGGCATCGCCAACGTCAAGATCGCGGGCGAGCAGCCGGTGCTCGACAACGCCATCGAGCGCTTCCTGGGCGTCGACCGCGAGCGGATCATGGCCATCGCCAAGGACACGCTGGAGGGGAACCTGCGCGGCGTGCTGGCGACGCTGACGCCCGAGGAGCTGAACCAGGACAAGATCAAATTCGCGCAGTCGCTGCTGGTCGAGGCCGAAGAGGATCTGCGGCGCCTCGGCCTCGAGCTCGACACGCTGAAGATCCAGGACGTCTCCGACGACGTGAACTACCTCGACAGCATCGGGCGGAAGCAGTCGGCCGAGGTGCAGAAGAAGGCGCTCATCGCCGAGGCCCGCGCCAAGGCCGAGAGCGCCGTGCAGGCGGCCAGCAACCGGCGCGAGACGGAGCTCTCCAAGATCGACGCCGCGATCTCCACCGCGCGCGCCGACAACGCCAAGCGCCTGGCCGACGCCCAGTCGCGCAGCGCCGCCCTGGTCGCCGAGGCCCAGGGGCAGGTCGCGTCGCAACAGGCGCGCGCCGAAGGCGACCTCGAGGTCCAGAAGGCCCGCGTCGAGCAGGTGCGCCGGCAGCTCGCCGCCGACGTGCTCGAGCCGGCGCGCGCCCGCAAGGCGGCCGCCGAGGCGAACGCCAAGGGCGACGCCGCCCAGATCATCGAGCAGGGGCGGGCGACCGCCGCCGCGATGACCGAGATCGCCGCCACCTGGCGCGAGGTCGGTCCGGCCGCGCGCAGCGTCTTCCTCATGCAGAAGGTCGCCGATCTGACCCGCATCGTCATGAGCACGGTCAAGACGCTGAAGGTGGAGCGGCTCACCATCCTGGGCGGGCTCGGCGGCGCCGGCGCAGGCACCGCCGGCAACGGCGCCGGCAGCTCCATTCCCGATCTGACGGGCAGGCTCATCGCCGCGCGCGAGCAGATCCGGGCCGCCACCGGGATCGATCTGGCAGCGGCGCTGCGCGGACCGACGAAGCCACCGACGCCGCCCGACGCCGGCCGGTGAGCGAGCGAGGGCGCATGCCGGCGAGACCCCAAGATCAAGAGCGCAGCTTGCAAGAACGCAGCTTCGTCAGCACCGTCCCGTTCACCGAGGCGCGCATCCGCGCCGCCAGCATCTACTGCAGCGACGGCCGCTTCGGCGAGCAGATCGACGAGTTCTTGCATCAGGGCCTGGGGCTTCCACGCTACGACCGCCTGGCCGTCCCCGGCGGCCCCGCCTGCTTCACCGGTGCGCTGTCGGTCTTCTGGGAGGGCACAGCGGCGAGCGGCAGCTCGAATTTCTCGCCCGCGTGCACGGGCTCGAGCGCCTCATCCTCATCGCCCACGCCGGCTGCGCCTTCTACCTCGACGCGCTGAAGACGCGCCCCGAGGAGCTGGAGGCGCGACAGACCGAGGATCTGTTCAAGGCCGCGGCGCGCCTGCGACTCGCCCACCCGGGGCTGGCGGTCGAGATGTACCTGGCGCGGCGAAGCGCGGGGGAGATCCGGTTCGAACCGGTTCGAAGCGCGGGCCCCTGAGGCGACGGCGAGCGCAGCGAACCATGCCCGACGACGCGGCGCCCGAAGGCGCCCTAGCAGACAGGGGCGCGGGCAGCGGTCTCCTGCGGCTGGTCGATCCCGTGCGTGCGCAGCTTCTCCCAGAGGTTCTTGCGAGAGATCCCCAGCGACTCGGCGGCCTGAATCCTCTTCCCGCCGAATTGAGAAACCACCCTGATCAGGTACTCGCGCTCGAACTCTTTCAGGGCCACGCTGAGCGGCGCCATCTGGGTCCCGAGCGTCGCCATCTCCGGCGGCCGATGGCCCCGCACCGAAACCGGCAGATGCTCGAGCTCGATGGTCCCGCCGCGCGAAAGCAGCACGGCGTGCTCTATCGCGTGCATCAGCTCTCGGACGTTGCCCGGAAACCGATAGGACGAAAGCGCGTTCCAGGCCTGCCAGCTCACCTCGGGGGCGGGTGATCGATCCTTCGAGAAGCGCTGAACGAAGAGGCGCACCAGCACCGCGAGATCGCCCGAGCGTTGGCGCAAGGGGGGGATCGCCAGATCGATGGTGTTGATCCGGTAATAGAGATCCTCGCGAAACTGCCCCGTGGCGACGCGTGACTTCAGGTTCTGGTGAGTGGCCGAGATGATCCGCACGTCGACCTGGATCGACGCGTTGGTGCCGAGCGGCTCGATCGTCCCTTCCTGCAACACGCGAAGCAGCTTGGCCTGCGCCGCCGGCGACAGCTCGGCGACCTCGTCCAGAAACAGGGTGCCGCCGTGCGCCGCCTTGAACCGCCCTTCCCTCCTCTGCGTGGCACCGGTGAACGCGCCACGTTCGTGCCCGAAGAGCTCGGCCTCGATGAGCGTGTCCGGGAACGCCGCGCAGTTGACCGCCACGAACGGCTTGCCGCGACGCTCGCTGCCCGCGTGGAGCGCGTGCGCCACCAGCTCCTTCCCCGTTCCGCTCTCCCCGATGATGAGGACGGAGGCGTCGCAGTTGGCCACGGTCTCGACGCGCTTCACGACGGCCAGCATCTGGGGCGAGTGGCCGATCAGCTGCTCCAGGACCGGTGTGCCGCGGGTCAGCTCGGCGCGCGCCTCGACGACGTCGCGCCGCAACGCGCGGAAGGAAGCGATCCGGGTCAGCTGGACGACCAGCTCCTCGAGCCGGATCGGCTTGGCCAGGTAGTCGAAGGCGCCCTCCTTCAACACGGCCACCGCGTCGGCGACGGCGGCATTTCCGGTCATGAGGATCATGTCCGTCGCCGGCGACGCTTCCCGCAGACGGCGAAACAGCGCCAGCCCATCCAGCTTCGGCAGCCGCATGTCCGCCACCACCACATCGAACGGGGTGGCGGAGGCCAAGGAGAGCGCCGCGGCGCCGTCGGCCGCGCAGCTGACCTCGTGGCCCTCATCGACCAGGGCATCGGAGATCAGCGCGCAAATGTCCGGTTCATCGTCGACCACCAAGATTTTGAGCATGTCGGGCGTGCGCCGAAGGTGGGGTACGGATCGAGGAAGTCCAGCCCCTTCTAGGGAGAATCCTGAATTTTACTTAGCCGTCTTTTCCTGATCGATTCGGTCGCCAGGGGCATCTAGCCGCATGCAGATGCGTGCCCTCGTGGTGGCCGCCGCGCTCGCCGGGCTCGCCGGCCTGGGTTGCGCCAACGGATCTGGCGACGAGACCCAAGATGCCGGGGGGACGGGCTCGGGCGGCGACACCGGCTCGGGAGGGAGCAACGGGTCGGGCGGGAACGGCGCCGGCTCGGGTGGAACGACCGGGACCGGCTCGGGCGGGACCGGCGCCTCCGGCGCAGCAGGCAAGACGGGCGCTGGGGGCGCGTCAGCGACCGGCTCAGGCGGCGCGGCCGGCTCAGGCGGTGCGACGGACACGGGAGGCGCGAGCGGTTCGGGCGGTGCGGCGGGAATGGGCGCGGCAGGCGCCACGGGGCGCGGAGGTGGCGCGGGCGGTGCCACCGGCACCGGGGGCCCGGCAGGCAAAGGGGGCGCGGGGGGAACCGGCGCCGGCGGCAGCGCGGGCGCCGCGGGACGAGGCGCTGGCGGTGGCACGGGCACGGGCGGAACGACCGGGGCCGGGGGCACCGGGGGGAGCAGCGATCCCTGCAGCGCCAGCAACGCGGCGGTCCCGCTGCCGACGATCGGCGCGGGGGCATTCAACGTGACGACCTACGGCGCGGTCGGCGACGGCAAGACAGACAACACCACCGCGATCCAGGCGGCGTTGACCGCGGCCGGCGCGGCGGGCGGCGGAACGGTCACGGTGCCGTCCGGGACGTTCGTCTCCGGCCCCATCGTCATCAGCAGCGGCACGCGGCTCGAGCTGTCGTCTGGCGCCGTGCTCCAGATGTTGCCGATGGCGAGCTACCCCTCCGCCACCACCGCCTTCATCACCTCCTCCGGCACGTCGCACGACATCGCGATCACCGGCGCCGGGACCATCGACGGTCAGGGGCAAGCCTGGTGGGACGCCTTCGCCAACGATTCGTCCATCTCGCGCCCGCAGGAGGTGAGCCTCGGGCATGTGACCCGCGTGCAAATCAGCGGCATTCGGCTGCAGAACCCGCCCGAGGAGCACATCTGGGTCAAGAGCGACACCAACGTGACGATCACCGGCATCACCATCGCGACGCCCGGCGCTTCCGGAAAGTCGCCCCCCAAGAACACCGACGGCGTCGACGTCAGCGCGACCGGCATGTACTTCTGCAACAACAACATCGTGGCCGGCGATGACAACATCGCCATGGGCGGAACCAACCTCTACCTCGGCTACTCGACGTTCGGCGTCGGCCATGGCTGCTCGATCGGCAGCATCACGCAGAACGGCGTCTCCAACGTGACCGTCGACCACCTGACGTTCGACGGGACGACCTCGGGCATCCGGATGAAGTCGGCGCGCGATCGCGGCGGCACGGTGCAGAACCTGACCTACAGCAACATCACCATGACCAACGTGCAGAACCCGATCTACATCACCTCGTACTACCCGACGCTGCCGACCGATCCGACGGCCGACACGGCGATGGCCGTCACCGCCACCACGCCGATCTGGAAGAACATCACCATCCAGAACGTGACCGTCACCGGCTCGACCAACGCGGGGATCCTCTGGGGCTTGCCCGAAGAGAAGATCGCCACCGTCGTGTTCGACAACGTCAAGATCCAGGCCACCACCGGCATGGAGATCTTCCACGCCACCGGCGTCTCGTTCACCAACGGCTCCTCGGTCACGCCGAAGTCGGGCGCCGCCGTCACCACCTACGACGCCACGGTCACCGGCATCACCACGACGGCGTATTAGGCGACGCCGCCTGGCGCCGTTCACGCTATCGTCCCGGCTCGTCGAATGACGACCTCGACGAACGCGACAGCCATTCTTTCAATGCCCACGCCGGCGGGCTGGCGTGCCTGGCTGCGCGCGCACCACGCCCGATCGCCGGGCGTCCTTCTGCGCATTCCCAAGGTGTCGATCGAGGGCCCCTCCAAGGGCCACTCCGCGCTGACCTACGCGGCGGCGGTCGAGGCGGCGCTCGCCTGGGGGTGGATCGACGGCCAAAAGCGAGCGCTCGACGCTGGCGCCTGGCTGCAGCGGTTCACGCCGCGCGGGCCGCGCAGCGGCTGGTCGAAGATCAACCGCGCCAAGGCCGAGGCGCTCATCGCGACCGGCGAGATGGAGGCGCCTGGTCTGGCCGAGATCGAGCGGGCCCGCCGGGACGGACGCTGGGACCGCGCCTACGACGGCGCGCGCGCGGCGACGGTTCCGCCCGATCTCGCGCGGGCCTTCGCGCGCGAGGCCAAGGCGCGGGTGTTCTTCGAGGCGCTCGACGGCGCGAACCGCTACGCCATCCTCTACCGGGTGCAGGCGGCCAAGCGTCCCGAGACGCGCGCGCGGCGCATCGAGACCTTCGTCGCGATGTGCGCCCGCGGCGAGACGCTGCACCCGCCGCGCAAACGGCGCGCCGGCTGAGACCCAAATCTCGACGCACCGACCGGCATCCAAAGCGCGTGCCACGGAAGGACCGCCCACCGACGACGCACACCGCCAGCGGGTGAAGGTGTGGGGCGAGGCCCGCTGTCTTCCTGCTCCCGCGCCGACGGGCCTTGCGGGCGGTCGACCCCATGACCACCTTCGCGTTCGTTTGCCATCGACGGCACATACGCCGGCTGCACATGCTGTCTGCCTCCTTCTGGCGGTCGCCGGGTGTGGGCGAGAGGGGCGCTCCAGTTCGGGGCAGCCCGCCGGGCGACCTCCCATGCCGGTGTCGATCGAGGCCGTCAAGTCGGTCCCCCTGCGCGACGCCACGGAGTACGTGGGCGTGTTGCGCTCGCGGCAATCGGTGCAGATCCAACCGCTGGTCGAAGGTCATGTTTCCAAGATTCTGGTCAGCTCCGGCGATGAAGTTCAGCCGCGCGCCCCGCTGATCGACATCGATCCGTCCCGCCAGCGCGCGGCGGTCAGCAGCCAGCAGGCCATCCACCAGGCGAACGTGGCCAGCCTCGACCTGGCACGCAAGCAGTACGATCGCATCGAGCGTCTCTTCAATAGGGGCGCGGCGACCAGGCAGGACTTCGATCAAGCTCAAAACGGGGTGCGGCAGGCGGAAGCAAACGCGAGCGCCACCGAGGCCCAGACGCGCGCCCAGGCGGTCGAGCTGCGCTACTACCAAGTGGCGGCGCCGGTGGGGGGGACGGTCGGCGACATTCCGGTGCGCGTCGGCGACCTGGTGACGTCGCAGACGCTGCTCACCACGCTCGACGACAACAGCGCCCTCGAGGCCTACGTCGACGTGCCGCTGGAACGAGCGGCGACCTTGAAGCTGGGGACCCTCGTCGAGATCGTCGACGTCGCCGGCGAGGTCATCGCGCCGAGCGAGGTCAGCTTCGTCTCCCCGCGCGCCGATCCGGCGACCCAGATGGTCCTGGTCAAGGCCAGCGTGGACAATCGGGCCGGCCGGCTGCGCGCCGCGCAGTTCGTGCGCGCCCGGATCGTCTGGCGCAAGTACGACGGCCCGGTGGTGCCGGTGCTCTCGGTGCAACGGCGTGCCGGACAGGCCTTCGTCTGGGTCGTGAGCGGCACGGACGGTGCCCTGACGGCGGCGTTGCGCGCCATCCAGATCGGGCCGATCCAAGGGCAAAGCTATCCGGTGACGGGCGGGCTGCGGGCTGGCGAGCGCATCGTCGTCTCGGGCGTCCAAAAGCTTCGTCCCGGCGCCCACGTCGCGCCGCTCCCGGCTCCGCCCGCCGGCCAACCCCCGTCGAAGGATGGTGGTTGAGGGTGTTTTCGGAGTTCTTCATCAAACGCCCGATCTTCGCCACGGTCTGCGCGATCTTCATCGTGCTGGCGGGGGCGGTCAGCATCCCGACCCTGCCCGTCGCCCAGTACCCCGAGCTGGCGGCGCCGCAGGTCCAGGTGCAGAGCGTCTACGTGGGCGCCAGCGCGCAGGCGGTGGAGTCGGCGGTCACCACGCCGCTCGAGCAGGAGATCAACGGCGCCGAAGGGATGCGCTACCTCACCTCGACCAGCGCCAGCGACGGCACCAGCAGCATCGTGGCCACCTTCGACGTCGGCCGGAACAAGGATCTGGCGGCCGTCGAGGTGCAGAACCGCGTCAGCACGGCGTTGCCGCGCCTCCCGGTCGAGGTGAAGAACACCGGGGTCACGGTGATCAAGACCTCCCCCGCCATCGTGATCGCCGCGGGCTTCTATTCCGACGACAATTCGCTCAGCAACATCTTCATCAGCAACTACCTCGATCTCTACGTGCGCGACGAGATCAAGCGCATCCCCGGTGCGGCGGACGTGCGGATCTTCGGCGAGCGCAAGTACGCCATGCGGCTCTGGCTCGACCCGGTGCGGCTCACCGCGCGTGGGCTGACCGCCTCGGACGTCGTCGCGGCGCTGCGCGAGCAGAACGCGATCATCGCGGCGGGGCAGGTCGGCCGCCCGCCCGCGCCGGCCGGGCAGACCTTCCAGATCAGCGTGACGGTCGCCGGACGCCTGACCGATCCGCACGAGTTCGAGCAGCTGGTGCTGAGGCGCAGCGCCAACGGCGGGCTGGTGCTGCTGCGCGACGTCGGCACCGCGGAGCTGGGCGCCGAGGACTATTCCCTGAACCTCCGCTTCGACGGCCGCGACGCCGTCGGGCTGGGGGTGTTCCAGCAACCCGACGCCAACGCGCTGCAATTGGAGGCCGCCATCCGGGCGACGCTGAACCGGCTCGCCGTCGGCTTTCCGCCGTCCATGAAGTACGAGATCGCCTTCAACCCCACGACCGCCGTGCGCGAATCGATCCGCGAGGTCCTAAAGACGCTGCTCGAGGCGATTGTGCTGGTCATCGTGGTCATCTTCCTTTTTCTCCAGGATTGGCGCGCCACCGTCATCCCCAGCGTCACCATCCCCGTGTCGCTGATCGGCACCTTCGCCTTCGTCAAGGCGTTCGGGTTTTCGGTCAACACGCTGACGCTGTTCGGGATCGTCCTCGCCACCGGGCTGGTGGTCGACGACGCGATCGTGGTGGTCGAGAACATCGCCCGCAACCTCGGCGAGACGCGCGGCGACGCCCACGCCGCCGCCGTCCGAGCGATGGGCGAGGTGGCGGGCGCGGTGATCGCCACCTCGCTGGTGCTGGTGGCGGTGTTCGTGCCGGTCGCCTTTCTTTCGGGCACGACCGGGCGCCTCTACCGGCAATTCTCGCTGACCATCGCGTTTTCGGTGGCCATCTCGGCGTTCAACGCGCTGACGCTGTCGCCCGCGCTGGCCGGGCTCCTGCTGCGGCCCGAGCGGGAACATCACTTTGCGCTCTTCCGCTGGTTCAACCGGGGATTCGACGCCACCCGCGAGCACTACCGCCACGCGCTCGGGTGGCTGCTCCACCACCTCGGCTGGGTGGGGGCCGCCTTCGTGGCCGGCCTGGCGCTGACCCTGCTGGTGTTCCGCGCCGTCCCCACCGGGTTCGTCCCCGACGAGGACCAGAACTACTTCATCGTGCAGATGATCGGCCCGCAGGGCGCGTCGCTCGACTACATGACCGGCGTCGCCAAGCAGGTAGAGGCGCGGCTCAAGAGCCGCCCCGAGGTCCGGCACGTCTTCTCCGTGCTGGGGTTCAACTTCGCCGGCAACAGCGCCAACCGCGCCATCATCTTCGTCAGCCTCTCGCCGGTCACCGACCGCGAAGGGAAGGCCCACTCCGCCCAGGCGGTGATCGCCGACATGCAGCGCAAGCTGGGGGCGATCCCGGGCGCGATCGTGGTCCCCTTCCTGCCGCCGCCGATCCAGGGGCAGGGATCGACCGGCGGCTTCACCTTCGAGCTGCTCGATCGGGGCGGCGGCACCGACTTCAGCACGCTGGCAGAGGCGAGCCAGGGCCTGACCGCCGAGGCGATGCGCAGCGGACGCGTGGGGGGCCTCTTCTCCACGTTCAGCGTCGACGATCCCCAGCTGCAGGTGACGATCGACCGCGAGAAGGCCAAGAGCGTCGGCGTATCGATCGATCAGGTCGGCGACGCGCTCGGCGTCTACCTCGGATCCGAGTACGTGAACGACTTCGACTTCGGGCCGCGCGCCTACCGCGTCTACGCCCAGGCCGCGGCCGCTTACCGGGACCAGCCGCGCGACATCGGCGAGCTCTACGTCCGGTCGCAGGCGGGCGCGCTGGTGTCGCTCGACAACCTGGTGCGCGTGAAGACCGCCTCCGGCCCGCCCGTCATCAGCCACTACAACCTCTTCCGCTCGATCGAGCTGGCGGGGACGCCGACGCCCGGCACCTCGAGCGGCGAGGCGATCGCCGCCATGGAGACCGCCGCCCACCGGGTGTTGCCCGCCGAGCTCGGCTTCGAATGGTCCGGCATCTCCTGGGAGGAGGTGCGCGCCGGGAGCCAGGCGCTGGTGATCTTCATCCTCGGCCTGACCTTCGTCTTCCTGGTGCTCTCCGCCCAGTACGAGAGCTTCAGCTTGCCGTTCGTCATCATCCTCGCCGTACCGCTGGCGCTGCTGGGAGCGCTCGTCGCCCAGAAGCTACGGGGGCTCAGCAACGACGTCTTCTGTCAGATCGGGCTCCTCATGCTGATCGGCCTGGCCAGCAAGAACGCCATCCTGATCGTCGAGTTCGCCGAGCAGCTTCGCGCCAAGGGTGCGAGCGCCCCCGACGCGGTCGCCGAGGCGACCCTCCTGCGTCTGCGGCCCATCCTGATGACCTCCTTCGCCTTCCTGCTCGGCATCCTGCCGCTGGTCTTCGCCAGCGGCTCCGGCGCCAACGGGCGGCACTCCATGGGGACCGCCCTCTTCGGTGGCCTCTTGCTGTCGACGGTGCTGAACCTCTTCTTCACGCCGGCGCTCTACCTGTTGATGCAAGACGCCCGCGCCCGGGTCTCGTCCTGGAGGCGCCCGGGCCTACGTCGGGGCCTCAATTCATAGCTCCCGCTCACGATCGGCCGGTTGGGCTATTGCGGGTTCCAAATCAATTCCTACAGAAGATCTCGTGAGAGCGCTCGTTCCCAGCAGCAGCGACTACGTCGGCCCAGCCAGAGAGCGTCGCGCCGAAGGAAGGTCGCTGTTTCAGCGGCAGCTTCGGGTCATCCGGGAGATGCTGGAGGACATGCAGCCGCAGACCGTCGCCGGTCAGCGGCATACGATGGAGAAGGTGGTCGCGTTTCTTCGCTCGCACGTGGGACCCGATGCCATCTTCGTGACCCTCCGGAATGGGCTCGAGCTCTCCCTGCTGGTTGATCAGCTCGAGCAAGAGACCCGGCGGCAGATCCCAGATCTTCGGCTCTTCAGCGACCGGGCGGAGGCGCTGGTCCTCCTCTTGTCGGCCACGGCATAGGCGCTCGACCGGCTCCCCAGATGGTCACGGTCGGGCACACCAAGATCGTCGCGCTCGACCACATCAGCTGCCCGGTTCGCAATCTCGAGGCCGCCCGGAGATTCTACGGCGCGGCGCTGGGCGCCATCGGCATGAAGATCAACCTGGACGTCTCGTCGGCGTTCGGCATGGGCTCGGGCCACGAAAAGGTGTTCTGGTTGGCGCGCGATCGACGCGCCGGGGGTGGCGGTCACTACGCGTTTCGGGTCGACCACCGAGAGGAGGTCGACGCGTTCTACGCCGCCGCCAGGGCGGTCGGCGGCAAGGACAACGGCAAGCCCGGCCTTCGTCCGGAGTACGGTCCCAGCTACTACGCCGCCTTCGTCAAGGACAGCGAGCGAAACAACATCGAGGTGGTCTGCTACGTGCGGCCCCGCCGCCGGGCCACGCGGGGTAAACGCCGGTGAGCCGAGCGCAGGCTCAGACGGCGTTGGCGGCGGCGGTGGTCTGTCGCCGGAGCTCGTCGCCGAAGAGGTGCTGCATCATGCGCGCCGTGGCGCCCTTGCCCCCGCTGGCGTGGGCGGCCAACGCGTCGGCAAACTCGGCCGCCGATTGGAACCGCTCGGCCGGGTCGAACGCGAGCGCCTTCTCCAGGACCGAAGCCGCCGGGTCGGGCAGCTTGCGGATCCGCGCCAGATCTTCCGGCGTAACGCCGTTGGCGGCCCGGTAGAGCACGTCGAGATCGTTCTCCCCCGTGTAGAGCAGATCGCCGGAGAGACAGTAATAAAGGACGTGCGCCATCGAGAAGAGATCGCTGCGGCGATCGACCGGCTGCCCGCGGGCCTGCTCGGGAGACATGAAGTTCGCGTTCCCCTTCACCATCCCGACCTGTGTCTTGCTGACCCGGCGGTTCGACTTCACGATGCCGAAGTCGGACAGCTTCACCTCGCCGAGCAGCGACACCATCACGTTGCCGGCCGAGACGTCGCGGTGGACGATTCCCATCGGCGAACCGACCTTGTCCTGCTGATCGTGCGCGTAGGCCAGCGCCTGCAGCGTCTCGTGCGCGATGTAGTAGGCCATCGCCTCGGGCAAACCAGCGTCGTGCCGCTCGATGTGGCGGCCGACGAAGCGAGCCAGGTCGCGGCCGACGATGTACTCCTGGGTCATGAAGTACTCGCCGGCCACCACGCCAAAGTCGAACACCGGAACGATGTTCGAGTGGACGAGGCCAGCCTGCATGCGAGCCTCGTCGATGAACTGCGAGACGGCCTCCTTCTCCCGGGCGAGCTCCGGGCGCAGGCGTTTGAGGACGAAGTTGCGCGTGAACCCCTCGACGCCGGCGACCTCGGCGACGAACAGCTCAGACATGCCACCCTCGCCGAGGCGATCGACCAGCTTGTAGCGTCCGAAGATCGCTCCCACGCCGACCGGCCCAGTCTGTCGCGCCACCGCCAGGTTCGCCGCCGCCCCCTGCGGGCTGCGAATGCTGACCGCCTTGCCGTCGGTGATCCGGCCGGGACGGAGCTCGGGCGCCGTGACGCTCTCCGAGCGGGCGGGACCGGCGCGCGGGCGGGCCGGTGTCCCGAACTTCGAGGTCGGCTCGTGAGGAATCTCGCCCTGCACGACAGCGCCGACGACGACGCTCCGACGTCCGGAGATCACCAGCGCGGCGCCCCCCAACCCGATGCCGAGCGCCAGCAACCAGAGGCCGTTATGCTCGCTGAGCTGCCCTCCCGCGGCGGCCTCGGGCGCGGACGTGCCCGGCGCCAGCGCAACGGGACGGCCCAGCAACAGCACGGCGTCGACGTCGGGTCCGGGCAGATGGGCCGCCGCCATCACGTAGCTCTGCGCCCCGACCTCCACGACGGTCGAAGCGATCTGGCGCTTGCGGGCCTCCGCCACCACCTCCTCGTCGCCGCGCCCGACTTCGGGGCCTCGGCTGACGGTCGTCTTGTCCCCTACGCGCACCCGCACCACGGGGAACTCGCCCCGGTACGGACGCCACCAATCCTCGTTCTCGAACAGATCGACCAGCGTCGGGCCGTCCACGTGCGCCCGCAGCGCCGCCTCCAGCGGTTCGAGCCGGGCCGCATCCCAGACCTCCTTCTCGGCCGCCTTTTTCTCCCGCGCGCCGCGCGCGTCCGCCTCGCCGGCCACGCTCTGGAGCAACATCGCCTGGGCATGCGCCCTGTCGCCGAGGACCGAGCGCACGCCGAGCACGCCCATCGCCGTCCCCGCGACGATGAGGGCGATCCCCAACAACAGGCGTGTTCTGCGCATCGATCTCCTTCCCGTCAGCGACCCGACTAGTCCCGGTACGATCCGTAGGCTTGGCCGAACTTGTTGGTGTGGGCGGCGGAGTCCTCGTGCGCCAGTGTGAACGAGACCTCGGTGGGGCCGTTGACGGCCACCTTCTGCGTCTCCGGCTTCGCTTCGGGGCTCCAGGCCACCACCCGCCGCACTCCGGGCGGCACGTTCTCGATCCGGAAGGTCCCGTCAGCGCGCACCTTGGTGTAGAGCACGCTCGGAACGACCAGCACCTTGGCGCTCATCTTCTGGTGGATGTTGCAGTAGATCTCCACCACCCCCGGCCCGGTGACGGTGACCGAGCGGGCCTTCTCGCCCGCCTGGTAGGTTCCGAGGTCGAAGCTGTTGCGGGGCGAGTTGGAAAAGACGTTGTGGTAGACGGAATCGACGTTGGGGAACATCAGGCTGGTTCCCGTCTGCACGACCGCGACGCGGGGGTTGAACTGACGCCCCTCCTGCTTGATCTCTACGACCTTGTGGTGCGCGATCGGCATCTTGACGTTCTCGACGTAGACGTAGACGTCCTCGACCGAGCCGCCCTCGACGGTCACCTTTCCTTCGATCGATCCCGGGCGATGATCGGCGGGAGAGACCGCCGCCTTCTTGGCCTGCTTCTCGGCCACCGGCTCGGGGGCCGCCTCGTTCGACCCCGGCGGCGGCGCGGCGGAGAGGCCGGGCACCGGCGTGCCGCCCCCCTGCCCCTGCAAGAGGCGCAGCAGCATGTCGTAGCGCTGCTGCTCCGTCTGCATCATCTGGATGATGAGTTGCCGCTGCTCGCGCACGTCGCTCTGCAGCTTGGCGAACTCGGCTCGCGAGGGAGGTCCCTCCGGAACCCTGTTGTCCTGGGCCCGCGCCGGAACGGCCAGCTCCGCGATCAACAGCCCCATCAGCATGCTGCACACGATCGGCCTCGACCTATTGATCATGATCGCCTCGAGGTGACTTCGTCCGTCCGTTATTCAATCAACACCAACGACGTGGTGAACACGTCGTCCTTGATTTGGGGCACCCCACCGTATTCGCCGTTGTGGAGGTACTCGGCCTTGAGGATGATCCGGTCGGTGAAATTGACGTGTACCCCCCCGGTGGCGCGCCATCCCTTGGTCAGGTAGGCGCGATCGGCGCCGCCCGGGGCGTTGGGATCGCCCAGCCAGATGAACGCGTCCCGGTACTCGATGCGCCCGATCAGACCGAAGTGCGCCTGCAGATAGGCCACCAGCTCGACGTAGCCTCCGCCGTAGAGGTGCAGCCCATAGACGCCGTTGACCGGATCGCCTGGGGAAGAGCCGCGCAGATACTCCGCGCGCAGGTCGGCGCGCCGGAGGTGCAGCTGGTAGTCGACGCCCCAGAACCACATCTTGCCGGCGTCGTTGGGAGAGCGATCCTGCGGGCCGTACGACGCCGAGGTGCCGAGCTCCATGTCCAGCGGGAGGGGGGGGTGCAAGGAGATGCGCCCGCTGGCCGTCTTGCCGAGATTGACGTCGGTCTCGTTGTAAAAGAAAAACTGCTCGGTGGTGAACGATCCATTGGTGACCGCGCCGGCGAGCACCAGCAGGTCGTCGGGGCCGAACTTCGAGCGCACCTTGACCCCCACCGCCGTCCCGGTGGTGTAGCGGGAGATCAACGACGGCGTGATGCCGTAGCGCTGATCCGACTTGCGCTCGCGGTATTCGATTCCCAGCACCGAGTCGAACTTGCCGACGAAGATCGACGTCTTCTGAGCGCGGGTGGGCATCCATTCCAGCTGCACGATGTCGGCGTCGAAGACGTCGCCCAAGCTGAAGTTCGAACCGGTGCGCGGCGTGAAGTCGAGGCTCGCCGTGGCGATCGCGCTCGGGCCCAAACCCGAGGTCAGCTTCATGTTGAACTCGTTGACGATGAAGCCGGGCGCTCCGCCGGAGTGAATGGGATCGTAGCGCAGCGGCGCGCCGGTGGCGTCGCCGAGATCGGCCACCTCGCCCCGCGAGTTGATGGCCGGCGCCAGGATGTCGCCCAGGAACACCCACCCGTACCTGCCGGCGTACTGGGGAAAATAGACGTTGCCTTGGTCGCGGACGATCCCCGAGCCGTTTCCTTGCGTCGCGAAGAAGCCGAGGTCGAGGTAGCCGCCCACGATCACCCGCGGCTGGCGGTTCGCCACCAGCGCTTGCATCTGATCGAGACGGGTCTCGAGCTCGTTGATCTTGGCGATCGGGTCGGCCGGCGCCTCTTCGTGGCTGTCGTCCGGCAGCACCAGGTTCGGTCCCTCGTCGTCGGCAGGCGCAGGAGACGCCGGGGGAGCACCGGCCGGGAGCGCCGTCGTTCCGTCGGCGGGCGCCGCTTGGGCTCGAGTGACCGGCATCAAGAGAGCGCCCGCAATCAAGGGCGCCATCCATCGAGATCGGGTCCTCATGGGGAACCCATGACATCGGCTCGATCAACAAAGACTGAAGGCGCGGACCGCGCGGGATGTCGTATTGATTGCGCACGTTTGTCAACCACTCCAAAACGCGTAACGACGCAAACTCATTGCACCGCAGGAGTACATTGTTTCAATGACGAATGCCGACCGCCGGCCAATGTTCCGGCGACCGGCATTCGTCAACCCCGAAACGTTAGATGCAACCAAGGAACGCGAGCAGCGCTTGCTGCGTCGCCGGGTCGAGCGCCGCGTAGGCGGACGCCGCGGCGGCGGCCTGCCCTCCGTGCGCAGCGATGGCGGCCGGGACGGTCGCGGCGCGACCGTCGTGCAGGAAGTGACCGCGGTCGGAGAGGCGCCAGAGCGGCGTCGTTCGCCACTGGCTTCCGCTGGCCGAGCCGGCCACGAACTGATCGTCGAGCGCCGGCCCCATGTCGTGGAGCAAGAGGTCCGAGTAGAGGTTGATGGTGCGCGAGGGACCGGGCACCGAGGGGGTGTGGCAACTGGCGCAGCCGACGGCGGCGAAGGTGGTCGCCCCCGCCGACGAGGTGCAGCTGGCATCGGGCACCGCCGGATCCAGCGAGGCCATGAAGGTGTCGACGGTCTGCAGCGGCAAGGCGTCGATCTCGGGCTTCAAGAAGTTGGCGCCGCAGCCGGTGACCTCGTCGTTCGGGACCAGCGGATTGGTGACCCCCATTTCGTGCGTGAAGGCGTCGCCCATGAATTCGATCAACGTCGCGAACTGCCCCTTCCAGCCGAACTTTCCGAATCGCCCGTCGGACAGGAGGTTCACCTGCCCGCGCACGTCGGCCGGCTCGGCCGCCTGCGCGGCCAGGATGTCGCCGGTCTGCACGAAGTCGATGAGCGCCGTCCCCCGCAAGGTCATGGCGCTGCGGAGCGAGGTGACGTTGGCCAGCGGCGGAACGCCGGTGGGAATCCCGCAAAAGAATCCCAGGCTGGTGATGGAATGGGCGCGCGCCACCGGGCCGCCCTCCCCGATAAGCGGGTCGAACATTCCGTTGTCGAGGCGCCCCACCCGCGTCACGAAGGTTGCGGGCGTCGCCCCCATCCCGCCCTCGATGGGATTGTTGTGGCAGTCGCCGCAGGAGCGTCCGTTGAAGAGCGGCCCGACGCCCTCGAACAGCGACAGGTCGGTGGCGAACATGTCGGCGCCCATCGCCGCCGGGCTGGTGGCACCCGCCGCGGCCGCATGGTTCACCATGTTCGGCGTCACGAGACCGGCCCCGAACGCCGGCATCTGGAGGACGACGCCCCGGCCCCCCGACATCACCGCCGTCACCCAGATCGTCTGCGCGTTCTCAGAGACGGCGATCCCGTTCACCCGGAAGGGCGGCAGCGCGGCCTCGATGCGCCGCGCGGCGAGGACCTGGCCTGCCTGGTTGATGCGCACGATGCTGTTGTCGCCGCGGTTGAGCACGTAGATGTCGGAGCCGCCGCCGAGCGTGGTGTTGCTGGCGAAGTTGTCGCTCGAGACCTCTCGCACGGCCGGCGCCAGATCGATCGGCCGGTGGAACCAGGGGGAGCGAATGAACCGCGGCGCGCCGGCGCTGAACAGCGTGCCGTCGTCGCCGAGGTCCAGCGCGACGATCTGGTTGCCCAACGGATCGGTGACGAACGCGATGCGCGTCGGCACCCAGTTGAAGACCATCCCGACGCGCGTCACGACGTCGGGCGACATCGATTGCGTCGCCGCCGCGGTCACGTTGCTGAGCGGATGAAACGTTCCGGCCGGCGCCAACCCGTCGACCCCCTTGAGGACGTGGATCTGCACGATGCTGCCGTCCGCTTCGGCGGCCAGGAAAACCGCCTTGCCGGTGCCGTCGGGCGACTTGCTGAGGATGGCGGTCGCCACCGCGCCGTGATCGAGCCCCTCGGTCGACGCGCTGCTGCGGTTGGTGCCGTCGCCGGAGAAGACGCCGCCCGCGATCGGATCGGGGGGGCCCGCCAGCGGCGCGCCGCTGGGATCGTCGACGGTGATCGTCCCTGCGCCGTTCGCGCCGGTCGGCGCGTTGGCGATCCAGGGGCGTCCGTTGCCGCTGTTGACCGAGATGCCGAGAGGCAGGCTGGACGACGGCAGGGGCGCGGTCACCGCGGCCGGGTTATTGATGCTGTTGAGGAACGCGGCGTCCTGATTGGCGTAGATCTGAACAAGACCGTCGGCGCTGGCGGCCTGCCCGCCCGCGGCCGCCAGATTGGCCGCCACCGTCACGAGCCCGTGGCCGACGTCGAGCGAGAGGACGCTGCCCGGCGCCTCGGCCGGCCGTGACAGCGTGGCCCCGAAGCTCGATGAGCTGGCCACGAGAAGCCGCTGCGGATCGAGGATCATTCCCGGCGCGATGGAGGCCGCCAAGGCCGGCTTGTCATGGATCGGGCTGCCGCGGTGGAAGGTGCCGACCTGCGTGATGGCGCCGGCCCCTGGAATTCCCTGCGCCACGACCTGGGCGCGAACGATCGGGGGCAAGAAGCGGTCGCCCAACGACAGGTCGCTGGTCCTCGTTTCGGTGTCGACGCCGGCGGCAGGTCCGGCGGCGTCCGGCCCGGTTCCGCAGCCTGCCAGCAAGACCGCCAAGACCAGGCCCTCGATCCCACAACGGCTTCCGACCGACCTTCGCGTGACCGACATTGTTTCCTCCTTGATGACCACGTTTGACTGCCGACCTTCGAGCGAAGACTTCATGAGACCGGGTGCTCCCCGGTGGCCGCCGCGCGCCGGTGGGCGCCACTCGCGGTGAGCGCGGAGGCGAGGAGTGGCGAGGGCCCCGTGACGGCGAGGTGCTGGCGCGAGACCTGCGCGGCCATCACCAAAAATCCGCGCGTTCGGCGAACGAGCTGCCAGACGCTGAACGAACCGCCGACCGCCACGGCCGACGTCAGGAGCATCTCGGCGCGCAACCCGCGGCTCGCCAGCACCATCAGCAGCAGCGTCAGGCCGCTCATCGTCGCGCAAGCCCCGGCCCCCAGAATCACCGCGCGCACACCGGCGGAGAGCAATCCCTTGATCTCGAGGTGGAGGCCGATGCCCGCCGAGACGGTGACCGTCGCGAAGCCGACGACCTGGCGATCGATCGCCAGCGTGGCACCCCAGGCGGCCGCGTGCCCGAACAGACGATCGCCCGCCGCGCGGACCAGCGCCAGCAGCAAGAAGCCCACCACGAAGCCCGGGATGTGACCGGCCACCGTGCGCCCGAGCGCGGCCCGGCGATCGATTCGCGTCGTCCGATCGACGCGCCAGAGCGAAAACAGCACCAGAACCGGGGCCAGCATCAAGACGCGGGCCGACTTGCTCACCGCGGCCATCTCGGCGCCGCCCGGACCCATCTGGGCCCCCACCGCGACGGCGCTGGCGAGATCGTTCACCGCCAGGCCGCTCCAGATCCCCGCTTGGTGGGCGCCGAGACCAGCCGCCGTCGCGACGGTCCGGAACAGCACCAGGGCCACCGCGCTGTAGAGAAAGATCGTCGCCAGCGCGACCCCCTGTTCCTGCCGGCGCGCCCCGATGACCGGCGCCACCGCGTTGACCGCCGAGGCACCACAGATCATCGTCCCCGAGGCGACCAGATCGGCCAGCCGGCGGGGGACGCGGAGCGGAATCGCCAGCGCGTGCGTCACGAAGAAGGTGGTCGGCAATGCGGTCGCGAGGCCGAGGCCGATCGCCAGGAGCTGCCGCGACTCGAAGAGACGCGCCTCGATCCGCAGCCCCATCAGCACCACGGAGGCGCGCAGGATGGTCTTGCCGACGAACGTTAGCCCCGCCCCGTAACGATTGCGCCCCCGGTCGTGCCGGCCCAAACCGAGCCATTTTGAGAGCGGCGAATTGACCACCAACGATCCGACAATCAACGCCACCAACACGTCGGGGAGCGCCCAACTGGAGGGAAGCATCCGCTGCAATTCGAGCGCCGTCCCTCCCACGATGAGCGCCAACGCCACTCCCGGCGCGACACCGCGGATGTAGGTGGACGAGGGAGTGTGCGTTGCAGGCGCAGTCATTCGCGGGGCTCTCCGCAGCCATCGAACGCGATCGCATTCGAAACTTCCAGCGACGAACAGGTAAGTCTGCCTCGGCGTCTGCGAAGCGTCAGCTCCACCACAGTTCCGAGCGGTGCAGTCTCTGACATGTCTCTCACGCCGACGTCTCGTCGGCTCCGCACCGACAGTGACCCCGGCGTTGAGTCATCCGGACCCGCGTGCGCGTGGATCAACATCGGATCGAAACTCATCGACTCCAGAAATTGGAACTTAACTGAACCGCCACCGACGGTATTCACCGGTACAACTGGCGAGCAACGAGTCTCCGACATGCGCGCGAAACACCGTGCAACGTCGACATTGCGCCGCCTCAAGCGACGCGTTCACACCACCGAAGGGACGCTGCAAGAGTGAGGAGATCCATGCGACGGAGAAACGCAACGGTTCGGGGGAGAGCGGCGGGCCTCGCGTTCGGGCTGGCGGCCGTCGCCGCCGCGGGTTGCGACAGCGGCGGTTTCTTCTGCGGCAGCGGCGGGGTGTGCGGCTGGAGCGACACGGACGTGGCGCGCGTCGCCGCGCTGGCGAACCTCCCCTCCACGCCGCCCGTCGACGACAGCAACGTTTACGCAACGAATCCCGACGCCATTGCGCTCGGCAAAATGTTCTACTTCGACACCCGTTTCTCGGGTCCCTCCACCTGGCTCGACGGCCTCAACCGAACCATGCCGTTCGGGCGCACCGCAATCGGTCAGGGCGCGGGCGTCGCCTGCGTGAGCTGTCACGACGCCGGCCACGGCGGCGTCGACGCGGCCAGCGCCCCAGGCGACGTCTCGGTCGGCTCCGGCTGGACCTACAACAATTCGCTCACCACGTTCAATTCCGCGTTTTACCTTTTGCACCTTTGGAACGGGCGGGCCGATTCCTTGTGGGCGCAAGCGGTCGCCGACAACGAAAACGGTCTAACCACCAATGGCAACCGGTTGCAAACGGCCTGGATCATCAACGACCACTACAGCGCGGCCTACCAAAACGTGTTCTCCGATCCGACCGAACCCCTGCCGCCGTTCGGCGGACCCTCGTCCGGCGTGCAGGCGTTGGTCGACGCCACCGGCCAGTGCCCGCCGCCGGTCAACGGAATGTGCCTCACCGCCGGCTGCCGAGCGGCCACCACCACGGCCACGAGCACCGTCGACAGCTGCTGGCCGCAGATCCCGCTGCATGGGAAGCCCGGAAAAATGGCCGGCTGCCAGCCGGGCCTGGCCAGCGAGCCGTTTGGCGACGCCTGGGATTGCATGGACCCGGAGATTCAAACGGACGTCACGCGCATGCTGGTCGACTTCGGCAAGGCGATCGCCGCCTACGAGGGGACGTTGATCCTCGGGCCCTCGCAGTTCGATCAGTGGGCCGGCGATCTACAGGCCGGCCACGGCGATTCGTCGGCGGCGATCTCCGATCAGGCGAAGCTGGGCGCGCAGCTGTTCGTCGGCAAGGCCGGCTGCAGCGACTGCCACAACACGCCGCTCTTGTCCGACAGCAAGTTTCACAACGTGGGGGTCGGGCAGGTCGGCGCCGGCGTCCCCACGGTCGACGACTGTCCGGCCGGCGGCGTCTGCGACTGCGCGCCGGTCAGCAGCGATCACCCGACCGGCCCCAAGAACTGCCTCCCCTTCGGGGCCACCGACGGCCTGCAGAAGCTGCAGGCCAACGGATTCCTCCGCAGCTCGGTCTGGAGCGACGACAAGAGCTACGTTCCCCCTGCCGCGCCTCCCGACTATCTCATGCCCTCCGATCCGAGCATGCGCCCGATCGGCGGCTACCGGACCCCCAGCTTGCGCAACGTCTCCCTGACCGCGCCCTACATGCACGACGGATCGATCGCCACGCTGGCCGACGTCGTGTGGCACTACAACCAGGGGATCAGCGACGAGAACGCGCCCGGCGCGCCGGCCGCCTCGTTCAGGCCGCTCTACCTCTCGGACGACGAGCAGGCGGCGCTGGTGGCGTTCCTCGAATCGCTCGACTCGGCGCCGCCGCCCGCCGCCGTGACCGCGCCGCCCACGCTCCCGTAACCTTCGCCATCAGCCTTCTCCCGGCCCGGGCACGGGCGATGAGCGCGAGGGAGACGCACGGTCGGAAGCACGGTCGGAAGCACGGTCGGACGCTGGAAGGGTCGGACGACCGGCGCTCCCCCGGGGAAGCGTGAAGAAGAACGTGGTGCCTGCGCCGAGACGGCTCTCCACCCAGATTCGACCACCCTGCGCTTCGACCAGGTGCTTGGCGATGTAGAGGCCGAGGCCCCGCCCCTTTTGGGCGTTCTTCTCGGCTTGCCAGTACCGTTCAAAGAGGTGATCGAGCTGCTCGGGCGCGATGCCCGGGCCGGTGTCCCGCACCGCGAACTGAAAGTGCTCGCCGGCGCTGGACAGAAAGACGGTGATGGACCCGCCCTTGGGCGTGAACTTCACGGCGTTTTCGACGAGGTTGCTGAAGATCTGCATCACCCGCCCGGCGTCGCAACACACCGTCCCCGCCGCGTCGGTGGCGTCGACCGCGAAGGCGACGCCACCGGCGGCCGCCGGGGCGGAGAGTCCCTCGAGCACCTGCGACAGCAGGTCCGCCGTCGCCCAATCGGACAGCTTCAGCGAGAGCCGCCCGGAGTCGAGGCTCGAGGCGTCGAGCAGATCCTCGATCATGCGCGCCATTTGGCTGTTCAATCGCTGAACGCGGATGAGGTCCTTCCACCCCCGGCGGCGCTCTTCCTTCGGAACCAACCGCAGCAGGTTGTCGATCCCGAGGCGCGATCCGAACAGGAGCCCTCGCAGATCGTGCGCGACGAAGGAGAGAATATCCTCTCTCGCCCGCACGGCGGCTTTCGCCTCGCGATAAAGCCGACCGTTGTCCACCGCCGTGGCGACGCGCGAGGCGAGGTCCGCGGCAAACAGCAGCTCTGCCCCCGAGAAGGTTCGCCTCTCATCGAGCGAGATCAGCGTCAGGACTCCCAGAGTCGCGCTGCGAGACGACAGCGGGATGTAGACCAGCGATCTGGCTCCGCTTCGCTGAACAGCCGGCTCGTGATCGAGACCGTCCTGGCCGGCCAGCGAGCTCGGGTCGCAGCGCGAAATCAAAATCGGCTTGCCCGATTCGAGAACGCGATTCTGCGGGCTGTCCGGCCCGAGTGACGAGGCGGGACGCGCCGATCTGGTGATCTGCACGCCCATCGGCTCGGTCGACTCGCGACGTGCTTCGAAGCGTCGCACCTCGCCGCGGTGGACCAGGTCAATCGACGCCACATCGGCAGACGATGGAACAAGGGATCGAAGGACCTCCTGAATGGCGGTCTCGACATCGAGCGACGCCGACAGAGTCTGGCTCGCCGAGGCCAGGAGCACGAGCCTCTGCTCGGTACGTTTGAGGGCCGAGATGTCCGTCAGGGCCGTTCGACAGCCGACCACCTGTTCGGCGTCATCGAGCACGGGGACGCTGGTCGCCGTGACGGGGATCGACCTCTCCGAAAGGACGAGATCGAGGTCGACGCTGAGCGCGATACGATGGCTGAAGCATCGGTGTAAATGGCCCCGCAGCTGCGCCCGATGGCTCGCGGCCACGAACGAGATCAGCTGTTTGCCGATCAAGGCCCCCCGCTCGATTCCGACGAAGGTGGCGGCCGTCAGATTGGCCTCCTGGATACGGCCCTCGAGATCGAGCGTGAAGTAGACGACCGGCGCGAAGTCGTAGAGGTCTCTGTACCTCCGCGCCGACTCTTCCAGCTGCACCTCGGTCTCACGCAGCTGGCGATTCTGCATCTCGAGCTCGATCTGATGGACCTCGAGATCGTGAACGAGCGCCCCACTCTCCGGGCGAGCGCCCTGGCCGGAAGGGTTGCTCTCGAGGGCGCGCAAAGCCGCGAGCAGCTCCTGCTTCGACATCTCCTCGAGGGTGGGCATCTGCGACCTCGGGTCCTCTCAGGGCATCGATCGGCCGCCGGCGTCTCGCTCCGCCAGCCTCCGGCTGTCATCGACGTCGAGGAGAACGATCACCGCGCCTTTGATCGAACGATCGAGCGTCTTGTACGGGGCGATGTGGAGCTCGTACCAGCGCTGGTTTGCGCAGGCGATCCGCTTTTCGATCGGCACCAGCTTCTCGATGGCTTGCGCCGTCAGCTGCTCGATCCGCTCACCCAAGATGAACGCGTTGAGCAGGCTCACCGATCGACCGATGTCGCTGGGGACCAGGTTCATGAGCGTCTCGGCGACCTGGGTGAATCTCCTGATCCGCAGGTCGAGCCCGACGATGATCATCGCGCTGCCCATGCCCGAGAGGATGTTGTGGAGGTCGTCGTTGATGAGCTGCAGCTCGCCCATGCGGCTGTGCAGCTCGTCATTGACGGTCGTCAGCTCCTCATTGGAGGACTGGAGCTCCTCCTTCGACGTTTCGAGCTCCTCGTTCGTGCTCTGGAGCTCTTCGTTCGACGATTGCAGCTCCTCGTTCGACGACTTCAGCTCCTCGTTCGAGCTCTCCAGCTCCTCGACCGCGCTTTGCAAATATTCTTTCGTCGTCATCAGCTCGCGTTCGAGCTCACTGGTCCGCTCCTCCTGCGCCGAGTTGGGAGCCGCGGCCGGCTCGGTTTCACTGCCCCGGCGAGCCGGCAGCAGATTCGACGACGCGTCGTGAAAGAGGACCATGAAGCAGCGCGCCTTGGTCTCCGGGTCCGACACCGGAATGACCTCGATGGTGATCGGACGGGCGGCGCCCTCGTCGACGATCCGGCACTCGATGGTGGCGCGGGTATTTTTGGACCGTGCTTCCTGAAGGACACGTCGGAGCTCGACGTGGAGGTCGGGGCGGGCGAGGCGCAAGATGTTGAAGCTGGGCGCACCGGGCATCGGTTCGAGGTAGCCACGGGTACGGCCCCGGATATGGATGACGTCGAGGTCGTCGTTGACCACGACCCCGGGGGGACCGTAAAGCTCGAGGATCTTCCGCTCCGCCAAGCTCGCCAGCGTTGTGCCGGTCCGATGGCCCGTCGAGGAGGGTACCGGTTGCGTCGGCTCCAGAATCTTCGCGCCGAGCCCGACCTCGAGAGCGGCCGTCTCGGCCACCTGCCGCCGTGAGTAGATCTTGCTCTTGCGATCGACGATCGCGAAGTAGTCGGCGAGATCTCCCACGCTCTCCGAGCTCCCGAGCATGAGATAGCCGGTCGGGAGCAGCGAATAGTGCAGGATTCGCAGGACCCTCTTCTGCATGGTCGGACGCAGATAGATGAGCAGATTGCGGCAGCTCACCAGATCGAGCCGCGAGAAGGGCGCGTCTCGAGTGACGTTCTGGGTGGAAAAGACGACCATCTCCCGAATTCGGCGGGAGATCTGGTATCCGTTCTCCTTCTTGGAGAAGAAGCGCTGCAGGCGCTCGAGCGAGACGTCGAGGGCGATGTTGTTCGGAAAGAGACCCCGGCGGGCGCGCTGAATCGACGCTTCGTCGACATCGGTCCCGAAGATCTGCACCCGGAGCTCGGCAGCCCGATCGCCCAAGACCTCCAGCACTGCGATGGCGAGCGAGTAGACCTCCTCGCCGGTCGAGCAGGCGGGCACCCAGGCGCGGATCTGTCCGCCGCGTTCCTTACCTTCCACGATGCGGGGGATGATGTTGGCCTCGAGGCTCTCGAACGACTCTCGGTCCCGGAAAAAGCTGGTGACGCCGATGAGCATGTCCTTGTACAGAAGCCGCAGCTCGTTGGCGTTGCTCTGAACGAACTTCAAGTAGTCCGACAGCGTTTCGATCCTGTGCAGCGCCATCCGGCGTTCGATGCGACGGTCCATCGTCGTCGGCTTGTAGTAGGTGAGATCGTTGCCGAACGCCGACCGCATCAGCACGATGAGCTTCCCGACGCTCTCCTGAGCCTGTGGCGAGCTCGGGCGCTGCCGGGTGAGATAGGGGTGCGTCCGGATCCTGAGCAGCTCGTCGGCTATGCCTTCGGGCGCCAGCGTGAAATCGGCCCAGCCGCTGTCGATCGCACTGCGCGGCATGCCGTCGTACTTGGCCGACGCGGGCTCCTGGGCGAACGTGATCCCGCCGGCCTCCTTGATCGCTTGCAGACCGAACGTTCCATCGGAGCCCGTTCCCGAAAGGACAACCCCGATGGCTCGGGATCCCTGGTCCTCGGCGAGCGAACGAAAGAAGTAGTCGATCGGCAGGTGCGGGCCGCGCGGCAGGTGCGGGCCGCCCGGCAGGTGCGGGCCGCGCGCGAGGTGCGGGCCGCGCGCGGCGCCGCCGGGCGGCGTCATGAGGTGCAGGGTTCCCTGCAGAATCGCCAGATCGGCGTTGGGCGGAATGACGTAGATGCCGCCCGGTTCGACCGGCATTCCGTCCGTCACGGCCATCACCTTCGCTGCGCTCGATCGCGACAGCAGGGCCGGCAGCAGGCTTTCGTGCTTGGGCGCGAGGTGCTGGACGATGACGATCGCCATCGAGTCCAGCACCAGGCCCTTGAGAAATGCCGTCAGCGCCTCGAGGCCACCGGCCGAGGCGCCGACGCCCACGATGAAAAATTTTGCGGTCTGACCGTTCTGCTCTCGCTCGTCGTTCTCGGCCGGGGGGGGTTGCTCGCCGCCGGGCGCCGCCAGCCCACCATCCGCCCGCGAATCCTCCCTGCTAGAAGACGGCATCGACGTTCATCGATGTATCAGATCCCGGCCGTCGCCGTAACCACGATCTTCGGAAGCTCAGCCGTCGCTCCAGCACCTAGTTTGCGAAACGCACCGGCGCCGCCGGCAGCGAGGGGGTGACGCTCGGGGCAATATAGGTTCCGCCTCCGACCACGGCGTCGATTGCCGTGAGAAGGTCGGTGGGCGATTGCTCTTTGAGAACATAGCCCGCAACGCCAATAGACAATGCTTCGGCGGCAACGAGCTTGCTGCGCACGCCGGTCAGGATCAACACGCGCGCCGTAATTCCGCGGCTCCGCAACGCCCGCACCAGTTGAATGCCGCTGCCGTCCTGAAGCGAGAGGTCGATCAACATCAGGTCAGGGCCGCATTCCTCCACGACGGCCAACGTCTCGTGAATGCTGGAGGCCATGCCGACCACCTCGAATGCCGGATCGCTGCCGAGCAGGGAGGCCACGACCTCGCAGAGGATCGGGTGGTCATCTACGATGAAGACCTTAGTCATGACGTTCCAGCGCCAGCCAACGTGGCCTCGCGCTATGAGTTGTCAACGGCCAACACCCGCGAAACGCGAGTGCTCGTTGTTGAAACAAACAAAATGTCTCACGATTCGCAAGAATCCGCCGCCGATCGGCGCGGATGCCTCCTCGCTCCTGCATCGGCGATTGGCGTCCAACATCCTGGAACCTGGGTGGCGCTGGCTCGACCCGGTCACGGCGATTCGCCCAGCGCATGCTCGATGCGTGCCCGCGCCGACGCCAGGTCGAGGCGAGCCTGCACCAGCTGAAATCGAGCGTTCACGTCGGTCAGCAGGGCATCGTAGAGCTCGATCACGTTGCCGACGCCGGTCTGGTAGCGCCCCTCGGCGAGGCCCTTCTGTCGTGTCGACGCCTCGACCAGCGTGCGCGCGAAGCGGAGGCTGTCGCACGCCGATACCAGGCCCGCCCGGGCAACGATGGTCTCCTCTCGGATGGCGTCCCAGGTCGCGCGCTCTTGGGCCCGCGCCCCGACCAGGTTCCCCGCGGCTTCGCGCGTCTGCCCGTGCACCAGGAACGGGCTCATTCCGCCGCTCGAGTAGCCGAGTCCGATCATCAGCGTCAGATTGGGAGTCAGCGACGAGAGATCCGGACCGGCCCAAAGCGGGCTCAGGCTCAGCGTCAACTGCGGCAGATATGAGCCCTGCGTCGCCGCGACGTTCGCGGAGAGGCCCCGCTCGGTCAACCGGAGCTGCTCGATCTCGGTCCGTTGAGCCGCGGCCGCGTCGACCAGCACGTCAACCGACGCACCGGCGCGCTGCTGATCGAGGGGCTGCATCTCGAAGGTGGCGGGGGCAGCGGTCAAGCTCCAGCCCTGCCAGTGGTCGACGCCCAGGGCCACCTCGAGCTGCGCGCGCGCCGACTCTTGCGCGGCGCGCGTCCGCGCCAGCGTGATCTCGGCCGAGGCCTGGGCCGACTCGGCGGTCGCCACGTCGATGCCGGTGCGCAGGCCGGCGTCGTGCAGCCCGCGGGTCTGCGCCGTGTGCGCCGCGTAGGTTCTGACCGCGTCCTCGGCGACGGCCACCTGTTCGTCGGCGGTCACCGCGGCGAAGAAAGCCAACGACACCTGCAGGACCACGTCGCGCTCCGAGCTCCGCACCCCGACGTCGGCGGCCGCCGCCAGATCACGCGCCCCGCGATAGCCGTAGATCGAGTGTCCCCAGTCCCACACGGTCCAGCTGAGGCCGACCTGGGCCGTCCAGTAGCTCTCCAACGACCAGCTGTTGGGCGGCGCTCCCACCGGCACGCAGTTGCCGATCCCCGGCGTTCGGCAGGTGACCACTGTCGGCACCCCCGCCGCGTCGATGACGGTGTCGCGGCCGGCCGAGGCCAGGAGCGTGCGCACCTCGGCCGGCGTGGCCGCCAGGTTGGGGGTGGTGGGCGCGTAGGCGACGTTCCCCTGGACGAAGGGGAGCAACCGCGCCAGCGCCTGCTCCTGACGTCCGTGCGCGGCCTCGGCCGCCCCGCGCTGAGCCTCGATGGTCGGGTGGTGGCTGCGCGCGATGCGGATCGCGTCGTCCAGGGTCAAGCTGGGGACCGGTTCGGCGAGCGCTGTCGCGATTCGACACACCCAGGCGGCCGCCACCCACGGAAGAACCGCTCGCATCCGTCACCCGTGCGCGCCGCCGTCCGCTGCGGCGTCGCTCCCTCCATCGGAGGCGCCGCCGTCGCGGCCGCCCTTGCTCTCGCCCCCCGCCTCGCTCTTCTGTTCGACCGGCTGCACGAGCGCCCCCTCCGTCAGCTCCGCGGGCGGCGACAGCGCGACCCGGTCGCCGGCCTGGAGACCGTCGAGGATCTGCACCGTCTTGCCGTCGTCGAGGCCGGGCCGCACCGACGCGAAATGGATCTTCGACCCGCGGACGAGGGCGACGGCCGGCTTGTCCTTCCGCATGATCAGCGCTGACGACGAGATGACCGGCAACTGCGGCGTCGCCAAGCGCAGCGTCACGTGCACGAACGTCCCGGGGAACAGATGGTGGTCGTTGTCGACCCAGATCTCGCACAACATCGTGCGGGAGCGCGGGTCGAGCGCGTCGGCACAGCGGCTGATGGGGGCCTCGATCCGCACGTTCGGCTGCTGATCGATGGCGACGCGGACCGTGTCGCCGGCGTGGACGTAAGGCGCGGCGTCCTGCTGCACGAAGACGAGGATGCGAAGCCGCCGGAGATCGGCGACGTCGACCAAGGGCAACGCGCTCTGGGTCGAGCCGGTCGCCGCCGGGACCAGGGCCCCGCGGTCGACGTACCGGGCGGTGACGGTCCCGGTGTAGGGCGCGTGCAGCGTCTCGTAGGCCTGCATCGCCTTCGCTTGCTTCACGTTCGCCTGCGAGACCTGGAACTGCGCGCGCGCCGTCTCGAAGTCCTGCGCCGATACGTAGTCCTTCTTCACCAGCAGGCGGTAGCGCTCGAAGGTCCGCTGCTTGATGATCAGGTCCGCTTCGGCCGCGGCCACCTGCTGATCGACCTCGGGCGACTCCAGCACCCCCAGCACCTGTCCCTCCGTGACCCGATCACCTTTGTCGACCAGGATCGTCTTCACGTACCCGGACACCTTGGCGTAGACGGTCGCCTGCAGGAAACCGCGGACGTCGGCAGGCAGCGTGAGCTCACGCGCGCCGGGCGTCAGCCGCACCTGGGCGACGAAGATGCGCGGCCCGCGCGCGACCTCTTGCCGGCGCCGCTCGGCTTCCTTCTTCAGCTGGTGGTGATGGTGCCAGAACAAGAAGCTGGCAAAGAGGATCGCCAGCACCAGGGCGAGCCCGCCGCCCCAGGCCAGACGCCGCGTCGTTTGCGGCGAGATGGCAGGGCGCTCGGGTCCCTCGTTCTTCCCGGCTTCGTCATGCTTGGAGCTCTCGGGCTTCGGCTCCGCCTCCTTCGGGTCGGGCTGACGATGGTCGTAGGCGCGCCGGCCGTAGTCGTCGGTGTTGCTGTCGCCGCTCATTTGGCCCCCGCGGTGGCGCCCTGTGACTCGCGGGCAAACCGCTCATCCAGCTCGTGGGCCGTGGGCGGCTTCCGGCGCAGGATCACGTAGACGGTCGGGACCACGAACAAGGTCACCATCGTCGCCATCAGGAGCCCGCCGATGACCGCGCGGCCGAGCGGTGCGTTCTGCTCTCCACCCTCACCGAGCGCCAGCGCCATCGGCAGCATGCCCAGGATCATCGCCAGCGCCGTCATGAGGACCGGTCGCAGGCGCGTCGAGGCGGCTTTTATCGCCGCGTCGAGCGCGGAGAGCTTGCTGTCTTCTGCCCGCGCCTGGTTGGCGAAGCTGACCAGCAGGATCGAGTTCGAGACGGCGATCCCGATCGCCATGATGGCGCCCATGAACGACTCGACGTTGAGGGTCGTCCCGGTGACGGCCAGCATCCAGGCGATGCCGACGAAGGCGCCGACCACCGCCACCATGATGATCAGGGGATCGAGCGCCGACTGGAACAGGATCATGAGCAGCAGATAGACGAGCGCGATCGCGACCAGCAGGCCGAGACCGAAGCTCTCGAAGGACTCGCGCATGCTCTGCGCCTGCCCGCGGATCATGAGGCGCACGCCGGGCGGCTTCTTGATGCCGCGGATGAGGTCCTGGATGTCGCCGGTGACGGCGCCGAGATCGCGGCCGTGGACCGAGGCCTGGACGTCGACGATCGGCTGCACCGTGTAGTGGTTGATCGAAGCGCGGTCCTGCGTGGGCACCAGCCGCGCGATGCCGCCCAGGTAGGGCGCCGCGTTCGAGGTCGGGGCCAGCGTGCCGGGCCCGACCGCCAGCGGGCCCGGAGTCGCCGTCGGGACGTTGGCGGTGGTGTCTTCCGTTGCCGGACCACCGGCGGGCGTCACCGCCGTCTCCAGCAGGTCGTCGATGCTGGCCATCTTCAAGATGGGCGTCTGCACCGCCACGTTGTAGTTGACGCCGTTCGCGGGGTTGACCCAGAAGTTCGGATTGGAGAGCGACGAAGAGCTGAGCGACGTCAGCAGACTGCCCGCCACGTCGCGGAACCCGAGGTTGAGCTGCATCGCCTGCTGCCGGTCGACGTTCACCTGCAGCGCCGGG
The DNA here is from genome assembly GCA_036267635.1 of Polyangia bacterium. Lineage (GTDB taxonomy): Bacteria > Myxococcota_A > Polyangia > Fen-1088 > Fen-1088 > JADGRB01. The sequence goes on along the minus strand of DATAVR010000032.1, from coordinate 8,615 downwards.
TGATTGAAGACCTGCGAGATGCGGACGTCCTCGGTCCCCGGCACCTGACGCATCTTGGTGTACAGGTCGCGCGCGATCGCGAACGACGCGTCCATGTCCTTGCCTTCGATCTGGACGTCGATCATCGACGAGACGCCGAAGTTCAGCACCTGGGTCACCACGTCGGCCGGCATGAAGTAGGTCTCGAGCGCCGGGAGCTTGGCGGGAAGCTCGCGGCGGATGCGCGCCATGTAGTCCTGCGAGGGGTGGTGCTTCTTCTTGAGCTGGACGAGCACCTCGGCGTCCTGGTCGCCGACGTTGTCGGTCGAGACGAAGGCCAGGTTGTAGAAGGTGGGGATCCCGATCATGTCGTTCACCATGTCGAGCTCGTCGGGCGGGATGATGCGGCGGATCTCCGTCTCGACGTCGGCGACCATCGTCTCGGTGTCCTCGATGCGCGTCCCGATCGGCGCCCGGACGTGGAGCCGCATCTGGCCGGTGTCGACAGCGGGGAAGAAGTCGAAGCCGACCACCTTCACCAGCGCCAGGCTGACGATCGCGAACACGAGGCCACCGACCAGGAAAATCCGGCGATGCTCGATGCAGACCGCCAGCGCGGCGACGTGGCCCTCGCGCAGCCGGTCGAGCTGGCGATCGCGCCACTGGTTGAAGCGCTCGCCCCACCCGCGCTCTTCATCCCCCCTCTTCTCCTGCCCCACCTCCTGCCCGGACAGCAGCCGGCGCGCCAAAGTGGGGACCAGCGTGCGCGACAGCAGATACGAGGCGATCATCGAGAAGACCACCGCGATCGCCAGCGAGACGAACAGATAGCGCGCCGGCCCCTCCAGCATGAGGACCGGGAAGAACACGATGCAGATGGTCAGGGTGGCGGCCAGCGCCGGCACCGCCACCTGATGCGCGCCGTCGAGAATGGCCACCGTCAGCGGTTTTCCGGAGAGGCGATTGCGGTGGATGTTCTCCACCTCGACCGTCGCGTCGTCGACCAACATCCCGACCGCCAGGGCCAGCCCGCCCAGCGTCATGAGGTTGAGCGTCTGGCCGGTCAAAAAGAGGCCGATGATCCCGAACAGAAGCGCGATGGGGATCGAGGTGCAGACGATGACCACCAGCCTCCAGCTGCCGAGGAAGCCCAGGATCATCAGCGACACCAGCACCGCCGCGATCCCTGCCTCGCGCAGCACGCTGGAGATCGCCGCGCGGACGAACACCGACTGGTCGAAATCGATCGACAGCTCGGTCCCCTTGGGAGCCGCCGCCCTGATCGACGGCAACAACTTCTTCACCGCGTCGACCACGGTGAGGGTCGAGGCCCCGACCTTTCGCAGGATAGACAGGTAGGTCGCGCGGCGGCCGTTGACGTGGACGATGTTGCTCTGGACCGCGTAACCGTCGTGTACGTGGGCCACGTCGCCCAGGAGCACGGTCATCCCGTTTTCCACCTTGAGCGGCATGGCGTCGAACTCCTCGACGGTGAGCGGCGACGAGTTCATGAGGACGTCGTATTCGGTGCCGCCGATACGCGCCTGACCGGCCGGGAGGATGACGTTGTTGTTGGTGAGCGCCGTGACCACGTCCTCGGCCGACACGCCGTGCGCTTGCATCTTGCGCGGCTCGAGATCGGCCACGATCTCCCGGGTGCGGCCGCCGAACGGCGCCGGCGTCGACAGCCCCTTGATGGTGAACAGGCGCAGGCGCAAGAAGTTGAGGCCGTAGTCGAACAGCTCCTGCTCGCTCACGCTGTCGCTCTTGACGGTGAGCTGGGCGACCTGCACGTTCGAGGCGTTGTATTGCAGGATGTTGGGGGGCGTGATGCCCGGCGGAAGGATCCGCAGGATCGTGTTGCAGACGGCGTTGATCTGCGCGATGGCCGCCCCGACGTCGACCCCTTCCTGGAAGTAGACCCGCACCAGGCCGATGCCGAGCAGCGACTGCGATTCAATGCGCTCGATGTCGCCCACCGTCGTCGAGACCGCGCGCTCGGTGATGAACACCACCCGCTTTTCCATGTCATCGGCCGAGAGCCCCGGGAAGTTCCAGATGACGTTGACGACGGGGATGTCGATGTTGGGAAGGATGTCCCGCCGCAGCCGTTGGAGCGCCAACCCGCTGAACAACAGGACGGCCAGCACGCTCACGAGCACCGTGTACGGCCGGCGGAGCGCGAGGCGAACGATCCACATTCAGCCCGAGGGTAAGAACGGCTGCGCCTGGTTCAAGGCCTGATTCGACGATCCACCACGGAGCGAGTTGACTCGTGGCCCCTTGGCGCTCGCGTGGCTAGCTTGGAGCAATGGTAGAGCAGGCCGATTCACGGCGATTCCCGATTGGCGCGGAGGTTCAGGGTGGTCAGACCCATCTGCGCGTCTGGGCGCCCAGGTGTCGCCGGGTGGCGGTGGCGGTCGACGGAGCGGGCGGACCGGGGATCGCGCTTCGGGCCGAGGAGAACGGTTACTTCTCGGGACCGGCGACGGGGTTGACCAGCGGGGGACGATACGGGTTTCGATTGGACGACCAGGAGACGCTCTATCCCGACCCGGCGTCACGCTTTCAACCCGAGGGACCGTCCGGTCCGTCGGAGGTGATCGACCCGCGCACCTTTGAATGGACCGACCGCGACTGGCCCGGCGTGCCGCGGCACGGCCAGATCATCTATGAGATGCACGTCGGGACTTTCACTGCGGAAGGGACCTACGCGGCGGCCGCCGCTCGGCTGGAGTCGCTCGGCCAGCTCGGCGTCACGGTCGTCGAGCTCATGCCGCTGGCCGAATTTCCCGGGCGGTTTGGGTGGGGATACGACGGCGTCGACCTGTGGGCCCCTACCCACCTCTACGGTCGCCCGGACGACCTGCGCCGCTTCGTCTCCACCGCCCACGCCCTGGGGATTGGAGTGATCTTGGACGTCGTCTACAACCACTTGGGGCCGACCGACAATCACCTGGCGCGTTTCTCGTCGGGCTATTTCACGAATCGTTACCAGAACGAATGGGGCGACGCGATCAACTTCGACGGGGACGACGCCGGCCCCTCGCGCGAATTCTTCATCGAGAACGCCGGCTACTGGATCGAGGAGTATCACCTCGACGGCCTTCGCCTGGATGCGACCCAGCAGATGTTCGACGCCTCGGACGACCACGTCCTGGCGGCGATCGGCCGGCGGGCGCGCGCGGCCGCCAAGGGACGGGCAACCTACGTCGTGGCGGAGAACGAATCCCAGGAGACCCGGCTGGTGCGGGCGCCCGGTGGGCCGTCTCATGAGAGCGGCTACGGGCTCGACGCGCTCTGGAACGACGACTTCCACCACACGGCGCGGGTCGCGCTCACCGGCCACAACGAGGCCTACTACAGCGACTATCGTGGGACGCCGCAGGAGCTGCTGTCGGCGATCCGCTGGGGGTTCCTCTATCAAGGGCAACGCTACCAATGGCAGAAGCAGCGACGCGGAACGCCGGCGCTGGATCTGGGCGCCGATCGCTTCGTGCTCTACCTCGAGAATCACGACCAGGTGGCGAACTCCGGAGTGGGCGACCGGCTGGCTGCGATCGCCGCGCCCGACACGCTTCGCGCGATGACCGCGCTTTTGCTGCTGGCCCCGGGAACGCCCATGCTGTTCCAGGGACAGGAGTTCGGATCGACGCGTCCATTCGTGTTCTTCGCCGATCACGACGCCGAGCTCGCCCGCGCCGTCGCCCGGGGCCGGCGGGAGTTCCTGGCCCAGTTCCCGTCGCTGGCCGACCCGGACGCTCAGGAGCGAATTCCCGACCCGGCCGCGCTCGAGACCTTCACCGCCTGCAAGCTGGACTGGGCCGAGCGCGACCGGCACGCGCAGCTCTGGGCGCTTCACCGCGATCTCTTGCGGATGCGTCGCGAGGAGCCGGCCTTTGCGGCGCAGGACCTGGCCTCACTCTTCACGGCAGTGCTCGGCCCCGAAGCCCTGCTCGCTCGTTATCGATGCGCCTCGGGCGATCGGTTGCTCATCGTCAATCTGGGGATCGACCTGCACCTCGAGGTCGCGCCCGAGCCGCTGCTGGCGCCGCCGCTCGGTGCCCGCTGGCAGACGCGCTGGTCGAGCGAAGAGCCGCGCTACGGCGGTCGGGGAACCTCCGTCGTCGAGGCCGACGACGGGTTTCACCTGCCGGGACACGCGGCGGTGGTCCTGGCCCCGGCGGTGCGCGCGTGACGGCTCCGATCGCCCGGCCGGCTCGCATCGGTTGGCGGCGCGGCGACCCGGTCGAGGCGTTGGTCAGCCGGGAATGGCTGCTCTGCAACGGTCTCGGCGGTTATGCCTGCGGCACCGTCGGCGGCGTGCCGACCCGGCGCTACCACAGCCTGCTGGTCGCCGCCCTCCCCGCGCCCTCCGGCCGCACCACCCTCCTGAACCAGCTGGGCGAGACGCTGCACCTCGCCGACGGTACGATCCTTCCGCTCGGCGGCCTCGAGCCGGGCGACGGCCCGCTCTTGCTTCCAGAGGCGCTCGTCGAGCTCCGGCTCGACAACGGCCGTCCAGTTTGGCGGTTCGAACAGGCCGGCGTGGTGCTCGAGAAGCGAATCGTGCTCACGCACCACCAGAACACCGTCCGGATCGCCTACCGGTTGCTCGAGGGATCGGCGCCGGTGACCCTGGTGCTGGAACCGGCGGTCGATTTTCGTGGTCATGACGACCGCGTCGATCGGGGCGGCGCCGCGGCCGACTACGCGATCGCCGCCGGACGCAACGGCGTCCAGATCGCCCTCGCCGACGGGACGCTACCGCCGCTGCACCTGACCACCCGCACCGTCCATGGGCACGCCCCCTTCGTGCCGCGGCCTCGCGAGGTCGCTCTGCAGTATCGGGTCGAGCAGGCGCGCGGCTACGAGGGGCGCGGCGTGTTGCACGCGCTCGGAATCTTCGAGCTCCTCCTCGGCCCCGGTCAGGAGGCGGTCCTGACTGCTTCGACCGAGAGCTGGGACATCATCCATGCCCTCGACGCGACCGAGGCCACGCGCCTCGACGACGAGCGGCGGCTGCGCCTCCTCGCCGAGGCCCATCCGCAGCTGCGACAGGGCCTCGGCGCCGAGCTGGTCCTGGCGGCCGACCAATTCGTCATCAGCCCCCACGTCCGGCCCAGGGACGAGGCGCGCCTCCGCGCCGAGGGGGACGACGCGCGCACCATCATCGCCGGATACCACTGGTTCACCGATTGGGGGCGCGACACCATGATCAGCCTCGAGGGGCTGACGCTGCTGACCGGCCGCGCCGCAGAGGGGCGCGACGTCCTGCAGACCTTCGCCCACTACATTCGCGACGGCCTCATCCCCAATCTCTTCCCCGAGACGAAGACCGAGGGGCTCTACCACACGGCGGACGCGACCCTCTGGTTCTTCCACGCCCTGCATCGCTATGAGCAAGCGGCGGGCGAGCGCGAGACGCGTCGCTCCCTGCTCCCCAGGTTGGTCGACGTGGCCCAGAAGCACTTCGCCGGCACCCGGTTCGGGATCGGCGTCGACGACACCGACGGGCTCTTGCGCCAGGGCGCCGACGGCTACCAGCTGACCTGGATGGACGCCAAGGTGGGCGATTGGGTGGTGACGCCGCGGCGGGGCAAGGCGGTCGAGATCAACGCGCTCTTCTACAATGCGCTTCGCCTGCTGGCGCAATGGCTGAAAGAAGAGGAGGCCGGCGCCTGGGGCCCCGAGCGCGACCTCGGCCTGCGCGCCGCCGACGTCGAGGCGCGCGCCGATCGCTTGCACGAGGCCTTCAACCGCCGGTTCTGGAACGCGCCCGGCGGTTGCCTGTTCGACGTCGTCGATGCGCAGGACGGCCCTCACGCCGGCGGCGACGATCCCAGCGTCCGCCCGAATCAATTGCTGGCCATCTCGCTCACGCACCCGGTCCTCGAGCGTGCACGCTGGGAGGCGGTGCTCGGCGTGGTGCGCGAGAAGCTGGTGACGCCCTTCGGCCTCCGATCGCTGGCGCCCGGTTTCCCCGACTACAAACCTCGCTATGACGGCGATCTGCGGGCGCGCGACGCCGCCTACCACCAGGGGACGGTGTGGGGTTGGCTGGTCGGCCCGTTCGTCGACGCCTGGCTGAAGACGTTCCCGGACGATCGCGCCGGTGCCCGCCGGTTTCTGGCGGGTCTCGAACAGGAGCTCTCCGAAGCGTGCCTCGGAACCATCAGCGAGATCTTCGACGCGGAGTCTCCTTTCAATCCGCGCGGCTGCGTCGCGCAGGCCTGGAGCGTCGCCGAGGCGATGCGCGCGCTCGTCGCCTGCAGTGACTAAGTCCACCCATGGACCGTGACAAGCCCGCTGATTCCTCGGCAATCGTCACTAGACTGCGAAGGTGCACAGGGAAGATCTGATTGTGGGCGCGGGGTTCTCCAGCGGGACGGGGCCGGCGTAGATGCAGCGACCGTGTAAGAGATCGCTCCCTTCGAGCCGGCGCCTGTGGCGCACGTATCTCCTCGTTGTTCTGCTGGCCAGCGCGACCTCGGCCTGCGCGACCGAGCGGGGGGGCGTACGCGGACAGAGCGTACGCGGACAGGGGACGGACGAGGTCGCGATAGCGGCCACGCCGGATGCCCTCATTCAGATGCGGCGGAGCGGCTGCGTCGATCGGCCCTGCCCCGTCTATGGCGTATCGATATTTCTGGACGGAACCGTGGTCTATGACGGCGTCGCCAACGTGGGGGCGATCGGGCAGCGCACTTGGAAGGTGTCGCCGGACAAGGTGAGCCAGCTCGTCTCATCCATCGAGGCCATGGGTTTTCTCGACACACCGACGGGCGCCGGCGTCTGTCGCGCCGCCACCCAGACCGCGATCGTGATCCTCGACTATCGGCCTGGATGCACGGAGAAGACCGTGCTCCACGACGACCGTTGCCCCTCGGCGCTGCCTGCGCTGATGACCCTGGAGAACGCCATCGACCGCTTGAGCGGCGCCGAACAGTTGGCCACCCAACGAGCTTCGAGCGCGATCGCTCTGACTCACGCTCGGGTTCGGTGAAGCCGGGGCAGCAACCCCTCGACGAGGAACGTGAGCGTCGGTCCGACTCACAGTGATACTGTCGTGAGGCCGGAGCGCTTACGGGCCGATCATGCCGCCAAAACAACCGACCGAGACGCCGCCGCTGGTGGCCGCCGCGCAGGCGTTCGCCGATTCGCTCGATCGATTTGCCAAGCTAGCGCAGAGCTTGGGCCGGGCGTCGCTCGATTCCAGTCAGGGGCTGGCGCGGGCGGCCGATGCGCTCAACGAGGTCGCGACCTGCGAGGAAGATCTCCAGGCGCAGGCCAAGACGCTGATCACCGCGTTGGCGACGGCCCGGGAGGCTCAGGAGGGACAGACGGAGGTCGTGCGCAGCCGGGCGCTCGAAATCCAGCGTCGCAGTGAGGCGTATGCGGCCCTCATGCGTCGGTTCGAAGCGATCGGCCAGGACGCCGGCGAGCTCAATGCGGCCGTGCAAAAGTTGGCGGCTCAGCGGAAGATCGCTGAGCGCGGGCTGCGCGACACCGAGATCTCCCCTCTGCTGTCCGAGCTGGACGAGCTCGATGAGCGGATGGCGCTGGTGGTTGCGACGAGCGAGGCCCTGGGCGGCGACGCGCGCGGCGCCAGCTTCGACGAGCTCTACCGCAAGACCGACTCGCTCCGACAGCAGCTCCTCGCCGCGCGCAACAGGATTGGGCTCCTCAGAGAGGCATTGACCAAGGCCATCCCCCGCACGTTGATCTCGTAGCGCGCGCAAGCTGATCGCGCGACTACTCGCTCACGGACTGGAGGAGTCGACTGAGGCTGTCGACTCCGATCGGCTTGACCAGGTGACGGTCGAACCCCGCCTCCTGCGTCCGCCGAAGGTCCTCGTCGCGCCCCCACCCGGTCATGGCGATCATCATCGGTCTCACCGAGGGGGCCAGCGCGCGGATGCGGCGGCAGACCTCGACGCCGGTCATCCGGGGGAGGCCCAGATCGCAGAACACCACGTTCGGTTGCGCCTCCTGAACGAGATCGATCCCCTGCTGCCCCGTCAGCGCAGACCAGACCCGGTGTCCCATGTCCTCGAGCAGCTCTGTCAGCGACTCGACGATCTCACTGCTGTCCTCGATGATCAGAATGCGCAGGCTGGCAGACGGCCCGTCCGCCGGGGCCGGAGGAAGGGCTTCGATCTGTGGCTCCTGCGAGGGCGCGGAGGGAAGCGACAGCTCAAAGGCGCTCCCTTGGTCCTCTCCGGCACTCGCGGCGGTCAGAGTCCCTCCGTGCATCTCGGCCAGCCGGCGCGCCAAGGCCAAGCCGATTCCGAGCCCCGCAGGCGCGGAGACGCCGGGCCGCTCGACCCGCGTGAACATGCCGAAGACCTCGTCGACCTTGCCTGAGGGAATCCCGCTCCCCGTGTCGACCACCCGGATCACGGCCTCGGTCCCTTCGGAGGTCAGCGTGACCGTGGTGCGCCCCGATTCGGGCGTGAACTTCGAGGCGTTCGTCAGCAGGTTGGTCAGGATCTGCGCGACCCGGGTCGAATCGGCATCAGCCCAGATCTCGGCCTCGATCGTCAGCGAGAGCAGCTGCCCACGGCGCTCGAAAATGGGTCGGATCGATTCGACGGTCGCCTCGACGACCGTCTTGAGGTCGATCGGTTTCTTTT
>DATAVR010000031.1:0-9050 GCA_036267635.1 Polyangia bacterium | reverse complement strand
AATCTTGCTGAGGTACGTGTACGAGACGCCTACCTTCGGAGCAGCGCCCTTGAGACCGACGCCGCGCTTCTGGCGAAGCGATCGAAGATATTCGCCCAGCGCCCTTGCCACGCGACCAATATGACGCGGGTTGCCTGTTTTGTCAACCCATGATGCATCAGGATCGCAGACGACCCCGCGGAATATGCACTGACCGGCGGTGCCAACCTGGAAGCCCTTCTCTACCCGGTTTGCAGGTGGCAACACGACGCCGCCTCGGCGGACGCCCGCGCACTCCGCCGTCAGCGGGTACTCAGCTCCCTCTCGCTAAGGTGGTCGCACAAGCGCGGATACCAGGACCGGATCACCAAGACCTCCGTTATCGGGCGCGGCGAGGAGATCGCGCGCAAGCTCGCGTTCGGGTACCCGAAGGGGATCCCGCCGGAGCGGTTGATCTGCTTCGGCAACGAGATCCCGCTGCAACGAAGGTGAGGCCCCGACCACCGCGCGTGTGGGTCCGGTCACTGGCGTCGCCACAACGACCCGTTAAGCTACGATCGTGAGGCGGCGAGGCGTTGCGTTGGCGTTTACGGCGTTTCTCTTGGGGGGCGTGCAGGGCTGCGTGGTCGGCGGCCCAAAGCCTGAGGATTTTGCTGACCTAATCCGTGGGTTGCCGACGGTCCCGGTGTGCCAGCACCGATACGAGGCGCCTGCGACAGTAGATCGGAGGCAAGCCGTCGTCACTTGCGAGGGTGACGCGGGCGTCGGCGGCGCCGAGCTGAGGGACGCTGGGCTCGCGGAGGCGCGGTCCATGAATTCTGGCGGTGCGTTCGTTGTCTTGGCCGAGGCGACCAATCCAACGGATCAGTTCGGCGTCCAGTGCGACGCCCTTCCGGTCATGCCGTGGCAGCGGGCCGGCCTGGTGGACCGACGGTGGAAACGAAGGGTGTGCAGGCTCGTCCCGGCCGGGCCGCCGGGCCACCTCTTCGAGCTCGTCGTTCAATTCGACGGCGCCGCAGGCGTTCTGAATCACGGGTAGCGACGGCCTGCTCGAAGGCGCGTGGCGGACTCGTTAGCGCCGGTGAAGACACCGCCCCCGACGAGGAGTCCTGACATTTCTGTCGTGGATCGACGTCGATTCGCCCGTCGTCTGGGAAATGTGGCCGTGAGATCGGAGGTTCCCGCGGTCCGCCGCTTGCAACCCAGAACGTCGGTTTGAAAAATCTTAGCGTGATGATCCTGATCTTCGGGGGCGCTGTGGCAGCCGCCGGATGCGGGAAGAACTGCGGCACCGTCGACTGTGTTCCCCCGGGATTTTACGATTACACCCCCAGCGGACTCCCCTCGACGCTGGTGGATGTCACGGCTGATTCCCCTTGCGTCGCGAAGTTGTTCCCCGGAGACGGCGGTCCGGCGGGGCTGACTGTCGCCGACGATCTCGCAACGCAGGGTGCAGTCTGCGTCCTGCACGGGCACCTCGCGGACGGACAGGTGGTCACAGCGACCGTAACGTTCGGGCGGCCAACGGGTACGTGCTGCGTCAGCTTCATGCCGAGCGCCGGAGACTTCACGCTCTCCGACGCCGGCACCGACGGCGGGTGAGCCGAAGGACTGGGCCCCTACGCCGGCGGAGGCCCGCCTTCGTAGAGCCAGGTCAGCGCGACCGGATCGGTGACGATCTTCGAGCCAAACTCCCGTAGCCGCGCCGAGATCTCGCTGGTCATGCCGTCCTCGTGCGCGGCGCCGGTTTGGCCCTTGCGGATCATGGCGCCCGACTCGAGCACCGGGACCACCGCGTTCGGGAAGGTCTCGAACTTGCTCTGGTTGGTTTTCATCCAGTCGAAGGAGGCGTGCTTCTCGATCGTCGCCCACTGCGTCTCGGTCGGCGCCGTCCCCAGGAAGTCGGAGATCCGGCGCAGGACCTTGGCGCCGCCGCGCTTGATGTCCGCGTAGTGGAGCAACAGCACGTTGGGCTCGTTCCGCAGCGCCCACCAGCTGGCCACGAAGCCGAAGAACATCCCCTGCATTCCCTTGGACTCGGCGACCTCGCGGTAGAACGTCGGGAAGTCCGGGCGCGTGAGCGCCGCCCGCGGGACCTTCCACAGGTCGTAGAAGGCGTCGGTGTGCTTTTCCAGGAAGACCTTGAAGGAGACCAGCGCCTCCTCGGGGTTGCGACAGACCGCGATGTACTTCACGTCCGGCCCCTGCCCCGCCTTGACGAACGGCAGCTCGGGTGGCGCCGAGTGGCTCTTCAGCGCCCGGCGCTTGCCGGCCGGCATGGCCGCCAGGCGGTCCAGCACCTCGCGCGCCGGCTGCCCCGGTCGCTCGACCAGCTCGGGCCAGGGCACCACGCCGTAGATGCTGTCGAAGTCCGCGTCGCCCCCCGTCAAGAGCTGGTGGACGATGTTCATCATCCAGTTGGTACCGCTCTTGGCCGGCACCGAAATCCAGATGTCGCCGTCGCGCATCGCGACGTCCGTATGAATCTGCGGGTTGAGCCAGGGCGGCATTCCCCCCTTGGGCTGTCCAGTCGGCTGTGCGCTCATGATGTCTCCTAGTAGGTTTTCTGTTCGACGACCTTGAGGAACGCGATGTCCGGCGCGCTGATGACGCCGCTCTTCTTCATGGTCTCTTTCAGTGAGGGCGAGTTGGTGAAGTCCTTGGCCTGCGCGAGCGACTTCACCTTGCCGACCACGACCACGTGGGTAGGATCCCCCGCGTCAGTCAGCACAGTAGCCGAGGTCCACCCGAACTTCCTGCGCTCGGGTTCGTGGCCGTCGTAGCCGGCCTTCCATTTGTCGAAGTTGGCGACCGTGTGACGGACCACCAGCGCGGCGCCGTCGTTGGCTTCAGCGGTGGCGCGTCCAGCGGCGGGTGCCGCTGCGGCAGGAGCACCCCAAGATTCAGGTCCAGCTGATGGTGAGCAGCGCTGCGCTCGATCTGATGCGGCGGGATGCCGACGTGGCGCTCCGGCGGTTTCGGGAGACAAATCCCGCGCTCGTGACCCTCAAGATCGGAGTGATCGGCTGGTCGGTCTACGCGGCGCAGGCGTACCTCGATCGCACCGGCTTCGTGCCGAAAGACGTCGACCGAGGCGCGCCGCTGGCGGATCAAGCGGTGATCGGTTACGCCGGTCTCACCGCGCCCGGGCACGCGTGGGGCGGCGGCGGGCGATCCGGCGCTGGGCCTCCTTGAAGGCGCGCTGGACCTGGCGGAAGGCCTCCGCGTCGCCGCCCCGATCCGGGTGGGTGGCGAGAGCGCGCTGGCGAAAGGCGCGCTTCAATTCGTCGGCCGTGGCGCGCGCGGTGATGCCGAGCGTCTGCCAGATCGAGGCCGCGCTGGCCGTCGTGGTGACCTTCGCGGCGTTCGTCGCCGCCGTGGGCGCCGTGGCCGAGCGACCGTGGGCGCCAAAGCTGCCGGCGGAGATCTCCCCGCGGACGCCCCAGGGCGGTCGACCGAGGAGGACGCGGGTCCAGGCCCGGGCCCAGTGCGGCTCGATCTCGACCAGCGGCCGGCCCGCGGCGCGGCGCGCTTCCGCCAGCGCCTCTTCGTGGCTGCGCGCGCCGCCGGAGAAGGCGTCGGGTTTGCCAAAGGGCTCGCGCGTCGGCGGCGCGGTCCACCAGGCGACCCACATGAATCGCCGCCGCCGGGTGGTCGTGACGGAGCACGACCCGACGAACAGCGCTTTGTCGGCGACCACCGGCTGGGCAGCGTAGCGGCGGGCGGACCAGGCAGCAATGCCGGGCGGCAATGGCCCCGGCAGCTGAGCCGTCCTGGGCCGGTCTCAACACCACTACGCGGGTGAAGCCAACGTGGGTCGACGCCGAGACGACGACGCCGAAACGACGACGAGACGACAAGGAGACGACGATGGTGAGGCAAATCGGGACGGCTTTGGTGCAGGTGCTCCTGACGGTGGCGGTCGCTGCGGGGACCCTGGGCTGTGAAGGGCCCGGCCGGGCGAACGTGAGCGTGAGACAGAGCGAGCTGTCGGATCCCGGTCAGACGCTGAGCGCCGCGCCGCTCGACCTGCAGGTGCTCTCCAACAGCTGTGGCGCCAACCAGGCGCAGGATTTCTTCAAGATCGTCAACAACGGCACCACCTCCGTGAAGGCGTCCGACCTCACCATCAAGCTCTGGGTGAACGACACCAGCGGCTCCGCCGTCGTCCCGCACGTCTCGACCGGCGGCTGCCTCACCAACGCCGGCGGCTGCTTCCATCCGCTGACCGGGGTGACGGTCAGCCCGGCGCAGCTCCCTGCCGCTTGCGGCCCCGACCCGGCCCACCAGGCGAATTGGGAGATCACCATCTCCACGACCGACACCACCGCGCTCGCCCCCGGCGTCACCTGGAACAACCTGCAGTCGGCCCTGAACCTGGCCAACTTCACCAACTTCACCCCGGGCTCTTCGAGCTGGTACAGCCCCTGCGTTCCGGGGACCAGCTACACCAGCGACCCGCACTTCGCCCTCTATCTCAAGGGCGTGCTGGTGGCCTCGTCGGGCGTGAACGCCCCGGCCTGCCGCGCCCCTCACGGCGCGCAGCAGCTGAGCGGGTTCGCGACCCCGCCCAAGTCGACCGCCCCGTTCGTGGGCCCGGTCCCCGCGACCACCGTGCTCGAGCTCGCCGTGGCGCTCCCGCTGCGCGATGCGCCGGGGCTGCACGCGTTCGCGCAGCAGGCCTCCGATCCGCACAGCCCCTCGTACGGGCAGTCGCTGACCAACGCGCAGTTCATGACCACCTACGCGCCTTCGTCGGCCAACTACCAGGCCGCCGTCGCCTGGGCGCAAACGAACGGGCTGACGATCGTCCGGCAATACCCGAGCCAGACGCTGCTGGATGTTCGCGGCAACGCGGCGACGATCAACAAGGCGCTGTTCGCGAACCTGATCTTCCGCCACCGGCCCGACGGCACCACGTTCTTCATGCTCGATCGCGAGCCGTCGATCTCGCTCCCGGTCACCGTCAAGGTCGGCTGGATCGACGGCCTCAACAACTACATCCTGCCGGCGCGTTCGGCCGGGTCGGGGGTTGGCGCCGCCTTCCTCGGCGACGACTTCCGCAACGCCTACGCCTCGTGCGCCCCGACCATCACCGGGACCGGGCAGTGCGTGGGGATCTTCGCGCTCGGCGGGGGCTTCAACCCCGCGGACATCGCCAGCTACCAGTCGGCCGCGAAGCGCACCACGCCGGTGCCGGTCAATGTGTCGGGCACGACCCAGGATGCCACCAACGACACGGCGTTCGAGGTCAGCATGGACATTGAGATGGCGCTCTCGATGGCGCCCGGGCTGTCCGAGGTGGTGGTCTTCGAAGGCGGAAACCCGCTGTCGATCCTGACGGACATGGGCAGCCGGCAGCCGACCTGCCTCCAGCTCAGCGACTCGATCGAGTTCGATTTCCCCTCCTCCATGTACCAGGAGGCCGTCGACGTGCTGGTCAGCAAGAACCGGCAGACCCTGTTCCAGTCCTCCGGCGACGACGGCTCGTACTCGAACAGCCCGACCAATTCGGTGGCCTTCGACAACACGACGCTGGTCGGCGGCACGACCCTGGCAATGAACGGGGCGGGCGCCTCGTGGGCGTCCGAGATCGTCTGGGACGTGGGGGTCGGCAGCATCAGCGGCGGCGGCGTCGTCGATTTCCTTCCCTTGCCGTCGTACCAGATGGCGATCCTCGACCTGGCCGCGCTCGGCGGCTCCACCACCAACCGCAACGCGCCGGACGTCGCGGCCGTCGCCAACAACGTCGAGGTGTTCGGCCCGTTCGGCACGCCCCCGAGCTCGGGGCCCTGGATCAGCGGCGGGACCAGCGCCTCGTCACCGCTCTGGGCGGGGTTCATGGCGCTCGTCAATCAACAGCGTCTGGCGGGCGGCAACAACGCCATCGGGTTCGCCAACCCTGCCCTCTACGGCGTCGCCGCCAACCCCGCGCTCTACCCGCTCACCTTCAACGACGTCACCAGCGGCACGAACGGGCAGTTCGACGCCGCCTCCGGCTACGACCTGACCACGGGCCTCGGCAGCCCGCAGTGCAACCTCATCTACCAGCTCTCCTCCACCTCCCCCACCACGCCGGTGCCGAACACCACGCTGCACGTCACCGGCTCGGCGACGGTGACGGTGACCGACCTCTCCGGTCACACGGCCAGCCTCACGCAGACGCTCGATCAGAGCATCCCCTTCAACATGACCACGCGCGACGGCGGCTTCGACCTCTTCGTGCGAGGCACCGGCGTCAACGCGGCGGGCGCGGACGCCGGCGCCGCCTACGTGCTGGCCCCGAACAACGTCGATCTCATCACCGTGGGACAGGGCTTCCGGTTGGGCCCGATCTTCGTCGACCAGCCCGGACCGACCATCCCGGCGGGGAGCTCGACGGTCTTCACCGGCTCGGAGGGCGTCGGCTTCATCGCCGGCTCGTTCGAGAGCGCGGCGATCAGCTGGAGCTTCACGCTGCAGAGCTCGCAGCAGCCCTGACCGCCCGCCCTCACGCCCCGAGCGCCACCCCCGTCCACCCTTCGCTCAGCGCCCACAGCCGCTCGGCCGCGTCGGGATCCATCGCCCATGGCCGCACGCCGCCGAGCTGGGTGGCGTCGGCGGCGACGGGGGTGGCGACGTCGGCGTCCTCGCAGTAGACGCCGCCCATGCCATCGAGCTGCGGGCTGGTCGCGCACCAGACGCTGGTGGCGGCGCCCTGCTCCGTCGTCTTGTAGGTGGCGCCGGTGAGCCGCGCCCGGATCGCCTGCAGCTCCTCGGCGGAGAGCGAGCGCACGAGATCGGTCATGACGGCGCCCGGGTGGACCGCGAAGGCGCGCACGCGCTGCGCCTCGCCGCGCGCGTCCAGCGCCAGCGCGAAGAGAGCGTTGGCGGTCTTCGACTGTCCGTAGGCGATCCACTTGTCGTAGGGGCGCCGCGCAAACTGCGGATCGTCGAAGTCGACGCCGGCGCGGCTGTGCCCGCGCGAAGAGAGCGACACCACCCGGGCGCCGTTGGCCGCCCGCAAGGCCGGCCAGAGGCGCGCCGTCAGCTGGAAGTGGCCGATGTGGTTGGTGGCGAGCTGCGACTCGAACCCGCGCGCGTCGCGCTCCAGCGGAGGCGCCATGATCCCGGCGTTGTTCACCAGCATGTGCAGCGGCCGGCCGGAGGCGACGAAGCGCGCGGCGAACGCGTCGATCGACGCCGGGTCCAGGAGATCGAGCCGGTCGACCTCGACGCGCGCGAGCCCGCCGAGCGCCGCCTGCGCCGGCTCCAGCGCCCGGGCGCCGACCACCACCGTCGCGCCGGCCCCGGCCAGCGCCCGGGTGGTCTGAAGGCCGATCCCCGCGTGACCGCCGGTGACGAGGGCGACGGCGCCGGTCAGATCGCGCCCGCCGAGGGCCTCGCGCGCGGTGGTCTCGGCGCCGTACCCCGAATGAATGGGAGCCTGCTTGCTTCGCATGCGTCGAATCTAATCGACGAATGGAGCCCTCGCGCCGATTCGGGTTTCTAGTCGCTCACCAGCCTTTGCAATTCCGGCGTGCGCGCGAGCAGCTTCCGCACCTCGATCGTGATCTCCGGCTGGGCGTCGAAGAAGCCCATGCCCGTCGACGGCGCTGGGTGGCCGTCGCGCTCGAAGGTGAGGCCCAGCTGCGCTTGATAGCGGGAGATCACGCCGTTTGGCCCGGCCGAAAGCACCGCCACGTTCGCCTTCGACGCGTCGAGGGTAAACGTTCCCACGGTCAGCAGACGGGTCGCGCGCGAATAGGAGACCGTCACCGGCTTGGGGACGGTGGCGATGCCGACCCGCAAGGGATCCCGTCCGGAAGAACCGGTTTCGAGCCAGCGGCCGAACCCGGCGGGCGATTCGAGAAAGACCACGAACGCCAGCTTCCGTTCGCACGAGCCGATGCTCTCCTCGACGGTCAACGTCACGATGTGCGGGTCGCGGACCGGGACGACGTGCAGACCGATCCCGGGCGGGGCCACCGGCTTCGAGCACCTGCCCTCCGCGAGCCGGGCCCCGATCTCGGCATCCAGCTGGTCGGCGGCGCCGGCCAGGCGCGCCCGTTCCTCCGCGGTGAGCGGCACGTCGAGGCCCAGGCCCTCCAAGAGCGAGCTCTTCTGCGGAGACTTCCCGACCACGGCCGCATTGAGCGCCGGGTGGCCGTTGAGCTCGCGCGGATAGATGTCGGCGAGCTCGAACAGGCTTTCGGCGGCGTGGGACCGCACGAACCACGACGGATCCTGCCGCACGCGATCGAGCAGCGGGCCGCGAAACTGAGCCAGCGAAAAATGCCGCGCGCCCATCGCCGCCGTGATGCGTGCCGGGACCGATCCCGCGCCGAGGACGCCGATGAGCTCCTCGCTGAAGTCGTCGCGGCTCCCCAGCGCCTCGAGCGCGATGATGACGTGCGCCCGAAACTCGGGCGCGCCGAGGGTGGCGACGGCGCGCGTGAGGTCCGGCACGAGGTCGCGCCAGCCCGCACGTTCGATCGCCGACACCGCGAAGGTCGAGCAAGCATCCAGCCCGCGCCGCAGCATGCGCTCGGCCTCGGCCTTCGGCTCGCCGCCGAGGTCACGGATCCGCGCCGGGTCGGGCCCGTCGGTAAAAACCTGGTAGCCGCCGCCGAAGGTGCGCCTGAGCCAGACCTCGTAGTCACGATCGGTCGCCCCGCACTCGCGCGGGAGTGGCGGCGGTGCCAGCGCCTCCGCGCGCGCCGCCGAGGGCGGGCCCGAGGACGTCGCGGGCGCAGGCGCCGTCACAGTCGCCTGCACGTGCGCGGCGCATCCCCCCACCGCCAGGGCGGACGCGAGCACGGCCACCGCGACCTGCATGCCGCCAGTCGTCGCCACCCTGGCCCGATTGTCTACGGTTTCCGAGGGAGCCGCACCATCGTGTCGGAGAGGCACTCGGCGCAGTACGCGCCGTCGGCGTCCTCATGGCCGCAGACGCGGCAGCGAAATCGGGGCGGCGGATCGCCGGTATCGTTCCGTTGGGCCTGCTCCCGATCCTTCCGCCGTTCCTCTTCCCGCTCGCGCGCTCGCACCGGATCGGTGAGCTTGCTCAGGCTCTCGACGATCGACATCGC
>DATAVR010000030.1:0-17086 GCA_036267635.1 Polyangia bacterium | reverse complement strand
CGACTGCGCGGGCGGCGGGCAGGTCTGCGACACAGGGATTCCCGGGATCTGTGCCGGCGGCGTCACTCAGTGCTCGAACGGCGGCATGGACATCAAATGCCGCCAGGACATCCAGCCGCGCCCCGAGACCTGCAACCTGCTCGACGACGATTGCGACGGCATCATCGACAATCCCGACGCGCCGGGCCTCTGCCCGACCGGAGAGGTCTGCAGCCAGGGCGTCTGCGTGAGCCCCTGCTCGACCAGCGAGTTCCCTTGTGGACCGCCCACCGTCTGCGACACGACCGACGGCCTCTGTAAGGACCCGGCCTGCATGAACTCGAACTGTGCGTCGGACCAGATCTGCGAGCACGGGGTGTGCGTCGGCGGCTGCGACAACGTCGTCTGCCCGCCGGGGCAGGTCTGCCAGATCGGCAACTGCATCGATCCCTGTCAGGGGATCACCTGCGGCAACGGTCAGGTCTGCGAGGGGGGCGCCTGCCTGGCGGCGTGTGGTTGCCGGAACTGCCCCACTGGAAAAACCTGCTCGAGCGACGGAACCTGCGTCGACACCGGGTGCGACAAGATCACCTGCAACGCTCCGATGGTCTGCGTGGGGGGCAAGTGTCAGGACGGCTGCCAGGGCGTGCAGTGCCCGGCCGCGCAGACCTGCTCCAGCGGCCAATGCGCGCTCCCGGACGGCGGCATTCCCATCCCCGAGCCCGACGGTGGCGTAGTCACGACGGGGACCGGAGGCTCGTCGACAACCGGTGGGCGCGGCGGCTCGACCGGAACCGGCGGCATCGCCACTGGCGCCGGCGGCAGCTCGACGAGCACCGGCGGCGCGGGCGGGCCACACGAAGGCGGCGTTGCCAGCTGCAACTGCGACGTCTCGAGCGGTCCAGGTGCCGGCGGCTTCGCGCTGTTGCTGGCCGCGCTCGGTGTCGCCTCGCTTCGCCGTCGCCGTCGTCGCCCGGCACCTTCACGTCGCCGGCGCTAGCGGGCGCGGCGACGCGAAGGAACGGTGCTCAGTAAACGGGTGGGGCCCAGTAGCCCTGCTGCCAGACCCAGGTGTAGCCGTTCCAGGCCCAGTGGGGGGAGACCCAACTCCAGCCGTCATAGGGCGGGTACGACCAGGCGCCGCCGATCCAGACGCGCGCGCCTCCGCGGAGGCCCCAGTAGCCGGGGACGAAGACCCGCCCGCCGACGGGCCGCACGCCGGCGACCGGGCCCCGGAAGCCGTACGCCGGGCCGCGGAAGCCGGGCGCGGCGCGGTAGCCGCCGTAAGGCGCCGCGGCGTGGAAGCCGCCGTGGAAACCACCCGCCGGCCCGCCGTGGAAGCTGCCGCCGTGGAAGCCGCCTCCGCTGAAGCCTCCGCCGTGGAAGCCACCACCGCCGTGGCCGCCTCCGTGACCGCCGCCGCGTGCGAAAGCCGCCGCCGGAGCGGCCAGCAGCGCCAACCCGAGCACAGCCGTCAAAAGCCTTTTCATGACCTCAATCCTCCTTACTTCAGATGAAGGACACGCGGGATCGGTCGCCGGTAAGTGGGCTCGGCCACGTCGGCCTTGGACGCCGCGCACCATCTTTTGATAGATAGATCCAGCTCATGCCTCCAGCGAAGCCCACGCGGGACGGGCGCGTCATAGCCGAGCCGTGGCTGCCGCGGCGGGCGCGGCGGATCGTCATGGTCCTGGCTGGACTCTACGCGCTGTTCGTTTGGATGGATGCCGCCGGGCTGAACCTTCCGGACAAGATCCTGCCGCTGCCGATGCGGTTCTTTCTGCAAGAGGCCGCGCTGTTCCCCGACGCCGCGCGCGACTCCATCGAATACCGCGCCGAGGGGTGGCGCTGCGATGTCGAGCGGTTCGAGGAGATCGACGTGCGGTCGTTCTTCCCGATCCAGCGCGACGACAAGGAGAGCCGCTTTTACCGAGCGATGTTCTTTCACCGCCGCCAGCGGCCCGTGCTCGAGGCGCTGGACCAGTTCATCGTCGCGCAGCAGAACCACGCGCACCCCGAGGCGCGCATCGGCGGCGTGATGCTGCTGAGCCTGCGCATCCCGATCCCGCCGCCCGGGACGCCCGAGGGACGCTACCAGCGGTTGCCGCTGACCGACTACCCGCAGGAGGTCGAGCGCAAGTACTGGTACGTGACGTCGTCGAAGGAGCGGACGCGGCGCTGCGAGGAGCTGGCGGCGCCATGAGACGCCCGCCGCCCGAGATCACCTGGTGGACCCGCTTGCGGGACTGGCTCGACGCCCCGCAGCCGATCGAACGGCTGGCGCTCGCGCGCATCGTGCTGCCGCTGGTGCTGCTCTCGTTCCAGGCGTCGCGGCTGGTTCACGCGGATCACTGGTTGAGCCCGGTGGGGTTTCGCGTCCCTTACCTCGGTGGCAGCGACTGGCGCCAGCCGCTCTACATTCCGCCGGTGCCGCCGGGGCTCGCCTGGGCGATCGCGATCGTCACCGTCGTCACCGGGCTCTCTCTGTCGGCGGGGCTGTTTTCACGCGCGGCGGGTGGCCTCTTCGCGGCGCTGCTCGCCTATCTGGCGCTGGCCGATCGGCTGGAGGCGTTCACCGTCAGCAAGCTGGGGCCGATGCTGGCGCTGGCGCTCTGCTTGGCCCCGAGCGGTGCGCGCTACGGCGTCGACGCCTGGCTGCGCCGGCGACGAAACCCGGAGGCGCCGGTGCCGACCCACGTTCGGGGCGGCGTCATTCGATTCTTCCAGATTTTTCTCTGCGCGATGTATTCCGGCGCCGGGATCGCCAAGCTGCGCGGCGACTGGCTCTCGGGCGACGTCCTCTGGAGCCACCTGCACGACAACTACCAGACCTGGATCTCCTGGGCGTTGGCGCGGGCGGTCCCGGGCTGGGGGTGGCAGGCGTTGCAGTACCTGTCGCTGGCCTTCGAGGTGCTGGCGCCGCTCTGGTTCGCGCTGCGCTGGACGCGCCCCTATGCGGTGATCGCGGGGCTCGGCATGCACGCGCTCATCGGCCTCATGTTCGGACCGGTGATCTGGTTCGCCATCTTGATGAGCACGCTGCTCGTCAGCTGCTACCTGCCCGAGCGCTGGCTGTTGCGGCTTTTTCGCCGGGCCGCGCCGGCAGCCGCGATCGCCTAGGCGGGCGACGGATCCGGGGACTCGGCGAGGGCCGCGTCGCGGGCGCGATCGTCGGCCGACTGGCGCGTCCAGCGGCGTTCTCCGGCGTGCGCCAGCACCAGCAGCGCCGGCTGCAGCAGGCGCGGCAGCACCGCCAGGATCAGCGCGCCGCCGATGACCACGATGGCCAGTGGTTTCTGCGTGTCGGCGCCGATGCCGTGCGAGAGCGCGGCCGGCGTCAACCCCAGCATCGCGACGAAGGTCGTCATCAGCACCGGACGCAGGCGCCGCTCGGCCGCTTCGCGCGCTCCCGTTTCGAGCCCGTGCCCGTCGTCCCAGAGCCGCTGCGCGTAGGTCACGACGATGAGGGCGTCCTGCACCGAGATGCCGAAGATCGAGATGAACCCCATCGCCGCCGAGATCGAGAAGTGGGTGCGGGTGATGAGCAGCGCCAGGATGCCGCCCGTGCAGGCGACCGGGATGCCGCCGAGGACGATCAAGGTGTCCTTCCAGTTCTTGACCGACGAGTAGACCAGCATGGCGATGACCAGCAGCGTGATCGGGATGATGAGGATGAGACGTCCGGTCGCCTCGTTGAGCTGGTTGATCTCGCCCGCCCACTCGAGGTGGGTGTCGTACGGCAGCTTCACCTTCTCGGCGATCTTCTCGCGCGCCTCGTCGATGGTGGAGGCGAGATCGCGCCCGCGCACCGAGAACTTCACCGGCGCGTAGCGGCGGTTGTCCTCGCGGTAGATGAGCGAGGGGCCCTCTTCCTCGGCGATCTGTGCCAGCTGGCCGAGGGGAACCTGGGTGCCGTCGGGCGTCGCCACCAGAATGTTGCGAATGACCCTCAGGTCCTTGCGAAACGCGGGCGCCCAGCGGACGGTGAGGTCGAAGCGCTTCTCCCCTTCGTAGACCTGGGTGATGGCCTGGCCGCCGATGGCCGCCGCCACCACCGCCTCGACGTCGCCGACGTTGAGGCCGTAGCGGCCGCACTGCACCCGGTCGGGCGTGATGCGCACGTTCGGCTGCCCGAGCGAAGGGAAGAGCCCCAGATCTTCGACCCCCTTCACCGTCGCCATCACGTCGACGATTTCGTTGGCCTTCGCTTCGTTGACCAGGAGATCGGGGCCGACCACCTTGACGGTGTTCTCCCCCTTGACGCCCGACATCGCCTCCTCGACGTTGTCCGAGATCATCTGGGAGAAGTTGAAGATGACGCCGGGGAAGGACTGCTGAAGCTCGCGCGACAGCTGGGCGGTCATCGAGTCCTTGGTCACGCCGCGCGGCCATTCCTTCGACGGCTTGAGCGGCGCGAACAGCTCGATGTTGTAGAACCCCGAGACATCGGTGCCGTCGTCCGGGCGCCCGAGCTGAGAGACGACGGTGGTGATCTCGGGATGCGCGCGGTGCTGTAGGTCGCAGTGCTCGACGTCGGAGCAGCCGAGAATGACCGCCCGCATCCGACCGACGTACTTCGACGACTGCTCGAGCGAGATCGACATCGGCAGCGTGGCGCGGATCCAGAAGTTCCCCTCTTCCAGCTTGGGCATGAACTCCCGCCCCAGCGAGGTTCCGGCGCCCAGGCTGGCCAGCACGACGACGGCGCCGATGGTCACCGCCGCCCGCTTGCGACGCAGCGAGAAGGCGAACAGCGGCTGGTAGAACTTCTTGAGCGTGCGCATGAGCCAATTGTCATCTTCATCCGGGGACCCTGAGAGGGTCCCCGCGCCCTCCCGCGACGGACTCCGCCGGGCAGAGCCCGGCTCCGTCCACGCGATTTCGTGCTCCTTGATCTTGAGGCCGCGCTCCGCCAGCACCGGCGTCAACGTCAGCGCCAGGACGATGGCGCCGCCGATGGCGAAGGCGTAGGTGTGCGCCATCGGCGAGAAGATCACCCCCGCCACGCCGGTCAGCGTGAAGAGCGGGATGAAGGCGACCGCGATCACCAGCGTCGAGGAGAACATCGGCGGCCCCACCTCGCTGGCCGCCAGCAGAATTCGTTCGATCTTGTTGCGCTTCCCGGGGACCGACAGATGGCGAAAGATGTTCTCCATCATGATGACGGTCGAGTCGACGACGATCCCGAAGTCGACCGCGCCCAGCGAGATGAGGTTGGCCGGCGTTCCGGTCGCCACCATCCCGATGAAGGCGATCATGAGCGCCAGCGGGATGTTGAGCGCGGTGATCAGCGCCGCGCGGCCATGTCCGAGGAAGAGCCAGAGCACCAGCGCCACCAGCACCATCCCGACCAGCAGGTTCTCGATCACGGTGTGGGTGGTCAGCTCGACCAGCTTCGCGCGGTCGTAATACGTCTCGGTGTGCATCCCGGGCGGCAGGATGTGGTAGGTGGCGATCTGGTCGACCTTTTCGTGCACGTTGTCGAGCGTCTTCAGCGAGTCGCCGCCGTAGCGCATGAGGATCGTCCCCTGTACGACGTCGGGGTCGAGATCCTTGCCGACGATCCCCAGGCGCGGCGCGTGCCCCACCGAGACGTCGGCGACGTCGCGCACCCGCACCGGCGTCCCGTGCTGCTCGGCGATCACCACCTCGCGGATGTCGTTCAGCGAATGGAAGAGGCCGATGCCGCGCACGTTGAACGACTGTTCGCCCAGCGTCAGCCGCTGCCCACCCACGTTCTGGTTGGCGTTCGAGAGTCCGGCCATCAACTGCGCGAGCGTCAGGCCGTGCCCCCGCAGCCGGTAGGGGTCGACCTCGACGTGGTACTCCTTGGTGTAGCCGCCGTAGCCAACCACGTCGATGACGCCGGGGGCCTGACGGAACTGCCGCTCCAGCGTCCAGTCCTGCGCGGTCTTGAGGTCGGTCAGGCTATATCCCTCGCCGCGCACCACGTAGCGGTAGATCTCGCCGATCGCGCTCCAGGGGGAGAGCTGCGGCGACATTCCCGCCGGCAGGTTGACGAAGCTCAGTCGGTTCAAGACCCGCTGCTCGGCCAGGTGGTAGTCGACGTTCCAGGTGAAGTAACATTTGACGTCCGAGAGCCCGAACAGCGACTGAGAGCGGATGTGATCGAGATCGATCATCCCGTTCAAGCCGTTCTCGAGCGGGATGGTCACGTAGCGCTCGACCTCCTCGGCGCTCCAACCATTCGGCTGGGTGATGATCTCGATCATCGGCGGCACCGGGTTGGGGTAAGCCTCGATGTCGAGCTGCCGGTAGCAGTAGAGACCCAGCGCCAGGATGCCGAGCCCCAGGATCAGGACGAACGCCGGCATCCGCAGGACGAAACGGACGACGCGCTGGATCATGGCGCTACAGCATTCCGGAGAGGAGAATCGCTCCGGTGGTGACCACCTGATCGCCCGCGCCGACACCGCGGACGATGGGCAAGTAGTCGGCCCCCTCGTCTTCGTTGACCGCCACGATCCGCCGGCTGAACTTGACGCGTCCGTCGGAGGTGTTGCCGGTCTGGACGAACACCACCGTCTGGTCGCCGATCCGCAGCAGCGCCGCGCGCGGCAGCGCCGGCACGGAGGGAGCCGCCACGGAGATCGCCACGGTCGCGTACATCTCCGGCTTGAGCTCGCGCGCCGTGTTGGGGAGCGAGCAGCGGACGCGCGCGGTGCGGGAGGTCGGATCGAGCGCGTCGGCGATCCAGTCGACCTTGCCGGCGAAGGCGCGGTCCGGATAGGCGACGACCTTGATGCTGACCGGCGCGCCTTTTTGCACCCGCGCCAGATCCATCTCGAACACGTCGGCGAACACCCAGACCGAGTCGAGCTCACCGACGGTGAAGAGCTCGACCGCCGTGCCGCCCGAGTACTGCCCCTGGACCTCGGCGCCGGGGTTCACGCTGCGGGCGATCACCTCCCCTTCGATCGGCGCGCGCAGGGTGAACTCCTGCGAGACGGCGTCCCCCGCGGCGTGGCGAAACAGCCGCGCCTTGGCCTTCGCGCGCTCCATCTCCGCCTTGGCCTTGCCGTAGTTGTCCTCGGCCGACTCGAAGTCGCGTTGCGAGCCGGCGTGCGCCTCGAAGAGCTCCTTCTGCCGGCGAAAGTCATGCTCGGCGGCGACCAGATCGGCCTGGGCCTTGCCGAGGTCGGCGAAGGCGTTTCCCACGTCGGGCGATTCGATCGTCGCCAGCGCTGCCCCCTTCTTCACCCGCTCGCCCGGGTCGGCCAGGATCCGCTTCACCCGTCCAGTGACCGGCGAATAGATATGTGCGACGCGCAGGTCGTCGAAGGAGACCCGGCCGCTGGTGACGATCTCGTTGCCGACGTCGTGTTGCGAGACTGGCTCGATCCGGACCTTGGCGTCGCGGATCTGCTGCGCCGTCAGCCAGACCTCGCCCTCCGGCGGCTGCGGCAAGGCATTGGTGGCCGCCGGCGCGCTCCGGCACCCGCCGAGCGGCGCGGCCGCGGAGGCGCTCAACAGGAGGCCGACGACCCAGGCCCGCCTGGCGGTCGTCATGGCACCACCTGGGTCGCGGTGGCGGCCTCGATCTGGAAGATGGCGTTCCAGTAAGCGGTCAGGTCCTGGATGTACTCGCCCTTGATGGCGACGTACGTCCGTTGCGCGTCCAAGTACTCCAACAACGAAGCGGCCCCCTTCTGGTACTGAAGCTCGACCAGCTGGCGCGCGCGGCCCGCGCGCTCCAGCAGGCGTCCTTCCATTCGCTGAACCTGGTGCTGCGCCGTCTGATAGCCGGCGAAGGCGTTCTCCACGTCGGCCACCACCTGCGCCCGCAGCTTGGCCGCCTGCGCGTCCTGAGTGCGCGCGTCGGCCTCAGCCTTCTTGATCTCGCCCTGCTGTTGATAGAAGAGCGGCAGCGTCCCGGTGAGCGAGATCTCCAGCGTCGGCGGCGAGATGGCATTAGAGCCAGTTCCCTGCTCCGTGTACTGGGCGCCCAGGCCGAAATCAGGGAAGCGCTGGCGCTTGGCGAGCGCGACCGACTGCGCGGCGCGCGCCCGCTGGCTCTCCTGCGCGCGCAGGTCGGGGCGCGTCTCGATGGCGCGCGCCACCAGCGCGGCGGCGCTGGTGCTCTCGAGCGCGACCGGCGTCGTCGAGCGGAGCTGCTCGGCGTCGATGGCGAAATCGTTGTAGGCGTGGCGCTGTCCGAGCAGGAACGCGAGCTGCACCTTGGCGGTCCGCAGCGCCAGCGTCGCCGCGTCGATCGCCTGGTCCGCCTCCAGCTTCGCCGTCTCGGTGCGTGAGAGGTCGACCTCCGAGATCGCGCCGCTCTTGTAGCGGATCTGGTTCAGGTCGAAGGTGTGCGTCGTCGACTCGGCGGTCTCGTGGGCCAGCTCGAGCGCCTCGCCGGCCGCCACCGCCTGGTAGTAGGTCTCCTTGACCTGCAGCTCGAGCGTCCGCTGCGCGTCGGCCCGGCCGAGCCGCGCCGCCGCCAGCGCCGCGTCGGCCACGCTCCGACGCAGCCCGCGCTTGCCCGACAGCGTGTCGATGATGGCGTTCGAGTCTCCGAGGCCGGCGAACCAGCCGTTGTGGGTCTCGAAGGCGTTGTCCTGGAAGAACGAGTGGTAGTAGCCGCCGGTGACGCTGGGGTTCTGGATGGCGCCGGCCACCATCGCGTCCCCGGCCGCTGCCTCGGCCGTTGCTTCGGCGATGAGCAGGTCGAGGCCGTGGGCTCGGAACAGCTCCAGCGCCCCGCCGAGCGTGAGCTTCGCCGGGATCGCCGGCTCCGGGGGCAGATCTGCCGCCGCGGCGACCGGAGCCGCGAGGGCGACCAACGTGAGCGCGCGTAAGAGCACGCCGGCCGCTGATGCAAGAGCCGTGCTTCCTCGTAACGGCTCAAGATCCCGAGAAAATGGTGGGGGACAAGGCTCCGGTTTCGCCACGCCCCCAAGTTTCTTGCGTGTCCGGCGAAAGTTTCCTGTAGGGCAGGGCGAGGTAACGGAACTACGTGCCGCGGCCCGGAAGGACGATCGTCTCACCGACAGCGGCGATGTGGGCCACGCCCTCTGCGAGTCCGCGGCTGGCCGCCCCCTGGCGGAACAGGGCGGGCGGCTCGTCGAGCGGCTCATCGGTCAGCTTGAAGGTCCCCCAGTGCATCGCCACGACCTTGCGGGCGCCGAGATCCTGGAATGCGCGCAGGGCGTCGGCCGGGTTCATGTGTTGCTTCGACATGAACCACTCTGGGTCGTAGGCACCGATCGGCAACAGCGCGACGTCGATCTGTGGGAAGCGGCGCCCGATCTCGGTGAACCCTTCGAAGTAGGCGGTGTCGCCTGAATGGTAGATGGCGAGCCCGCCGCTCTCGATCACGAAGCCTCCCCAGAGCGCGCGGTTCGAATCGGCGAGCCCACGTCGGCTCCAGTGCTGGCTGGGGACGTAGGTGACGCGGACGCCGCCCACGTCGACCGAGTCCCACCAGCCGAGCTCGGTGGTCGACAGGCGGCCGCCGATGAGGCGGGCGTTTTCCAGCCCGACCACCACCGGCGCGCCGACCGCGCGCAGCGAGGGCGCGTCCATGTGATCGTAGTGGTTGTGGCTGACCAGCTGGGCGGCGATCGGCGGCAGCGCCTTGGCCGGCAGCGGCGGCGTGCCGTTTCGCTTGATCACCACGCTGACCGAGTCGCCGAGCACCGGATCGATGAGCAACGACTGCCCGCCGATCTGGACCAGCCAGCTCGCGTGTCCCAGCCACACCAGGCGCGCTCCCTCGCCCGGCGCGGGCGGGATGCGCAACGTCTCGGGATCGGGCGGGGTGCTCGGCACCGCGGCGTGCGCCGGGCTCTTGCGGCGGCGGCCGGCCAGCTTGTCGACCACCGCCCATTTGTAGACGTTCTTGAACGGATGCGGCCCCGTGCCGTCGAGGTTGACGAAGCGTCCGTCTGAATCGCGCCGAAACCTCTCCGCCTCGATCGGCGCGCGGGTCACCGGAAAGCTGACGGCCGGATCGGGCATGGCGCGGATTGAAGCAGGCTTTGTACCGCCCGCCAAGCCAGCCGTTAGTGCCGATGGGCGTAGTGGTGCCAGAGCAGCACGAACAGCGCCCCCTGCGTGGCGACGGGCAAGACGCCGACGTGCAAGTTGCGGGAAGCGGCGCGCGCGCGGGTTTACTTTTGCGGCGTCGCCGTCACAGGGGTCGGCGCGCCGTTGCGACGACTTAGCCGGCGCGCTCACGACCGGAGCGGCGGCCGATCCAGAGCAGCAGCGCCGCCAAGCTCGGCGCGACGACGGAGATCGTCGCGACGACGAAGGTGAGCGCGTTGCGTGGGCCGTGTCGCAGGTTCCAGCCGAGGACCTGGCCCAGCGTAGCCGCGGCGTCCGCGGTCACCAGCGCCGCCAGCACCGTGTCGAGCCGGCGCCGCCACCGTCGCGCCAGCCTGGTGAGCGCCAGCGCCAGCGCGGCATCGAACGCCACCCAGCCCCACTTGACCGTCGGTGAGGGGAACCAGCGGGCACTCGGGGCGGCGGCCATCAGGATCGTCCAGGGGATCAGAATCAACGCCAACGCCTGGATCAGCACCGCCGGGCGCCGCAACAGCGTCCGCAGCCCGAAGCGCAAGAGCCCTCCGCGCGCGAATGCCGCCAGCGCGTCGTAGACGGTGGCGATCCCGAGCTGCGCAGACGGGTAAGAGATGAAGACCGGCGTCCAGGTCTGCGGGCGCAGCTTGGCCTTGAAAGCATGGACGCCGCGGAAATCGTAGAGCGGGCCACCGGTCCGGCGGGCCATCCGCAGCCACGGCCCGACGGCTCCCGCCAGCGGCGCCAGGCCGAGCGTCAGATAGCGGCTCCCCTCGGCGGAGGCGGCGCGCATCGCCGCGTCGACGAGCAGCTCGGCCGTGCCGTTCGGCGCCTCCGGCAGGCGCACCAGATCCTCGACGAACCAACCGCGCCGCGCGTACACCGGCACCATGCTGAGGAAGCCGACCAGCTCGTCGTCCTGCGTGGCGGTGCCGCCCTGCGTGGCGGTGAAAAATCGCCGCTCGGCGAGCTGGCTGTCGAGGTGCATCTGGACCAGAAACCCCATCGGCGGCATCGGGCGCGCCGCTTCCCAGCGCGCGACCAGGCGTTCGACGCTGGCGCGCAGCGCGCCGGCCGGCGCGGCGAGCAGCTGCGGGTCGAGCGCGCCCACGGCGACCCCCTTGGCGCGCGCGCGGCGGACCTGCTCGCGCAGGCTGCGGGCGCCGCGGAGCACGTCGTCCCAGGCTGCCGGATCCCAGACCGGCTGCTCACCGATCCGCATCGTCGCGAACGGAGCGGACGCCGCGAACCGATCCTCGGTGCCGAAGAAGCAGGCCCGCCGCCCGGCGGCGGCGGCGGCGGCGACGAACGCGAGGGCAGCCTTGGGCGCGCGTTCCGGCTCGGCGATCGGCGCGCCGGCCGCGACCCAGGCGCGGCCCGTGTCGATGTAGGCGACGCAGGCGGCGTCGCCGTTGGCGTTGGCGTTGGCGTTGGCGTTGGCGTCGGCGTTGGCGTCGAACCAGTAGAGAAACCCCGGCTCGAGGATCTGGAACGAGGTGGCGTTCCATCCGTGGCGCCGCAGGAGCGCCAGCGCGCGCGCGCGATCGCCGTCGGCGGTCGCTGCCGGTCCCCGTGATACGCTCGCGTCGCGCGGCAAGCGGCAAGCTTATCAACACGCCCGCCGCTCGCCTCGAGGTGGTCATGACCGCACCCGCAGAGATCTCCATTCGGTCGTTTCGCGAGCCGGACCGTGCGCAGCTCGGGCTGCTCTGGGCGCGGGTCTTCCCCGACGACGCGCCGCGGAACGCCCCCGACCGGATGATCGACGGCTCCCGAAAGGTTCATCGGGAGCTGCTGTTCGTCGCCGAGCACGCGGACGAAATCGCGGGCGCGGTGATCGCTGGCTTCGACGGCGTGCGAGGCTGGATCTATCACCTGGCTGTGGCAGCCGAGCACCGCCGGCGCGGGATCGCCACCGCCCTCATGCGCGCCGAGGAGGGACTCCACCGGGTCGGCTGCCTCAAGATCAACCTGCCGGCGCGGACGAGCAACAGCAACGTCGTCGCCTTCTACCGCGCGATTGGTTATCAGGTCGAAGACCGAATCAGCATGGGACGAGCCCTCGATTGAAACGGTTGCGGCGATCGAACTGGTTGCGGCGAAGCGCGTTCCTGGCGTGGGGGCTGGCGATCGCGGCATCGGAGAAGCCGGCGCCTGCCCGCGCCGAGATGGCGCCCGGGACGGCTGAGCGGGTGGTGATTGACGCGGGACGAACAGGTGCGCCGATCTCGCCGCGGATCTACGGGCAGTTCATCGAGCACCTCGGGCGCTGCATCTACGGAGGCCTCTGGGCCGAGATGCTCGAGGACCGAAAGTTTTTCTATCCGGTCACCGGCGAGGCGCCCGCTTGGGAGATGACCCACCCGGGCAAGAGCAGCTGGGAAGGCGAGGGGCACCCGTACGAGGTGCTGGTCCGATCGCCCTGGATGATCCTCGGTGACAAGAAGAACGTGCGTATGGCCGAGGCCGCCATGGGCGAGGCCGCCTTCACCGGCGCGCACAGCCCCGAGCTCAAGAGCCCGGGTGGCAAAGCGGCCGCCGGGTTGATGCAGGAGCGGCTGGTGCTCGGGGAGGGGCGAGAGTACGTCGGACGGATCGTGCTCGCCGGCGATCCGGCGGCGGCGCCGGTGGAGGTCAGCCTGGTGTGGGGCGGCGGCGCCAGCGCGCGCCAGACGGTCGTCGTCGCGCCGCCCGGGCACGGGTGGAAGACCATCTCGTTCCGCTTTCGGGCCGGCCGCGCCACCGACGACGGCCGGCTGGAGATCGTCGTCCGCGGCGCGGGAACGGTTCGCATCGGCACCGTCTCGCTCATGCCGGCCGACAATGTTCGCGGCTGGCGCGCCGATACGCTGGCCCGCTTGCGCGAGCTCGACGCGACCGTCTACCGCTGGCCGGGCGGCAACTTCGTGAGCGGCTACGACTGGAAAGACGGCATCGGCGATCCCGATCGCCGGCCGCCGCGCAAGAATCCGGCGTGGAAGGGGGTAGAGGCGAACGACGTCGGCCTGCACGAGTTCATGGACCTGATGCAGATGCTGGGCGCCGAGCCGTACGTGGCGGTCAACACCGGGCTCGGCGGTGCGGGCTCGGCGGCCGAGCTGGTGGAATACGCCAACGGCAAAAAAGGGACGCCGATGGGAAGGCTGCGCGCGCGCAACGGTCACCCGCAACCGTTCGGCGTCTCGCTGTGGGCCGTTGGCAACGAGATGTACGGACAGTGGCAGCTCGGCCACATGTCGCTCACCGAGTACCTGGCCAAACACAAGGCGACCGTCCGCGCCATGCGGGCGGCCGATCCCAAGATCCAGCTGGTCGCCGTGGGGGCGATGGGTGAGTGGAGCAAGACGATGCTGTCGGAAGCGGCGTCCGACATGACCTTCATCAGCGAGCACAACTACTGGCAAGGCATGGACGACGTGGTGGCGCACGTCGCGCAGATTCCAGCGGCCATCCGCAAGGTGGCCGACACCTACCGGGGATACCGGCGCGACATCCCGGCGCTGGCTGGCACCGACATCCGGATCGCGTTCGACGAATGGAACTATTGGTACGGGCCGTTCGAGTACGGCGAGCTCGGCGTCCGCTACACGTTGAAGGACGCGCTGGGGATCGCCGCCGGGCTGCACGAGCTCGCGCGGCAAAGCGATCTGTTTGCGATGGCCAACTGCGCCCAGACGGTGAACGTGCTCGGCGCGATCAAGACGACCGCCGACGCCGCGGAGCTGGAGCCGAACGGCCTCGTGCTGGCGCTCTATCGGCATCACTTCGGAACGATCCCGGTCGCCGTGTCGGAGGCGCCGAGCCCGCTCGACGTCGCGGCGGCCTTCACTACGGGCGAACG
The DNA here is from genome assembly GCA_036267635.1 of Polyangia bacterium. Taxonomy (GTDB): domain Bacteria; phylum Myxococcota_A; class Polyangia; order Fen-1088; family Fen-1088; genus JADGRB01. The sequence continues at coordinate 3,222 of DATAVR010000030.1, read as the reverse complement.
GCGCGCGCTGACCATCGCCGTCGTGAATCCCACCGGACGCGCGCGTCGGCTGCGGCCCGAGGTGAGGGGCGTGACGCTCACCGGTCCAGGACGCCGCTTCGTGATCACCGGCGCCGGCCCGCTCGCCCACAACGACCCGGGGCGGCCGCGCGGCGTTGACGTCGCCGAGACCGGTATTCCCAACGTCTCGGATCCTCTCGAGGTCCCTGCCTTCAGCGTGGCGCTGTTCGTGTTCGAAGCCGGCGCGCCCGCGCGCTAGACTTGCGGCCGATGAGCAGCTCCGACGCGATCCTCTCGGTGAGCCCGCTCGGCTTCCCCTGGCAGCCGCGCGATCCGTTTCTCTTCTGCGTCCACCACGACGATCGCTACCCGCGGGGGAACGACCGGATGGGGCCGGCCGCGACGCTCGAGGGGCGCGATCTCGGGCAGGACTTCGAGGGGCGCGACGGCTGGCGCATGTACCACGGGGAGGTGGTCCCCGGCTTCCCCCAGCACCCGCACCGCGGATTCGAGACGGTGACCATCGTGCGCCGCGGCCTCTGCGACCACTCCGACTCCGTCGGGGCGGCGGCTCGGTTCGGCCAAGGGGACGTGCAGTGGTTGACGGCGGGCGGCGGCATCCTGCACTCGGAGATGTTTCCGCTCCTCGACGTCGAGCGGCCGAACCCGCTCGAGCTCTTTCAGATTTGGCTCAACCTGCCCGGCGCCAAAAAGATGGTGGCGCCGCACTTCTCGATGCTCTGGAGCGGGGCGATCCCGCGCCAGGTGGTGACCGACCCCGAGGGGCGCGCGACCGAGGTGACGCTCATCGCCGGCCAGTACGGCGACCTGCGCGCGCCGCCGCCGCCGCCCGCTTCCTGGGCCGCGCAGGCCGACGCGGACGTCGCGATCTGGACGCTCAAGCTCGCGCCCGAGGCGCGCTTCACCTTGCCGCCGGCCGCCGCGGACTCGAACCGCGCGCTCTACTTCTTTCGCGGCGAGCGGCTGCGCGCCGCCGGCCGCGAAGTCCCGGGGGCGCACGAGATCGTGCTCCGTCCCGATCGCGAGATCGCGCTGGAGGCGGGCGGCGACGAGGTGGAGCTGCTCCTCTTGCAAGGGCGGCCGATCGGCGAGCCGGTCGTCGCCTACGGTCCGTTCGTGATGAACACGCGCGCCGAGATTCAGCAGACCTTCGCCGACTACCAGCGGACCCAGTTCGGCGGCTGGCCCTGGCCCAGCTCCGAGCCGGTCCACCCGCGGCAGGAAGGTCGGTTCGCGCGCCACGCCGACGGTCGCGTCGAGCGCCCGGGCTGATCGCCGCGGCCAGGCTCACCATCGCCGACTCGCGTCGCCGGCCTGTTCGGAAGATCTGAAATTCTGGCGGCGGGAATGAAGTAGACTGCCGGCTGGCAATCGGAGGTAGTCCCCCATGGACCGACGCCGCCCCTCTTCGTACTTCATTGGCCTCGGCGCGCTCGCGCTGATGGTCCCGGTCCTCCCAATTTTGGGCTGCAGCCAAAGCGGCGGAACGCAGAGCTCCGGCACCGGCGGGACGTCGGCGACGGGCGGCTCGGGCGGCGACGCGATTGGCAGCGGTGGAAGCGGCCAGGGCGGCGCGACGGGCAGCGGCGGCGCGACGGGCAGCGGCGGCGCGACGGGCAGCGGCGGCGCGACCGGAACGGGCGGCATGACCGGAACGGGCGGGAGTAGCACGGGCGGATCCGCGAGCGGCGGCAGCGGGACGGGCGGCGCCAAGGGCGGAGCGGGCGGAACCGTTGCCACCGGCGGCAGCACCGGAACCGGCGGCGGCGGAACGGGCGGCGCGACGGGCAGCGGGGGCGCGACCGGCAGCGCGGGCGCGAGCGGCGGAACCAGCGTCTGCGGCAGCGGCGCCGAGAACGCGAACGTGACGGTGACCTGCCCGACCGGCCAGACCATCGACAAGATCACCTTCGCCAGCTTCGGGACGCCGAGCGGGTCATGCGGCAGCTTCGCGACCGGCTCGTGCAACGCTTCGTCGTCGATGGCGGTCGTCCAGGCGCTCTGTATCGGGCGCAACAGTTGCTCGGTCCCCGCCAACAACGGCGCCTTCACCGACCCGTGCGACAAGACGACGAAGAGCCTATCGATTCAGGCCACCTGCACCGTCGGTGGCGGGATGGAGCCGCCGGCCGCCGGCCAGCTGCCGTTCAAAGGATTCGCCGGCAATCCGACCGCCTGCGCCGACATGCAGCACCTCGGCGTCTCCTGGTACTACAACTGGGAGCAGACCCCGGACAGTGGCTGCGCCAGCACCGGCATCCCGTTCGTCCCCATGATCTGGGGGCACACCGGAAGTGAGCAGAGCGCCTCGGGGATTTCGAGCGCCGTCTCGTCGTTCGTGAGCAAGAGCTACGGCTACCTGCTCGGCTTCAATGAGCCGGACAACAGCACGCAGTCGAACATCTCGGTCGCCACGGCCATCTCGCTCTGGCCGTCGTTCAACAACAGCGCGATCCAGCTGGGAACGCCGGCGTCGCAGGCGAATTCGACCGGGCAGAGCTGGTTCACCAGCTTCATGGGCTCCGTGAACGGCAGCTCGACGTTGCACGCCGACTTCATCGCGCTTCACTGGTACGGCTGGAACGCCGGCTCGTGCGACGCCGCCGCCTCGCAGCTCGAGAGCTACATCAAGTATGCGGAGGCCTTCTCGGGGAACCGGCCGATCTGGCTCACCGAGTGGGGCTGCTTGAATGACAGCGCGCCCGACGTGCCGACGGTGGTGAATTTCTACAACGGCGCGCTGGCTGTCTTCGCGCGCCATCCGCGCGTCGTGCGCTACTCTTGGTACCCCTGGTCGACCAATCTCGACCTGGTGAACTCCGACGGATCGCTGACCACGCTCGGCAACGCCTACGCGGCCGCGCCCGCGTACAAGTAGAGACTGGGGATTTCGGGCGCGGTCGTGCCAGAGTCGGTGCTGACATGTCGTCGGACCGCGCGCAGCTGTTGATCGACCGCCTCGGCCTCGCCCCGCATCCGGAGCGCGGGTACTACGTCGAGACGTACCGCGCCTCGTTGACGGTCGAGGGGTTGCCTCCCCCGTTCGCGGGCCCGCGCGCCGCCGGGACCGCGATCTATTTCCTGCTGACGAGCGCGCAGCCGACGACCTACCTGCACCGCCTCCGCTCGGACGAGATCTTTCACTTCTATGAGGGCGGACCACTCGACGTGCTGCTGCTCGGGGCGACGGGCCCCGGTGAC
>DATAVR010000029.1:0-33446 GCA_036267635.1 Polyangia bacterium | reverse complement strand
CGAACAATCCCCCAAAGGAGTCAGGCATGATCACCATCGAACCCCATCGCACCGCCCTGCTGGTCATGGACTTTCAGTCCGAGGTCGTCACGATGCTCGGGGAGAGAGCCGCCGCCGCGCTCGAGCGCGTCGGGGGTCTGATCGCCGCGGCCCGCAAGGCCAACGTCCCGATCATCTACATCGTGGTCGGTTTTCGCCCCGGCTACCCCGAGCTCAACCCGCGGAACGCCTCGTTCGCCGCCGTCGCTCACAGCGGCCGCTTCGTCGGCGCGACCCCCGGCGCGGAGGTCGCGGCCGCCATTCGTCCGGTGGAGGGGGACGTGGTGGTGGTCAAGCACCGGGTGAGCGCGTTCGCCGGGACCGACCTGGAGATGATCCTGCGCGCCAAGGCGATCGACACCCTGGTCCTCTGCGGCATCGCGACGAGCGGCGTGGTCCTCTCGACCGCGCGCCACGCCGCTGACGCCGACTACCGACTGGTCGTACTGCTGCGCCGACCGCGACGACGAGGTGCACCGGGTCCTGACGGAAAAGGTCTTCGTTCGCCAGGCGACGGTGACCTCGGCCAGCGAGCTCACGGCCGCGCTCGACCAGGGTTGAGAAGCTTGCCCGAGAGGTGGCCGATGGCCACATTCTGAGAGCGAGATGAGGTACCTGTCGAAATCAGGAGGTCGCGCATGGGCGCTGCAAGCTGCGGCGATCGGCGCGGTCGCGGTGGGCGGATTCGCCATCGGCGCGCTGGCCATCCGCTGGCTGGCGATCGGCAAGCTCGCTATCGGGAGCGCGAAGGTCGCGTCGCTCGAGGTCGGCGAGCTCGCCGTGACCCGCTTGCGCGTGGCCGACGTCTCGGTGAGCGGCTCGCTCCAGTTGCCGGAGAGCGGGGTTCCGCGCAAAATTTCGTCGTGAGATCCTCGGCCCGATGACAACCCTAGACGCCAACCATTCACGCGGAGTCGTCGACCGGGCCAGCCACCACTCGGTGGACGAGACCGTCGAGAGGCTGAAGGAGATCCTGCGGTCCCGGGGGATCACCCTCTTCGCTGTCGTCGACCACAGCGGCGAGGCAGCGAAGGTGGGGCTCGAGATGCCCCCGACCAAGCTCCTCATCTTCGGGAAGCCCGAGGCGGGGACGCCGTTGATGTTGGCCAGGCCCCGGATCGCCATCGACCTCCCGCTCAAGGCGCTGGTCTGGCAGGACGGGCAGGGGAAGGTCTGGCTCAGCACCGACAGCCCGCTCGATCTTCAAGAGCGGCACCAGTTGCCGCCGGAGCATCTCGCGACCCTGGCGGTCGTCGAGGCGCTCGCCGCAGCCGCCGCGCAGTAGCCGGCGACCTCTTAGCGGAAGCGTTACGGTGCCGGCGGCGCGCCGGCCGGAGCTCGCTCCAGGACCGCCTTCAGTCGCAGCAGATCCTTTTGGTTGGCCCGGCGCATGGCGGCGGCCATGAACGGAGCGAAGATCCGCGAGAAGCCGCTGGGCGCCCCGCGGTTTCGCAGCGTCATCCCCGTGCGGTCTGCCCCGACGGGCTCCCAGGTGTAGGTCGTCTCCATCGGGAATGGCCCCTCCGCCGTGCGCATCACCAGCCGTTCGCCGGGGACGAGCTCGGCGATCTCGTAGGTGTACGCCAGCCGGCGGCCCAGGAACTGCGCCACGAAGGCCAGCCGCGAACCGACGGCGAGCGGGGGCGATGTCTTCCATTCGACCGCCTTGATATTGACGTACCACTCGGGCGCGTTCGAGGGATCGCAGGCGTAGGCGGCGACCCGCTCGCGCGGGCGATCAATCACCACTTCGGTCAGGACATCGACGGCCATCACACCGGCGCTGGCTTGAGTATAGGGGACGGCCGTTGTCCCCAATAGTTCAATGGGTCGATGCGGCGGCGAAGCGCTGTCTGTAGGCGGCCGGCGTGATGCCGAGACGTTGGATGAAAGCGCGCCACATCGTGCTCGCATCCCCGAAGCCGGTTCGCCCCGTGATCTCCTTGAGGGGGAGCGGCGTCTCCTCCAACAGGTGCCGGGCTTCGTCGATCCGGAGGCGGCGGACCAGCTCGGCGGGCGATTCGCCGAGGTGCGCGCGGCACCAGCGGCTCAGGGTGCGTGGGCTCATCCCGAGCCCGGCCGCGATGCGCGCCACCGGCAGCGGTTGGTCGACGTGCTCGAGGACGAAGGTGGCAATGTCGCGCAGCCTGGGCGGCGCCTTCTCCTGCCGCTCGAGGGCCGAGCTGAACTGCGCCTGATTCCCGGACCGGCGGAGGAACAACACCAGCCTCTTGGCGACGGCCATCGCCACGGCGTGCCCGTGGTCCTCTTCGACGAGCGCCAGCGTGAGATCGATCCCCGCGGTGAGCCCGCCCGACGTCCAGACCCCACCGTCCCGCACGAAGATCCCCTGGTCGACGACGCGCGCGGCGGGAAACCGGGCGCGCAGGTCTCCCAGATGGAGCCAGTGGGTGGTCGCGCGGCGACCGTCGAGGAGACCCGCTTCTCCCAGGACGAAGGCCCCGGTGCAGATCGAAATGATCGTGGGGATTCCACGGTGGTGTCGGCGCAGCCAGGGGACGAGCCGCGCCTCGCCGGCGGGCAGGGGCGTACGGGGCGATCCGCCCGCGACGATGGCGACGTCCGGAAGCCGTCCGCCGCGCCGGGGCAAGGGGCGAACGCCGCTCACCACCAGCCCGTAGCGCGTCTCGACGGCGGGCGCGCGCGGTCCCACCAGCGCGAGCTCGTACGCGGCGCGGCCAAGCACGTCGTTGGCGTGGCCCAGCACTTCCCACGGACCGGCGACGTCCAGAACGCCGGTGCCGGGGGCGACGAGAAACCAGACCCGCTTGCCGCGACGGCCCACGGCCTCAGTCTGCGCCGGCTGGCCTGAAATGCAATCTTATTGTCCTTTAGGCCATCCGGGCTCCGGCGTATCCATATCGAGATGATCAAGATCGGCATCAACGGATTTGGGCGCATCGGCCGGGTGGCCTTCCGCGCGGCGCTCGGGCGTGACGACGTCGAGATTGTGGCGGTGAATGATCTGCTCGAGCTGCCGCACCTGGCCTATCTGCTCAAGCACGATTCGGTGCACGGCAGATTCCAGCACGAGGTGGTGGTCAAGGATCGCTCCCTGGTGGTGGACGGACGGGCCATCCGGGCGACCTCGGTGAAGGATCCGGCGGCCTCGGCCTGGAGCGAGGTGGGGGTCGACGTGGTGATCGAGTCGACGGGGATCTTCCTGACCAAGGAGAAGACGGAGGCCCATCTGCGGGCGGGCGCCAAGCGCGTCATCATCTCCGCCCCCTCCAAGGACGAGACGCCCATCTTCGTCTATGGCGTCAACACCGACGGGTACGCGGGCCAGCCGATCGTCTCGGCGGCGTCGTGCACCACCAACTGCCTGGCGCCGCTGGCCAAGGTGCTCGACGACGCGTTCGGCATCAAACGCGGCCTCATGACGACCGTCCACGCGACCACCGCGACACAAAAGGTGGTCGACGGGGTCTCCGGCAAGGACTGGCGCTTCGGGCGGGGAATCCTGGAGAACATCATCCCGGCGTCGACCGGCGCGGCCGAGGCCGTCACCCGGGTGCTTCCGACGCTGAAGGGGAAGCTCACAGGCATGTCGTTCCGCGTCCCGACCTCGGACGTGTCGGTCGTCGATCTGACCTGCGAGCTGGTCCGCGAGGCGCGCTACCCCGATATCTGCGCGGCGATGAAGCGGGCCTCGGAGGGATCGCTCGAGGGCGTGCTCGGGTACACCGACGAGGAGGTCGTGTCGACCGATCTGCGCGGCGAATCTTGTACCTCGGTCTTCGACGCCAAGGCGGGCCTCCAGCTCGACCCGACCTTCGTGAAGCTGATCGCCTGGTACGACAACGAGTGGGGCTACTCGAGCAAGCTCCTCGACCTCGCCGTTCGCGTCATGACCCCTGACCGGGATTGATCGGCACCGAACAGCATTGACCGACCGCCTGGTCCGCTATATCCTATTATCTGGATATAGGGATTATATTCCCGGCGGCCATGAATCTCTCCAGCTACACCGACACGCTCACCCTGCTCGGCGACGAGAATCGGATGCGTCTCTGCGCGCTCCTGCGGGGGCGCGAGCTCTGCGTGACGGACCTGGTGCGTGTCACCGGAATGGCTCAATCGCGCGTCTCGACCCACCTCGGACGCCTGCGAGAAGCGGGTTTCGTGGTCGATCGCCGGAAGGGGGCGCAGTCCTTTTATGCGCTGGCCGACAGCGCCTTCCCGACCGCGGTCCGGGCCTGCCTGGATGAGGCCGCCTCCTCTGGCGATCCCACGCTCGACGGGGATCAAAAGCGGCTGCGGGAGCTCGAGGCCGAACGACGGGGCGAGGTGCCGCAGCGGCTCGTCGACGAGCTCGATCGGGACTATTCGCCCGGCCGCACCTGGCGCTCCCTGACCGTCGGGATCGCGCCGCTCCTGCGCCTCGGCGACGTGCTCGACGCGGGGTCGGGGGACGGCGCGGCGGCCAGCGTCCTCGTCCCCTACTGCCGCTCGCTCACCTGCATCGACACCAACGAACGCTCGATCGCGGCGGCGCGGGAACGCCTGGGCGGGCACGACAACTTCCGCGCCGAGGTCGCCGACGTGCATGCTCTCCCTTTTCGCGACAGCTCCTTCGACACGGTGATCATGTTCCACACGCTGACCTACGCCGAGAACCCGGCGCGCGCGCTGGCGGAGTGCGCGCGAGCTCTGCGGCCAGGCGGTCGCTTCGTGCTCCTCTGCCTCGACGAGCACCGCCAGCCAGAGGTCACCGCCCGCTACGGGGAGCGGCATCCCGGTTTCTCTCCCCGCACCTTGCGGGGGCTGCTTTCCCGGACGGGCCTCGGCGTCGTCTCGGTCGAGGTGGCCTCTCGCGAGAGCAAGAAGCCGCATCTCCAGGTCGTGCTCGCCGTCGCCGACAAGCCCAGCGACAGCAAATCTAGCGACGGCAAACCCAGCCACAGCAAGAAAGCCAGCTGATGACACACCCGCTGCACGACCTGCTCGAGCACCGCATCGCCATCATCGACGGCGCGATGGGGACCACCATCCGCACCTACGGAATGAAGGAGGCGGACGTCCGCGGCGAGCGGTTCAAGGACGCGCCGAAGGATCTGCTCAACAACGGCGACATCTTCTCGCTCACCCAGCCGGCGATGATTGGCGACATCCACCGGCGGTTTCTGGAGGCGGGCGCGGACATCATCTGTACCAACACCTTCGGCGCCACCAGCATCTCCCAGAGCGAGTTCTTCGTCGACGATCCGCGCGAGCGCGGCGGGCGGAAGGATCCGGCGTTCTATCAGAAGATCATCGAGGCTCCTTTCCTGAACGACCTGGCCTGGGAGATCAACGAGCAGTCGGCGCGCCAGTGCCGGCTGTGGGCCGATCGCGTCGCCAACGCCGACGGACGCCGCCGCTTCGTGGCGGGCGCGATCGGGCCGCTGACGGTGTCGCTGTCGAACTCGCCCGACGCTGAGGATCCCGGGTTCCGGGTGGTGACCTTCGACCAGGTCAAGGCGGCCTATCTGCGGCAGACGCGCGCGCTCATCGCCGGCGGCGTCGACGTCCTGCTGGTGGAGACCATCTTCGACTCGCTCAACGCCAAGGCGGCGCTGGTGGCGATTCAAGAGGTCTTCGACGAGGACCACCTCACGCTGCCGATCATGATCTCGGCGGCGGTCGGTCGGGGCGGCGAGACGATGATCTCGGCGCAGACGGTGGAGGCGTTCTGGGACGCGGTCGAGCACGTCAAGCCGCTGTCGGTCGGGCTCAACTGCTCGCTCGGGCCCGACCTGATGTACCCTTTTCTTTCGGAGCTCTCGCAAAAGTCGACCGCGGCGGTCTCCTGCTATCCCAACGCTGGGTTGCCAAACCCGCTGTCGCCGACCGGCTTCGATCTGGAGCCGGCGGACATGGCGCGCTACCTGGGCCAGTTCGCGCAGTCTGGGTTGATCAACATCGCCGGCGGCTGCTGCGGCAACACGCCGGAGCACATCGCGGCGATCGCGCGCGCGCTGGCGGACAAGCCGCCGCGCGGGTTGGTGGGCCCTTCGGGCGAGGCCGCGCCGGCGTCCGTCAGCGTGGCGGTGCCCGCGCGCGCCTCCTCGCCGACGGTTGAGACCACCGCGCCTGCCGGCACCCGGGTGGCCCCAAAGCCCCTGCGGCTGTCGGGGTCGCAGCCGTTCACCCAGCAGCCGGGCGTCTACATCATGATCGGCGAGCGGACCAACGTCGCCGGCTCGCCCAAGTTCGCCAAGCTGATCAAAGAAGGGAACTACGAGGAGGCGGTCAGCGTCGCCCGTCAGCAGGTCGAGAACGGCGCCAACGTCATCGACATCTGTATGGACGAGGGGATGATCGACGGCGTCGCGGCGATGTCGCGTTTTCTTTCACTGCTCGGCAGCGAGCCAGAGGTGGCCAAAGTCCCGTTCATGGTCGATTCCTCGAAGTGGGAGGTGATCGAGGCGGGGATCAAGTGCCTGCAGGGCAAGGGGATCGTCAATTCGATCTCCATGAAGGAGGGCGAGGAGAAGTTCCGCCAGAACGCGCACACGGTGCTGAAGTACGGCGCCGCGGTGGTGGTGATGGCCTTCGACGAGCAGGGGCAGGCGGCGACCTACGAGGACAAGATCCGGATCTGTGAGCGTGCTTATCGAATACTCGTCGACGAGGTCGGCTTTCCGCCCGAGGACATCATCTTCGATCCGAACATCCTCACGGTCGCCACCGGGATGGAGGAGCACAACAACTACGCGGTCGACTTTATCAACGCCACCCGCTGGATCAAGGCGAACCTGCCGCACGCCAAGGTGAGCGGCGGCGTCTCCAACATCTCCTTCAGCTTCCGCGGCAACAACCGCGTCCGCGAAGCGATGCACTCGGCGTTCCTCTACCACGCCATCCAGGCCGGCATGGACATGGGGATCGTCAACGCCGGCATGCTGGAGGTCTACCAGGAGATCGATCCCGCGCTGCGCGAGCTGGTCGAAGACGTGCTCCTCAACCGGCGCCCCGACGCCACCGAGCGCCTGGTCGACTTCGGCGAGCGGCTGAAGGCCGCCGAGGCCGGCGGCAGCGCGGCCGACAAGCAACAGAAGCAGCAGAAGGACGACGAGTGGCGCAAGGGGACCGTCGAGGCGCGTCTCTCGCACGCGCTCGTGCGCGGCATCGACGCCTATATCGACGCCGACACCGAGGAGGCGCGCGCCAAATTCGGACGGCCGCTGTCGGTGATCGAGGGGCCGCTCATGGACGGGATGGGGGTCGTCGGCGATCTGTTCGGCGCCGGGAAGATGTTTCTCCCCCAGGTGGTCAAGTCGGCGCGGGTGATGAAGAAGGCGGTCGCCTACCTGATGCCCTTCATGGAGGCGGAAAAGGCGGCCAACGAGGCGGCCGGGATCGCGGTGAAGACCCAGGGAAAGATCGTGCTCGCCACGGTGAAGGGGGACGTTCACGACATCGGCAAGAACATCGTCGGCGTCGTGCTCGCCTGCAACAACTACCAGGTCATCGACATGGGCGTGATGGTCTCCTGCGAGAAGATCCTGGAGCGGGCCAAAGCGGAGAAGGCCGACCTCATCGGGCTTTCGGGCCTCATCACGCCGTCGCTGGACGAGATGGCGCACGTGGCGCGCGAGATGGAGCGGCTGTCGTTCAAGGTGCCGCTGCTCATCGGCGGCGCCACCACCAGCCGTGCGCACACCGCCGTCAAGATCGCGCCTCATTACAGCGAGCCGGTGGTCCACGTGGTCGACGCCAGCCGCGCCGTGCCGGTCACCACCAGCTTGCTGAGCCCCGAGGGCAAGCCGGCCTTCGTCGCCCAGCACCGCGCCGAGTACGAGAACCTGCGCAAGCTCCACGGGTCGCCGAAGCACAAGCTGATGTCGCTCCCGGCCGCCCGCGCCAAGCGGACGCCCATCCAGTGGCGGGCCGAGGACCTGCCGGCGCCCGACTTCACCGGCGTGCGGGCGCTGCCCGACGTCTCGCTGGCGACGCTGCGCGAGTACATCGACTGGACGCCGTTCTTCCACACCTGGGAGCTGAAGGGGGTCTACCCGCGCATCCTCGACCACGAGAAGTACGGCGAGCAGGCCCGCCAGATCTTCGCCGAGGGGAACGCGCTCCTCGACACCATCATCGAGAAGAAGCTGCTGACGGCGCGGGGCGTGTACGGTCTCTTCCCGGCGTACGGGGTGGGGGACGACGTCGAGCTCTACGCGGACGCCGGCCGCCAGGAGGTTCGCGAACGGTTTCATTTCCTACGGCAGCAGACGGTGAAGGACGACGGCGAGCCGGCGCGTTGCCTGGGCGACTTCGTCGCGCCGCGCGCCTCGGGCCTGCGCGACCATCTGGGCGGATTCGCGGTGACCACCGGGATCGGCCTCAAAGAGGTCTGCGAGCGATTCAAGGCCGACAATGACGACTACAACGCCATCATGGCCGAGGCGCTGGCCGATCGGCTGGCCGAGGCCTTCGCCGAGTACCTGCACCAGGTGGTGCGCGACGCCTGGGGCTACGGCCACCGCGAGGATCTCTCCAAGGAGCAGCTCATCAAGGAGGAGTACCGCGGCATCCGACCGGCGGCCGGCTACCCCGCCTGTCCCGATCACACCGAGAAGGGGACGCTCTGGCGGCTGCTCGACGTCGAGCAGCAGACCGGCATGTTGCTGACCGAATCGTTCGCCATGTGGCCTGGCTCCAGCGTCAGCGGGCTCTACTTCGCCCACCCCGAGTCCCGGTACTTCACGCTGGGGAAGATCGATCGCGATCAGGTGGCCGACTACGCCGCGCGCAAGGGGATGACCGTCCCCGAGATCGAGCGCTGGCTGGGGCCGAACCTGAACTACGACCCCGGCAACTGAGCGGGCGCCGAGCTATTGCGTCTCCTTGAGTAGAGGCGCGCACCATACTTTTGATATTGCAGTGAACCGCCCGCGCGACAAGCGGACTCTTACCGGGGCGCCTCCGGCGACGCGCGAGCGGACGAACGACTGTTAGTAGTGGACGTTCAGGCCCGCCCAGAAGGCCCGCGGCTCGCCGGGGCCCTGGAAGCGCGGATCGGTGTAGGTCGGGAATATCGACGTGACGTCACCGAGGACGCCGAAGCTGGCGTAGTCGGCGTTGAAGACGTTATCGACCCGGACGAAGCCGGAGATCCAGCGGGTGAAGGCGTAGTCGCCGCGCAGGTTCACCACCACGTAGCCCGGGATCTGCGGCAGGAGGTTCGCTTCGTCGCCGCGATAATACTGGCCGCTGTTCCCGATGACGGTGGCCCCCAGTGTCAGCCCGAACGGAGCGATCCAGTAGAGCGAGGCCTTTCCGACCTGGGCCGGGATCGAGGGGAGGTGCGCGCCGACGGCGACGTCGATCTGGCCGTTGACGGCCAGCGGGTGATCGGCGCTCGGCGAGACGAACGCCGTCTGAAAGGTGGCGTCTAGATAGGTGTAGTTGGCCGACCACTCGAGGCGCCCGCCGCGCGGGCTGAGGCGGACGCGGCCATGGAGGCGGGCCTCGATCCCCTGCCGAAGGGTGTCGCCGACGTTCGAGAAGTAGCCCTCGTTGGTGAGTGGGCCCGAGCTGATGAACAGGATGTCGTTGCTGTTGGCGGTGCGGAACGCCGAGACGGCATAGTCGACGACCGCGCGCCCTCGTCCCAGGCGGCCGCGCACGCCGGCTTCGAAGGTCCGGGCCACCACCTGCGCGAGCGACGGATCGGCCACGAACTCGTTCGGCAGCCGGCAGGGATCGGTGGGGCTGGCACAGGTCAGCTCCATCGGCGTCGGCGCGCGCGCCGACTCGCTGTAGCTGCCGTAGACGCCGATCTCGGGGCGCGGCTGGTAGGAGAGCCCGACGGCCGGATTGAGCCGCTGGTAGTGATTGTCGCCGCTCAGATCGCCTCCCAGCTGATCCTGCAGCGACTGCGCCGAATAGTTGAACCGCCCCGACAGCGTGAGGAACAGATCCGGCAGCACGGCGAAGGTGTCGCTGGCGAAGACCCCCAAAGTCGTCACGGTCCCGTCGACCGCCACCAGCGACGTCGGATCGAGAAAGTCGGTGTCGAGCGTCTCCCGGGTGTTTGGCTCCAGCCGCGCCAGGACGGTCTGCGACCGGAAGCGGATCTCCCCCTCGTCGACGCTGGCTCCCACGAAGAGGTGATTTTCGTGTTCTGAGACAGGCGCCTCGAAGCTCCCCTGAACGCTTCCGCCAAACCCGATCTGGCGCGTGTAAGTGGTGTTGTCCGAACCGTCGTAGAGATTGTTGGGATCGAAGGGGACGGGGTTCCCGTTTCCATCAGTGATGACGGTCGTGCCGTCGTCGGCGCAGACGCTCGCCATGTAGCCAGGTGTCGTGCATTGATCCCACTCGCCCTGATCGCCGTTGGCGGTCAGCGTGCGGCTGAGCCGGAAGTAGGCGGTCGCCGAGAGGCGGCTCTGCGGCGAGAGCGGTTGGTCTCCCCGCAGGATCGCCATCAACATCCGGTTGTGGGTCTCGTCGGGGAAGGTGAAGACGGCGCCGCGATCCACCGCCAGGAGCTGTACCGGGGTCGCCCCGATCCCGGCCATCGACGTGCTGGCGCCCATGATCGAGAGGTCCAGCGCCGAGCCTCCGTTCCGATAAGTCGTGGAGAAGAAACCGTTCAGCGCCTGCGAAGAGGAGTGCTCTCGCCAGCCGCTTTCAGTGAAGAAGCGCCCCGCACCAAAGTAAGCCCAGTGCTCGCCGTGACCGCCGGCTTCGACCTCCACCACGGCCCGGCCGAAAGAGCCACCCCAGGCCTCGACCTCCGCGCCGGGATCGGTGAAGCCGGTCTTGGTCTCCATCGAGAGCGCTCCGCCCAGGGTGTTGAGCCCGAACAGGGGGTTCGAGCCGGGCATCAGGTTGAGCGAGCGGATCGCGCCCGGCGGAATGAGATCCCAGTTCACGATGTCGCCGAACGGCTCGTTCAGACGGACGCCGTTCAGAAATACCGACACCCCCTCCGAGGCACCCAGGACGGGCGACGCGACGAAGCCGCGATACTGAAAATCAGGTTGGAGAGGGTTCTCCTGGACCTGATTGATCGTGACGCTCCCCAACGACTCGTTCATGAATTGGGTGATGTCGAGATCGTGGCTGGCATCTAACGCTTTTCCGCTCGCGGTTTGGACGTTTGCTGCGACCCGATCGCTCGGCAACAACGAACCGTGCAATGGCGTCGCCGCGACGACGGTCGTCTCGTAATTCGGTTCGGCGCTCGGTTCAGTACCCGCAGCCTCGCTGACTGCGGGATCGGCGGCCGGCGGATCGACGGCCCGTGCCTTCGTCGCAGTTAGAAGAACCCCGAACCCGATGCACACGTAGGTCAACGACCGAGGCACGCGGTGAAAATCGTCGCAATGCCGGCTCCCCGTCAAGCAATAAGGATTGCAAACGACACGCCGTAACACGACGGCCGTCGTACGACAGGTGTCGTACGACGCGCGTGTACCTGGTTCAGTAGACAATGAGCGGAAGCGCCCGCACCAGGAGATCGCCGCGCGCCACGCCGAACACCATCGCCGCGGTCAGAACGACGAAGAACGCGAACGGAAGCAGCTGGCCACGGATGATGAAAGGTCCCTCTCGCAAAGGGGACAGTAGCCGATCGATTCGCTCTACCAACGTTTGCTCTGGTCCGGTGAGCCGCGCCTCCACGGGGGCTGCACCCGCGCGCGCGAGGCGAACCGCGGCGATGAGCGCCTCCGCCAGATCCTCCCCCCGTACGCCGCCGGCGCGAGCCTCCTCGTCGCGCGCCAGCTCGAGCGCCACCTTCCACTCACCGAAGCGACGCGCCGCGACCGGGTTCGGCCACTGCAGATCGGTGGCGATCTGAGCGAGCCAAATTCGAAGCGGATCGCGATGGCGGGCGTGGGCCTGCTCATGAGCCAGGGCCGCGTCGAACGAGTGGCAGTCGAGGCGCTGGCGCAGCGACGAGCTGAGGACGACGCGCGGACGAAGGATCCCCATGGTGGCGGCCACCGGCGAGACGCGCGGGGGCCGCAGCGCCCGTGCCGCACGAACGCTCGCCCGCAGCCAGAGGCAGGCCAGCGGCAGCACGAAGGTCGAAGCAAAGGGCCGGAGCAGCTCGTCCGTCGAACGCGGTTCCTGAATCACCCAGCCGGCCAGGGCCGCCAGGGCCACCGCTGCCGGCATGAGCGGCGCCCACAATCGACGCCAGGCGCGTCGCTCTGCCCGCCGTCCGCTCTCGTCGGCCCGAGGGGGAAAATTGCGGCTCGAGAGCCAGCCGGTCAGCCAGGTCGCCGAACCACAGAAGGCCAGCACCAGCGTCCCGAAGACCAGATCGCGGTTCATCTCGATCCCCTTCGGCGCTCGACGGCCCGGGCGAGCTCGTCGACCAGCGCCGGATCGATAGACTCGATCGCGTCGACCAACGAAGCCATCGCGGGGCTCGGCGCCCGCATCAGAAATCCGGACAGCGCCGCCGACAGCCGCGCGCGATCGATCTCGGGTCGCGCAGCCAGCGCGCGGTAGTCGAAACGTTTGCCGTTTCTTTCGCGCGAGATGAGCCCCTTGGCGTGCAAGCGATCGAGCACGCGCGCGGTCGTGGTCTGGACGAGCCCCAGCGGAACACCAACCCGTCGATGCACATCGAGGGCGGTCGCGACGCCGCTCTCCCAGAGCGCCGTCAGCACGGCGTACTCGAGCTTGCCGCCGGGAAGTGCGCGGTGGTCGTCCACGGTTGGAAGCTATCATCGACGGCGGTCGAAGGGATCGACGGCGGTCGAAGGGATACGACGCCTGTCGTACGACGAGCGTCGTATGAAGGTCGTTAACCGTTGGCCGGCGAGTTACCGGGCGCGCTCAATTTTCGCGTCGCGCGTCTTCGACCGTCTCCAGGACCAACAAGCGATCGACGGACTCGGGGCCGCCTCGATCGAGCGCGACGGCGAGCGTGTTGCAAAGGTCGCCGGCCGTGTCTCGGTTGAGGTCCAGCGTCGTGGACCCGACCGACACCTTCCAGGTGCCGCAGGGGCAAACCTCGACGCGGGCGATCTGACCGAGAACGCTCATTCGTCCTTGCCGCTCGTTCACACCCATCGCGACCTCCTCGAAGTGTCGAAGGTGCCTGTATTGAAATTGACAGTCAAGTTCATTTAAATGAACACCGAGCCGTACCGCTCCTTTCGGCTCCCCCCCCGCGAATGACCACCGTATGCTGTGGGCTGACTGCTTGGTGACCACAATATCTATTGACCGTGACGATACAGTGCAGTACGTTGCCTCTTGTGCTGGTGCTCGAGAATGTCTCTCGAGCTAAAGGGAACCCGGTTGGAATCCGGGGCTGCCCCGCAGCGGTAAGCGAGAACGAAATTCACCACAAGCACTGGCCTCTCGGGGCTGGGAAGCGGTGGAGAGTAGGAATCCGGTTCGGAGCCCCCTCGGGGTTCTGATCACCCGGAAGGCTCGCGAGCCCGAAGACCTGCCAGCATCCGGCGCCGGGAGAAATCCGGCGGCGGTCGACCTGGAGCCTCGCGGGGGGCGGGTAGGTCCGTGCCGGCGCTGGCGGTCTCTCGTGGCAGCGCTGTCCCGGTTCTCCCGTTCTCTTGCGCGGCGTCCTTCACGCCCGAGGGGGCGAGACGAGGAGACGACCGATGCTGACAGAGACGGAGATCGAGGGGACGACCGCGACGACTATGCACAATGGTGCCGCGCCGGTCAGGGCGCGCACCCCGTCCGACGACGCTTATCCGCAGACGACGATGCGGGTTCGCAAGCGCAACGGCTCGGCCGAGCCCGTCAACGTCAACAAGATCGTTCGGGCGGTCGGCCGCTCGTGCGTCGGGCTTCCCGAGGTGGACGCGCTGCGGGTGGCGACCAAGACGATCAGCGGACTTTACGACGGCGCGACGACGCGCGAGCTCGATCAACTCTCCATCCAGACGGCGGCGGGCCTCATCTTCGAAGAGCCGCAGTACGCCAGGCTGGCGGCGCGCCTCCTCGCCACCTACATCGACAAGGAGGTTCGCGGTCAAGAGATCCACGCCTTCTCGCAGTCGGTCCTCACCGCTCAAAAGCTGGGCCTGGCCAATGAGCGCCTCACGACCTTCGTGAGCAACAACGCGCGGAAGCTGAACGACGCCATCACCGTCGAGCGCGATCGCGAGCTCGAGTACTTCGGCCTCCGCACCGTCTACGATCGGTATCTGCTGCGGCATCCAAAGAACCGCCTCGTCATCGAGACGCCGCAGCAGTTCTTCCTGCGGATCGCCTGCGCGCTGTCGGAGAACATCGCCGAGGCGCTGGAGCTGTACCGCCTCTTCTCGACGCTGGAATACCTGCCCAGCTCGCCGACGATGTTCAACGCCGGGACCCGCCACGAGCAGCTCTCGAGCTGCTTTCTCCTCGACTCGCCCGAGGATCACCTGGCCGGCATCTATCAAAAGTACGCCGACGCCGCGATGCTCTCGAAGTTCTCCGGCGGCATCGGGCTGGCCTACCACCGGGTGCGCTCGCGCGGCTCGCTCATCGAGAGCACCAACGGGCACTCGAACGGGATCGTCCCCTGGCTGAAGACGCTGGACGCGTCGGTCGCCGCGGTGAACCAGGGCGGCAAGCGCAAGGGCGCCTGCTGCGTCTACCTCGAACCGTGGCACGCCGACATCGAGGACTTCCTGGCCATGCGGGAGAACACCGGCGACGAGGCGAGCCGCACGCACAACCTCAACCTCGCCAACTGGATCCCCGATCTCTTCATGCAGCGGGTCGAGGCCGACGCCGACTGGAGCCTGTTCGATCCGAAGGTGGTCCCCACCTTCCCCGATCTTTACGGGGACGACTTCGCCCATGCGTACGCGGAGGCCGAGCAGGCGGGAGTGGCCGTGAAGACCGTCAAGGCGCGCGAGCTCTACGCGCGGATGATGCGGTCGCTGGCCCAGACCGGCAATGGCTGGATGACCTTCAAGGACAAGTCGAACCGCGCCTGCAATCAGACCGCGCTCCCGGGGCGCACTGTCCACCTCTCGAACCTCTGCACCGAGATCATCGAGGTGACCTCGGGCAGCGAGACGGCGGTCTGCAACCTCGGGTCGATCAATCTCGGACGGCACCTGGTCCGGTCGGCGGAGGGCGGACTCTCGTTCGACTTCGAGAAGCTGGCCCGGACCGTTCGCACCGCGGTCCGACAGCTCGATCAGGTGATCGATCTCAACTACTACCCGATCCCCAGCACGGAGGCGTCGAACCTCCGCTGGCGTCCGGTGGGCCTCGGGGTCATGGGCCTGCAAGACGTCTTCTTCCAGCTGCGCCTCCCCTTCGACGCGCCCGCGGCCCGCGCCTTGTCGCAGCAGATCGCGGAAGAGATCTATTTCCACGCTCTGACCGCGTCGGCGGATCTGGCCGTCGAGAAGGGACGCCATCCGTCGTTCGAGGAGACGCGCGCGGCGCGCGGTGAGCTGCAGTTCGACGCCTGGGGCGTGACACCTGTCGACACCGCTCGCTGGGAAGCGCTGCGGGCGCGGGTGCGCCTGGTCGGCCTGCGCAACTCCCTCCTGGTGGCGATCGCGCCGACGGCCACCATCGCCTCGATCGCCGGCTGCTACGAGTGCATCGAGCCGCAGGTGTCGAACCTGTTCAAGCGCGAGACGCTCTCGGGTGACTTCCTGCAGGTGAACCGCTATCTGGTCGCCGAGCTGAAGCCGCTCGGCCTCTGGACCGAGAACACGCGCGCTCGGCTGAAGATGGCCGAAGGCTCCATCCAGGCGCTCCCGGAGCTGCCCGAGGAGCTGCGGACGATCTACCGCACCGTCTGGGAGGTGCCCATGCGTTCGCTCATCGACATGGCCGCCGACCGCGGCGCCTTCATCGATCAGAGTCAGTCGCTGAACCTCTTCGCGGAGAGCCCCAACATCGGGCAGCTCTCGTCGATGTACTTCCACGCCTGGAAGCAGGGGCTGAAGACGACCTACTACTTGCGCTCCCGGCCGGCGACCCGGATCGCCAAGGCGACCGTCGAAGCGCCCACCGCGGCCAGCGCCGACGCGAGCGCCGTGGCCTGCTCGCTCGAGAACCCAGAGAGCTGCGAGGCCTGCCAATGAGCGGCCGGCCAGCGCGGCTCCTCGATCCGGGGTTGTGCCTCACCCTGCGTCCGATGGCGTACCCGAGCTTCTTCGAGATGTATCGGGCCGCGATCAAGAACACCTGGACGGTCGAGGAGGTCGACTTCTCGACCGACGTGAGCGACCTCCAGACGAAGATGACCGACGCCGAGCGCCACCTGGTGCACCGCCTGGTCGCCTTCTTCGCCACCGGTGATTCGATCGTGGCCAACAACCTGGTCCTGAACCTCTACCGCCACATCAACGCGCCGGAGGCGCGCATGTACCTCTCGCGGCAGCTCTACGAGGAGGCGCTGCACGTTCAATTCTATCTGACGCTGCTCGACACCTACGTGGCCGATCCGGAGGAGCGCCACCGCGCCTTCGCCGCCGTCGAGAACATCCCGTCGATCCAAAAAAAGGCCGACTTCTGCCTCCGCTGGCTCGAGACCACCGCCGAGCTGAATCGCCTCGAGACGCGCCCCCAGCGCCAGCAGTTTTTGCTCAACCTCATCTGCTTCGCCGGCTGCGTCGAGGGGCTCTTCTT
This sequence comes from Polyangia bacterium, assembly GCA_036267635.1. Taxonomy (GTDB): domain Bacteria; phylum Myxococcota_A; class Polyangia; order Fen-1088; family Fen-1088; genus JADGRB01. The sequence continues at coordinate 16,823 of DATAVR010000029.1, read as the reverse complement.
CTTCGGGGCCTTCGCCTACGTCTATTTCTTGCGTTCGCGGGGCCTCCTGCATGGCCTCGCGGGGGGGACGAACTGGGTGTTCCGCGACGAGAGCGCGCACATGGCGTTCGCCTTCGAGGTGGCCAAGACCATCCGCAGCGAGGAGGCCGATCTATTCGACGCCGACATGCGGCGCGCCGTCCGCGAGATGTTCGACGAAGCCGTCGCCTGCGAGACCCAGTTCGCCCAGGATCTGCTGGGGCAGGGGGTGGTCGGCCTGTCGATCGGCGAGGTTCGCCAGTATCTCGAGTTCTGCGCCGACCAGCGGCTGGCGACGCTGGGACTCCCCAAGCAGTACGGGGCCCGGAACCCGTTGGCGTTCATGGATCTGCAAGACGTTCAGGAAGTCGCCAACTTCTTCGAGCGCCGGGTCTCCGCCTATCAGGTGGGCGTCGTCGGTGAGGTGACCCTCGACGCCGCGTTCTGAACGGAGATTCGCCGGCATCGGTGCGCGAGCGCTTGACAGGCCCTGCCCACGGTGGTTGAAGCAAACGTAGTTTGAAAACTGAATAGGTGCCTTCGGTGCCCAGCTGGGCATAACAGGGAAGCCGGTCGAAGCCGGCGCGGTCCCGCCACTGTAAGTGGAGGCCGCCCTCACGAACCCACTCGACCAACGGTCGGGGAAGGGGAGGGTGGCTGCGAATCGCGAAGTCCGCGATTTGCGATCCACGAGCCAGGAGACCTACCGAAGGCTGAAGCTTTTTTCTCCGCGCGGACGGAGAGCGGCCGTCGGTCCTTTGCTCCCAAAGGTCGGCACCGTCCCCTCGTTCGTGCTGAGCGAGGGTTTTTTGCGTGCCGCGCAGACGGCGACGCCCGAGGTCCGGGCCGAGCCGAGATCCAAAGTTCAACGTTCAACGTTTCCCAAAGGAGCTCCTCGATGCGACGTCTGTTTTGTCTCGGTGTCATCCTTTCGAGCGGCCTCATCGCCGCCTGTGGCAGCAGCTCTTCACCGGCCGGTGGCACCGGCGGTGGTGGCGGTGTGGCGGGCGGAGCCGGCGCGGCCGCGGGCGCACCCGGGCAGGGCGGAGCTGGCGGTCAGCTGGTGGGCGGAGCAGGTGGACAGGCCGCGGGCGGAGTTGGCGGTCAGTCCTTGGGTGGCGCTGGTGGCCAGCCTGGAGGCGGAGCCGGAGGGCAGTCGTCGGGCGGCGCCGGTGGCCACGCTTCAGCAGGCGCGGGCGGCCAGTCGTGCCTCGCCCCGTCGATGTTCTCTTCGGCTTTCGCGATCGCGGATTCGACGTTCTGCGCGGTCGCGATCTACAGCGCACCAGAATCACTCGGGTTCGGGGCCTCGAGCTGGGGATCGCATGGCGGACCTCTGGACGTTCAGGCGGCGGCCACCGGTACCGGCGTGATCTTGGAGCGCTGGACGGCGCCTACGGGAACGACGGGCGCGATGACCCTTCAGACGACGTCCGTCGCGGCGGCGCTTCCCTCCAACACCTTCCTGGGCGCGCAGGCCGTCGATCTCCCCTTCTTCGGATGGACCGCGATTTCGTGGACGGGACCTTCGGCCAATATCACGGGCCAATTCGAGATGATCGCGAACGGTGCCGTCGCGACGAGCTATACGGCCGACGGACCGTACTTCGCAGCCGGCGTTCCTGCCGCGTCATCGCTGGGACGGTTCTTGTTCACTGGCCTTTCGCCGCTGGACATGCCCGCCACCGACACGAACGGCTTGTACGCGGCGGACGCCTGCTCGACGCCGGCAGAGGCGCTCGGGGCCGGGGACGGGTGCACGGCGTCGTCTCTGATCGCCGCCTGGGGCGAAAGCAGCGGACCGGTCACCACGGATTCGAACGGGGACGCGTTCGCGGTGATGAGCTCGTTCACGACCGGCAACCAAGAAGCGCGCGGATTCCTCGCCAGCTCGATCGCGCGCGGCGCCGCCGCAACGGCGGGGGTCTCCCTGTTCACCGTGCCGGGCTACTCGGGCTCCCTGGCTGCGCTGGCGCCGACCGCGACCGATCCCGGCCTGGTGGTCTTCCAAGCGATCGATGCCACGACCAACGACCCGCTCGATGTCGTTCAGCAGCAGTTCACCACCGGCAGCAGTTTGGCGGCCGTCGGCGCGCCGACCAAGCTGCTGACCGTGGCTTCCGGGCAAACGGAGGGGTTCTCGTTCCTGATCGATGGGTCGCAGCGCCTCTGGGTCGCGGTGAGCGGGTCGTCGAGCACCACCTACGTCGTGTTGGCTCGCCAGTAGGGGCTTGGTCGAGAGCAGGGGACCCAGATCGTGCACGGGAGTCGAATCGGGCGGATGGCGGCGATCGCGAGCCTCGGCTTCGCCGCCATCGCTTGTGGAATTAGCGTGCCCTTGCCCTCGATCGGGGACGCCTCCGCCCGAGGCGATGCCACGACGAAGAGCGACGCAACGATCGGTAGCGACGCGGCGACGAAAAGCGACGCCGCGGCAGGGACCCCTGACGCCGGCGCGCTGGACGCGAGCGACATGTCCGACACCGGCAGGTCCGACGCCGGGCCAGATCGCTGCGCCGACAAGATTTGTGGCCAGAATCAGGTTTGTGACCCTGCGTTCGGCGACTGCACCTGTGCCGGCACCTTTGTGGCCCTACCGGGGGGCGCAAGCTGCGTTCCCACCGTCTGCTCCGCAGACGCGGACTGCGACGACGGAAACGCGTGCACCGGTGTCGAGCGCTGCGACAGCTCGACGCATCAGTGTCTCGGGGGTACACCCGTCGATTGCGGTGCGTTCGGGATCTGCATCTCCGCCGCGAACGTGGCGAGCTGTCAGTGCGCCGCTGGGTATGCAGTCGGCCCGAACGGTCTCTGCGCGTCCGAGTGTCCCTTCCCGCTGGCCCCCGACCTCTCGATCATCGCCGACGACGAAGTATTGAATTTCGTCGCCCCCGACGGCTCCCCCATTGAGCTCGCCGTGCTTCCCGCGGGCGCTTCGAGCTCCACGGCGGCGTTTCAACCCGCAAGCCCGCTCAGCCTCGCAGCCCTGTCGGGCCTCACGCGGGTCTTGGCCCAAACGACGGTTGCCGGATGTGTCACGCCGCCGTTCAACGCTGTCTACGACGTCCGCGCCACCTACGCGCCCGCTCCGCCCGACGCGACCACGACCGCCGTCGCCTACGACGATCCCCGGATCGTGGCCTGGGCGTCGGGGGTCGACAGCTATCTGCAAGGCCCCGGCGTGACTGAGGCCCAGTTCATGATGCCGAGCCAGGCTCTCGGCCCGGCCGGGACCAACACCCTCGCCGTCGTCTCGCTCGGGAACGGCGGATCCATGACGCTCACCTTTGGCGCTCCGATTACCGACGGGGACAGCTGGGACTTCGCGGTCTTCGAGAACAGTTTCGCGAGCGACATCTTTCTGGAGCTGGGCTTCGTCGAGGTCTCCAGCGACGGGATCCATTTTGCCCGATTTGATTCGGCGTTTCAGGGCCCGGAGACCTCCTGCAGTGGCTGTTCAGGCACCGCCCCAGAGATCGGCGGGCTCGCCGGCAGCTACATGGTTGGCTACGGAACGCCGTTCGATCTTTCAGCGCTCCAGAACTCTCCGCTCGTGCGCGACGGCACCGTCGATCTCACCTCCATCAATTACGTGCGGATCGTCGACATCATCGGCGACGGGACGACGCTGGATTCATTCGGTCGGGGAATCATCGATCCCCTCTCCAACGGCCCGACCGCCGGCTTCGATCTCGACGGCATCGCCGTTCTCAACCAGCGGCCGTAACGTGTTATTCGGAGTCCGATGCTTTCGATCGAGACCTCCGCTTGAGTGATGACCAGCGCCAGGTCGAGCTCGAACGAATTGGCTTCGGCCCGTTCTTCGAGACCCAGCTCGCGCGGCTCGAACCCGGGCTCGTTCCGGCGCGGATCGCGATCGCTCATGGTGAGAGCTATGTCGCTTGGACCGCGACCGGTGCCGGCAAGGCGCTCATCCTCGGTCGCAGGTTGGCGACCTGGCAGACGGCCGCCGACCGTCCGCAGGTCGGCGATTGGGTGGCCGGCGTTCACTCGACAGAGCTGCAGGCCTTGCTGATCGAGCACCGGTTCGAGCGACAGACCTGCTTGGTCCGTCAGCCGGCCGCCGATCGTCCCGAGCTGCAGGTCATCGCCGCCAATGTCGATGTGGTCGGAATCGTGAGCGCGCTTGGCGACGGGAACGATCCCCGCCGGGATCTGCGACTCATCAACGAGAACCAGCTCCGACGTTACCTGGGCGCGGTGGCGCACAGCCGCGCCCGGCCCCTGCTCATCGTCAACAAGAGCGATCTCAGCCCCGATCCCACTGCGGTCGCCAGCGCGCTCGCTGGGAGCTTCCCCGACGTCCCGGTGGTCACCTTGAGCGGGCAGCAGGGGGTCGGCATGGAACGGCTCGAACCGTGGCTCGGGCGCGGGCAGACGCTGGTTCTGGTCGGCATGTCTGGCGTGGGAAAATCGACGCTGGTGAACACGCTCATGGGGCGGGCGGCTCAACGTGTGGGTGCCGTGCGCGCGCGCGACGCCCGCGGCCGTCACACCACCACCCACCGCGAGCTGGTCGTCCTGCCGAATGGCGCTCTTCTGATTGACACGCCGGGGATGCGCGAGATGGCGCTCTGGAACGAAGAAGACGCCGGGGCGGCGTCAGGGGACGGTCGCCGGGGACGCCGGCGACAGCGCCACCGAGGCCGTTGACGTGGCCGACCGTAGAGGCGAAACGAGGAGCCGGGACGTTCTCGACATTCTGTTTGTGGACGATCACCTGGTCGTGGTGAACAAGCCGTCGGGCCTGCTGGTCCACCGCGGCTGGGGCGCCGAGTCCGACGTGGCGATGTTCCGCGTTCGCGATCTGATCGGTGCCCACGTCTATCCCGTCCATCGCCTCGATCGTGGGGCCAGCGGGGCGCTCATCTTTGCACGCACGAAGGACGCGGCAGCCTCGTTGGCGAGCGCCTTCGAAAAGCGGCAGGTCGACAAGCGCTACCTCGCGCTGGTCCGTGGCACGCCGGCCGACGCCGGGACGGTCGATTACCCGATCCCGAAAGGTGAAAAGGGCCCCCGCGTTCCGGCCGTCACGCGCTTCGTTTGCGTCGCGCGCTCCGGGGTCGACCGGTGCTCCCTGGTGCTCGCCATCCCGGAGACCGGGCGGACCCACCAGATAAGGCGGCACCTCCGCCACCTCGGGCATCCGCTCATCGGCGACGTCAACTACGGCTCGGGAGAGCTCAACCGCCACTACCGAGCGCGCTACGATCTCCGCCGCCTCGCGCTTCACGCCTGCGAGCTCGCCTTCGACCATCCAGCGACGGGCGTCCGCCTCGCGCTCACCGCCCCGCTGCCGGAGGATCTCCGTCTCGCGCTCGCCCGCCTCGAGTTGCCGGGCGCGATTCCACCGATGGGCGTCAACGGCGCCCCGATCAGTACGGCGCGATCACCTGAGGTGGCAGACCCGTCACCGGGTCAGACGTGAATGTGGTCGTCGTCGTCGGCGAGGCGCTGACGTCGTAAAGATCGACCTGTGGCATCGAAAGCGTCGAGTTCGGCATCAGCAGGAGGCCCGGCAGTTCAGCCGCCTGACCGAGCGTATAGGGGGCGGAGGTCGCGAATCGAGCGGCGGTGCCAGCGACGTAGTCGAAGGCGAAGAGCGCGTCTGGCTGGACGTCGTTCGGATCGTTGGTCACCGCGAAGGCTCGCGTTCCACCTCCGGTTGGCGGCAGCGCCAGAACCCAGGCGATGTCGAGCGGCCGTCCATCGAACGCCGACGACGGAATCACCCGCGTCAAGACGGGCGGCGAAACGCCGAGGTCCACGACCGCGATGCCCGATGCCGCGGTCGCGCCGTCAAAGGGTCCGCCACAGGCGACGAGGAGAGTCTTCTGCGCGTCGACGTAGGTCATCCCTTCGCAGTTGGTGAGGCCGGTGAGCGCGACGGTGACCGTGACCGCATCGGTTGCCGGATCGATCACCACGAGCTTCCCCTCGCCGTAAGTCGCGAAGCTCTGATCGATTTCGTCGAGCGAGACGATGACCTGTCCGTCGACGAGGAGCGCCCGATCCGGGCGGGCCAGAATGGTCGCGCCCGCAACGGGGGATGCGTACGCATCGAGGGGGATGCGGCCCCTGAGCGCGCCGGTCGTCGGATCGATCACCGCGATGTCATTCCCCGCCAGCGTCGGATCGGTCGCCGCCAGATTCAGACCGTAGCGGGTGACGTAGGCCTTGTGAGTCCCCAACATGACGACGTCGTGGGGATTGGTCCTGACGCCCGGGACCAGAATCTGGTGGGCGATCGTGCAGGAGCTGGGGTCGACGAAGGTCAGGGCGACGTTGCCGCGATCGATGACCACGACGTTTCCGCCCAGCTGCGGTTGCGAGGGAAGCACCACATCGCCGGAGATCGTCTTCGTCGCGCTTCCGGTGGAGCCGGTGGCGGAGTCGACACAGTCGGCGCGGACCAGCGCTCCGGTCGCGTCGAGAATCGACAGGCTGGTCGTCGAAAAATCGCTGTTCACCACTGCCAACCCGGTCATCGTGGGTGGGCTCATCGGAGCCGGACCGCCGTCATAGCCGGCGGCATCCTTCCCGGGCTCGCCGCCCGCCGCGTCCGACTGAGCGGGAGCGCCGTTGCCGCATCCGATCGCGACGACCGCCGCCGTCAGTCCGAGACCCAGTATTCGTAACATCGAGGTCGCTCCTTGGAATTCCGTGTCAGGGGTTGATGGACGGTTGGAAGCCTGCGGCGTCGGCGTCCTGGGCGGTCGCCGAGTCGCAGGCAAGAGATACGAAGACGGTCCGGCCGGGAAGCGGCCAGTAGCTGAAGTTCCAACTCTGAAGGTCGGTCAAGTTCAGCCCGCTGACCGTGAGCCGCAGGCGGGAGCGTGGCCGCGACAGGCTCGCTCCCGCGCCGATGAGGACCTCGGTGGGAATTGCTGTGACGTGGGCAGGGTCGTCGTAGTCGCCCACGAGAATGGCGGCGTCGAGGTAGGCGCCGAAGTCGATTCCGTGTCCCAGGCCGATGCGGACCATCTCGGGCCGCGCGTAGGCGCTCAAGCGGGGGTGGTGTGGAATCTGCTTTCCGCGGGTCGTCGGGTTGTCGCTCTCGTCGTCAGCGACGAGATAGGTCCCTTGCGCGACCAATCGCGCGTGAGGCCCCACTCCGAGCTGCAACTCTTGCTCGATTCCGTAGATACGCGCGCGGCTCAGGTTCTCGGCGCGCGAGGGCCCACCGGAGTTGGGCAACCAATAGATGAGGTCGTCGGCCAGCGCGCCGAAGAGCGTGGTGCGGCTGGTCGTCGACGTCCGAGCTCCCGGGTGATCGACCCAGAGCGCGAGATCGGCGTTGGTTCCCGATTCGGGAACGAGGCTGGGGTTGCCGAGCAGACGTTGCGTCCCGTCGCCATAGAGCTCGAGGAACGAGGGCGCGTGCTGGTACTGCCCGACGTTCGCCTTGACTGTCACGACGGACGAGACCGGCCGCACCAATCCCAACCGATACGTGGGCAGCAGCCGCGCGATGGCGGGGCCGGCGGGAACGGGCTGACCAGTTGTATTCTGGCCTGTGACGGTGTCTTCCATCCCTTCGAGGCGCACGGACGGAATGACCTCCAGGTTCAACCGATGCCAGAGAAGCGTGAGCTCCGCTCCCGCCACGCCGAGCAAGCGGCGCGCCGGGAGGCCCGACTGCGTGGCGTCGGTCTCGTCATCGGGGGTGTAGGTCTCTCGGCGCGCTTCCAGCAGCCCCGACGCGCGGCCCCAGTCCATCAGGGGGCGGGCGGCGTGGACGGTGGTGCCGATCGAGAGCGTGGTTTCATGAAAGAGGAGCCCCGGTTGGTTCTGAACCTCCGCGTCGGGGTCGAGCAGGCGATCGCGCTCCACGCTGACGAAGGCCTCCGCCGACAGGCGTCCCCCGGGCCCGAGATCGTCGCGCGACTCGTAGCGCAGCAGTCCGAGTCCGCGGCTGGTGTGAAAGCGCGCATGGAGGGCCAGGTTGTCGGTCGGACCGGGGAGCCCCTCCGCGCGGGCAAACCCGATGAGCCCGAGATCGAGCGTCCGCCGCCCTTCGAGCGTCAGCGCGGCGCGAAGAACACCGTTGCCCTCCAAGGTGTCGTTGTTCTGGCGAACGGTATCGACGGCGAAGTTGGGGCTGGTCACCGCGTTGTTGTATCGAAGCGGGTAGTCGCCCTCCGAGGAGTAGACGTGCGCGCCCAGATACAGCCGCAGTCGGCCGATGCGATCGCCTCCGGAGACGTCGCCGAAGGCGGTCCCGAACGAACCGACGCCGGCGCGCGCGCTGGCGCGGGTTACGCCGGGCGTGCGGGTGGTAATCGAAATGATTCCGCCCAGCGCGGACTCGCCAAAGGCCAGCGGCGTCGTCCCCCGATAGATCTCCACCCGCTCGACGTCCCCCAGCGGCAGCGTGGAAACATCGACGCCGCCGCCTTCCGCGATGTCGAGAGGGACGCCATCCACGTAGATCTGCACCTGGTCGGGGTTCGAGCCGCGGAGCGTGATGCTGCTGAACGCCTGTGACGACCCGGTGCGCGCCACGGTGACCCCGGGGACCTGCAGGAGGAGCGTACCGAGATCGTCGTAGGCGCGGGGGCTTTCGGAGGGGAGCACCACCGAGGCCGCCGCCGCCCGATCCTCGCGGGGTACAGATGGCGCCGCCGCGGCCGCCGTGACGGTGGTTTGAAAGAGGGGTTTCTGTTCCGGGGCGGCGGCCTCCGACGGAGCTGTCGCCGCATCCGAGGTGGACCCTCCTTTGTCGGCGCGCGCCGGAACAGAGACCGCCAAGGAGGCCGCCACCAACGCCACGGCCAGCAGAGCTCGGGCGTGTTGACGATGGGTGGTCGAAGGTTTTGGCGTTGGCTCGGCCCGCGTTGCAGGCCTCACCGAATTCGGCGGCATGAAGGTCCCTCGCTCCGAGGAACGAGGGAAGGGTGCCGCTTCAGGCAAGGGTAGCCGGCAGCCGACCTCCGTCCGCGCGGAGAAAAAAGCGACGGCCTTGGGTAGGTCTCCTGGCTCGTGAAGCGCAAATCGCCGATGGACTTGCGACACCTTCCCCTTCCCCGACAGAGGTCGAGTGGGTTCGTGAAGGTTCCTTCACCTACAGTGGCGGGACCGCGCCGGCTTTCAACCGGCTTCCCTTTTATGCCCGAGTGGGCACCCGAGGCGCTTATTCAATTTTCAACGAATGCCGCTCGCTTCAACCATCGCGAGCCCGGGCCTGTCAAGGGTCGCGGCCTCGATCTCAGGGGGCGGCCGGGAGAGCCACCGGGCCGAGCCCCCGGCCGGCCAGCTCCGAGTAGACGATGAAGCGGAAGGGGTTGGTCTGCGCGTAGATGTCGCGCAACGTGGTCAGCGCACGCTCGCGGATCTGCCGCAGATCGGCGCTCGCCGGGTGGCGCCCGAGGCCCAGTTCCGCGATCTTCAGCGCCAGCGCCGCGTCGCCGCGCGCTTCGAGAGCGCGCGCCGTGCGGACGAAGGGGGCGTCGCTCCCGCCGCCGAGCACATCGAGCGCGGCGGCCCGCTCGCCGCGCGATCATCGAGGCGCAGGCGGGTGGGCTGGCGCCGGCGGGCGACCCCAACCCCTTGGTCCTCACCTGCTGGTCCGCCGTGCACGGGGCGGCGTCACTGTTGCTCGACGGGCCGCTCGCCCGTGCGCACCGCGCGTTCGCCACCTCGCCCGAGAAGCTGACCTCCGTCGTGCCGGCGACGCTGACGGCGCTGCTGACCGGCTCCGCGCGCGTCAGGGGTACGGATCCCCCGCTGGCTCGGAGCCGTGGAGCAGCGCGCCTACGACGGCGCCAGCCGTGAGAATGGCGATGCTGGCGAAAAGGGTCCCATACGTGGCGAGCACGATGGCGGTCCGGAACGGCTCGCGATAAGGCGATCGCTCGTCAACCGGGGCCGAGCGGTCTTTGTCGTCCAGTCGTCGACGAAGGTTCGAAACCTCGGCGCGCAGAAGGCGCTCTCGCTCTTTTTGGGTGGTCAGATCCCCGAGCAAGGCAAGCGCTCCCGCATACTCACCGTTTCGGTCGAAGACGGGATTCGCGGAGCCCAGGATCCAGACGCGGCTTCCGTCCTTGCGGACCAGATCGAGCTCGACACGATCTTCGACCCCGAGCGCACGCTGTTGCAGGTTGCGCTCGGTCACCGGCCAGCGCGCCGGGTCGATGAACGCCAGGACCGGTTTGCCGATCATCTCGTCCTCGGAGTAGCCGAGAAGGTCGGCCAGGCGCCGGTTCACGAAGGTCGTTCGCGCCTCTTTGTCGATCAGCCAGATGCACTCGGCCGTCGTTTCGAGCACGAGGTCGGCGACCATCGCTCTGAGTTGGCCGGCAGCGGACCCTCGTCCTGCCGAGTCGGCGGGGATCGCGCGTGACCTCAGCTTGGGGATCGCGTCGTCGACCATGACCGGACCGATCATACACGCAGGAGCGGGATCGGCCTCGAAAGCGCGCGCATCCGTGCTCGCGATCACCCGTCCGTCGAGGCAATCTCGAGGTTTGGCTATCGACGGTCAGACGAGGTGGAGCTCGGACTCAGGCCGCGGCCCGGCCGACCCGGGCCAGTCTCTCGGCGTCTGCGAGATAGTCCGAGTAGGTCATGCGGAGGTCATAGGAGGTCTTCCCGGAGAGCTCTATGACCCGGGTGGCCAGCGACTCCACGAACTGCACGTCGTGGCAGGCGAAGATCATCGAGGCCTCACTCTTCAAGAGGCCATTGTTGAGCGCCGTGATCGACTCGAGATCGAGATGGTTGGTCGGCTGATTCAAGAGGAGAGTGTTCGGGTTCTTCAGCATCAGCCGGGAGAGCATGCAACGCACCCGCTCGCCTCCCGAAAGGACCTCGACCTTCTTGTGAACCTCGTCGGAGGTGAAGAGCATGCGGCCCAGGAAAGACCGGATGGAGGTCTCGTCCTTGCTGTCTGGCGCGTACTGGCGCAGCCACTCGAGGACGCTCTTGTCGGTGACGAAGTAGGTGTTGTTGTCCTTCGGAAAGTAGGCGACCTCGGTCGAGCGTCCCCAGGTGACGGTGCCGGCGTCGGGCTTGGATTCTCCGGCCAGGACGTCGAGGAGGGTCGAGACCGCCCGCTCGTCGCCGACGAGCGCGACCCGCTCGCCACGGCCGATCGAGAAGGTCAATCCGTCGAACAGCACCTCTCCCCCGATGCTCTTGCGTAGCCCCTCCACGTTCACGACCTCCTTGCCGAGGGCGCGCTCCGCGTTGAACTGGATGAAGGGGTACTTGCGCGACGACGGCCGGATGTCGTCCAGCGTGATCTTGTCGAGCAGCTTCTTTCGCGAGGAGGCCTGTCTCGATTTGGAGGCGTTGGCGCTGAACCGTCTGATGAACGCCTTCAGATCCTCGATCTGTTCAGACTTCTTCTTGTTCGAATTCGAGCGCTGCGTGAGCGCCATCTGGCTGGTCTCGTACCAGAACGTGTAGTTCCCGGAGTAGAGCGTCACCTTGCCGAAGTCGATGTCGGCGATGTGGGTACAGACCTTGTCGAGGAAGTGCCGGTCGTGGGAGACGACCACCACGGTGTTCGGGAAGCCGAGCAGGAACTCCTCCAGCCAGAGGATCGAATCGACGTCCAGGTGGTTGGTGGGCTCATCCAGGAGGAGGATGTCCGGATTGCCGAAGAGCGCCTGGGCCATGAGGACGCGGACCTTTTCGCTGTCGGGCAGCTCCTTCATGAGCGAAGAGTGCTTTGCCGCGGGGACCCCCAGCTCGCTCAGCAGCTTGGCAGCCTCCGCTTCGGCGTCCCAGCCGTTCAGGTCGGCGAACGCGGCCTCCAGCTCACCGGCGCGCACGCCATCGGCCTCGCTGAAGTCAGGCTTCGCGTAGAGCGCGTCCTTCTCCACCATCAGCGCGTGCAGGAGCTTGTGGCCCATGATGACCGCCGTCAGGGCCGGCACCTCGTTGAAGGCGAAGTGATCCTGGGAGAGCATGCTGAGCCGCTTGTTCGGCTCGATGCTCACGGAGCCGGAGGTCGACTCGATCTTGCCCGCCAGGCACTTCAGGAACGTCGACTTTCCGGCGCCGTTGGCGCCGATGAGCCCATAGCAATTGCCGGGCGTGAACTTGGCGTCCACCTCCTCGAACAAAGTTTGGCTGCCGAACGCGACGGAGAGGTTTTGAACGGTGATCATGCTGGCCCGGGGCGTATTACGCCGACCTTGCGCAGGGTTCAAGCGGAACCACGAGCCCTCGCACCGCGGAGCCGATGAGACGGCTCTACGCGGGCGCGACGGCTGCGCACGGTGGCGCGGAGGCGGGCGGGGTGGGGCAAAGGGCCAGGGCACGGAGAAAAGGGCGCCTGCGCGCAGCACGGCGGCCACGCTCGCCGACCTGCAGGGCCTCTGGGGCGGGCGCGACCGGCTGCTCCGGAATAGGCCGGGAGGTCAGCCGCCGCGCACGGGCGAGCAGACCGAGGGCTTCCACATGCAGAAGCTCTGGAACGAGGAGTTCGTGGGGATCGCGCGGCGGGGACACCCGTTGACGCGGGGCCGCGTGACGCTCGGGCGGTTCGCCAGCGCGAAGCACGTCCTGGTCGCGCCGCGCGGGCAACCTGGTGGTGGGCGGATCGACGACGCGCTCCGCGAGCACGGCCTCCAGCGGCACATTGCGTTTAGGACGCCGAGTTTCTTGGCCGCTCCGCAGGTGGTCGCCGCGACAGACCTCGTGATGATCCTCCCCGCGCGCCTCGCGACTGCCCTGGCGGGACAGCTCCGCCTCGCCACGTTCGAGCCGCCCGTGCAGGTCCCAGGCTTCGAGATGGCGATGTTCTGGCATGACCGGCACGACTCCGATCCCGTGCACGCGTTCCTTCGGATGGAGGTCGCGCACATCGCCGCCGCTCTGGCGAAACCGGCTTGGAGATCGAAAGGACCCGCCCTGAACACAGACTGAGGGTGGGGACCGGTCCAGCGATTCGCAGGATTTGGGAGGGTTTCCCAGGGAGTTGTCTACCCGTTTTCTACCCAACTCGAGCGCGATAGTCGTGCACGCGGGCGGGACGGGGCCAGGGCGCGACGAAGACGCCGCGTGGGCGCAGCACGGCGGCCACGCTGGCTGATCTGCTGGTGCTCTGGGGCGGGCGAGACCGGCTCCTTCGAGTCGCCGAAGTGGCCGAGCAGCGCGCAGTCGGCGCCTGGGCCGTCTACAAGCGCTGCGAGGACGGAGACCTTGCGCACATGCGCATCAACAATTCGATACGTGTTCGCCCGGCCGATCCGGCGGAGTTCGTCGCAGCGCGCAGGAAGGCCAAGCGAGCTGCGCCTGGGACCAATAGTTAAGCATCCGCCAAACTAATCGTTGACGGCCGGCATGCCCGGTGCCATTACTTAGGCGTATGCTTAACAAACAGGCAAACGGCAACGCCGCCCGGGCCGCGCTGGACCGGGTGTTCCAGGCGCTGGCCGATCCGACGCGCCGGGTGATGGTCGAGCGGCTCAGCCGCGGGCCGGCCTCGGTGAGCGAGCTGGCAGAGCCGTTCGAGATGTCGCTCCCGTCCATCGTCCAGCACCTGCAGGTCTTGGAGGCGAGCGGCCTCATCCGCTCCGAGAAGGTGGGGCGCGTTCGCACCTGCCAAATCGGGGCAAAGGCGCTGGGAAACGCCGAACGCTGGATCAGCGAACGCCGCGCGACCTGGGAGCGCCGCCTGGATCGCCTGGGCGACTACCTCCAGGTGACGGATCCCGAGCGCCCGCACAAGAAGACCACCAGCAGGAGAAAACCATGACCGACTCGAACCAGACCACCCGTTCCGTCAAGCACGCGACCTTCACGATCGAACGAACTTACGCCGCCGCCCCGGCGCGGGTATTCGCCGCGCTGTCGACCAAGGAGGCCAAAGGCAAGTGGTTCGGCGGCCCGGCCGAGTGGACGCGAGGTAAGTGGGAGCTCGACTTCCGAGTTGGTGGCCGCGAGGTGAGCGCGGCTGGCCCGCCGGGCGGACCGGAGCACATCTTCGTGGCTCAGTACCTCGACATTGTCGAGAACGCCCGGATCATCTACGCCTACGACATGTTCGAGGGGGAAAAGAAGCTGTCCGTCTCGCTGGCGACCTTCGAGCTAGCGCCGGCGGGGAAGGAGACCCGCCTCACGCTGACCGAGCACGGCGCGTTCCTGGATGGTCACGAAGATCCCGCGCAACGGGAGCACGGAACCCGCTGGCTGCTCGAGAAGCTGGGAGAAACGCTGTGAGCCCGGCCCTGTCGCTCTACTACCACCCGCTGGCTTCCTACTGCTGGAAGGTCCTAATTGCGCTCTACGAAAACGAAACGCCGTTTGTGCCACGCATGGTGGACCTCGGCGACGAAGCGCAGCGCAACGCCCTGTTGAAGCTGTGGCCACTCGGAAAATTCCCGGTCTTGCACGACGAAGCGGCGGGCCGCGTGGTGCCCGAGTCGAGCGTCATCATCGAGTACCTCGGGGCCCACCATCCTGGCCGCACGCGGTTCATCCCTGTGGAGCGCGACGCCGCGCTCGAGGTGCGGCTGCAGGATCGCTTCTTCGATCAGCAGATTCACGAAGCCATGCAAAAGCATGTGGGCGACAAGCTGCGGCCCGAGGGCCAGCACGATCCGTACGGCGTCGAGCAAGCCCACCGTCAACTCGAGCGGGCCTACGGCATACTAGAGTCGACGCTCGAACGGCGCACCTGGGCGGCGGGCGAGGCCTTCACCTTGGCCGACTGCGCGGCAGCACCGGCGCTCTACTACGCAAATCTGGTGCATCCGCTCGGCGTGCACGGGCGGGTCGCCGCCTACCTCGAACTGCTCGCCGCGCGCCCCTCATTCGCGCGTGTGCTCGTTGAGGCGGAGCCATACTTCAAATCCTTTCCCGGCTAGGGGGTCATCGAGAACTCGGAGACCGTCGGGTAGAGGCGCGGCGAGGGTGAAGATCCCCGAGAAGCCCCGGTGGCACCGGCCGAAGCCGAGCGAGTGAACGCCGCCGCGCCGCGCCGCTACGCCACGGCGATGTTGGGCCCTTCTAGGCCTAGCTTCGTCTCCCGCTCGCGTCCAGGGTGACGAGCAGCTCGTCCAGCTGGTCGAGCACCTCGGGCATCGCCTCCTCCGCCCCGTGGCCGGCGTCGAGCGCCTCCTTCGAGGGATAGAGGTCGCGCACGACCATCAGCGTCTTGCCGCCCTTCTCCTCGAAGGTCACCGTCGTGACGGGGCCGCCGTCACCGCCTTCCTCGTTGGTCCACACGATGCGCGCGCCCGGGATCACCTCGATGTATCGGCCGAAGAACTCCACGGGCTTCGAGGGGTCGTTGCCGAACGCGAGGCGGTACTTGCCCCCGGTGCGAACATCCAGCTCGCAGGCGAGCAGGGTCATGCCGCTCGACTTCGGTACCCACCAGCGCTTGAACAGCTCGGGCTTGGTCCACGCCTCGAACACGAGGCGCACCGGGGCGTCGAAGGTCCGCGTGACGACTATCTCGCGCTCGGAGCTTCGCTCCACCGTCGTGCGGTTCTTCGCGGGGGCGGCTTCACTCTCTCTTCTTGCGTCCATCGATGATCTCCTTCCGTTTCAGTTCTTCGACGACCTCGTCCAACGCGTCGAAGCGTGAGTCCCAGACCCGGTGGTACCTGTCGATCCACGCCGTCTCCTGGTGCAGCCGGCGCGGACCGAGCTTGCAGTTCCGCACGCGTCCGACCTTCTCCGTCGTGACGAGCCCCGCCTGCTCCAAGACGCCGACGTGCTTCATCATGCCCGCGAGGGTCATGTCGAACCTGCCGGCGAGGTCCGTGATCGACGCGTCCGCGCGTCCGAGCTGCTCCAGAACGCCGCGCCGGGTGACGTCCGAGAGCGCGGCGAACGAGGCATCCAGCCGCGACGTCGAATGCTTTACCATGCGGTTAAGTGTATAGCGCACCGATGATCGGCGCGCAAGGCGTCAGTCACCGCGAAGGCGTTGTGCGCGCTGACGCGCGTCCAGCGGCTCCGTTTGCTACCCGGTTGCTACCCAACCCCCAGAAGAGGCACGCACCCCCACCCGCCGCGGAGCCGCTTTCAAGGCTCTACGCGGACTTGGAGTTGTCGGGGCGAGAGGATTTGAACCTCCGACCTTTCGGTCCCGAAACGGCATGGGGACCATCGCAGCCGGGCGGAACCGTTCGCAACGGTGCGCAACCATTACAGAGTGGGAAGGCGCCCGAGTCCAGTGGTCCCAGCCATTCACAGAAAAAACCAAAGATTTTGGTACCCGTCTTGGTACCCGAATCGGGACCGGCGGGAGCCGAAAAGGCTGGGGTCCGGAGACCCCCCTCGGCCGACACGCGCGCGGACTGGCTCTCTCCGGGAACCGCGCCACGGGTAGCCACGACGCCGACGACGCTCGACTTGGCGGTTCTCTACGGTGGGCGAGGGCGCCTGCTCCGGGTGGCCGAGGTCGCCGAGCAGCTTGGCGTCTGCAACGCCACGGTGTACCGCCTCTGCGAGAGCGGCGAGCTACCCCACCTGCGGGTGGTCAATTCGATCCGGGTGCGGCCGAAGGACCTGGAGGAGTACGTGGCCGTGGGACCGAGGTCGCGCCCCTAGGCGGGACGGGCGAAACGGGCAAGGCGGTCGATGAAGAAGGCCGCTCGTGGCGCACCCAGACTGGTGCAGGCAGCACCTCATGGACCTAATCGAGCGGCGACACCCAGCCCGACGGCGTGGGGCCATCTTGCAGCTCACGCTCGCCGAACCTGACGGGGATGACGATCTTCGTGGTGTCATTGGCCTCAAAGGACCACCAGTAGGGAACCTCGGGCCAATTCACGGCGACCAGAAGTCTGACGGTTTCCAGCGTGCGTCCTCCCTCGACG
>DATAVR010000028.1:0-19316 GCA_036267635.1 Polyangia bacterium | reverse complement strand
CGGTTGTTCAATGCGACTGCTCCTGCGCTGATCCGACGGGGGGGGCGCCGCTGACGCTGTCCGTCCAGGCCTGCGGGAGCTCGACGACCTCCTGCGCCGACCTGTGCGCCCAGACCTACCAGTCTTGCTCGACCGGCAACTGCTTCGTCGGAGCGTGTGCCCCGGTGGCTGGAGCATCGCCTGAGACGGTGCTGGCGGGGAGCTGCCGTAGCTCCGATAACGGCGTCGTGACGGTCATCGCTCCTTATACCGGGGCGATTGACCCGACATCCTCGACTGTCGTGGCCGATCTCGGTGGAGGAGTGACCACGAGCGCGGTGTCCGGTACGGTCGGTTTTTCGACCGACATCGTCCTCGGGATTTTCACCCTGACCTCTCTGCAAGCGCAGATAACGGGCCCAATTCAGTTCTTCGGACGCCAAATCGATGCGCTCCAGGTGAACCTTCGCCGTCCCCTCTTTGGTGCCGAGGTAGCCACTGAAGGTGGCTTCACCCAGGTCACGCTTCCCGTACAACCCGACGATCTCGCGGCCCAGGTGGTGGTGGGCGGCGTGCCACAATTCCTCAGTCTCGATGGCGTCACGAGCCTCTCGGGAACTCTCAGCAGCGACCGCAGCGTTCTCTCCCTTTCGGCGTCCCAGACCCAAGCGAGCGGTGACAGCATCTCGATGAATCTCACCGCCGTGACCAGCAACTCGCCGCCGCAGCCGACCATCACAGTGGCCCCCGGAACGACCCTGGAGTGCACCGGCAATCGCGCGGCGAGCGCGACCTTCAGCGCTACGGTCGTCGATCCTGATTCGGGAGACAGCATCAAGAGAATTCAATGGTTCGTCCGCGACGAAAACATCGGCCATGGTGATACAAAACTCGGTCCGCTCGGTGCAGGCTCAGGCGTGACGGCCTCGCTGCTGCTTGGTCAACAGCAGATCTCGGCGGTCGCCTATGACCAACATGAAGCTGCCGGCCAATCCGCGGTGATTGTGCAAGTCCGGGACACCATCGCCCCGGTCGTCACGGCGCCGCCGGACCAGACCTTCTACGCCGGGGTGGGGGGCGCCTCCATCGAGGTCAATCTGGGCAACGCGACCATTCAGGAGGCGTGCGATCCACGGCCGGTGGTGTCTGTGGTGACCTCGCTGGATCCAGATAGCCCGTTGCGGGGCGCGACGATTCCCAATCCGGGCGATGTTGTTCTACCGGTGGGCCAGATCCCGATCATCTGGACTGTGACCGATGTGTCGGGAAACACAGCCTCAGCGACTCAAACGGTAACCGTGCTGGCGCAAGATCCGCCGACAGGAACGCCTCCGCCTGCCCCAATCACGATACCGGCCCCGCAGACGTGCCCGGCAGGGACCGGGGCAATGCTCGTGAGCCCGCCCGGGTCCGGTCAAGTATCAATCGATCTCAATGTGTGTATCGTCGGTCGAATAAATGCGGGAGTTAAAGAAGGCGCTGCGCCGTGGGAGAGCTGCCAGGGCCAGGATGACTCGTGTACCGACACTGCGATTAAAGCGCTGCTCACGACGGCGAACAATCTCTTCAGCGGGTTTGTTGACTTCAACTACGTAGGATTCAAGCGCATTGCCGATCCATATCCGCCCGCGGCCGATGGCTCAATGCCCGAGCCCTTCCCCTGCACGTCAAATATTGACGGAGCATATGCTTACGGCGACGCCTGTGTCAACGCAACCGGTCTTCTGACCGACAACGGTATTGAAATCAACAAGATGCTGTCCGCCTGCTATGCGATGTGGGGCTACCCGCCCCCCAATGCCATGGGGGACACAGATCCCTGCCAACGCCCCGTCACGTTGCTTTTGGTGCGCGCATTCGATGTTACGAGCCAAGCCCCTGGCGTCTGCGGGGTCGGGACAGCCGCATTAACGTCGTCGCTGTCGCCGTCGGCGTGCATGGACCCGCGAACGCTCGCGAACAATACGAGCGGTGCATTCGCGTATGCGGCGACAGAGGGCAGCGGTAACTCGGCCGACAACAATTGCGACGCGAACGTCCCGTTGACGATCGCGCACGAGCTCGGACATGCGCTGGGGCTTGGCCACGGCGACGGACTCGACGACGACTGCAACGGTGTATGGGATAGCCTTTATATGGGCGGTCCTTGTGACCCTAATGAGATTGAGTCGGGCGCGGCGACTCTCATGGACGGCGACAGCACCCTCGTGGTGCCTGTGGTGACCCCGTTACAAACCGATCGCGCTCGGGTCTTTGCGACGAAGTCGGTTCAAGCCAATGCCGGCTCGACGAATTCGTGTCCGGTGACGGATCTTCCAGCCGGGCCGGTCGATACGAAGGCCCCGTTTGCCGGTTGCGGGTGTCGCGTGGGCGGATCGCCCGCGTCGATTTGGGCCGTCGGTCTACTCGGCCTTGTAGTCGCCTCGCGCCGGAGACCGCGACGTCGACGGCGAAGCGTTGGTAACACGCCGGTCGCAGCGCCGACGTCGCTTGACGCAATCAGTTAACGGGCGCACAGTCTAACAGGACGTTCATAGATAGCTTTCTGGGGTGGCGGCGATGGTTGGTGGTTCGACGTGCGATTCACGATCGCAACCCTGGTTGGCGCGGCAGTCAATCAGGTTGGCACGCCTCGCGAAATTCGACTTGGCCATAGCTGACGCCGAACGGATCCGCTCTTGCACGGAGGACCATGAATGAGTTCGCTCTTTAGGAAGGTTCTCTTCGGAGCTTTTGGCATCGTCGGTGGTTGTGGCGGGAACACGACCCCCACCGTTCCGACGCTTCTGTCGCCGTTCCAGGGGCAGGCCACAGGGGCGGTGCTGGCGACTGCAGGGGCGCCCAATCCGCTTCGCCCGGAGTTTCGCTGGACGGCGGTTGACGGAGCCCCGGGCTACGACATCCAGATTGATGGCTCGTGCACTGGGCCGAAGGACTGCGCTTTCACGGCCCCGGTCGTCGACCAAAGGACATCCGGGACGTCCTTCACTCCGAGCGCCGATTTGAACGTATCGACTTCCGCCCCGGTCGGTGCTCGTTACTTCTGGCGGGTAAGCGCTTGTGATGCTTCGGGAGCATGTGCTTCTTGGTCGCGGGTCGGGATGGTGGACGTCGGCCGCCAGCGCCAAGACTTCAACGGCGACGGCTACGCCGATCTCGTTGTCGTCGCGGGTTCGGGGGGGAGTAGCGCGCTATTCGTATACCTTGGCGCGCCGACACTGCCCACCTCGCCAAGTTGGATATTGCGCCCGGACGCCTCGGCTGGTGGGGCACCGGAAATGGCGTTCGACCAGATTCTTTGGTTGGGTGACGTGAACGCGGACGGATTCGCGGACCTGGCCGTGATCGTCAACCATGCAGATGCGCCCGATACCCTGCGTCTCTACCTGGGCGGCGCTTCGCCAGCCACTACGCCGGTCCAGGAAGTGTCAAACACAACATTCTCGAACGCCTCCATCATCTCGCTCCTGTCAGGCGATATGAACGGAGATGGGTTCGCCGACGTGTTTCAAAACTATCAGGGTCCTTCTTCCATCAGCGATGTCGTCTCTTACGGCCCGGATCTCGGCTCGGACGATGTGGCATCTCGTCCTTTTGGCGCGAGGATCTTCGCGTGCGATTTCGATTCGGACGGATACACGGATCTCGTGGAGGATGACCTGGCACTCTTTCGGGGCAGCCAGACGGGGCCTTTCGGAGCGACACCCGCGCGGATCTCGGTTCCATCGGGACGGATCCCGGTTGGGTGTCCTTGGAACGTCAACGGGTTAGGAAGCGCAAGTCTGGTCCTCCGCGCGGGCGTGGGCCAAACGCCGTCCTTGGTGGTCGTTTCCAGCTCGGTCGTGCCGAACGCCACTGCGTGCGACGGATCGTTGCCCGCGCTCTCGCCGGGAGCAGGCGGAGGTAGCGGCGCCGTCGCGAACGGTGAAATGCCGGTCACTGATGTCGGTGACGCAGATGGGGACGGATACGACGACCTTCTCATCGGTGATCCGTTGAACAACCGCGCGGCGTTGTACTTTGGGGGCTGTCCGGTCCAACGGGTCGTCGAGCTTCCCGGTGGCACCGAATTCGGCGGAACGCCCGACGCGGGGGGCGCCGTGGCGGCTACCGGTGACCTGGACGGCGATGGGTATCCGGACTTCGCAGTCGCCAACGTGTTCGGCGGGCTCGACGACTACTGTACTGGTGAGGTCTATATCTACCGAGGAGGCCCAAGCAGTGCCTCTCAGACCACGCCGTCGATCATCCTGACCGATCCGGATCACACCGCGACACCCGGTGGATGCACCGGAGATGGCTTCGGCAGGTCGCTTGATTGAGGCTATCTACAGGGCGGGCATTACGGGATCATCGAGAGGCAAGTCTCCGAAGGTCGCTGTGCGCTGGGGCATGGCCGCACCTAGAATCAAGAAGCGCTGAGGCTGGCGGCCCATTGGCACTCCCGCTTCCCACCACTTTTCCCACCACCTCGGCGTAACGGGCTGGACGTCCAGGTTGCGCCTCGGTCTGTGTTTTCGGTCGGTTAGCACTGCCCGTTACGGTCGGTTACGCTCTCCGTCGACTTGCCAAGGTGGACGTCGAGGGTTCGAACCCCTTCTCCCGCTCAAGAAAAACGGCCACTTACCGCGCTACCCATTCGCGGCCGAGCGTTAACCGTACGTGAGGTCGGTGCTCTGTCCGACCTCGATGATATAGCCGTCAGGATCGCGGATGTAGCAGCGCGTCTCGCCGTACTTGGGGATCGGCTCGGTGATGAACTCGGCTCCCCGACTTTTCCACAGTTTGTAGCTCGCTTGAATGTCCGCAACGCGGATATTCATGAAGCTGCTGATCTTGTCCGGATCGGCGAGGACGCTGAGCGTTACCGAGGGCTTGTCGGGGGTCGGCCCGCCGCCGACGTTGACCAGGAGCCACGTATTCGCGATCTGAATGTACCCAGGCGCGCCCTTGGTGTCGCCCCTGCTCAGAGCGCGGCCGCCGAAGACCGTTTCATAGAAGCGAAGCGATCGCTCGATGTCGGCGACGGTCAGGAAATGCGCCACGGTGAACCCCTCCCGCGGGGGCATCTCGTAGCTCTTCTGTTCGATTTGCACGCTGTTCATTGACGACTCCAGTTCCGATGCGGCGCCGATTTGCCGCTCTCGAGCATGTGCTCTAACCATCCCACCGCAAGCAGGGGGCCGTGGAATCGGCTGAATTCGTACGCCGGCGGAGACCGCCGCGCATCTCCGCTGGCGGGTCGCTCTCCCCGAACGGGGCGCCTCCGATCCTTGTACGGCGCCGTTCAGAACCAAATAAAGAGAGAAAGTCCGCGTCCGAATGATCCGCGGTGTCGGTGCGCGAGCCGAGGTCGCGGGGTTGTCAGTCGAGCCCCCGGCACTATGGTTGAGGTACGCCGAAGGGGTACCGTCGGCGGCGATAGCCAGACCAGACGATGCCGGAACACGAAGCAGGTCACGGTGGAGCCGATCGGACGGCTGTCGTTCACCGGATCGAGATCTCCTACCGCACCGTCATGGCCGTCGCGCTGACGGTGGGTGGAATCTGGCTGCTCAACCTCCTGCTGCCCATCTTGGTGGTCATCGTGGTCGCCTTGATCCTGGTGGGAACTCTTCGCCCGTCGGTCGCCTGGCTGCGACGACATCGGGTGAACCGGGTCGTGGCGATTGCCATCGTGTTCGTCGGATGTGGGGTGGTCGTGCTGGCGGCTGGCCTCATCACGATTCCGGCTCTGTTCGCGCAGGTGAGTCAGACAATCAACAACCTTCCCGACATTCAAAAGAGTCTGGCGCGAACACTGGAGTCCCATCATCTCACCGCGCCGCTCGCCAACGCGATTCGCACCTTCAAACCCGAGGACCGGGTGCGCGGTCTCAACATGACGACCGCGCTGACGGCCTCTCTCGACGTCTTCGAGGTGATCGGGTACGCCGCCACCTCCGTCGTGCTGGCGATCTACTTCATCGCCGACGCCGACCGCACACGCGGGGCGCTCTACGCGCTGTTTCCCCGCCGGTTCCATGTGCGACTGGCCCGGGTCCTCCTGAACCTCGAGACCATCGTGGGCGGCTACCTCCGCGGTCAAATCGTCACCTCGGTGGCGATCGGCATCTTCACCTTCGCGCTGCTCGAGATCGCCCGCGTTCCGAATGCATTGGCATTGGGGGCGTTCGCCGCTCTGACGGACGTGATCCCTTTCGTCGGAGGCCTGCTGGCGACGACGCCGGCGGTGTTGGTGGCGCTCTCGCGCGGCACCGCGGTCGCCACGATCGTGTTGTTCTCGATGATCGGTTATCAGGAATTCGAAAGTCGGGTGATCGTCCCACGCGTCTACGGTCAAGCCCTGCGGCTGTCGTCGGCGGTCGTCGTGATCGCGCTGCTCGTGGGCGGCAAGGTAGGAGGAATCATCGGGGCCCTGTTGGCGCTGCCGATCGCCGCGGCGCTTCGGATGCTCATCGAAGAGTTGCGGGTCGATCTGCCCGGTGATGACACGGACGATCCACGGACCCGCGCGCGGGACGCCCGGGCGGAGCGCGTCTACGCCCGGGAGGCGGCCGGGGCGTCGCCCCAAGAGGCGGCGGCGGTCGCGACCGAAATCGCCAACGAGATTCGCCAGGCAGACGTGGCCGCCGGGAAGGATCCCACCCAGGCACAGCTGACCCCGGAGAAGAAATAGCGACAGGGCGTCGCTCGTGGACAATGACCGGCGCGTGCGCATGTTGGAGCGATGCACAAGACCGGCGCGTGGACGAAAGAGAACCCGCTGTCATTGTCCGGCCTCTGGCGGGGGCTTCCGCGCGCCGTCGACGGACGGCCGATCTGGGCCCAGCTCAATGTCACCTGGCGCTGCAATCTCGACTGCGCCTATTGCACCGAATACGACAATCAGAGAGGGGACGTCCCTTTCGAGGATCTGGTAGTGCGGATCGACAAGTGCCGGGAGCTCGGGGTGCTTCACACCGATCTCATCGGTGGAGAGCCGCTGCTGCATCCGGACCTGGTCCGCCTGTTCGCCGAGATCAGGGGCCGCGGCATGACCAGCGGAATGACCACCAACGGATTTCTGCTGACCGGCGACAAGCTCGATCGGCTGCTGGACGCCGGGCTCGGGCGGCTGCAGATCTCGGTCGACGGCGTACGTCCGACGCGCGAGGCTCCCAAGTCACTCAAGACGCTCAAGGGAAAGATCGAGCTGTGCGCCGGACGGCCCATCTGGTTTCGCGTGAACACGGTGATCTGCGACGAGACGCTCGACCAGGTCGAGGAGGTGGCTCGTTTCTGCTTCGAGCGCGGCGTGGGGGTGAACTTCTCCGTCGTGCACGACCGAGGGCGCCTGCGCCGGCGGGTCAACAATGCGCGCTACCTGGAAAAAATTCGCTGGTTGCGCGCCGAGAAGCAGGCCGGACAGCCGGTGGCGACTCCGTACTTCCTTCTCGACTACTACGAGCAGACGCTGAACGGTGCGCCGCCCCCCTGGACCTGCATGGCCGGGCAGAAATGCTTCTACGTCTCTCCAGATGGGCGCTTCCGGTTCTGCGCCCACGTTCCGGCGGTCGCTGACTTCGTGGCCGTCACCGCGGCGGATCTGGCGAATCACGACCGACCCAAGGGGTGCGAGACCAACTGCGGGGTCGATTGTGTCGCGCACACCTCGCTGCCGTTCTCGAGCTTGCGCTCGGTGTTGCAGTCGGAGATAGGCGGCCGGCTCGGCGCGCTCAGCCAGAGCGTGCGCTTTCGGTTGCCCCTCCACGATGCCGCGGGTTGAAGACGAACCAGCGATTGAGCGGATAGTTCCAGACCAGGTAGACCGCGGTCGCCACCAACAGCTTGGAGGCGGGATACGGCAGGCGCCCGAAGCGGGTCAGGAGCCACACGCCCACCGTATGGAGGGCGGAGGCGCCGCCTTGAACGACGACGAAGCGACCGAACGCTGGCAGCGCGGGAGCGTCCCCGGCCGAGAAAGCCCAAACCTTGTTGATGCCGAAGTTGGCGAGCGAGCCCACCACGGTCCCTATCCAGGTCGACAGCACGTAGTTGATTCCGGCGAGCTCGGTCAGACCCACGAGGGTCGCGAAGTCGAGCGCGGTCGTCAGCAACGACGTCAGTACACTGCGGCCGAAGATGCGCACAGCGACTGAGCTTAACCACGAGGCCCGGCGTGATGTCCGGGACGGGGCTGCGGGCGATCGGATCGCCGCTCCGTGTGCCTCAGACGAGGCGTTTCAGCTTCGCCAGGACGAAGCCTATCGCGGAGGCACCCAAGAGGACCCGAACGGGATTGCGCTTCACGAAACGCCTCGTTCGAGCTGGCAGCGACTTCAGCGTCGCCCTCGCATGCTTGACGGCGCGGGGGGCGGGGCGCAGCTGACTGGCGACGACCGCCAGCGCCGAGGTCGCCCCCTTGGCGGCGGTCTTGGCCCCGATCTTGGCCACCCTCTTGACCGACTTGACTGAAATCCCTGATTTCTTCTGTGAGGTCATGCGCCAGGGAATAGCCACAATCATGCCAACCAGACGGCCTTGTAGGTCACTGCGCTATACGACGTTGACGGAACCGTAGGGTAACCACCTGACGCGTTCGCGACTGCCCAGTTACGTCGCGGGGTCAAAGGCCCATGGGCACGCCTTCGGCGGGCATCGTTTGTTGAACGCGACGCTCGAGAGCCTCCAGCCGCGCATGGAGCTCGGGCTCGACCGGGTGCCGGATGACCCTGGGGGTATACGAATCGAACATCTCGACCAGGGCGTCGCAGGTGTCTTCGTCAGCGACGAGGACGAGCGCGGAGCTGTCGCGCGGCAACGCGCTCTTGATCTCTGCCACGTGGAACAGGCGCTGGTCGGCCTCGCGCGCAGCGGATCGACCGGCCGCTTCCCCCGCGGTCACCACGAACATCAGTCCGAACGGACCGGCCAGCGTCGAGAGGTAATAGCCCGTCAGCCCCCCGAGCTCCGCGGTCGCTTTGCTCAGATCGCTCTCGTGGACCGTGGTGGTCTCCCCGTCGGAGAACGTGAGCCCGACCCTGACCCGGCCGACGCGCGGACGCGCAATCGTTCCAACCTCCAGCAGCCAGCGGTTGTCCTCGCCTTCTCGCTCGAGCACGTCGGCGTAGGCATCATCCGCGGCGTGACTTCCCTTGAAGCCCAGAATGCAGATCTGCATGACTCTTCTCCTTTGTCCGGCTGCAACATGCGGACGCCGTGTAGAAGGTCAATCCGTGACTTTGCGAGCTGCCGCCTCGGGCAACATGGTGGTTCCAGGAAATCTGACGTCGAGGACGAACATGTCTTCGCCGCCAAGACTCGGCTGCCCGGCGACGAGCGCGCCGCGGGTGTAGCCGCCGACGAACACGCGGCCGCAGGAGTCCACGGCCAGGCTGGTGAGCTCGTCGTCGTCGGAGGTGCCGCGCTGCCACACACCGAGCAGCTCGCCCGCGGGAGAGAGCTTCATCGCGAACAGATCGGTGCTCCCCTGGTTCGGGACGCTGGCGCTGACGCTGCCGAGGGTGATGCCCGCGATGTAGAGGTTCCCGGCGGCGTCGAAGCCGAGCGCGGTCGGATAGTCCGAGTCGTCACCGCCCGCCTGCGCCGTCCAGAGGGGCGCGCCGGTCGCTTTGTCGATCTTCATGACATACGCATCCTCTTGCCCGAAGGCCTGCGCGCCGAGGGTGTGCAGCGTGCCCCCGGTGACGAACAGCTCGCCGCCCGGGGAGAGACCCACGGCGTTCACGGCGTCGAATGAATCGGGCGAGATCACCTGATCCCAGACGACCGACTGATGGGCGTCGAGCTTGGTCACGGAGATGCCGTTGTCGGGCGAGCGCGAGCTCGCCACCAGCGTCGTGACATAGCTGGCGCCGCTGCCGTCCTGCTCGGCGGCGACGCCGGTCGCCAGGCTGAAGGGCCCGGTCATCGACGAGGGAAAGGTGTATTGCATCGACGTCTGAGTGAAGGCGTGGCCGGGGCCCGGTCCGGTGGTGAACGCGGCGAGGAAGCCGTCTTGGTTGGCGGCGACGTAGTTGGTCGGAATGTACGTGTCGTCCCAGCCGGCGACGAGCACGCTGCCGCCCGGCGCGAGGCTGAGGCGCACCGGGTGCTGGGGCCGCTCGTTGCCCGTGGCCGGCGTGTCGAGGACGGTCTTCCAGAGCGTCGTTCCGCCCGGACCGACCTTCAAGACGACCCGCCCGCGCATCGCCGTCGGGCTCGATGTTGGTGACACCGACGACCCCCTGTTCGTATCCGCTGACGACGAGGTCATCGTCGCCGTCGACAGTCATCCCCAGGACCTGATCGTCCGCGGCCGTCCCCAGTTGCAGATCGCCCCCCCACGCGGTCTGGCAGCGCGGAGTGGCCGCGCCGCCGACGCCACCGGCGGCCGGGCCGCCCGCGCCGGCCTCTCCAGTGGCGCCGCCGCCCCCGAGGCCGGCATCCCGCGCTTCTACTCCCGCGTCTTCGCGTGCGGCCGCGCCGCGCCGCCGGGTGCGCCGCCGGCGCCGTCCGCGGGGCCATCGGCCGCATCGTGATCGCCGGAGGCATCGGTGCCGGGGCCTGCGCCGCCACATCCCGCGCCCGACAACGTCGCGACGAGGAAGGCGACGCCGACCAATCCCTGCTGGCGGTTGAGCTGACCCATGCCTATGCGATGCGGTCTGCGGCGGGAGGTTCCGGGCGGATTGTCAACTGTGTAACGCCCGGATGGGAGTTTGCCCGCTGGGCACACGATCCGCGCTCGGTTTATCATCCGCGCCTTGCCTCGCTCATCGCTGCTGCTGGCTCTCGCTGTCTGCGTCGTTCCGCTCTCCGGAGTGGCCGCGGCGCCCAAGCCGTCACTCTCCAGCTGGACCAAGGCCAAGCACGGCAAGGTGCTGGCTCCCGGCAAGGCGCCGCGACCGGCGCCTGCGCCGCGGACAGCGACCGCCGGCGCCGGTTCGAGATCGAAGGCGAAGTCGGAAGGGTCGGCGGTCAGCGGGAAGGTCGCGGTGTTCGGGTTCACGGGCGAGGGCGCGGCGCGCGTCCGGGAGGCCGTCGTCTCCACGCTGCGCACGCGCGGGCTGCAGGTCACGACGACGTTGCGTCCGGTCGACAGCGCCGAGCAGTATCGCGAGATGGCCGCGACGCTTCAGCTCGCCGCCTACATCGACGGGAGGGTTGGCGGCGCCGGGTCACGCGGGCAGGCGACGGTGCAGGTCCGCAGCGGCGTCACCGGGCGGCGGATCGCCTCGGTCCGATTCTCCGCCGATCGCGGCGCGCTGGCGGACAACGTCGGCAGCGGGTTGTGGCCGCGGACCGGCCCGCAGCTCGCGCGCCTCTGCGCCGAGGCCGCCAAGCCGCACAAAGGACCGCGGCGCGCGCTGCGCATCGACGCCGGCACGCCGGTCGAGACCGCGGCCGATCCCGACTCCGCGATCCCGGCGCACCTGCGCAACGATCCCCCCAAGGACCGCCAGAAGGACGATCCCTGGGCCGACGAAGGTACTTGAACGAAGGAACCTAGCGCGAGGCCGCGGCGCTCAACGGGGCGCCGTGGATGATGCCGCCGCCGGCGAGCCAGAGATCGCCAGGGCTGATTGCCGACAGGTAGTACCAGGAGTACCCATTCGTCGGCAGCGCGACCGGGCCCGACCAGGCCTGGCCATCGAAGCGCCGGAGGCCGGTGCTGGTCATGGCCCAGACGTCGTCGTCGGCGTCGGCCCACATCGTGAAGACGTCGCCCAGGCTGTCGGCGGGTGCGGTCGCCGTCCAGGACCTCCCGTCGAAGTGGTAGAGCCCCGCCCAGACGTCGTCGGCCGCGACCGGCCAGACGGCGCGGATACTGAACTGACCGCTGCCGGGGAGCACGACTGGATCTGACCAGGACTGGCCGTCGTAATGAAAGACGGAGAGGCCCTCGACCAGCCACAGGTCCCGATCGCTCGTCCCCGCGAGGCCGCTTTCGTAGTTGCCGGGCCCGGCATAGCTCGCGGGCAAGGGGACGGAGCGCCAGGTCTTGCCGTCGGTGCGGAGGAGCGCGCTGTTGACGCCTGGCACGCCGTAGCCGAGGATCCAGACCGCGCCCGGCACGGCGACGAGCTGGCGCGCAGTCCAACCGACGGCGGGGAAGGTTGGCGACGTCGGATAGGGGAGCTCGTCGAGCGTGCCGCCGTTCCAGTGCCACAGGCTGGTGGCGGCCAGCCAGACGTCGGTCCCGTTCGAGGCGGCGATGGGCGGCTCGCCCATGTCCGTCATCGCGTACAGCGACCACTGCGCGCCGTCCCAGCGCGCGGCCTGGGCTTTCCAGTCCGGGTCCCTGACGCCCGTCACCCAGACGTCGCCGCTCGCCGCCACGTGGACGTAATCGGTCTCCAGGAACAGCGAGGTCACGGGATCCCAAGAGTAGCTGCCGTGCCGGGCGGTGGTCCCCGCGATGGCCCAGAGATCGCTCATGCGTCCGGCCAGGATCGGGACGTCGCCCAGGAAGGTCTCGTCGGCGGCGTCCGGCCCGCCTGGCGAAGCGGCGATCGCGTTCCCCCTGTACCCGGCGGCCCAATAGTCCGTGAGGCTGTCGCCGGCCAGCGTGTAGGCGCTCGCGGGCGACCAGCTGCCCCCGGAGAGGACCCAGGCGCTGCCGGAGTAACTGCTGTCCGATGACAGGCCGGATGAGGCGGCCCAGATCGTCCCGTCGGCGAGCATTCCCATCAGCCAGGAAATGGGCTCCTGCGGGGAGGACCCCGCGTCGCTGCCCGCGTTGCTTCCGGCGTTAGTGGAGGGCGCCCCCGGGAGGATGTCGCCGGCCGCCGCGAAGGTCGTCCCATCCCAGTGCACCGCGTGGCCGAGCTCGCTCGCCATGAAGACGTCGTTGACGGCGCGGCCGATCACGGCGACCACGCCGTCGGGGCTGGCGTCGGCAGCCGTCCAGCCGCCGGCGGTCGTCCAGTGGTAGGCGGTGGGCTCGGCGCCGACGGCCCAGGCGTCGTCGCCGCTCGCCGCCCAGAGGCCCGTCACGCGGGCGAGCCCCGGCGCGGGGAGCTCCGTCCAGCCGCCGGCGGTGGCGTCGCCGCGCACGATCTCGCCGCTGGCCGACCCGATGAAGACCGCGCCGTCGGCCGAGGCCGAGACAGCGGTCAGGTCCGAGGCAAGCCCCACGTCGACGAGCGTCCAGTCGACCGCCTCATAGCCGGTGACGATCCCGTGCAGCACCGTGCCCGCGCTGCCGACGGCCCACAGCTCACCCGCGCGCGGGGAAGAGAGATCCGCGAGGGCGTTGCCTTGCGGCCGCGGCTCGACCCAGCACCAGCCGGCGGGCGTCCGCGCGGAACAGGTGTCGTGCGTGTACGGCGCGATCTCCGGGTAGATGATCATTCCGGTCGTCGCGGCGACGCTCCCGCCGTCGTCCCCCGCGTCGGGCGCGCCGCCGTCCTGGCCGGGCGCTCCTCCGCCGGCGGCGGGGCGGGGCGCGGCATCCGGCGCGGGCGACCCACCACCGGACGGCGCGGCGCTCCCGCCTGCCCCGAGGGGGCGCCCGCAGGCCCCCACCACCAACACCAACCAGCCCCCCAACGCCACCCCTGCCGACCGCATCACCAACCGTCGATGAACATCGTCATCGACCGGCGAAAATCAATGAACGGCCGACGTGTCCTTCCTGACGTCCTGCTGGCGGAAGCTCAGCCGAAACAGCGTCTGACGCCGGGCTTGATTCGACCGGCCCAGCGCCATTGTTCTAGCCGCCGGGTTTGCTCGAGTACAAGGCGGAGGTGATCGCCGCCAGCTTCCCGGCGTCCAGCTTTCGTTCCTGCGGCACGATGACCCGCGAGACGCCGTCCCCTTCGACGAACAGGAGGCCGAACGCCCCGGATTGGGCCTTTTGATGGAGCGCCTCCGCCTGCCAGCGGGGAACGAGGGAGGTGCGCGCCCAGAGGAACTCGGCCACCAGGGCGGGCGTAAAGGCGAGGTACGACGCGGTCACATTTTCGCGCGCCCGCACCGGCTCGTCGAGGGCGCGACCGAGCTCGCCGAGGTCGTTGATCGCCTCGATTCCCACCACGTGCCCGCCTCCGATCATGCTTCTGCCGCGGTAGCCGACCAGGTTTGCACGGCCGAGGCCCGGCGCGCGGCCGGGATGGGCGGTCAAGCCGGCCAGGTCCAGCCAGGTGGCGAGAGGCGCCGCCATCTCCTCGACCCGGGCGACGGGCTGGAACAGATGGTCGACGATCGGGCCCTGAAGGTTCTTGGCCCGGAAGATCGACGCCGCCAGCACCTCGGGCGCTGCCACCTCGTACCAGAGGGAGCCCTTCGTCGCCCGCAGCTCCTCGATCCGGCGTTCGATCGCCGCCATCTTGTTGCTGCCGATCGCGCCGGTGACTCCCAGCTCCTCGACGAGCGCTTCGAGGATCTTCGGGTCCTTGATCGCCTGCTTGAGACGACGGAGGCGCAGTCCGCTGTAGCGGACGACATCTGGATCGACGAAGAACCCGAACTTCACGCCTCTCATCGTTGTTGACGTCGCGCTTCGATGCAAGCGCTCAAGCGATCTGTTTCGCTGGCGCGCTCACCGCGCGGGGCGCCGCCCACCGTCAATAGCCGCGCGTCAATAGCCGCGCGCGCGGTCGAACTGGTTGGCGAGGGGGCGGCCCGAGAGGAACCGTTCGAGGTTGTCGGCGAACAGCGCCGCGGTCCGCTGGTAGTAAAGCGGCGTCGTCCCGGCCACGTGCGGCGTGAGGATCACGTTCTCCAGCTCCCAGAGCGGGCTTCCCGCGGGGAGCGGCTCCTCCTCGAACACGTCCAGCCCCGCACCCCCGAGCCTGCCGGCGCGCAACGCCGCGACCAGCGCCGCCTCGTCGATCACCGCGCCGCGCGATATGTTGTAGAGAAACGCGCCCGGGCGCATCCGCCCCAGCCGGCGCGCATCCATCAGATGGTGCGTGGCTGGCGTCAGCGGCACCGTGAGGCAGACGTGATCGGCGCGCGCGAGCGCCCCGTCGAGCGCGCCGATCGGCAAGAGCTCGTCGACGCCGACGCCCGCGTCGTGCCGTTGAGACAGATCGTGCTTCAGCGCCACCACCTGCACCCCGAACGGCCGCGCCCGTGCCGCCAGCGCCTCGCCGATCCGTCCCAGCCCGACGATGAGCAACGTCTTCCCCGTCAGCTCCCCCGGCCCGTCCGAGCGCGACTTCGAATCGCGCTCCCACCGCCGCCCGAGCTGCGCCCGAAACAGCTTCGGCATCCCGCGCGTGAACATCAGGATCATCGCCATCAAGTGCTCGGCGATGTTCGGCCCATGCACCCCGCTGGCGCTGGTGATCGCCACCCCGCGCGCGAGCAGCGCCGGCGTGACGATCCCGTCGAGACCCGCTGCCACCGAGCTGAGCCAGCGCAGTTGTGGCGCCTGCGCGAGGTGGTCGTCCGTCAGGTCACCGGCGACGACGACGTCTGCGTTCGGCAGCGCCCGGGCGAAGGCCTCCCCGTGGGCGTAGGTGACCGCGACCCGCCCGTCGAAGCGCGCCAGCGCCTTCCGAAAGTAGCCTTCGTCGGTCGACCCCGGCGGGACGTCGACGAGAACGCGGAGGGGAGCCTGGGCCACCGGCGGCCCGGCGTGGGCCCCGCTGAAGGTGGGCGCGTCGCTTGCGGGGAAGGTCTCTTCGTCCGCTTCGTCGATCGGATCTTTGGGAGTCACGGGGGAAGTGTGAACCCGGCGAGGGCGGGTGTCAGGTCTGGAACTGGCGTCCTCCCCACGCGGGCATCTGGGACTCCGGCGGGCCACTCAGCGATCGCGACATTCATGCTGGTCTGGCCGATGCGCTCGACCCTTGGACGAAGAGGCGGTGCACCTCCATGCGCTCGTGCGATCGCTGTACTATCTGCAATTGCGATGAAGGTGACGGCAACCAAGATCCCTCGATTGTCCGGCATCTGGGCGCTGGTGCTGGTCTTGTTCGCCGGCTCCGGTTGCGGGAAGTCGAGCTCCGGCGTGCGCGATAGCGGCCTAGACGCCGCCGCCGACGCGCCCACGGCGGACCGGGACGGAGGCAGCCGACCGGACACGCGCGCGATGGACGCCCGGGTCGACGTCGCAGCGGAGGTGAGGCTCCGCGACGCCGGCCCGGCCGACGGGCGAGACGCCAGCCGCGGTGACGCCCACGCCGACGCCGTCACGCCCGTCGACGCGTCGACCCCGGACGCGCCGATGCCGAGCGACGCGGGTAGCTGCGTGGTGGCGACCGGCGGCGTCCTCGATTGGGATGTCTCGCCGATAACGTTGACCGGCCACCTGACCGTCAACGGCGCGGCCACGGGGTTGAACGGGCGCGGCGAGTTCTGGCTCGTCGATCGCGCGACCGGAGATGAGGCCCTGCTGGGCGATACCTACACGTCGAGCTACTCGGCCGCCGTTCTCCCGAAAACGTACGACGTCGTCTACAGCTACAGCCCGACGACCATCGCGGCCGCGCAGTACTCCGCCGGCAACAGCCAGCGCGTGGTGCGCGCCGGCGTGTCGCTGACGAGCTCCGCGACTCTCGACGCCGACATCCAGGCCGTGCCGATTTCGGGAACGTTCACCGTGAACGGCCAGCCGCCCGGCTCCGGGATCACCGGCTCCATCTGGCTCAAGTCGACGAGCAGCGCCGATCAGGTGCTGTTGTCCTTCGCGAACGCGACCAAGACGTATACGGCGCTGGTCGCCGCCGGCACCTACGACGTCTATTACCGCTCCGGCCTGCTCGACGGCTCGGGCAGCGACACGGCGACGTTGCGCAACACCAGCGTGAAGCTCGCGTCCGCCGTCGTCATCTCGGGCGCGCGCACGCTCGACATCGACCTCCCGTCGATCACCGTGTCGGGCCAGCTGACCGTCAACGGCGCCCTCATCAGCGCCGGTCAAGGAGACGTGGTGTTGCGGCGTGCCGGCGACGATCCCGCTGGCGACGCGGCGATATTGGGCCAGGCCGGCAGCGGCTTCACCTACTCGGCCCCTATCGCGCCCGGTACGTACGACGTCTACTTCGCCTTCGGCAACAACGAGGATCCGAGCGGTCGTGTGAACCAGAACGCCCGCCTCGCCGGCCCGATCACGCTCGGATCGTCGGTCGGCAATCTGAACTTCGACGTGCCCGTCCTATCGTCGCTGCCCGTCGTTCGCGTCGGCGGCGCTGCCGTCCCGTCGACCGACTTCGGCTCGCGCGTCGAGCTGCACCAGCCCCCACCCATCACGACGCTGGGACCGCCCGACGACGCGATCGTCACCTTCCTGCAGCAGAGCTCGTTTCCTGCCGCCGTCTCGATCGTCCCCGGGATCTACGACGTGTACCTGATCGTGATCGGCGGCGCCACGGGCGTCCCCACCGGCCCGATCGCCGTGCGGAACCACGACGTGCGCGTCGCCGCCTCCCTCGACCTTCGGACCTCGGGGAACTTCACCGTGGACGTGCCGATCGTCGAGCTGTCCGGAGAGACGACCACCGCCGCCGCTGCCGCCGGCGCGGTCGTCCTGGAGTCAGGGACGCAGCCGGGCGACCGGGCCGAGATCGCGCTGGGCGGATCGGGCGCCTATCAGGCCAACGTCGTCCCCGATGTTTACGACGTCGTGTACGGCAGCCGCGCGGCGCTCGCGACCGGCAACGGCGTGCGCAACACTCACGCCGTCCTACGCAGCTCCGTCGATCTGAGCGGCGCCGGAACCGCGCCGCTCGACGTCGCCATACCAGCGACCCGCCTGACCGGCCGCCTCAGCACCTTCGGCATCGCCGGGGGCGGCTCCTCGAGCGCGCACATCGTCCTGCGCACCCCCGACGGCAGCGACAGCGCTCACCTGAGCCCGATGGGGACGATGACCTACTCCGCCTGGGTCGTCCCCGGCAGCTATGACGTCTACGTCGTCAACGACACACCGACCTCGACCCTCGGCTACCCGCGCAACGCCAACGCCCGCGTCGGCTGCGCCATCGTGCCGTGAGGGTTCGTCGACGGTGGGCCTACCACTTCTTCAGCTGCGTCACCTGCACCAGGTTCCCGCAGCCATCTCGCAGGATCGCGATCGTGGCGTACCCCACGTCCTTCGGCGGCTCGGTGAATTCTGCGCCGTGCGCTTTCATGCGGTCGTAGTCGGCCTGCAGGTTGTCGGTGAAGAACATGGACGCGGTCTGGTTCTGCTGGAACTTCGCCTGCTGGTAGGCCTTGTCGGCCGGGTTGTTGTTGAGCGCCAGCACTAGCTCGGTCCCCTCCGGCTCCTCCGCCGAGGCCACCGTGAGCCAACGGAACGGGCCGTTGGTGAAGTCCGCCTTCTTCACGAAGCCGAGCACCTCCGTGTAAAAGCTCAAAGCCTTGTCCTGGTCATCGACATACACGCTCGTCAGTTTGATCTTCACGGCTGCCTCCTGTCTCGATGACGAAACTTAACCCCAGAATGTGACCGACTGAACCCCAACCGATCTCGATGTCGAGGCCGTGGGACACGTTGGTCCCGGGCCACACCGCCGGCCACCTTGACTTCCGGCGCGGCGATCGCGAACGTCCGGGGATGATCTGGCTCGGGCGATTCACCGCGGCGTTTCTGGTCGCGGTCGTCCTCACGATCGCCATCGCCTGGGCGCGCACGGCCCGTGCGCAGGCGGGCACGGCGGCCGAGACGCCCCGCGCGCTTCCCGCCGAGCTCAAGAAACGGATCCGAAAGGCCAATGACGCTTACGCGCGCAGCCAGTGGGAGGAGGCCACCTTCCAGCTCAGAGAGGCGTTGAAGATGGCGCCCGACGACGCGCGCCTGCGCGACAAGCTCCGGCGGGCGCTCGAGCGCCGCGCCCAGGCCTGCGAGGCGAGGGCCGCCCACCCAACGCCACCCCCGCCGGGCATCGCCGACGGCCCGCGCCAGGGCTTGGTGGCGGTCACGCTCGAAGAGAGACGCTGGCACGCCGCGCTCAAACGTGCCGCCCTGCAAGCTCGGGCCGACGCCGAGGCGGAGCGCCCGCACCCTGACGACCAGAAGCTCACCCGGCTCCGCCGCGATCTCGCCGCGGTGGAGGCCGAGGAGGCCGAAATGGCCGGGGCCGTGTCCGACGAACAGAAGCAGGCCGCCGCCGACCAGGCCGCCCGAGACAAAGCGTTCGGAGGCGTCAGCCGCGTGGGCGTGGGTGGGTCCAAGTCTCCTGACGCTGGCCTCCGATGACCTCAGATGGCGGCTGATCCCGAGCGCCTCGGTTGGTTCGCTCGCTCGGCCGCGGGCGTTCTCCTGGTGGTGTGGGTGAGCTCCGCGCGCGCCGGCCGAAGGCTACGCGCTCACGATCGATGGCTCTCCCTCGCAGATGGAGGTCGCCCCGATCCCGCCCACGCTCTTGCTGACGGCCGTCGAGATTCCGACAACCTCCGAC
>DATAVR010000027.1:0-13610 GCA_036267635.1 Polyangia bacterium | reverse complement strand
GACGCCGGCGCTTCCGGCACGCGTCAGTTCGAGGCGCGCTACGGCCTCCTCGCCAAACCCTCGCTCGTTCGTTTTCGCCTGCTCGATCCGCTCCAGCAGATCGGCCCCCTGTCCGACATCGCGACACCGACCGCCGAGTTCGCGCGCCTCGACCCTCCAGCGACGCGCGTGTTCATCACCGAGAACGAGGTCAACGGCCTCGCGTTCCCGTCCGTCCCCGAGAGCATCGTCATCTTCGGGCTCGGCTATGGGCTCGAGCGTCTCGGCGACATCGCCTGGCTGCGCTCGCGCGCCGTCTATTACTGGGGTGACATCGACACACACGGATTTGCGATTCTCGACCGCCTACGCTTTGGCGTGCCGCACGCGCAGTCGTTCCTGATGGACAGGGGGACCCTGATGGAGCACCGGGACCTCTGGGCGAAGGAAGACTCCGTCCATGAAGGGCTCGTCGGGCGACTGACGTCTGCCGAGCGTGAGCTTTACGAAGAGCTCAAGGCCAATCGCCACGGCGAGGGTGTTCGCCTGGAGCAGGAGCGCATAGGATTCGCCTGGCTACGGAACGCGCTGCGAGTAGTCCCGTGACTGCTTGACATGATGTACTGCAAACAGTACAGTACATCATGTCGAGAGCGGTGGGGCTCCCCATCGGTTTCTATCGAACGCCATCAGGAACCGAGCCGGTGCGGGAGTGGTTGCTGTCGTTGCCGGCTGACCTTCGGAAGGAAATCGGTGGAGACATTCGAAACGTCCAAGAGGGGTGGCCTCTCGGCAAACCTTACGTGGACGGATTCGGCGACGGCCTCTTCGAGGTGCGGACATCCCACAGAGGTAATCAGTTCCGCGTGCTCTTTTTCATCACCGGAGGGACGCTTGTGCTGCTGCACGGATTTCAAAAGAAGACGCAAAAAACCCCGGCGACCGACATCGATTTGGCCCGCCGCCGTCAGAAAGAGGTCATGACACCATGAACAAGGCGCGGATTGGGTCTAGCCTGGACTCGATGTTCGAGGATCTCGGCGAGCTCGAGGAGGTAAAGATTCTGACGCAGAAAAAGGTGCTCGCGCGACAACTCGAGGAAGCGCGACAAGCCGGCAACATCTCGATCTCCGAGATGGCAAGGCGGATGGGGACCAGCCGAATGGCCGTTCACTCGCTCCTCGACTCGACCGAACCCACCATGACGATCGACTCCGTGTCCCGAGCCGCTGCCGCGCTCGGAGCCGACTTCGAGATGCGCCTGCTCCCGCGCCCCGCCCCGGCCCCGACAAGGATTAGGCGGAAGGCCGTGGGACAAAGATGAGGCGCCGACCCCAACGGGTTGCCAACCCGGCCGGGTCGCTCGCGCTCCTCGGGCCCGCCACGGGCCCATTTGAACGGCCTTTCGATGTCTCCAAGCGATCCCAACGGCCCCCAGCGGAACTCCCAACTTCTCGATACGCTTCTGCAAATCGGCGAAACGGTTCGGTCCATTATCAGGTTCGAATCCCGCTGGGGTCGCACTCTTTCGCCAGCGATTCCGCCAGTTTCGCTGAGCGGTAGCAAGACCGGTAGCAAGCGATCGCGGCTCTCCGTCGAGAAGGCGTCTCGCGGGCTCCGATTTCGAGCCGATTTTCGCGACCCCAGTTCTCACTTTGGTGATGCGGAGCTTGGCGACTTCCGCGCAGAGCGCCGGCCAGGGAAACGTCGTGTAGACGTTGATGATGTTCCCGCGGGGACCGTGCGTGATCGTCTCCAGGAGATCGCGGCGGGCGCCGTCGACCTGCGCGAGCGTGATGAACGTGCGCCGGAGATCGTGTCCGCGCCGGTGGCGCAAGCCGAGCATCTTGAGGTCGAGGCCGAAGGCGTTCTGCGACTCCGGACTGAGGCGCTCGGTCATGTTGCGCGTCGGAACGATGAAGTCGTCGTCCGTGGGCGGGCGCCCGTAGATTCGCTCCCAGCCCCCCTCCCGCCAGTCGCGAAGGATTCGCGCCAGCGTCTGGTGCACGGGCACGCGACGCGGGACCTGCGTCTTTGTCCGCTCGAGGTTCAGCGCGCCGAGTGGGTCCGCCTCGGTGTCGTAGTGCCTCCAGAGAAGGCCGGACGCTTCGCTGTGTCGGAGCGCGGCAAGCGCCTTCAGTGCGTAGACCACGCGCCGGTCCTCCAGGATCCGGACGTCGGAAATCAGCGTTTGGACTTCCTCACGCGTGAAGATGGCATTCGCGCGGAATGACGGATCCCGATCGATATTCTTCGGAAGGATGCCCTTCGCGAGCACGCAGGGCGTGAACGGGACCAGCTCGTCCGCGACGGCGGTGCGGAACATCGTCACGACCGTGGCATAGACCTTCCGAATCGAGCGCGGGGCCATGACGGCCTCCTTGCGCATGGCGAGCACCATGTCTCTGAGGTGCCTCGGTCTGACGTCTTCAAGCGGCATTTCGCCGATGAACCGGAAAGCGTGCAGCTTGAGGCGGGTCTCGTCATCGCATGCGCTGACGAGACCGAGCTGCTTCCGGTCGGCCACCCACCGCTCGGCCTAGCCGGCAACCGTGATCGGTCCCTTTCCCTCGCCGGTCGTCCTCATGCGGAACGAGCTCTTAGCATCGCTGGCCGCCTCCAGGGTCTTCACGAACCGGCGGGCCTTGACCTCGTCACCAGGGCGGTAGGGAGTAGGAGCGCCCTTCCAGGCTCCGTGCTCGTCCTTGTAGCGCGCCCACAGTTTGGTCCCTTTCACGTACAGGCTTCCCATCGTCGAACCTCCTAAGCGGCGCGCCTCCAAGATCCTTTCAAATCGACCGCGACCACCAGCTTGAGCGGGCCGGCGTCCCCCTCGATGTGGGACAGCGTCTCGACCGGGAACTTCTCGCCCGAGATGGTGAGGGCCACCATCGTACGCATCAACCGATCGACCGGAGAAGAGACCGGCAGCACGCCGTTCTCCCAGCGCGAGATCGATTCGTGAACCACGCCGATCGTCTTGGCCAGGCCACGGGCCGACATCCCCAACTGGGAGCGGAGAAACACGAATTCCGGCCCCGAAAGCCGCGCGGGCTTCCGGATGACCTCGGCGGCGATCGTGCGGTGCAGGGCATCGGGCCGGGGAATCACGACCTCGAAATACCCGCACTGCGGACAGCGCCGAATCTCCGCGTCCGCGATGGTGATCGCCCACTTCGGATGAAGGGTGTACTTGTGCGGCTCGCGCGAGACCCGCAGGCCGGCGCCGCAGTCGGGGCACTTCATCGAATGACCCTCCAGGCGGTCACGACCACGGCGGCCGCCTCGGACCGAAAGCTCGCGACCACGTAGGTGCGGCGCGCCCGCACGCGGTAGCGCCACGAGCCTCGTTCGAACTCGGCAGGCTCCACCACCCCGCTCCGAAGAACGCCGATCGCCTCGGCCTGGCTGATTCCGTCCTGTGCCATTTCGTCCAGCGCGTGGTTCGTGAAGATGACCTCCCCGGTGGCCAGAATTGTCCGGAGAAGCACTCGGGCCTCAGCGGGACGTAACGGCTCCTCAAAGGTCGACATTTAGACTTTAAGCCTTCCGTTGATATTAAGTCAACCGCGTTTCGGCCCGCCTGGCGCCTACGGTCGAGGTATAGCTCCGCCTCTTTTTCGGGCGTCGCCCCGCTCGGGTTTCCCCCGTTGGAGTTCGCGGGGGTCCCCATGAGCCCGGCCAGCTCCGCGGTGCGGACCCGAAGCTCACGGCCGGCGTGGTAGCGACGCAAGCGCCCCTGCGCCATCCACACGCGGATCGTCGCGGGTGCCACCGCCACCCTCGCCGCTGCTTCGGCGACCGGCAAGAACTCGCCGTCGCTCGCCGGTCTGCCTCGCTCCGACAGCTCCTCGCGGAGCACGCGCCGGACCTCCTCAGCGACGATCTCCCGAAGGGCTCGTTCGTCGAAGAGACTCATCGCCACGCCCCCACGGCCCTTCCGGACGGGCCTTTGAGCACACACCGCCTTCCACGAACGGTAGGCCAGCGATCTTCGGTGAACATGCGATGCGATCCTCACCGCCCTTCTCGGCAAGACGCCCCTCAAACGGACCTGCTTTTTTGCGCTCGCGATCTGGCGGCGGGAGCCGCGTCCGTAGCCGTCGCCGTCCGCTACGGTCCATGACCCACCAGGTCGCCGGGGCTTGGCCTCGCCGCCGTGCCTCCTAGCAGTTGCGCTCGATATCACCGACGTCGCCGAGTATGTCCTCCCCATGTCGTCAAGCTCTACGCCGAACGCTGCGCCTCTCATAAGGATCCGGCACTCGTGCCCGCTCGCCTGTCTTCGCGACAGACACCACACCGCGTGCCGCCACGAGCCCCGCCGGGGTGATCGACTCACCTCTTCTCCTGCTGTCAGGCGACACCCCACAGCCACCCGTGGGACGCTGCGATCGACGGCAACGCGTCGTGCGGGTCGTCTTCGACCAATGCGCCGCTCGCATCGGCGGGCGCCGTTCCCACGCCCGACAATGGACGATCGGCTGCTGCCGCTCTACTGCTCTGCGCCGTGACCGCCACCGCCGAATTCGTGCAGGAGACCGCTCCCAATTCGCCGACGGGGACGCGCTGGCCGCCGCCATCGTTGCCACACCGATAACATCACGGGTCTCGCCACGAACCGCACCGCCGTTCGCACTAGAACCGCCTTCGACGCCGATTCGGGCGCGGCTTGCGCAACCGCTCTGATCGCCCGTCGCCTGACTACGGACGTCCGCCCTCCTGATCGCGTCACCGATCGCCTGTAACGTCGTTTCGATGGTTGATGGTGGCATCGCCTCCAAGGCTCTCGCAGTTCGCCCAGAGCGCGCTCATCGAATCTCGCCGTTGACGTCACTCAGTCGCCATCCTCCGTGGATCGACTGTTTCGCCATCGTCGCTCCGACCGCCGCAATGAGATCGCGATCGAGGATGACATCATCGATCGGGTAGTCCGGTTCTGCGGCCTGAGGGACGAACGCAAGATAAAGGGCCTGATACACCTTCGGCGTATCTAGGCCATTTCAAAAAGAAAAAGGTGATACCTTTCGATCCACGCAAGTATCACGCGATCGCTAACTTGCTGTGCGATTTGGCTTTTACCTGATATCTCCGTGCACCATGGGCGCCGTTTCAGGCCTCGGCACCGATGAAGAAGCCGATTTTCGAGGATTTCGCGGTCAGGGCGGCAGCGCGCACCGAGTCACGTGCGCCGCGGCCGCAGCGCGGCGGCACCTAGAACGTCAGGCTGTCCGCCTCGTGGCGGCCCGAATTCCGGCACTGAAGTGAGCGCGCCTTTGTGGCTGTCGGGTTCGTTTCGACGGACTCCGACGGCTTGACCGGCCTGCGGTGCGGAGCGGTATCCTGGTGCGCCTCATGGCTCTCCTCGACCCCAGGCTGCTAGAGATCGAAATCCTGAGCGAGGCTGAGCGGAAGACCTTCGCCGGCGGGACGGCGTACGAGCACCGACGCGACGGCTCGGTGGACCGCGAACGCGAGGAGGCCCTCATGGAGCTGATGGCTGCTCGGGCGATCGTATATGCGAAGAGCTACAGGACCGAGAACATGGGGCATCCGGAGTACGCGCTCAACGAAGCCGCGAGCACTGCTGTAGCCCACCTCCTGACGAGCGCGACAATCATCCCCCTCAAGATCACCCAAGCGGGTCGGCTTCGCGAGCCCCTCGGCCGAGGGCACCGGCTGGCGCTGCACGCGGCC
The DNA here is from genome assembly GCA_036267635.1 of Polyangia bacterium. Lineage (GTDB taxonomy): Bacteria > Myxococcota_A > Polyangia > Fen-1088 > Fen-1088 > JADGRB01. The sequence continues at coordinate 7,934 of DATAVR010000027.1, read as the reverse complement.
GGCGTTGCCTCGCGTGCTCACGCCATCGGGACCGTGACGAAGCGAACGCCGTGCTCGCCAACGACGCGCAGGAGATGCCCATTGACCCGGGGTTGTGTCACCGCGTTCGCGGCCGCTTCAGCGCTGTCCACGGATTGACGGTCCACCTCGACCAACACGTCGCCCGGCCGCAGCCCGGCGCGAGCGGCTGGGCTACCGGAGGCCACATCCGTCACGGCAGCTCCCTTGGTGGTCGCGGGAAGCCCGAGTGACTGGGCCAGGTCCGGCGTCACTGTCTGCAGAGCCATGCCCGCCGAGCCAGCGTCGGCGATCGCGACCTCGCTGTCGGGTGAGGGCAATTCGCCCACCGAGACCCGGATGTCCTGTGGCTTCCCTTGCCTCACGATTCGGATAACCACCGTGGTCCCGATGGGTTTCGAAGAGACGGTGTCGACGATCTCCGTCGCCGTCTCGATCTTCTTTCCGTCGATCCCGGTGATCACGTCACCGGCTTGCAACCCGGCACGGGCGGCTGGACTCCCCTCGGTGACCTCGGAGACGAAGGCACCCCTTTCTGGGATGGCTGCTGCGAGCTTCTCCTTCTCGGCGGGTGGGATCGAGGCGGCGTCGCCAACGTGAACGCCGAGAAACGGATAGCGCATGTGTCCCCCGGCGAGCAGCGTCTGCGTGACGCGCGTCGCCTCCTTGATGGGGATCGCGAACCCGTAAGCGCCGCCCGGCCCCGTGTTGATGAGGGTATTGATGCCGACCACCTCGCCCTGAAGATCGACCAGCGGACCGCCGGAGTTGCCGGGGTTGATCATGGCGTCTGTCTGGATGTACGTCCGTACGCGGTCGCCAGACATCTGCACGTGTCGTCCGACGTGCCCTTTACCGCTGACGATGCCGGCCGTGACGGTCTGGTCCAGACCGAGCGGGCTGCCGACGGCCAGAACCCAATCGCCGACCTGGAGATCGTCGGAGTTCCCCAGCCTGGCGACCGTGAGGCCGGCCGGGACGCGCGCGAGGCGCACGATCGCCAGGTCCGTCTCGGGATCGCGGCCCACCACTCGGGCGGAGGTCTCCGCGCCATCCGCGAGGGTGACCGTGACCTTCGTGGCGTGGTCGACCACGTGGCTGTTGGTGACGATGTCGCCCTCGGCATCGACGATGACGCCCGAGCCAGTCCCGTGGCCCGGCGCGGGAAGCTCACCCGGCGAAGAGCCCCCACGCCCGAAGTCGAAGAATCGTTTGAACGACGGCGGGACGCCGTCCGATTGGCCGGGGAACGAGTGCTCCCCGCGGACGAGACCCGCGCCAGCCATCTCGACGTCGATCCGAACGACGCTCGGCCGCAACGCGCGAGCCGCGGCCGCAAACGCCGAAGAAAGTGCGCGCGCCTCGGGTGATTGTTCGACCTTCGGGCTGAGCATGGGAGACGGGCTGACATTCGACGGTTGGGGCGCACCGGCCTGAGCCGCCGGCGGACCTGCGCTCGGCGTCGTCGCGAATGCGCGCGCCACGCCCACGCTCAACGCAGCGGCGCTCACCCCTGCCACAATCGCTCGCCAAAACGGGGAACGCCGAGCTGATGCTGCATCATCCATGCTCCGCTAACAGATGTTCGCCGATCTTTCTTCCAGGGGACATTGGGTTGTCTGCCCTCGGGCTCGTCCGTTCGGCTCAATGCATGCGCGAGGCGTCAGAGGAGCCACCTTCCCACCACGTCTCGATTTTGGATTCCGCGGCGCCCGCGTCTCGCCGAGGGAGATGCACGCCGATTGGCCTAATGCTTTTCCTCGTGTGCGAGCAGATGCCTTCCGGCCGGACTCGGTGCTTGAGTGCGTGCCTCCATCGACTCAGAACTTGGGCGTCCTGCTTGGATCCTCAATCGCGACGTGCCTTCACGATTCCCGACCTCGGCAGTCGCGACTCGGAAGCGTGGCGCCACGCCGAGGAAGGCGCGACAGCATCAGCAGAAGCTCTGGTGCCGACTGGACGTGAGCTCGTTCGCGGGGGCTCAGATGGGCGACCGCATCCTCGAGCGTCTCGGCCGAGCGAACCTTCAGGTCCGCGGTAGCTTCAGCGGCCTCGACCTCCTTGAGGCCGTCTCGCGGGCTTTGGTCGGTCAGCGCAAGATGACGGCGCAATTTCTCGCTGTCCGTCGCGATCGCGACCAGATTGGGGGCGCCGGCCACGGCCTCACGGTAGGGCGGATATGCGAGGTTCATCGTTCGTTCGATGGCGGGAGGCTCGGCCTCTTCGGGCGTCCGCAAGAGCCGCAGCCTCCGCGACCACGTGCCGACGCGCGAGGAACCCGTGAACAGCGAAAGTGGCACCGAAGCCACCATTCCGAGCGCAGCCGGCGAGAGCCAAGCCGCCATTTCCCAGGAGATCGAGTAGCCAACGAGAGCCAAGCCCGCTCCCACGACAACGTGCCAGCGGTGCCGATAAGCGACCTCCGTCCATAGCACGCGCTGGTCTCCGCGCCGCTGCGGGCGCCAGCCGGAGTCGCGCCCGGCCACGATGCTCGCCACCAGCCCGCAATGGATCAGCATCAGGATGGGAGCGAGCAACGCGGAGAGGACGAACTCGAGCGCGACGCTGAACGGAAGCAGCAAGCGACCGCCGGCCCCCAAGCGTTTGCCGCCGCCGGCGAATGCCAGCGCTCCCAGCACCTTGGGAACACAGAGAATCGCGAGGCTCAGGATGAAGGTGTGCAGCGCTCGCACCGGGTCGATGTGCGGCCACACCGGAAACAGGCTGAACGAGCGGGTGAAATACTCGGGCCGCGCAAACTCGTTTTGCACCCCGAGCGCGAGCGCCGCCAGAAGGAACAGCAGCCATACCGGCGATGACACAAAAGAAAAGATCCCGGAGAGCAGGTGGAAGCGGCTCACCCAGTGCAACCCTTTCGCGCCGAGCACCCGGGCGTGTTGCAGGTTCCCTTGACACCAGCGACGGTCGCGGATGGCAAGGTCGACGAGGGTGGCTGGGCAGGCTTCGTACGAGCCCTGCAGATCGTCGGCGATCCGCACGCTCCAGCCGGCTCGACGGAGCAGGGCAGCCTCGACGAAGTCGTGGCTCAGGATGTGGCCGCCCAGCGGAGGGCGGCCGGGCAGCTCCGGCAGCCCGCACGACTCCATGAACGCGCGTGATCGGATGATGGCGTTGTGTCCCCAGAAGTTTCCCTCGCGACCCGTCCACCACGCCAGACCCGACGCCAACACCGGTCCGTAGACTCTGGCGGCGAATTGTTGCAGGCGCGCCACCAGGGTCGTCCCTTCGTAGAGGCGCGGGACGGTCTGGATCAAGCCGGCGTCGGGATCGTTCTCCATACGGCGCACGAGCTCGATGATGGTCGCCCCCTCCATCAGACTGTCTGCATCAAGGACCAGGAGGTGGTCGTAGGCGCGACCCCAGCGTTCGCAGAACTCCCGGATGTTCCCAGATTTGTGGGCGGTGTTGCGTTCGCGCCGGCGATAGTAGATCGACGGGCCATCGCTCAGGCGACGGCGAAACGCCCAGACGGCCTCCTCCTCGGCGAGCGCGATGTCGCCGTCGGTCGTGTCGCTGAGAATGAAGAGATCGAAATGATCGCCTGCCCCGCGAGCCGCCAGGTCGTTGGCCATGGCATCGAGAGCTGCGGCGGCCCGAGCGGGTTCCTCGTTGTAGAGCGGCATCAGGAGCGCCGTCCGGCTGGTGAGCGGACCAGCTTCCGGAATACGGGACCGCCGGAACAGGAGTCGGACGAAGCCGGCGATCGCCATCGGGACGGACAAGGAGATCCAGATCGTGTTCAGGGCGAAGAGGACCAGCACGACGATCTCCAAAATGGTCAGTCCACCGAGGTTCAGGACCAACCGCATCTCATTTATCGCGATGCCCGAAACCAGCGCCGCTCCGCCGAAGACGAAGGCCCGACGCATCGCGGGAGCCAACCAGTGTTCGGGATGGACAGGAACGTGCCGCGTCTCTTTGTCGATTTCGACCGAGAAGGTCTGCGAAGGCATCGTTGTCGGCAGCTCACGCGGAAGAAACCCAGCGGTCATCGGCGCGGGCTCTCTGCGTTCGGCTCCCCAGGGTTCACGGAGCTGTCCATCGGTAGACCCAGGTCTCGGCGGTCTGCCGGTCGCTAAAGGTCAGGTCGGCGCGCAACTCGGCCGCCTTGGCGGGCCGCGGATCAAACACGAAGCTCAACCGGTAGCCACCCACGAGCGGGTTGTCGGCGACAACGATATCCTTGATGCTCCCCGCGGATGCCGACACCTTTGCTTGCGGCAGCGGCGTGCGCGGCGCGTGGGCCATCTTCGCCGCGGGCAGATAGTCGATGACGAACCGCCGCACCGGTGTCGGCCCGCGGACGTCGGCGCGGCCCCGACGCGTCGCCACTACGCGCGCCCGCTCGAGCGCCGCCGGAGGTCCATCCCCCCACGACGCGCGGTAGGCATATCGATATTCCCCTCCGGCGGGCAGGGGCACCTTGGGCCGCCAGAACGCCACGATGTTGTCGTGAATCTCCGCGTCGCTGGGGATTTCCGTGAGCACGACCGCTCCCTCGCCCCACTCACCAACGGGCTCGAACCAGAGGCTAGGCCGCCGATCGTAGGCGGCCTCGAAATCCTGGTAATCGGCAGGATTGCGGTCTCGCTGCAAGAGGCCGAAGCCGGCGGGGTTCACGTCGAGGAAGGCGCTGACCTCGACCTGCGCGGGATTCTGCAGCGGCCGCCAGAGGTGCTCGCCGCGCCCGTTGAACACGAGCAGGCCATCCGAATCGTGAACCTCCGGGCGGTAGTCATCGGTCGACATGCGGCCGTTGGGCGAGAACATGAACATGCTGGTCGCAGGCGCGAGGCCCACCTTGCCGAGCTCCACCCGCGGAAACAGCACTGCCTCGATATCCATCGTGGTGGCGTGGGTCGCGCCATGAGCGGGATGAATCTGGAAGCGGTATGCGCCCGCGACGCTGGGGCTGTCCAACAAGGCGTGCACGACGATGGTCTGAGTCGAGCGCGTCGGCGGCTCTTCGATCCAGAACGCCCGAAACGCGGGAAACTCCTCTCCCTCGGGCGCCGCGGTCTTGTTGGCGAGGCCGCGCGCCGACAGCCCGTAGACCTGCGTTTCGCCGAGCGACCGAAAATAGCTGGCGCCTTGAAAGACGGCGACCTCGTCGAATACGGAGCGACGATTGATGGGGAAGAGCACGCGAAATCCGGAGAAGCCGATGTCCTCAGTAGGCAGTGGTGACTTCATCACGTCACCGGTGACGAAGAAGTCCGGTCTGTAGGCGATACGCGTGCAGTGCCCCTTGGTGACCAGCGCCACTTCGACGGGGTCGGTGAAGACGAAGCCGCGCGGAAGCAATTGCAGCCGGAACTGCCCGCCCTCGTCTGCCCAGATTGTGCTCGAGGGACGAACCCGTATGTCGCGATAGTGATCGTAGTCGAGATCGGCCAGCGCCTTCGGCAACGGCGCCTTCGGCGGCGCGAAGGGAGAGCGTGAGAGGCGGCGGGCGAGCTCGGTCACCGTGTCGTGCTCGAAGGCACCATCGCGAATGTACGTCGCGTCGGCGCGTGCCGCTGGATTCAATGGCACGCCGCCCGCCAGTAAGGTCATCAAGACGGTGATGCGGCGTCGCGGCTCTCTGGATCGGTTCAACTGCTGGGTGCTCCCGCGAGAGATCTATGTAGTGCCCCTGTCGTCCCTCGACCATACCGGTAGCGAAAATCGGCATCACCCTTGACGAAATGAGGGTCACCTCGCTGCTCGGCTGCCTATTAGTGTTAGCGACCGCAGAGGCGTTCCCTGCCCGGCCCTCGCCAAACCACGACGACCGGGTCGCAAATTTGGTGAGGCAGATGACCCTCGCGGAGAAGGTCGGACAGCTCAATCAATACTCCGCTGGGCAACCCACGGGCCCCGGGACCCGCCGCAACGCCTACGAAACCATGATCGCCGCGGGCGAGGTTGGAAGTCTTTTGAACGTGACGCGTGCCGAGGACGTCAATCACTACCAGCGGATCGCGGTCGAGCGCTCCCGATTGCACATTCCATTGCTGTTTGGCCTCGATGTCATCCACGGATTTCGAACGATTTTTCCCATCAACCTCGGCCTTTCCTCCACCTGGGACCCCGCGCTCATCGAGGAGACCTCGCGCCTGGCAGCCGAGGAGACCGCGGCGCAAGGTATCCGATGGACCTTTTCCCCGATGGTGGATATCGCGCGCGACGCCCGATGGGGCCGCATTGCCGAGAGCGCCGGCGAGGATCCATACCTCGGTTCGGTCCTCGCGAGAGCCTACGTCCGAGGGTATCAGGGGGAGCGCCTCCACGATCGGACCTCGATCCTGGCGTGCGCGAAACACTTCGTCGGGTATGGCGCGGCCGAGGCCGGGCGCGACTACAACACCACCGATATCTCCGAGCGGACGCTGCGCCAAGTCTATCTGAGCCCGTTCCGCGCCAGCGCCGAGGCGGGGGTCGCGACGTTCATGTCCGCCTTCAATCCATTGAACGGCGTGCCCGCGAGCGCGAACGCGTTCACCCTTCGCGATATCTTGCGCAGGGAGTGGGGCTTCGCTGGGCTGGTCGTCAGCGATTGGGGAGCCGTCGAAGAAACGATTCCTCAAGGAATCGCCAACAATGGAGCGACAGCCGCGCGTAAATCGTTCCTGGCGGGGGTCGACATGGATATGGAGAGCGGTCTCTATGTTTCCGAGCTGCCTGCTCTGGTCAGCTCCGGCGCCGTTCCCCGGCAGGAGCTCGACGAGTCGGTCAAGCGGGTCCTGCGGCTGAAAGTCGACCTTGGGCTGTTCGAAAACCCTTATGCCCCCCCAAGTGGTTCGGCAGATGGTTCAGTGGTGGTCCGCCCTGAATCACGTCGGCTGGCGCAGCGAGCGGCGGAAGAGTCCTTTGTCCTGCTCAAGGATTCGGCTCCAGGCGACGGGCAGGCTCCGATCTTGCCTCTGGTGTCGAAGCCCGGGCGCACGATTGCTCTCATTGGCCCGCTCGCGAACAGCGCGAGGGACATGCTCGGCTGCTGGAGCGCGCAGGGAACTCCCGACGAGGTGATCACGCTCAAAGCTGCCCTGGAGGAGCGGACGGCGGCGGACGGGATGAGGCTTCTTTTCGCCGAAGGTTCAAAGATCCTGGGCGACGATCGGTCGGGCTTCGACGCCGCTATACGTGTGGCCCGCCAGGCCGACGTGGCGATCCTCGCCCTCGGCGAGCAGGCCGACCGAACCGGAGAGGCCGCCTCGCGAGCCCACCTCGACCTCGATGGCCAGCAACAGAAGCTACTCGAGGCAATCCACGCCACGGGCAGGCCTGTCATCGTCCTGCTGTTCAGCGGCCGGCCGCTCACCGTCGGGTGGGCGGCCGAGCATGCGGCCGCGATCGTCGCGGCCTGGTATCCAGGCGTGGAGGCGGGCCCGGCGCTCGTGCGAACGCTTTTCGGCGACGTGAATCCCTCGGGACACCTCACGGCGACCTGGCCACGTGCAGTGGGGCAAGAGCCGCTCTACTACGACGCTCTCAACACCGGACGCCCGATGCCGCCGGAGCCGGAAGCGCGCGACGCCACGGCCTACGGGGCCACCTCCATCGCCGCGACGTCCGTCGGCCCGTCCCGGTTCACCAGTCGTTATATCGATGAGCGCAACGCTCCGCTCTTTCCTTTCGGCTATGGTCTCTCCTATACGACGTTCGCTTATTCGGCGACCTCGGCCAGCGCGCGGAGGATCAGCGCTGCAGCCATCGACAGAGGGGCCGCGTCGGTCAAGGTCAGCGCCAGCGTCACGAACTCGGGCAAACGCGAAGGGGCCGAGGTCGTGCAATGCTACATTCGCCTTACCGGCACCAGCGTGGCGCGGCCGGTGAGTGAGCTCAAAGGCTTCCAGCGAATACAGCTGGCGCCGGGTCAGACCCGCCAGGTCGAGTTCATCCTGGCAAAGGAG
>DATAVR010000026.1:0-4571 GCA_036267635.1 Polyangia bacterium | reverse complement strand
TCCAGCCGGAGGATCTGCTCAAGTACGGCATGATCCCGGAGTTCGTCGGGCGCTTGCCGGTGATCGCGCCGCTGCACGAGCTCGACGAGGCGGCGCTCATCGACATCCTCACCAAGCCGAAGAACGCTCTGGTGCGCCAGTACCAGAAGCTGTTCGAGATGGACGGCGTCAAGCTGCGCTTCACCAAGGGGGCCCTGCAGGCGGTCGCCTCGGACGCCCAGAAGCACAAGTCGGGCGCGCGCGGCCTGCGGGCGATCCTCGAGCAGGCGATGCTCGACATCATGTTCGAGGTCCCGACCAACGGCACGCCCGTGCGCGAGGTCGTGATCAACGAAGAAACCATTCAGAAAGGCCAGCAGCCGCTCTTCATGTACCAGAAGGGTCAGGCGGCGGCCGGCGAGAGATCGGCCTCATGACTTTTGCGCAGCAGGGAGGGATTCGCATGTACGATCGCAGGGAGCGAAATTCGTCCACCCGTTGGATCGCCTGGATGCCGTTGCTCTTCGTGGGGGCGTTCCTCTACTGGAGCGTCGCGCTCGGATTGGGCGGCCTGTCGCTGATGGCCGCCAATGCCCTCTCCAGCGACCTCCTGCCGGCGCCCGATCTGGCATCGACCTCGGCGCCGACCGCGATGGAGCCGGTTCCCGGGCACCTCCTCGGCGAGTCCGTGGTGGTCCACCTCGAGGAGTCGGCTGAGCCGGAGGACGTCAACGACAACGTCGGCGCCGCGGCGCCGGCCGACGCCGTCGACCAGGGCGACAGCCAGATCGACAACAACGACGGTACCGGGCGCCTGTCCGGCCAGGGCCGCAACTAGCAGCCCGTTTAGCCCCCGAGCCCAGCCGCCGGGTTGGTCTGGCGGGCGCCGGAATAAAAGACCGGCAGCTCAGGCACGTTCGAATTTGGCTTCCGCCGCCGGGCGGCGCTACGATTGCGGTGCGCATGTCCGACCGCCACGACGAGAAAAAGGGGCCCCGTCGCGTACCACTGCTTCCGTTGCGGGACATCGTCGTCTTCCCGCACATGGTGGTGCCGCTCTTCGTCGGTCGTGAAAAATCGATCGGCGCGCTCGAAGAGGCGATGGGCAAAGGTGGCGCCTCGGGCGGGGCAGGGGCCGGGGGCAAGGAGATCTTCCTCTCCGCGCAGCGCAAGGCGAAGACCAACGAGCCGATCCCCGAGGACATCTTCACCATCGGGACGATCGGGACGATCATCCAGCTTTTGCGCCTCCCCGACGGGACGGTGAAGGTACTCGTGGAAGGGAAGCGGCGCGCGCAGATCCGCCGCTTCACCCAGACCGACGGCTTCTTCACCGTGGAGATCGAGGAGATCCCGGAGGTGCAGGAGCGCTCGGTGGAGCTGGACGCGCTGGTGCGCGAGGTCCACGCCACCTTCGAGACCTACGTCAAACTGAACAAACGGATCGCGCCGGAGATCCTGATCTCGGTGCAGACCATCGAAGATCCCGGCCAGCTGGCCGACACGATGGTCGGGCAGCTGCAGCTGAAGCTCGCCGACAAGCAGGCGATCCTGGAGATCGACGCGCCGTCGAAGCGCCTCTCGCGGCTCTACGAGCTGATCAAGGCGGAGATCGAGATCCTGCAGGTGGAGAGGAAGATCCGGACCCGCGTCAAGAAGCAGATGGAGAAGACGCAGAAGGAGTACTACCTCAACGAGCAGATGCAGGCGATCCAGAAGGAGCTCGGCGACAGAGACGAGTTCAAGAACGAGCTGACCGAGCTGGAAGAGCGCGCCAAGCAGAAGAACCTGTCGAAAGAGGCGCAGGGGAAGGTCAAGAAGGAGCTCAAGAAGCTGCGCATGATGGCGCCGATGTCGGCGGAGGCGGCCGTCGTCCGCAACTACGTCGACTGGGTGCTGGGGCTGCCGTGGGGCGAGAAGACCGAGGACAAGCTGGACGTCGTCGACGCCGAGCGGATCCTCGACGAGGACCACTACGGTCTCAAGAAGGTCAAGGAGCGGATCCTCGAGTACCTCGCCGTCCAGGCGCTGGTGCAGAAGCTCAAGGGGCCGATCCTCTGTCTGGTCGGCCCACCTGGCGTCGGCAAGACGTCGCTGGCGCGCTCGATCGCCAAGGCGACCGGACGCGACTTCGTGCGGCTCTCCCTGGGCGGGGTCCGCGACGAGGCGGAGATCCGCGGCCACCGCCGCACCTATATCGGCGCGCTCCCCGGGAAGATCATCCAGTCCTTGAAGAAGGCCGGGACGCAGAACCCCGTCTTCCTGCTCGACGAGATCGACAAGATGTCGACCGACTTCCGCGGCGATCCCTCGGCGGCGCTCTTGGAGGTGCTCGACCCGGAACAGAACAGCACCTTCAACGACCACTACCTCGACCTCGACTACGACCTCTCCGACGTCATGTTCATCACGACGGCCAACTACCTGCACGGGATCCCGATCCCGCTGCAGGACCGGATGGAGATCATCCAGCTCCCCGGTTACACGGAGTTCGAGAAGGTCTCCATCGCCGAGCGCTATCTCATCCCCAAGCAGAAGCGCGACAACGGCATCGCCGACGTGCCGGTCGAGTTCCCCGAGGATACCGTTCGCGACGTCATCCACTACTACACGAAGGAGGCCGGGGTCCGGAACCTGGAGCGCGAGCTGGCCACCGTCTGCCGGAAGATCGCCCGCGCCGTGGTGGCCAAGAAGGCCCCGGTGCACATGCTCGACGACGGCCCCACGCTCGGCTGGCGGATCACGCCCAAGCGTCTGACCCGCTACCTCGGCCCTCACCGGTTCCGCTACGGGCGCCAGGAGGGGAACGACGAGATCGGCCTGGTGATGGGCCTGGCAGTCACCATGCACGGCGGCGAGCTGTTGGCCACCGAGGTCTCGATCGTCGCCGGCAAGGGCAAGCTGGTGCTGACCGGCAAGCTGGGCGACGTCATGCAGGAGTCGGCGCAGGCGGCGATCAGCTACGTGCGCGCGCGCGCCCCCTCGCTGGGGCTCGACCGCGACTTCTACAGCCGCGCCGACATCCACGTCCACCTGCCGGAGGGGGCCATTCCCAAGGACGGCCCCTCGGCCGGCATCACCATGTGCACCGGGCTGGTCTCGGCGCTCCTGCGGGTCCCGGTCCGGCGCGACCTGGCGATGACCGGCGAGATCACGCTGCGCGGCCGCGTGCTGGCGATCGGCGGCCTCAAGGAGAAGATCCTGGCCGCGCACCGCTCCGGGATCACCACGGTGATCATGCCCAAGGAGAACGCCAAAGACCTGCGCGACATCCCCAAGCGGGTGCTGAAGACGTTGAAGGTCATCCCGGTCGAGCACATGGACGAGGTCCTGCGCCACGCCCTGGTGCTGCCCGATCCCGCCAACTTCCTGACCTCACCGTCGGTCCCGGTCGACTGGCGCCAGCCACAGGATCGGCGCGACGAGCGCCGTGACCGCGAACGGCGCGACGAGAACTCACGGATGCCGGTGGCCAGCGCCGTGCCGCCGCCGTCGGCGATCGACGAGCCGCAGCGGCCCGCGATCGATGACGAGCACCCGTCGCTGCCGCCCTCGTCGCCCCCCTCTTCGCCGGAGAACCCGGGATCGAGCCCCGCTACCTCCGCCGGCCCCGCGCTGGGGCTCGCCCTCGTCGAACACGAGTAGCGGTCAGGGCTGGCGCAGGATCTCGACGCCCTTGACCACCTCACGCTCGGGCGGACCGGCAGGCCGCTCGCTGGTGACGGGGTCGTGGCGTCGGTTGCGCCCCGGCGCGGGCGGCGGCGGGTCTCCCAGCAGCTGGTGCATCAAGCGCACGAAGGTCGCCGCCGAGCCGTCGCCCCATCCGTGCTGGGTGCGTCGCACGATCTCGTCGCGATCGACCAGGTAGAAGCTGGGGAAGGAGTGGACGCCCCAGAGATGCCGGGCCTCCCCGGAGATGTCCGTGCCGACGATCGCGCCGGGGGGCGGCGGGTTGGCCGCCAGGAAGAGGCGCACCTCGTCCGGAGCCTCCCCCGCCTCGACGAGAACGATGCGCGCGCGCCCGGTGAGCTCTCGATCGATCCGAGCGAGCTCCGGGAAGGCCCGGTGGCACGGCTTGCACCAGGTCGCGAAGAAAACGACCAGCGTGACCTGCCCCTGGAAGCCCCCCGGCACGCCCTCGAGCGGCGGCGCCACCTGCCCGACCTCGGTCGCGACCAGAGCCGCCAAGAGCAACGCCGCCACCACCAACTCAGTGTATTAGAATGTCGCTCCGCGGAGGAGTGGCCGAGTGGTCGAAGGCGACAGTCTTGAAAGTCGGCTGGTTCGCCTTCTCCTGCGGCGCTGATAGGCTGCTGACGTGGGCAAGCGAAAGGCGCCTACCGCGCGATCTGTGCTTCGTCGGGCGCCCGCTGCTCCCGCGCGCGGAGCGCGAATCCGGCCCGAATCCGGTGCACGAAGCCATGCCGGAGCCACGGCGAATCAGGAGGTCGTCGACGCCCTCATGGCGCTGGCGGAACGCGACGCCGTCGGCCGGGTGGCGCGGACGCGCGCGGTGCGGCGGTTCGAGGCGCGTCTGCGAGAGGCGCTTCGGTTGCTCGATCCAGAAGTGATCGAAGGCGACGACCTCGATG
>DATAVR010000025.1:0-2295 GCA_036267635.1 Polyangia bacterium | reverse complement strand
GGCCGCGGGGTGATGGTGCAGGGGGCGCCGCAGGTCGCCGGGCGTTTCCCGGAAGAGATGCGGATGTACAAGGCGCCGCCGCCGGAGGTCAGCTCCGAGCAGTTCTACGAGACCGACGAGAGCCGCGGCTTCGCGCGCGGGTTCTCGGTGCAGACGGTGGGGCCGCTGCCGATCGCCTGGGCCGAGCACGTCCTCGCCGACGGCCACTGGGGCCAGGCGCTGCGCGAGTACATGCGCGACTACAACCATTGGTACACGCTCGGCGCCCTCAGCGAGCTGTTGCCGTTGCCCGAGAACCGGGTGACCCTGGCCGACGAGAAGGACGCGAACGGGGTGCCGGTGGCGCGGATGGACTACGGCCAGTGCGACAACGACCGCGCCAACATCGCCTTCGCCAAGCAGCGGCTGCACGACATCCTCGAGGCGGCGGGCGCGCAGGACGTGCTGGCGATCGACCGCTACGCCCACCTGGTCGGCGGCTGTGCGATGTCCGGCTCGCGGGAGACCGGGGTGGTGGACGCCGACCAACGCGCTTGGGAGGTGCCCAACCTCTTCGTCGCCGACGGCAGCGTGATGCCGACCCAGGGCTCGGCAAACCCGGCGCTGACGATCATGGCGCTCGCCTCGCGCCTGGCCGAGCGGCTGGGCGACAAGCGCGTCGATGCGCATCGGGCGTCTCCCGGGCGCCGGGCTCTGTGGAGCTTTAGTGGCGGATAGAGCAACTAAAGCTCCACGGTTGGATAGGCGGCGACGAGGGGTACCCCTCCACATGGGCAAAGAGAGAAAATCGCGGGTCGTCGTGATCACCGGCGCCGGATCCGGGATCGGCCGGGCCACGGCGCGGCGCTTCGGCGCCGACGGCGACAAGGTGGCGCTGTTGGCGCGGGGTGAGGAAGAGCTCGAGGGCGCCGCGGCGGAGATCGAGGTGGCGGGGGGGACGGCGCTGATCGTGCCGACCGACGTCTCCGACCCCGACGCGGTCGAGGAAGCCGCCGAGAAGGCCGAGCGCGAGCTGGGTCCGGTCGACGTCTGGGTCTCCGATGCGATGACCACCGTCTTCTCCTTCTTCGAGGACATCGAGCCCGACGAGTTCCGCCGCGCCACCGACGTCACCTACCACGGCGCCGTCTGGTCGACCCGCTCGGCGCTGAAGCGGATGATGCCGCGCGACCGCGGCACCATCGTCCTGGTCGGCTCGGCGATGGCCTATCAGGGGATCCCGCTGCAGTCGCCCTACTGCGGCGCCAAGCACGCGATCAAGGGCTTCTTCGACTCGGTCCGCACGGAGCTGCGCAGCAAAGGCTCGAAGGTCCACGTGACGATGGTGCAGCTGCCCGGCCACAACACGCCGCAGTTCGACCACAACCGCTCGAAGATGCCGCGCCACCCGCAACCGGTGGCGCCGGTCTACCAACCAGAGGTCGCCGCCGACGCGATCCACTTCGCCGCCGCCCATCGCCGTCGCCAGATCTACGTCGGCCTCCCGACCTACTACACGGTGCTGGGCAGCAAATTCGCCCCCTGGCTGGCCGAGCTCTACCTGGCGAAGACCGCCGTCTCCGGCCAGCAGAGCGAAGAGCCGCCTGACGCGCAGAACCGCGCCGGCAACCTGATGGAGCCGCCGTCCGGCGACCCCGGCGCCCACGGCCCGTTCGACGACGAGGCGCACGGGCGCAGCTTGACCTGGTGGGCGAGTCGCCACCGGACGGCGCTCGGCGGCGGGGCGGTTCTCGGTGCCGCCGCGGCCGGCGCGGCCCGGCTCCTCGCCCGCCGGTCCTGACCGTGGCCGGGCCTGTCCTCGCCCCGCACGCGCTGCGCGACTACGCGCTGCTCGCCGACGGCGAGCGCGGCGCCCTGGTCGGGCCGCGCGGCGACTTTGCCTGGATGTGCTTCCCGCGCTGGCACGACGACGCCGTCTTCAGCGCCCTGATCGGCGGTGACTCGTGTTACACGGTCTCGCCGGTCGGCCGCTTCGTCTGGGGTGGGCATTATGAGGACGGCAGCCTGATCTGGCGCTCGCGTTGGATCACCGAGGGAGGCGGCATCGTCGAATGTCGGGAGGCCCTGGCGCTCCCGGGCCGCACCGACCAGGCGATCCTCCTGCGCCGCGTGATCGCCGTCAGTGGGCCGGCCAGGCTGATGGTGGCGCTCGCCGCCGGCGCCGGCTTCGACCGCCACGGGATGGCCCGGCTGAAACGACGTGACGACGGTGTCTGGACCGCGGGCCTCGGCGACGAGCGCCTGCGCTGGTTCGGGGGTGAGGCGGCGCGGCCCGGCGAGGACGGCGTCAACGGA
>DATAVR010000024.1:0-168261 GCA_036267635.1 Polyangia bacterium | reverse complement strand
CCCCCCCCCCCCCCCCCCCCCCCCCCCCCTCCGCGGCGAGCCTCGGCTCCGCGGCGCGGAGCGAGCGGGGGGCAGCCGAGCCAGAGCGGGGGCGCGGAGGACCCAAGAGTGCGCAGGGCGGGTCGGGCGAGTGGGGGTGCGGGAGAGCAAAGGGCGCGCAAGCGCCCGACGTCCCCCGATTAAGACGCCCCTAGGTCGAGGGCGTAGAGGGAGCCGCTGTTGGACAGGACGTAGAGGCGCTGGCGCTTCTCGTCGAGCGTGGGGGCGGAGCAGACGCCGTGGCCGGGGTTGAAGACCTCGAGCAGGCCACCCCCGGTGCGGTCGACGATGAAGAGGCCGGCGCGGCTGCCCGAGAAGATCAGGTAGCGCCCGACGACCATCGGCTTGGTGAGGTCGCCGGCTTCGGTGAGGCCCTGGCGCCATATGACGTGTCCTTCGAGATCGGCGGAGTGCAGCCCCTGCCGTGGGGCCACGAAGAAGAGGCGGCCGTCGGCCACGCTGACGTCGCCTACCCCTTCGACGCCGAGCCGCCACTTGATCGCGCCGTCGAGCAGGTCGACGGCGCAGAGGCCGCCCGAGTAGGACGCGACGTAGGCGAGGTTACCGGCCAGCGCGGGCGTCGTGTCGACGTCGACGAACTGCTCGGAGGCGGTCGCCAGCGACCGCGCCCAGACCACCTCGCCGGTGGCGGCCGCCAGCGACACGAAGTAGCCGTCGGCGAACCCGGTGAGCAGCTGGTTGCCGTGCAGGCGCGGAGCAGCGTAGCCGTGGATGGTGAACCCCTCCGGCATCTCGCGCTCGTACTGCCAGCGCCACTTCCCGGTCGCCGGCTCGAGCGCCACCACGCGATCGGTGGCGCTGGCGGTGTAGACGAGATCGGCCCCGAGCTCGGGCGCGCGTTCGAAGGCCCCCTTGCCGTGGTAGGTCCAGCGAACGGCGCCCGACGCCGGATCGAACGCGTAGAAGGTGCCGTCGTCGGCGCCGACGTAGACCTGTCCGCGGTTCGGGTCGAAGCGGGCGGTGCTGTCGACGCCGCCCGAGACGCCGGTGACCCAGTCGACGTGGCCCGTATCGGGGGCGACGCCGACGACGTTCGCCGCGCGCGAGCCGATGACCAGGTGACCGTTGGCGAGCGCGCCGGTCGCGCACTCCTCGGGCTCGGGCTCGAACAGACCGTGCTCGTGCAGCGTGGTGCGCCAGACCATCTGGAGCACGCCGGCCGAGTGCGCGGGGGCCTCTGTCTCCCCCACGGGCCGGGCGGTGACGGAAGCGCAACCTGACACCGCGGCGAGCGCGGCGAGCAGGATCGTCCGGGTGGTCACTTCATCTCGAGCGTGGCGAGGCGATTGGTGATCTCCTCGCGCAACGAGGTGGTGGGGTTCTTATCCAGCACCTCGTGATAGATCCGTTTGGCGTCCGTCGGGTTGCTTCGCAGCTCCGCGATCCGCGCCTGGTGGTAGAGCGCGCGGTCCTTGTAGAAGCCGTCCATGCCGGCGGAGTCCTCGCCCAGCTTGTTGAACGCCCCGAGCGCGTCGTCCAGCTTGCCTTGCCGCTCGTAGGCGTACCCCAGCCCCTCGTGGGCCAGGAACCGCAATCTCTTGTCCAGGTTGTCCGGCAAGAGGCCCTGGTAGGTCGTCACCGCCTCATCGGCGCGATCGAGATCCAACAGCAGGCTCCCGCGCACCACCATCGCCTCAGCGTGCAGCGGACCATGGCCCGACGGGGCGAAGGCGGCGTCCAGGTCCTTGAGCGCCGCCTCGAGCTGCAGCTTGGCGGTCGGGAGGCGCGGCAGCCCTTCGTCCGCGGACGTTGCTTCGGGCGTCTGGTCGACGTTGGCGAGGCGCTGCGCATGGGCCAACGCCTCGGCGGCGCGGATGCTCCGACGCTCCGACACCTGGCTTATGGCGACGGAGCCGGCGACGACCGTGGCCAGCGCGGTCAGGCAGATGACGAGCGCGCGCATGTGCGCGGAGAGGTAGTTGCCCGTCGCCGTCGACACACGGGTCCAAAAGTCCACGAACTGGTCGGGACGCTTGAGCTCCTTCTTGCTGAGTCTTCTCTTCGGCACCGGTGGGGGAGATAACAGAGCCTCCCCGGCCGGTCAATGGTCCGCCGGCGCGCGTCGCATCAGGACATCGCTTATAGTCCTCGGGCGTGAAGCCAGCGGCGGCCTTCGTGGCGTTCTGGGGTGGCCTTTGCGCCGCCGCGTCGGCGCACGCGGCCGGGGCCAACGAGCTGCAGGTTGGCCTGCGGGCCGGGATCGGGGTGGTCAACGAGGGGAACCGCCCCTGGGGCGCCGCCGGCGGTCTAGACGTCGCGTACGGGCTGACGGACGCCTGGGCGGTCTCCGGGGTCCTCGAGGGGTCGACCCACTCCGTTTCGGCCGACAAGCCGGCCGGGATCCCGGCCGGCAGCGAGCACACCGCGGCGGCGCTGGTGGGTGTCACCTACACGATCGACATTCTTCGCCTGGTGCCCTATGCCACCCTGCAGTTCGGCTTCGCCGAGATCAGCGGCCCGCTCGCCCCGACGGTGACGATGCTCGCCTCCGAGCTCGGTCTCGGTGGCGACTACTACCTGACCCGGCGACTGCGGGCCGGCCTCAGCTTTCAGTATCTCTACCGACCGCAGGATCTGTTCAGCAATCCCGAAGGATTGGGGAACTCTCCGTTCATGTTCTCGATGACCGCGCGGCTCTCCTGGGTTTTCTAGCGGCGGCCGCCACGGCGCCCGGCGGTGCCGTCTTCTTTTGCCGGTGCGCCCGCAACGCCAGGCGCACCGGCGTCCCCTCGAAGCCGTAGGCCTCGCGCAGGCGGTTGATCAGGAACCGCCGGTACGGATAGCCGACTTCGGCCGGATGATTGGTGCTGAGGAAGAAGGTCGGCGGTCGGACCGACGCCTGGGTGGCGTAGTAGAGCTTCACGTGGCGACCGCCCCGCCCCGACGGCGGCGGCTTCTGGGCGACGATCTGCTCCAACAGCTTGTTCAGCTCGCCGGTGGAGATCCGGCGCGAAGCCTGATCGAAGGCCTTGGCGGCCTCGGCCAAGATCGTGGTGACGCCGGCCCGGGTGACCGCCGAGGTCAGCAGCACCGGCGCGTAGCGCAGAAAGGCGAGCGCCTCGCGCGTCGATTCGATCTTGGCGTCGATGGCGGCGCGCCCGACCAGATCCTTCTTGTTGAGCACCACCAGCGCGCAACGGCCGGAGTCCTCGATCAGGCTGGCCAGCCGCGCGTCCTCCGCTGTCGCCCCCTCCCGCGCGTCGATCACCAGCGCCGCGACGTCGCAGCGCGCGAGCTGATCGCGCGCCATCTTGGCCGCCACGTGCTCGGTCAACGTGTCGATGGAGCGGCGGCGGCGCATCCCGGCGGTGTCGACCAGCAGGTACTCGCGGCCGCCGAACGAGAACGGCGTGTCGATCGGATCGCGCGTGGTGCCGGGCTGATCGTGGACGAGGACCCGCTCCTCACCGAGCAGGCAATTGACCAGCGACGACTTGCCGACGTTCGGCTTGCCGATGAAGGCCAGCTTGAGGAGCGCCGTCTCCGGCGATTCGGACGATCCGTCGGCAGCTCGCTCGGAGGGCTTGCCCGGTACGCGCGCAGTTTTCGGCAGTCGCGCGACCACCATGTCGAGCAGATCGTTCACCCCGCGTCCGTGGCTGGCCGAGATCGGAAAGACGTCGGGGAAGCCGAGCGCGAACGCTTCGGTGGCGGCCGTCTCGGCGCGCGCGGAGTCGACCTTGTTGGCGGCGACCAGCACGGGACGGCCCGACTGGCGCAGCACCTTGGCCACGTCGCTGTCGACGCCGGTGATCCCCTCACGGGCGTCGACCACGAACAGGACCAGATCGGCTTCATCGAGCGCGCGCAGGGTCTGCTGGCGCATCGCTCCCAAGATCCCCGCCGCCGACGGATCGAGGCCGCCGGTGTCGACGACGCGAAAGTGCGTCGGGCCCCAGTCGGCCAGACCGTAGCGGCGATCGCGCGTCACGCCCGGAATGTCTTCCACCAGCGCCGGGCGGCCGCCGACGAGGCGGTTGTAGAGTGACGACTTGCCGACGTTGGGACGCCCCACCAGCGCGACGAGCGGAAGATCGGCGTCGCTCACTTCTGGTATCCGAGCTCCGCCATCGCAACAGGCGAGGTGGTCCAGTCGGGTTCGATGCGGACCGTCAGCTTGATGTGCGCCGGGCGCTGCAGGAGCTCGCTGATGGCGACGCGCGCGCGGGTCCCGACGTCACGGATCATCGTGCCCCCCTTGCCGAGCACGATCGCCCGCTGGCTCTCGCGCTCGACCACGATGCTGGCGGCGATGACCACGTCAGCGGGCCGCTCGTTCCATTCGTCGATGACGATGGCGATGGCGTAGGGCACCTCTTGGCGGAGCGCGATGAAGAACTGCTCGCGGATGAGCTCGGCCGCCAGAAAGCGCTCCGTGCGATCGGTCAGGTGCTCGGCGTCGAAGAGCGGCGGCCCCTCCGGCAGGAGCGTCCAGAGCTCGTTGACCAGCCGCTCGACGTTGGTGCCGCGGCTCGCTGAGATCGGAACCAGCGCGCGCAATCCCGGCTGCTGGTTCCAGCGCTCGAGCCGTGGCAAGAGCGCCTCTTTGTTTTTCACCGTGTCGACCTTGTTGATGCCGAGGACGACCGGACGGCGGGCCTCGGCCAGGGCGCGCAGGATCCGCTCTTCGTCGTCGCCCGGCCGGTCGGTCCCGGCGTCGACGATCAGCAGCGCGGCGTCGATGTCGGGGATGATCCCCAGCGCCTCGCCGACCATGAAGCGATTGAGCTGCTTGGTGGCGCCGTGGACGCCAGGCGTGTCGACGAAGACGATCTGCCCGCGGGCGCCGTTGTAGACGCCGGTGATCCGGTTGCGCGTCGTCTGCGGCTTGGGGGTGACGATGGCCAGCTTCTCGCCGACGATCCGGTTGAGCAACGTCGACTTGCCGACGTTGGGGCGGCCCAAAATCGCGACGGTGCCGGCGACGGGTGCGGCGCCAGCGGCTGAGTCTTTGCCGGCCTTGTCGCCGGGGGCGGTCTTCATGGGGGCTTCTATATAACGCAGATGTCGTGCTATCCCGAGGCATGCGCGTTTTGTCTGCGCTGACGGTCCTGACGCTGCTCACCTCGGCCGCCGCCCCGGCGTCAGCCACGGGCGCCCCGCCCGCCGCCGGGCTGCGGCTCGCCAGCGCCAGCGACGGCGCGCTGGAGATCCGAAACGGGGACGCCCTCCTGACCCGCGTCACGCTGAAGACCCCGGCGTTGCGCCGCGGAACGCCCCTGCTCCGCGAGATCACCGTCGCCGGGCACCGGCTGGCCGAGCTGCGGGTCCCGGTGCTCGGTACCTCGGCCGAGGAAGTCTGGATCGGTGAGGTGGACGGCACCGCCCGGCGCGTCGTCTGGTCGGGGATGACCGGACCCCGCGACGCCGACGGTGAGACGTCACTGTGGGTCGAGGCGACCCCTGCCCGCGTGGTCGAATACCAGACCGCCGCCGGCGTCGATCGCTGCGACGGCGTCCCCCCGCGGCTGTTTCCCCGCGGCTACGACTTCGCCGCCGGGCGCTTTCGCCCGATCGTCTCGTCGCTGCCGCCTCCCGGCAGCGAGACGCTGGTGGCCCACCGCGGGGATCCGGCCATGCCCTCCGGCCGGCCGATCGCCGACTTCCATTTCCTCGGGGCGTCGACCACCCGCGGGGCCGGCAGCGACGCGCGCGGCTTGACCCCGCCGGTCGAGCTGGACGACGGCAACCCGGCCACCTCCTGGGCCGAGGGCCTCGGCGGCGACGGCCGCGGCGAGTTCCTGACCGCACGCGCGGCGGCGGGCGGCTACGCCATCCGTGGCCTGCGTATCTTCCCGGGCGACGGCGCGAGCCTGCAGGCCCTGCGCGGCAAGAACCGACTCAAGCGCTTTCAGATCGCGCTCGGTCCGGCCGCGGCCCAGCGCTTCGACGTCGAGATCCCCGACGATCCCGCCGCCGACGCCGCCCACTGGCGAGACGCCTATTGGGTGCCGCTGCCGAAGCCGACCGTCGCCTCTTGCGTGACAGTGGTGATCACCGACGTCACGCCGGGGACGGAGGCCGCGCCGCCGAAGAACTACGGGACGACCGCGATCGGCGATCTGGCGATCTTCACCGAGGCCGACGGACCCGACGGGGCCAAGCGGCTGGTCGCCGATCTCGCCACCGCGCCCGATTGCGATGCGCGGTTGCCGCTGGTGATCGGCCTTGGCGAGGCGGCGGTGGTGCCGACGGCCGAGGCAGTCCTCGGCGCGCGGGGCGCGGGCCGTGAATGCTTGGTCGAGGCGCTGACGACGCTGGAGCCGACGCCGAAGAATCCGCTGGTCGTCGAGGCGCTGACGGCCGCGGTGACCGGAGCCAGCGAAAAGGAGGAGAAGCTGATCGCCATGACGCTGGCCCAGGCCGCTCTTCCGCCGGTGTCGGCGCTGGCGGCCCTGCTGGCGTCGCCGACCGCTCCTGTCGACGATCGGGCCCGCGCGGCGCGCATCCTCGGCACGTTCGACGACGACGACGCGGCCGCGGCGCTGCTGGCCGCCGTCGGCCGCGGTCCCGGCGGGTTGCGGGGAACGATCGTCCAGGCGGTCGACGGCGCCCGGCGGGTGCGCGCCGACGCGGTGCTGGCGGCGTTCGCGGCCGCGCCGCAGCGCGGGGACGGCGCGACCGCCCGCGCGGCCGATCTGGCGCGCATCCTCCCAGCGGCGGTCAAGCGCACGCCCGAGCGGCGCGCCGAGGCGATCGTGGCCCTGCGCGCAGCGCTCGCCGCCGATCGCTCGTTCGAGCTGCGCGGGCGGGCCATCGCCGCGCTCGGCGCGCTTGGGGCCGAGGGGAGCCCCGAGGCGGTCGCCGCGCCCGCGGCCGTCTCGGACGATCCGGTCCTGCGGTTCCTGGCCATGCGCGAGCTCGGCGATCTCAAGGGCGCCAGCGGCCCCGCGGATCCGCGGCCACTCTTGCGGGCGGCGCTCGACGATCAGGACCCGCGCGTGCGCGAGACGGCGGCGCTGGGGCTGGAGAAGCAGCGCGACACCAGCGCCGGCGGCGCGCTCATCACCGGCGCCAAGCAGGAACCGTGGCCGTTCGTGCGGCGTGCCGAGCTGCAGGCGCTCGGCGGGCTGTGCGTGGCCGGCGGCGGCGATCTCATGATCCGCGCGACCGAGCGGGACGTCGACGAGGTCCGCCGGGCGGCGCTCATCGGACTTTCGCGCTGCAAGGACCCGCGGGCGCGAACCATCCTGCTCCGCACGGTCAAACGCCGCGACGACAACGCCTCGCTGCGGGCGCTCGCCGCGGGGCTCATCGCCGAGGCGGGCGACACCGGCGCCGCCCCCGAGCTGGCCGCCGCCCTCCACGACGTGGTCGTCGAGTCGGAGGCCGACCTGGCGCTGGAAGGGGTGGCCATGTCTGTGCTGCGGGCGCTGGCCAAGCTCGGCGGCCCCGACGCGGTCAAGGCGGCGGTGACGCTGGCCGGAGACACGCGGCATCCGTTCCGCGCCTCGGCCGTCGACGCCCTCGGAACGCTGTGCGATCCCGGCGCCGGGAGCGCGGCCTTGCGGGCGATCTCCACCGGGGGCGATCCGGCGTTGGCCCGCGCCGCCGAGCGCGCCCAAAAGCGCTGCGCGAAGTAACCCGGCCGGGCGCTGGACCTCCTAGGCCGCCTCCGGGCGGCACGTCCTCGGCCATGGTTCGCTTCGCTCACCGTTGCCTTACGGCAACGGCCTCCTAGCCGAGACCGGCCAGCGCCGCCTTGAGATCGACGTTCTTCGGATCGATCTCCAGCCCGCGCTCGAACATGTTGCGCGCCTTGGGGGTTTCGTTGGCGAGCACGTGCATGCGCCCCAACATCAGGTAGACCTCGGACTTCGACACGCCGGCCGTCGCGTCGTCGAAGTTTTGCAGCAAGAGCGAGCGGTAAAACTTCCGGGCGGCCTCGAAGTCGCTGCGCCGGTAGGCGAGCCGCCCCAGCGCGGCGATGGTCGCCGGGTGGCTGGGATCGAGCTTGTAGGCGGCGTTGAAGCTGGCCGCCGCCCCCTCCGCGTCGCCGCGCATCTCGGCGATGGTGCCGAGCCGCGTCTGCCAGCGCGCCGTCTCCTTCCCGCGCCGCGCCTTGGTGAGCTCCGCGACCAGCTCGCCGATGATGCGCGTCGCCTGGTCGGTCCGGCCCGCGGCGATCAGCGCCTCGGCCAGCTGTTCGCGTCCCGGGATCTCCGTCGGATCGAGCGCCACCAGCCGCTCCAGGTAAGGCAGCGCCGCCGCCGGCTGCGCCAGCGGCCCGCCATAGAGGCCGGCGATCTCCCGCAGCAGGCGGCGCCGCTCCCCGTCGTCGGGCGCCGAGTGCAGCTGGAGATCGAGAATGTTCGCCAGCCGCTCTTCGTCTTTGGCCTCGCGGGCGATCTTCTCGAGCGCCTCCAGCGCCGGCCGGTGTCCCGCGTCGGCGTCGATGGCGCGCAGGAGCGCCGCCTCGATCTCCTCCGGCCCCGCCTCCTTGCTGCGGAGGATGGTGGCGTTGCGGAAGTGGATCTCGGCGATCTCCGCCGGCTCGTGGGTGTTCTGCGCCGCGCGCTCGAGCGCCGCGCCCGCCTCGTCCCAGCGCTCGTTCCGCTCGTGAAGCCGCGCCAGCGACAGCAGCGCGGCGACGTTGTCCGGCGCGACCTCCAGCACCTTCTCCAGCGCCTCGGCGGCGCTCTCCGGTGAATCGAGGTCCTTCTCCCAGACGTTGGCGACGGCGACCCGCAGCGCCAGCTCGGTCGGCTTTCGCCCGGCCGCCGCCTCCATGTCGGCGTGTTTGCCGAGCACGTCGACCAGATCGTACCAGCGCTCCGCCGCGCGCAAGATCCGTTCGAGCTCGAGATAGCCGAAGCCGTTCCCCGGATCGGTGTCGAGCAACTGGCGCAAAAAGCCGACCGCCTGGTCGATGTCGGAAAGCTTCTGCTCGGCGTTGCGCGCCAGCTTGAGCAGCACCGCGACCTCGTCGGCGCCGCTCGCGCTGCCGAGCCGCCGCAGCAAGACCTCCTGCAGCGTCGACCAATCGCCCCGCCGATCCTCGATCGCCTCCAGCGCCGAGAGCGCCAACGCGTCGTCGGGGGCCCCGTCGAGCGCCTCGCGGTAGGCCTCCGCCGCCGCGTCCAGATCGTTCAGCAGCGTCAGCCGCAGCTCACCGACGCGCGACCAGAGCTGGGCCCGCTGGCGCGGATCCTCGGTCAGGCGGGCGCGCTCCGCCAGCACGGCGGTGAGCTCGGGCGCCTGACCGAGCGCCTCGTAGAGGCGCGCCAGCTCCTTGAGCGCGTCGAGATCCTCTTCGTCAGCGGCCTGGAGTAGCCGCATGGCCGCCACCGCCGCCGGGAGATCTCCCCGCGCTTCGTGAAGTCGTGCCGCCTCGAACAGACGCGTCCGGCGCACCTGGGGATCGAGCTCCGCCGCCGACCGCCGTTCGAGGATCGCGGCCAGCTGCGCCGGCGCGGCGCCCGCGCGGTAGAGCCCTTCCAGCGCCAGCAAGGCGTCGGCGTTCTCGCCGTCGTGATCGAGGACGCGGATGTAGAGCCGCTCGGCCGCCGCCCTGTCACCCGCCTCTTGGTAGAGGCGCGCCGCGCGCAGCGCCAGCTCCTGCGCGGCAGCCGGCTCGGCGCCCGCCAGCGCCTCCTCGATCTTCTTGGCCCCGGCGGCCGGGAGCTTGGCGACGCCGGCGATCCGTTCGAGGTCGTCGAGCGCGCCGCTGGCCGCCGGCTCCTCGATGAGCGCGCGACCGAGCGCCTCGATCGCCAGATCGGGCTGGTGGAGTTGGTCGGCCGCCACGTCGGCGATCTTGCGCAGCCAGTGCGCGCGCTCGGTGCGATCGTCGCGCAGCTCGACCCGCCGGCCGTAGAGCGCGACCAGCTCCTGGTAATCACCGCGCGCCTCGGCCAGCGGCTCGAGGACGTCGAGTGCCCCCTCCTGCGTCTCGGGGCGATCGAGCAGCGAGACCAGCGCGGCGTGGGCGCCCGCATGCGTCGGGTCCCGTTCGACGGCGTCGCGGAAGGCGGAGAGCGCCCCCTCCGCGTCGCCGAGCGGCCCCACCCGCAACGCCCCCAGCGCGGCCAGGAAATCAGCCTGGACGGTCGGAGCGCTGGCCAGCTCCGCTTCGCGGGCCAGGACCTGCCCGAGCTCGTCTTCTGCCCCCTTGCCCAGCTTGCCGAGCACCCGCTCGAGCGCCGCCAGCGCCGGCTCCTCGTCGCCCGGCAGCGACTGCGCCTTGCGCAGGTAGTCGGCGGCCCGGTCGAGATCCGGCAGCTCGTTTTCGTACAGCGACGCCAGGCGCATCGCCAGCATGCGCTGGAGCCCGGCGTCGAAGGTGGCTTCCATCCGCTCGGCGTAGACGTCGGCCAGGCGCCCCCAGTCCTTGGTCGCCGCGGCCAGCCGCTCGAGCGCCTCGCGCGGCTCGTCGACGGTGGCGTCCTCGGTCAGCGCCCGTGCCCAGGCGGCGAACGCCAGCCGCACGTCCCGCCGTTCCGTCTCCTCGATGCGGGCGATCTCCCCCAGCAGCGCGAGGCGGTTTTCCACCGCGTCCTCGGCGGCGAGCCGCAGCTCGAGAAGCTCGACGACGCCGTCCCACCGCTTCGCCGCGCGCTCGACCGGCTCCAGCACGGCGATCGCCGGCAATCGATAGTCGCCGCCGCGCGCGATCTCGTAGAGCGCGTCGCGCGCGCCCGCGTGCTGCGGCGACGCCGCCAGGATCCTGGCGTAGCGTCCGATCGCCCCCTCGACGTCGGAGAGCTCGGTCTCCACCAGGCGCGCCGCCCGAAACTCCAGCTCGTCGCGCCCGGCGGCGTCCTTGGCCCCGGCCGCGCGACTGTCGATCACCTCGAGGAGATCGGTCTGTCGCCCTTCGGCGGTGAGGACCCGATCGAGATCGGCCAGCGCTTCACCGTCGCCGGGCGTCTCCACCAAGAGCGCGCGCAGCTGCTCGATCGCCCGGTCGGGATCGGCCAGGTTCTCTTCGTAGACCCGCGCGCTCTGCATGAAGAGCATGCGGCGCTCGTCGGCGCGGTCGGTGATCTCGATCTTGCGGGCGTAGACCTCGGCGAGCTCGCGGTAGGCGCCGGCCCCGAGGTGCAGCTGCGCCAGCGACTCCAGCGCCTCCCCCTCGTTGGGATCGATCTCCAGCACCGTCTCCCAGGCCCGGACCGCGCGCTCCGACTCCTTGAGCGCGTCCTCGTAAAGGACGGCGATCCGCTTGGCGATCACCTTGCGCTCGTCGCCGTCGACCGCCATTTCGAGATGGCGCTCGAGCACCTCGACCAGCTCGCTCGGCCGTCCCGCGCCCGCCAGCAGGCGCTCGAGCGCCAGGAAGCTGTCCCGCTCGTCGGGCTTGGCGGCCAGCGCCGCGCGCCAGGCTTCGATGGCGTCGGCGGCGTGGCCGAGCGGCGATTCGAGCAGCTTGGCCGAGGCGATCCAGAGGCGCGCCTGCAGATCGGGATCGATCGCCTCGACGGCCCCCTTCTGCAACGCCACCACCAGCGGGGCGTGCAGTTTGGCGCCCAGGCCCAGCGACTCCATGGCCGCCAGCGTCTCGTCCGACTCCACGTCGGCCAACCAGGCGCGGCTGCGACAATCGAACGCCAGGTCGAGGCGCCCGAGGCGCTGGTGGAGCTCGGCCATCTCGCCGAGCACCCGCACCCGCTCGGCCCGATCGTCGGCCGATTCCAGCTGGGCGTCGAGCGCCCCCACCAACTTGTTGAGGTCCCCCGTGCGCCGGTAGACCGGCTCGAGGATCACCGCCACCCGGTAGCGCTGATCGGCGTCGCGGGCCAACCCCTCGAGCGCGCCGACCGCGGTCGCCGTGTCGCGCGGCGCGGCGGGCCGGGAGAGGATCTCGGCGTAGCGATCGACGGCGCTCGTCGTGTCGCCGATCCTGTTCGCCAGGATCTCGGCCAACCGCAAGGTGGCCGCGTCCTTGTCGGCGCCGAGCGGCTCGCGGTCGAGGCTCGAGTTGAGGTGATCGGCCAGGTCCGACCAGCGGCCCGCTTGCGACAGCAGCCGTTCCAGCTCCGCCGCCGCCTTGCGGTCGGTCGGATCGACCTCCAACGCCTCGCGCAGCGTCCCGACGGCCCGGTTGGCGTCGTCGAGCTTCTCCTCGTCCAGCTTGGCGCTGCGGCGCAAGAGCGCGACGCGGGCAATGGGATCGGGCGCCCGTCCCGCCTGCTCGTCGATGAGCTCGCGCAGTTCCGTCCAGGCGCCCCATCGCTCGAGCGCGGCCTCGAGGAGCTGCGTCGTCGCGCGGTCATCGGGGCGCGCGTCGAAGAGGCGCCGATAATATTTCTGGGCCTCGGCCCGCTCGCCGAGCCGCAGGTCGAAGATCTCGGCGGTGCGGCGCACGATGTCGAGCACCGGCGGCTCTTCGGAGAGCTCGCCGTCGAGGTAGTTGGCCAGCAGGCTGGCCGCGTCCTGCCAGCGATCGAGCTTGTCGGCCAGCCGCAGGAGTGGCTCCGTCGCCTGGCGCTCCGTCGGCGCCTCTTGAAAGACCTTGCCGTACCAGCGTAGCGCGCTGTCGAAGTCCTCCAGCTGTTCCTCGTAGAGGCGGGCGATCCGTTTGGTCCACGAGAGCCGCTCGGTCGGGTCCTCGACCAGCAGCAGACGAATCTCGCCGATCTTGATGAGCGACTTCCAGTCGCCGCGCCCGGCGTAGACCGGCTCCAGCAAGGTGGCCGCCGCCCCCTGCACCGCCATGTCGTCGAGCATCCCCTCGAGCATGGAGATGGCGCCGGCGTGATCGGGTGCGCCGGCGAGGACCAGCTTGAGGTGCTCGAGCGCCGCCTCGCGATCGCCGCGCCGATCGTGCTCGATCTGCGCCAGACGGAAACGAAGGTCGACCAGCTCCTTCTCCGGGCGCCGTCCCCGCTGCAGGAGATCGACGAGGAGTCGCGACAGGTCGCCCCAGCGCTCGGTCTTGGTGTAGAGGCGATCGAGCGCGACCCCGGCCGCGCGATCGGCGGGCGCGATCTCGACCACCCGCTCGAAGGCGGCGATGGCCTCCTCGAGCCGTTCGAGCTTGCTCTCCGCCAGCTCGCCGATCTGGACCCGCAGCGCCCCCTCGGTGCCGGGGTCCTTGGCCAGCTCGGCGCGCCGGACCAGGACTTCGTAGAGGGCCTCGGCGTCGCCGCTGCCGCGGTAGATCGTGTCGAGCGCGGCCAGCGCGGCGTCGTCGTCGGGGACCCGATCGAGGATGCGGCGGTAGTAGTCGGCCGCCGTCGCGACGTCTCCCTGCCCGGCCGCCGCCGCCGCGATGGTTCGATCGAGCCGCAGCTTGAGCGCCTCGTCGAGGACGTCGGGGCTGATGTCGCGGTAGAGCGTCGTCACCTCGGCGAGCCGCTTCGGGCCGGAAAGCCGTTCGAAGGCGTCGAGCAGCGCCGGAAGCTCCGGCTCGGTGAGCGCATCGCGGATCGCCAGCGCCGTCGTGCGCAGCGCTCCCTCGGTGTCGCCGAGCCGCGTCTCCTCCAGCGCCGCCAGCCGCATCAGCTCGCCGAGGCGTGCCCGGGCGTCGGTCTGCGCCTCGACGTAGATGCGGACGATCGCCGCCAGCTCGGCGTAGCGCGCCCCCTTCTCGTAGATCGGCTCCAGGATCTGTGCGGCCGCCAGGCGCAAACCCCCCTCGGCGCTGGGGGCCAGCAATCGCTCGATCGCCGCCAGCGCCTCGGCGTCGCCGGGCGCCCGCTCGAGGATCTCCCGCCAGCGCTCGAGCGCGCCGGCCGGATCGCCGAGCGGCCCTTCCAGCAGCTTGGCGATCTGCTTGAGCAGGACCACCCGCTCGGCGTCCTTCGGCTTGCGCAGCAGGAGCCGGCGCTCGACGATCTCCAGTCGATCGCGATGGCGCCCCTGCTGGTCGTAGAGCCGCGCCAGCGTCTCGAGCGCCTGATCGTCCTCGGGGTTCTCGTCGAGAATGCTGACGCAGGCGGCGATCGCCTCGTCGACGTCGCCGACGTCCTTCTCCAGCAGGCTGGCGACGCTGCGCCACAGCTCCTGCCGGGCGGCCGCGTCGCCGGCCAGGCCGATCCGCTTGCGCAGGATCTCCACCCGCTGGCGATGGTTGGCGCCTGCCTCGAAGATCCGGTCGAGCGCGTCGATCGCCGTGTGGTCCTGCGGATCGAGCTCCAGGATCGCGCGCAAGGTCGCCACCGCGGCCTCGATGTCACCGAGTGATTTCTCTTCGAGCCCCGCGATGCGGAACAGGATCTGCTTCCGCGCCGCCGCGCCGTCGGCCCAGCGCGCCTCGAGCTCTAGCGTCTTGACCAGGTTGGCGACGTCGCCGGTGTCGGCGTAGAGCGCCTCCAGCGCCGCCGCGGCCGGCGCCGCCGTGGCCAGGTTCTCCTGATCGAGGTTGAGCACCAGCTTCCAGGCGTCGATGGCGGCGCGCCGGTTGTTGAGGCGCCCCACGTAGAGCTTGGCCGCGCGGGAAAGCAGATCGGCCCGTCCGCTCACGTCGGAGGCGTCGCGGCGGAAGGCCTGCTCTTGATAGACCTCCACCAGCTCCGAGAACCGCTCCAGCGCGGTGCCGAGCCGCTCGATCTCGGGCAGAGCGTCGGGGTTCTCCGGATCGGCGGTCAGCACCTGCCGCCAGGTGGTGAGCGCGACGGCCCGGGCCTGCAGCTTGTTCTCCTGGAGATCGGCCACCCGGGCCAGCAGGGCGGCCGCTCCCGGACCCTGCACGGCCTCGCGCTGCACCTCGAGGATCGCGGCCAGACGCGCCCAGGCGCTGCTCGCCTCGTAGACCGGCTCGAGGATCTTGGCGACGCGCTGGCGCTGCGCGGGCACGGCCAGCAGCTTCTCGAGCAGCCGGCGCGCCCCCTCGTGGTTGGGGGCGGTCTTGACGATCGCCTCCAGCAAGTCGAGCGCGCCGGGGACGTTGTCCAGCCGTCCGGCGCGCAGATCGGCGCGCCGGAACTCGAGCTCCGGCACCTCGGTCTCCGAGGCGAAGCCGACGCGCGTTCCGAGCAACGCCTCGAGATCGGTCCAGCGCTCGCGCGCGGCGTAGAGCCGTTCGAGCGCGCGGTGGGCGCGCAGATCGGCGGGGTCGAGCTCCAGCATCTTCTCGTAGGCGCCGAGCGCGTGGTCGGGATCGGAGAGCGCCGCTTCGCTGAGCTCGGCGATCTGCGCCAGCAGATCGAGCCGCTCGCGTGCGTCGAGCGCGGCCAGCTGCCGGGCGTCGTAGAGCGCCCGCAGCTCGGACCAGCGCTGGCCGTCCCGGTAGAGGCGCGCGAGCGCGCGGAACGCCCCGGCGTGCAGCGGCTCGGCGCCGAGGATCTGTGCGTAGACCTTCTCGGCCTCGGGCGCCCGGCCAGCCTGCTTCTCTTCCAGCTCCGCGACGACGACCAGGAGGTCGCGGCGCAGGTTGCGATCGTCGGTGGCGGTCGCCGCCGCGCGCAGCTTGTCGCCGAGCTCGCCGCTGAGGCCGGCGGCGGCGGCGAACCCCAGCAGCGCGTCGCGGTTGGCGATCTCGGAGGGATCGATCTCGAACAGCGCCAGGCTGGCACGGTAAGCCTTGGCGGGATCGGCGAGCGCCCCGGCGTAGAGTGCCCGCAGCCTCTCCAGCCGGTCGACCCGCTCGCCGAGCGTGTCGGCGACCGACAGCAGCACCTCGTTCGCCTGGGCCAGCTTGGCGGCGTTGTCGGTCCGCTCGTAGAGGGGGAGCGTCATCCGCGCGATCGCCGCGCGCTCCGGATGGCCGGCCGCCGCCAGCCGCTCGAGGCCGGCGATGGCCGGCGCCGAGTAGGGGTTCGCCTGGGCGACCTCGCGATAGGAGGCGAAGGTCCCCTCGACGTCGTTGAGCCGCGTCTCCTGCAGGTTGCCGATCCGCAGCAGCAGCTCCTCGCGCTCCTTGGCCTCCTCGGGCGCGCCCCCGCGCACGGCGAGATCGCGGCGCAGGGCCTCGACGACGCCTTTCCAATCTTGCCGCGCCTCCGAGACCCGCACGAGAGCGCGGCGGGCGCGCTCGTTGGCCGGCTCCACGTCGAGGATCGCCGACCAGGTGGCGGCCGCGGCGGCCAGATCGGCCACCCGCTCCTCTTCGATCTGCGCGATGCGGAGGAGCAGCTTGACCCGCTCGGCGGCGTCGGGCGCGCGATCGGCGCGGGCATGCAGCAGCTTGGCCAGCTCGGGCCAGGCCTTGGCCTGGGTGAGAACCGTCTCCAGCGCCCCCTCGGCCTCCTCGTCGTAGCCGACCTCGGAGAGGATCAGCTCGGCAGCGCGTCGGGTGTCCTGCGGCTTGAAGAGCCGCGTGGCCGAGATGCGCAGCATGCGGCGGAGAAGCCAGATCCGCTCCTCGGCGTCGGTCGAGGCGGCGAGGCGGCTCTCGTAGAGGCCGGTGAGCGCGCCCCACTCGTCGGCCTCGCCGGCCAGCCGCTCGAGATCGGTGCGAACGTCGCTGTTCTTGGGCGCCGCCTCGAACGCGCGCGCGCACCACTGGAAGGCCAGCGCCTTGGAACCGAGGCGCTGCTCGGAGATCCGCCGTGCCTCGGC
Source organism: Polyangia bacterium (assembly GCA_036267635.1). Taxonomy (GTDB): domain Bacteria; phylum Myxococcota_A; class Polyangia; order Fen-1088; family Fen-1088; genus JADGRB01. The sequence continues at coordinate 151,758 of DATAVR010000024.1, read as the reverse complement.
GTGGAGCTCCAGCCGCTCGGCCATGCCGACGCCGTCACCGGTGGCGGCCGGCCCCAGCAGGACCTCGTAGGTCGCCAAGAGGCGCGGCCACTTCTGCGCCGCCCGATAAAGCGGCACCAGCGACAGCGCCGCCTGCCGATTGCGTGGATCGGTCGCCAGGATCCGCTCGAACGCCTTGAGCGCCCGCTCGGGCTGATTCAGCTTCTCCTGCGAGAGCGCGGCGACCCGTTCGAGCAGGCGCGTCCGCGCGTTCATGTCGGCCGTTCGATCGGCCAGTGACGTCAGCTGGTCGCACAGCTCCCCGTAGGCCCCCTGCTCGGCGTAGAGCGCCTCGAGCGCCGTGTAGTCGCCCGCCTGGGCGTAGATCTCGCGCAGCGCGCGCGCGGCGCGGGCGTTCTTGCCGTCGAGCGCCTGGATGCGCCGGAAGACCTCGATGGCCGCCTCGGAGGCGCCCATGCGTTCGTAGAGCAGTGTTCCGCGCCGTTCGAGCAGCGCCAGCTCGGCCGCCGGATTCCCCTCGGCGTTTTGCCGCTGGCGCTCGAGGATCTCGACCATCGCCGGCCAGCGCCGCTCGCGCTCGTAGAGCGTCGCCAGCCCCGCCAGCGCCCCCTCGTCGCGCCCCTCGATCGCCAACACCTGGTTATAGAGAGAGATCGCCTCGCGGGTGTCGTTCAGCCGCTCGCCCGCCAGCCGCGCCATCTCGGTGAGCCGCGCGCGGCGGCCGGCGCCGTCGACGTGCGGCAGCTCCTTGCGCATCACCTCGATGAGCGGCCGCCAGGCGCGCCCCTTGGTGTAGAGATCCTTGAGCCGCGCCGCCGTCTCGGCGTCGGTCGGGTCGGCCTCGAAGATCTTCTCGAAGCTGGCGACCGCGTTCTGATGCTTGCCGAGCTTGTCGGCCCACAGCGAGGCGATCCGCCGGTGCAGCGCCACCCGCGCCGCCGGATCGACCGCCCCCTCCGCCTGCCGCGCCAGGATCTGGACCAGATCGCCGTAGCGCCCCTGCGCCTCGTAGCGCCCCGCCAGCGCCGTCAGCGCCGCGGGATGATCCGGCTTGAGCGCCAGGATGTTGAGGTAGGTGGTCACCACCATCACGTCGAGGTTCAGGCGGTCGCGGTAGACGGCCACGATCTCGAGGTGTCGGTTGATCCTCTCGTCGACGTCGCCGGCCGGAACGGCGTCGAGATCGTCCTTGAGGAGCTCGAGCAGCGCGTTCCACTTCTCGGTCGCCGTGTAGAGCTTGCGCAGCGACGCCACCGCTTCCGGCAGGTGTGGCCGCAGGCGCAGCAGACCCTTCCAGATCTCGATCGCCTTGTCGGCGTTCTGCGATCGCTGCTCGGCGGCGCGCGCCATCTCGACCCCCATCGCCACCCGACGATCGAGGTCCGTCTCCGTCTTCTGGGCCTGCGCCAGCACCGCCAGCAGCTGCGGCATCTCGTTCCGGGCGGTGTGGTACGCCCGGTAGAACTCGACCATCTCGCGGTTGGACGGATCGAGCTTGCGCACGCGGCGGAAGAACGACTCGGCGATGTCGGTTTGGGACAGGCGCTGGGAGAAGAGCGTGGCCAGCTCGATCAGCAGCGGGACGTCCTGCTCGCCGCGCTTGGTGCGCGCCGCCGCCTCGAGGACCTTCGCCAGCTCCGCCCAGGCCTCGCTCGCGGTCAGCGCGGCGCGCACCGCGCGCAGCGCGCGCGGCTCGTAGGCGTTGGCCTCGAGCGCCTTGCGGAAGTGGGCGAACGCCTCGGGGCCGCGCCCGAGCTGCTCGGAGAGCTCGCCGGCCGAGACCTCGGCGGCCGTTCGCTCCTCGCGCGTCGGCGCCCGCTCGGCGCGCTGCAGGTAGAGCGCCAGCAGCTCCTCGCGCCGCCCCGCCTCGCGCAAGATCCGTTCGAGGTGCGCGCCCGAGCGGCGGTTGCCGGCGTCCAGCTCCAGGCTCTTGCGAAGGTGCGTCTCCCCCTCGGGGCCGGTCGGCCGGTACTTCAGATAGAACTCGGCCACCGACCCGTGCAGGCTGGAGGCGAGCGCCGGATCCTTCGCCTCCTCGGCCTGTTTCAGGTAACGGCGCGAGATCGGCTCCCAGTTGGCGCGCACCAGCGTCATCTGCGCCAGCGATTCGGTCGAGGCCTTGTGGTTGGCCACCGCCTCCAGCGCCTGCCGCACGGCGGTCTGGCCCGCCTCGTCGCGCAGGAGCTCGTCGGAGAGCAGCCGCGCCTTCTCGTGAAGCAGGTCGGCCCGGCGGCCCGCGGTGGTGGTGAACCCGAGCTCGAGATCGATGAGCTCCAGGCAAAGCTCGAAGTCGGCGTGCTCGCGGTGCCACCGGCGTGCGTCGGAGAGCGCCGACGACAGCGCGTCGGCGTCGATGCCGGCGCCGTTTCCGGGGTGGACGGCCTTCAAGGCCTGCAACGCCTGCGGGTCGTCCGGGCGGAGCTGCAGGGCGGCGAGCGCTGTCGAAACGATGGTGGTCATGGGGACGGGCGCGGCGAAGAAAAGACTCTCGACTATAGATCCGTGTCTTTCGACGGTTCAATCGCGAAGATGCGGGAAGATCCAGACGGGATCACGGATACTTGCGCCGTGCCGTCCGACCCGCTGCCGTCGATCCGCCATCGGCTGCGGCCGGAGTTGCCCGGCATCTGGCTCGGCTGCGTTTGCCTGGCCGCCACGAACGCGCTCGCCCTGACGATCCCCTGGCTCATCAAGGGGGCGATCGACGCCCTCCGGGCGGGCGCCCGGACGGCCGGGGGCCTGCACGCGCTGGTGGTCAGGAACGCCATCCTCATCGCCGCCTTCGCGGTCGGACAGGCGCTCATCCGGACCTGGTCGCGCATCCTCATCTTCAACGCCGGACGGAACGTCGAGTACCAGCTGCGCGGCGATCTCTTCCGGCACCTCTTGCGGCTCGACGGGGGGTTTCACCGCCGCCACCCGACCGGCGACGTGATGTCGCGGTTGACCAACGACCTCGGCTCGGTGCGCGCGATGTTCGGTCCCGGTCTGCTCAACCTCTGCAACACCGCGCTCGTCTACGCGACGACCGTCTGGCTGCTGGTGCACCTGTCACCGCGGCTGACGCTCTTCGCGCTGCTCCCTTATCCGGCGCTCTTGGTGGGCGCGCGGCTCTTCTCCCGCAGGATGTACGCCGCCAGCCGCGGGATCCAGGAGCAGCTCGGCGTCATGTCGACGTCGATCCAGGAGGACCTGGCCGGGATCGCGGTCATCAAGCACTACACCCTGGAGCCGACGCGGGAGGCGAAGTTCCGCGCGCTCAACGACGAATATCTGACCCGCGCGCTGGCGCTGGTGCGGGCGCGCGGGACGCTGTCGCCGCTCTTCGCCGTTCTCGGCGGCGCGGGGACGCTGATCGTGCTGTGGGCCGGCGGCCGCGAGGTGATCCTGGGCCGAATGACCGTCGGTGGGCTGGTGGCGTTCAACGCCTATCTGGTCTTGCTGTCGTGGCCGACCATCGCGCTCGGCTGGATCATCGGGGTCTGGCAGCGGGGGATCGCCGGTTGGGTGCGCGTGCGCGAGCTGCTGGTGACGGAACCTCGCATCGCCGATCCTCCGGTGGCCGCCGGCGCGGCGGTGACGATCGACTCACCGTCGATCGAGGCGCGCAACCTTTCGGTGGAGGTCGACGGGCGGCGGTTGCTCGACGGGGTGTCGTTCTCCTTGCCCGCGGGCGCGACGCTGGCGATCGTCGGGCCGACGGGCGCCGGGAAGACCACCCTCGTCGACGCGCTGGTGCGCATGCACGAGGTGGCGCCCGGCGCCGTCCGGATCGGCGGTCACGACCTGACGCAGATCCCGCTCGCGACGTTGCGCGGGCAGATCGGCTACGCGCCGCAGGACGCTTTTCTATTTTCGGCGACGGTCGCCGAGAACATCGGATTCGGGATCGCCGACCGCGGCGACGGCACGCTCGATCTCGAGCGGGTGAAGCGCGCCGCGGAGGCGGCCGGCCTGACACCCGATCTGGCCATTCTCCCCGACGGGTACGACACGCTGGTGGGCGAACGCGGGCTGACACTCTCGGGCGGCCAGCGGCAGCGGGTGGCGCTGGCGCGCGCGCTGGCGGCCGAGCCGAAGATTCTGATCCTCGACGACTCGCTCTCCTCGGTCGACGCCCAGACCGAGCGGGAGATCCTGACCCGGCTCAAGCCGATCCTGGCGGGTCGAACGTCGATCTTGATCGCCCACCGGCTGGCGGCGGTGAAGGACGCCGATCGGATCCTGGTGATCGACCGGGGGCGGGTGGTCGAATCGGGGACGCACGTCGAGCTGATGGGCGCCGGCGGCCTCTACGCCTCGCTCTACCGCACCGAGCTCGACGCCGAGGCGCTGGCGGCGGTCGCGGGAGCCGCGTGAGCCGAGTCAGCACCAACGACGCCGGCTCGACCGCGAACAAGCCCCCCGGCCGGCGCGCCCCCTCCGAGGAGCTGCTCGGTCAGGCGCTCGACCGGACGTTGCTCAAACGGATCTTCGGCTTCGTGTGGCCGTACAAAAGGGAGCTGATCGTCGCGGTGGCGCTGCTGCCGGTGGTCTCGCTGTTCGAGATCGCGCAGCCGTACCTCTTGAAGAAGGCGATCGACGAGCACATCGCCGTCGGACGCCTGGCGGGGCTCGATCGCGTCGGCCTCGCTTATCTTGGCGCGCTCCTCGGGCAGTACGCGGCCGGCTTCGCGCAGATCTACCTCACGCAGCTCATCGGCCAGCGTGGGATGAACACGCTGCGCACGCGCGTCCACGAGCACGTGCTGTCGCTGTCGGCGTCGTTCTTCGACCGCACCCCGGTCGGGCGCCTGATGACGCGGATGACCAGCGACATCGAGGCGCTGAACGAGATGTTCGCCTCCGGGCTGGTCAGCCTGCTCGGCGACATGATCCGGCTCGTCTTCATCCTGGTGGCGATCTTCGGCATCGACTGGAAGCTGGCGCTGTTCTCCATGGGGACGGCGCCGGTCCTGTTCGGCATCGCGGCGTTCTTCCGGCGCTGGGTCCGCGACGCCTTCCGGGAGATCCGCACCAAGCTGGCCCGCATGAACGCTTTTTTGCAGGAGCACCTGTCAGGGATGAAGGTGGTGCAGGCGTTCGCCCAGGAGTCGCGCGTCGACCGCGAGTTCGACGCCATCAACCTCGACTACCGGCGCGCCAACGCCCGCGCCATCACCGCCGACGCCGCGCTCTATTCGATCGTCGAGGCGGTCGGCGCGATCGCCGTGGCCGGGCTGCTCTGGCACGGCGGCAACCGGATCGCCGGCGGCACCTTGACCTTCGGGGTGCTGGTGGCGTTCGTCGAGTACCTCGGCAAGTTCTTCGCGCCGATCCGAGATCTGTCGACCAAGTACACCGTGATGCAGCAGGCGATGGCCGCCGCCGAGCGCGTCTTCACGCTGCTCGACACCACCGAGCCGGACGCGCCCCTGGTCTCAGCTTCGCCGGCACCGCGGGCCGCCTGCCCGCTCATCGAGCTTGACCACGTCACCTTCGGTTACCGCGCCGACCGCCCGGTGCTCGACGACGTGTCCCTCTCGATCGCGGCGGGCGAGACGGTGGCCATCGTCGGTGCGACCGGGGCCGGCAAGTCGACGATCATCAAGCTGCTCCCCCGGCTCTACGACCTGCAGGGGGGCGCCATCCGGATCGGCGGCGCCGACGTCCGGACGCTCGATCCCCGCGCGCTCCGGCGGCGGATCGTCGTCGTCAGCCAGGACGTCTTCATGTTCTCGGGGACGCTGCGCGCCAACATCGCGCTCGGGGACGACGCGCTCACCGACGCGCAGATCCTGGTCGCCGCCCGGCGGGTCGGCGCCGAGCGGGTGATCGCCACCCGCCCCGAGGGCCTCGATGCCCGGGTGCTCGAGCGCGGCGTGAACTTCTCCGCCGGCGAGCGCCAGCTGGTCGCCTTCGCCCGCGCCCTGGCGCGCGATCCCGAGATCTTGATCCTCGACGAAGCGACGGCCAGCGTCGACCCCGAGGCCGAGCGGGCGATCGAGCGCGGCATCGGCGAGCTGATGCGCGGGCGGACCTCGATCGTCATCGCCCACCGGCTCTCGACCGTGAAGCGGGCCTCGCGGATCGTGGTCATCCACCGCGGCCGCGTCGCCGAGGAGGGGACGCACGAGGCGCTGCTGGCCCGAGGCGAGACCGGCATCTACGCCCGGCTCTACCGCTTGCAGATGGTCGGCCATGCCGCGTCGGCCTCCGAGGCCGCCGAATAGCCGGCGAGCAGCGGAATCGGCCCTTTTCCCGTATGATTCGCGACCCCGCCGCATGAACGTGCCGTTTCGCGACCTCCGCGCCGCCCGCCTCGCCGACGAGGTGGGGACGATCCACAAGCAGGCCGAGCTGCCGTTCGCCCTCTGCTACCCGAGCCCCTACCCGGTGGGGATGTCGTCGCTCGGCTTCCAGACCATCTACCGCGGGCTGAACGCGCTGCCCGGCGTGGCCGCCGAGCGCGCCTTCCTGCCCGACGACGTGCGGGCCGCGCACGCCTCCGGCGAGCCGCTGCGCACCTACGAGTCGGCGCGCCCGGTGGGCGACTTCCCGGTGGTCGCCTTCTCGCTGGCCTACGAGCTGGAGCTGGCCGGCCTTTGTGACTGCCTGGATCTGGCGGGGATTCCACTCCTCTCGGAAGAGCGCCTGACCAACCCCGAGCGCTACCCGCTGGTGGTGATCGGCGGTCCCCTCACTTTCTCCAACCCAGTCCCGGCCGCGCCCTACGCCGACGTCCTGCTCCTCGGCGAGGCGGAGGAGACGATCGTCGAGCTGGTCGAGACGATGCGGTCGTCGTCGTCGCGCGTGGCGCTGCTCGAGACCTTGGCGACGCGCCCCGGCTTCTACGTGCCTCCCGTGCACGGCGAGCGACCGCCGGCGGTGGCCGCGGCCGACGACACGCTGCTGCCGGCCCACTCGCAGATCCGCACCCCGCACACCGAGCTCTCGGACATGTTCCTCATCGAGCCGGAGCGCGGCTGCCACCGCGGCTGCACCTATTGCGTGATGCGCCGCTCGACCAACGGCGGCATGCGCCTGGTCGCCCCGGCCAAGGTGGCGTCGCTCATCCCCTCCGACGTCCGGCGGGTGGGCCTGGTGGGCGCCGCGGTGACCGACCACCCAGGGCTGCCGGAGATCCTGCGCCACGTCGTCGACGGCGGGCGCGAGGTGGGAATCTCCAGCCTCCGCGCCGACCGTCTGAACGACGAGATCGTCGGCCTCCTCAAGCGCGGTGGCAACCGGACGCTGACCACCGCCGGCGACGGCGCCTCGGAGCGGATGCGCGACATCATCCAGCGCAAGACCAAGGAGCGGCACATCCTGCGGGCGGCCGAGCTGTCGCGCGCGCATGGGATGTCACAGTTCAAGCTTTACATGATGATCGGCCTCCCCGGCGAGACCGACGCCGACGTCGACGAGCTGGGGCGCTTCTCGCTCGAGCTGTCCAAGATCGCGCACCGGGTGGTGCTGGGGATCGCCCCCTTCGTCGCCAAGCGAAAGACACCCCTCGACGGCGCTCCGTTCGAGTCGATCGAGGTGCTCGAGGCGCGGCTCGCCCGGCTGCGCGGAGCGGTGAAGGGGCGCGTGACGCTGCGGCCGACGTCGCCCAAGTGGGCCTGGGTCGAGTATCGGCTGGCCCAGGGCGGGTTTGCCGCGGGTCGTGCCGCCGCCAAGGCTGCGCGTGCAGGTGGGCGCTTCGCCGACTGGAAGGCGGCGCTGGCCGAGGTCCCCGCGCCCCCCGTCGCCGACCCCGCCGCGGCTCAAGCCCCGAGCGCGGCGATCGCCTCGATCTCGATCAGGGCCCCCTTGGGCAGACCTGCGGCCTGAACGGTCGCCCGCGCCGGCGGGCTCTCCGGGAAGTAGCGCCCGTAGATCTCGTTCACCGCGCCGAAGTCCTGCAAGTCGGCGAGGAAGATCGTCGTCTTGACCACCGCGCCGAACGACGCCCCTCCGGCGGCCAGCACGGCGCCCAGATTCTCCAGCACGCGCTCCGCCTGGGCGCGGACGTCGCCGGCGCCGACCATCTCGCCGGTGCGCGGGTCGAGCGGGATCTGGCCCGAACAGAACAGCAACCGCCCGGCCGGCGCGATCACCGCCTGCGCGTAGGGACCGATCGCCTGGGGGGCGCCGGCCGTCGAAACGATCTGGCGCGACATCCGGCGATGATAGCGCCGCCCCGACGCCTTTGCCGTTGCGAACTCGCGGGCCGCGCCCGTATCCTGCCCGCGATGCCCGCGGACGCACCTCGCTTCGGTTCGCGTCCTTATCGACGCCCGCGCGCCCGAGGTCCGGTGCGGCCGCAGGCCCCGGCGCCCGTCACCAGCGACGCGCTGATGGGCGAGGTGCTGGCCCGCCTCGGCGGCGCCGGGCGCGCGCGCGAGTTCCGCGTGTTCGACTGTTACGCGCGCGCCGTGGGCGAGAACTTCCGCGCGCGCACCCAGCCGGAGCGGCTGGCGGGGACGACGCTGATGGTGCGGGTCGCCTCGTCGGCGCTGGCGCACGAGCTGGTGCTGTTGCGCGCGGAGATCCTGGCGCGGATGGCCGCCGAGCTCGGACCCGACGTCGTCACCGAGCTCCGGACCCGCGTCGGCGCCGTGGGTCCGAGGGGCTAGGGTCCTGGGCACGATGACCCGCGCCCTCCTGCTCGCGGCGTCGTTGCTGCTGGTTCCCGTCGCCGTCCGGGCCAACGGCTCGGTGGTGGGGACCGTGAAGCTCGGCGGCAAGCCGCCGTCGCTGCCGCCGCGGCCGGTGGTCAAGGACGGCTCCGTCTGCGGCGCGAGCAAGCCGAACGAGGCGGTGATCATCGGTCCGGGCGGCGCGCTCGAGAACGTGGTGGTGTCGCTGCGGCCGCCGAAGCCGGCCACGCCGCCCCCGCCGACGGCGGGCGCCGCCGTCGATCAGGTCGGGTGCCAGTACAAGCCCCACGTGCAGGCGGTCACCGTCGGGACGACCCTGACGCTGGTCAACAGCGACCGGGTCCTGCACAACATTCACGCGGTCGCGTGGACGGAGATCGGCTCCGCCGATCGGAGTCCTTCGCGGGGGGGCGCGGGGACCCTCCCAGGGTCCCCGAACGGTGTCGGTCCGGTGCAGACCTTCAACGTCGCCATGCCGATCAAGGACCAGCGGCTGCCGACCAAGCTCACCAGGCCGGGACTCGTCCGCCTGCAGTGCGACGCCGGCCATACCTGGATGAACGCCTGGCTCTACGTCTTCGAGCACCCCTACTTCGCCGTCACCGGCGCCGACGGCAAGTTCCAGATCAAGGACGTCCCGGCCGGCCACTACACCGTCAATCTGTGGCATGAGCCGCTCGACGGCAAAGGCGCCGGCGTCACGACCACCGTCGAGGTCGACGTCAAAGACGGCGTCCCCGCGCAGGCGGACGCCGTCATTGATCTCCGGGAACCCTGAGAGGGTTACCAAACCTTCCCGCGACGGATTCCGCCGGGCAAAGCCCGGCTTCGTCCACGCGATCAGCTTCTCGCCGGCTGGGAGCGTTACTTCTTGCAGGTGTCGGTGCCGACGGGGATCCAGTCCTTCCCCATCTTCATCTCGCCCGACCAGACCATCTCCTTGTCGCTCTTCTTGGTGTAGGTCTCGCGGAAGCTGATCTTCTGGCCGCCCATCTGGCCGTCGCCGACGAACGTCAGCTTGTCGGCCTCCCAGCCGGGGGACGTCTCGTTCATCGAGCCGCCCATGTTGTCGACGCCGAGGGTGACGTACTTCTTGGCCGCCGGGTCATACCCGAGGAAGCCCTTAGCCGTGATCGGCATGGGGTGGACCTTCGACTTCTTCTGCGTGTACTCGAACGTCAGCCAGAAGTTGTCGACGTCCTTCTTGCCCTTGAACGACGACTTGTAGACCTGCTCGGGACCCATCGGGCCGGCCGGCTGCTTGCCGTCGCACTTCCAGGTCCCTTCGAACATCTTCAGCTGGTCGAGCTCAGCGGCGGGCTTCGGCGCGGGGGGCGGCGGCGGGGCAGCCGGCGCAGCCGCTACCGCAGGCTTGGCGGCGGCCGGTGCAGGGGCGGCCGCGGTGGCGGGCTTGGCGGCAGCCGGTGCTGCGGCGGGCTTGGCGGCAGGCATGGCCGCGGCCGGCGGCGGCGGCGGGCCGGCGGTCGGCGTCTGAGCGGCGGCACCGCCAGCGACGGTGGCCAGTGCTGCGAATACGGCAGTTCCGATTGTGCGCAGGTGTTTCATGGGGGACCCTCCTGGCCGGGACCATAACCGAAGCGGAAAATCGCCCCAAGCGGAAAGCTCGGCCTTTTTTAGCGGAAAATCACCCGGGGCCGCCGACCGCCTCGCGCAGCGACCGGACGAAAGCGCTCATCTCGGCGACCGGATCGCGCTTCTCCGCAGTGGCCCGATCGACAATCTCGACGGCGGCGCTGCCGACGACGACGGCGTCGGCGAAGCTGGCGACCGCGCGCGCGGCGGCCGGCGTGCGGATGCCGAACCCGACGGCGACGGGGATCTTTCCGCCGCCCCGCTCCCGGATCGCGGCGACCTTCTTGCGCGGCCCGTCGAGGTCGGCGAGCGCCGTGCCGGTGATGCCGGTCATCGAGACGTAGTAGACGAAGCTGCCGGCGGCCGCGAGCGCCAGATCGATGCGGTCATCTGTCGAGGTGGGCGCCAGGAGCGGCACGAAGTCGAGCCCCTCGCGCCCAAGCGCGGTCAAGAGCGCCCGGTCCTCGTCGGGCGGATAGTCGACGCAGAGGACGCCGTCGGCCCCGGCGTCGCGCGCCTTGAGCGCGAAGACGTCGACACCCATCACCAGGATCGGGTTGGCGTATCCGAACAGCACCAGCCCGACGTCGGGACAGGCGGCGCGCAGCTCGCTGCAGAGGGCGAGCGCGCGGCGCAGGCCCCCGCCCCGCCCGAGGGCGCGGTGCATGGCTGCCTGGATCGCCTTGCCGTCCGCCGAGGGGTCGCTCCAGGGGATGCCGATTTCGATCACGTCGGCGCCGGCGTCGGCGGCGGCGCGCATGAGGCGCAGGCTGGTCACGCCGTCGGGATCCTCGGCGGTGAGATAGACGATGAGGGCGGCGCGCTTCTCGGCGCGGGCGCGGGCGAACCGGGCCGCCAGGCGCGGCGCGGAGGTGGGTGTCACGCGGTCACCCCCAGACGCGCCGACAGCGTCCCCATGTCCTTGTCGCCGCGGCCCGAGACGTTGACGATCAGGACGGCGCCGTCGGCGAGCGTCGCCGCCACCTTCGAAAGCGCGGCGATGGCGTGGGCGCTCTCGAGCGCGCAGAGGATCCCCTCGGTGCGCGCCAGCAGCTTGAAGCCGCCTATTGCCTCGTCGTCGGTGACGGAGAGGTAGCTGGCGCGGCCCGTCTCCTTGAGGAACGAGTGCTCGGGGCCGACGCCGGGGTAGTCGAGCCCGGCGGAGATCGAATGCGCCTCGGAGATCTGGCCGTCGTCGTCGCAGAGCACGTACGAGCGGGCGCCGTGCAGGACGCCGACGCGACCACGGGCCAGCGTGGCGGCGTGGCGGGCGGTGTCGATCCCGTCGCCCGCCGCCTCGACGCCGACGAGCTTGACCGATTTGTCGGGCACGAAGGCGTGAAACAGGCCCATCGCGTTGGAGCCGCCGCCCACGCAGGCCACACAGGCGTCGGGCAGCTTCCCTTCCACCTCCTGGATCTGCGCGCGCGCCTCGCGGCCGATCACCGCCTGCAGCTCGCGGACGAGCAAGGGGTACGGGTGCGGCCCGGCGACCGAGCCGATCACGTAGTGGGTGGTCGCCACGTTGGTGACCCAGTCGCGCAACGCCTCGTTCATGGCGTCCTTGAGCGTCGCGGTGCCGTCCTTGACGGCGTGGACCTGCGCGCCGAGCAGCTTCATGCGAAAGACGTTCAACGCCTGGCGCTCGACGTCGACGGCGCCCATGTAGACCTCGCAGGGCAGGCCGAAGAGCGCGCAGGCGGTGGCGGTGGCGACCCCGTGCTGGCCGGCGCCGGTCTCGGCGATGATGCGCGTCTTCCCCATCCGCCGCGCCAGCAGCAGCTGCCCGATGCAGTTGTTGATCTTGTGCGCGCCGGTGTGGCAGAGGTCCTCGCGCTTGAGATAGATGCGCACGTTGCGCTTCGCCTCCTGCGACACCTCGGCCGACAGACGCGCCGCGAACCCCAGCGGCGTCGGACGGCCGACATAGTCGGAGAGCAGGCGATTGAGCTCCTCGGAAAACGCCGGATCGGCGGAGGCGACAGCCCAGGCAGCCGTCAGCTCGTCGAGCGAGGGGATGAGGATCTCGGAGACGTAGCGGCCGCCGAATGGGCCGAAGCGTCCAGGTGTCTGCGCAGCGGTGGTGGACATCGAGCGCGGAACTATATCGCAGCGCGCGCAGCGGCGATGAACGCCGCGACCTTGGCCGGATCTTTCACCCCGGGCGAGCGCTCGACGCCGCTGGCCACGTCGACGCCGTCCGGGCGCGTCGCGTGGATGGCGGCCGCGACGTTGTCGGGCGTCAGCCCGCCGGCCAGCAAGAACGGGCGGCGCGCTTGCTGGGCGATGAGCGGCCAGGGCGCCGGGACGCCGCCGCCGCCGAAGCCATCGACGAACGCGTCGTAGAGCCACAGTGACGGCTTCCACCCCGACGCGGCGGCGAACGAGGCGGCATCGCGGACGCGAACGGCACGAATCAGCCTCGCCGGATCGAGATGACGGTAGTCGCCGGGTCTCTCGTCGCCATGGAGCTGCACGCGATCGAGGCCGAGGACGTCGATCCGAAAGGCGACATCCTCCTCCGGCTCGTCGACGAAGACCCCCACCTTGAGAACCCCCGCGGGGATGGCCGCCAGGATCGGCGCCGCTTCGTCCGGATCGACGTAGCGCTTCGACCCCGGCCAGAAGTTCACGCCGATGGCGTCGGCCCCCAGCTCCGCAGCCAGGGCGGCGTCCTTGGCCGTCGTCACGCCGCAGATCTTGATCAAGAGGCTCATGAGGCGAGAAGTGCCCGGAGCGACGTGGCGGGATCGGGCGCGCGCATCAGGGTCTCGCCGACCAGGACGGCGTCGATGCCGGCGGCGCGCAGCCGTCCGACGTCGGCGGCGTCGCGGATTCCCGACTCGGCGACGATGACCCGCTCGTCCGGGACGCTCGGGCGCAGGCGGGCGGCCAGCTCGCGGTCGACCTGGAACGTCCGCAGGTCGCGGTTGTTGATCCCGATGATGCCCGCGCCGGCCGCAACGGCGCGCGCCACCTCGTCGGCGTCGTGCGCCTCGACCAACGCCTCCAGGCCCACCTCGCGCGCCGCCCCCAGCAGCGCCGCGAGGTCGAGGTCGGTGAGCGCGCTGACAATTAGCAAGATGGCGTCGGCCCCCGCCGCGCGAGCCTCCACGATCTGGTAGCGGTCGACGATGAAGTCCTTGCGCAAGATGGCCAGCTCGCAGGCCGCGCGGGCGGCGGCGAGATCGTCGAGGCTGCCGCCGAAGAACGGACCGTCGGTCAGCACCGACATCGCCCGCGCGCCGCCGGCGGCGTAGGCGCGCGCCATCTCGGCCGGCGCGGCCGTCTCGGCGATCCATCCGGCGGAGGGCGAGCGGCGCTTGAACTCGGCGATGCAGGTCACCTCGCCCGGCCGTCGCAGCGCCCGGGCCAGGCTCCGGACCGCCGTGCGACGCAGCGCCTCGGACTCCAGCGCAGCGATCGAGCGCCGCCGCTTCCGCTCGGCGAGATCGGCGCGCGTGCGTGCCAGGATGTCGTCGAGGATCATGACGCGGGCGCGGGGCGCGGCGCGATCCGGCGCAGCGTCTCCAGAACGGCCAGCCCGCCGCCGCCGGTCAGGACCTGCCGCGCGGTGGTGGTCGCGGCGCGCAGATCGCCGGCGGCGCCCGCGACGAAGATCGCGGCTCCGGCGGTCATCAGCGTCGCGTTGCGGGCCGCCGCCGGGCCGCCGCCGCGCAGGATCTCGAGCGCGATGCGCGCGTTGTCGGCCGGCTCGCCGCCGCGCAGGCCGGCCGGATCGCTCTCCTCGAGCCCGAAGTCGCCCGGGCCGAGCTCGTGGGTGCGCACGCGGCCGTCCGTCAGCTCGGCCACGAACGTGCGTCCCGACGGCGCGAACTCGTCGAGGCCGCCGGCGCCGTGGACGACCATCGCCCGCTTCGACCCGAGCGCGCCGTGCGCCTCGGCCAGGATCTCGCATCGCTCCCGGCTGAAGATCCCGTTGACGTGAAACTTCGCGCCGCAGGGATTGGTCAGCGGGCCGAGCAGATTGAAGATCGTGCGGACGCCGACCTCCTTGCGCGGCGCCCCCACGTGCCGGGTCGCCGCGTGGTGCGCGGGGGCGAACAGAAAGGCCAGCTTCGCCTCGCGCAGGCAGCGCGCCGCCGTCTCGGGGTTCGGGGCCGGATCGAGCCCCAGCGACTCGATGACGTCGTGCGAGCCCGAGCGCGACGACTGCGCGCGGTTGCCGTGCTTGGCCACCACCACGCCGGCGCCCGCCACCAGGAACGCCGCGATGGTCGAGATGTTGACCGACCGCGAGCCATCGCCGCCGGTGCCGCAGGTGTCGACGATCTGCTCTGCGGCGAAGTCGACGCCGACCATGCGGGCGCGCATCGCCCGCGCCGCGCCGACGATCTCGTCGACTGTCTCCCCCTTCATCCGCAGCGCGACCAAGAGGCCGCCGATCTGGGCCGGGGTGGCCTGCCCGTCCATGATCTCGCCGACCACGGCCGCCATCTCGTCGGCGGTCAGGTTCTGACGATCGATGACGCGGGCGAGCGCCTCGCGGATCGTCATCGCTACCATGCCGGTCATGGCCGGCCCTTCCTCGCAATGAAGTTGCGCAGCAGATCCTTGCCCGAGATGGTCAGGAACGACTCGGGGTGAAATTGAACGCCTTCCACGGGGAGCGTCTTGTGTCGGACCGCCATGATCTCGTTCTCCGCCGTCTCGGCCGTGACGTCCAGACAATCGGGGACGCTGGCGCGCTCGATGAGCAGCGAGTGGTAGCGGGTCGCCTCGAACGGATTAGGCAGCCCGGTGAAGAGCCCCTTGCCGTCGTGCGAGATCGGCGACGTCTTGCCGTGCATCACGCGCGCCGCGCGCACCACCTTGCCGCCGAACGCCTGGCCGATCGCCTGGTGCCCGAGACAGACGCCCAGGATCGGGATCTTCCCGGCGTAGGTCTCGATGACCTCCAGGCTGATGCCGGCCTCGTTCGGGGTGCAGGGCCCCGGCGAGATCACGATGTGCGACGGGGCCAGGGCCGCGATCTCCGCGGCCAGGAGCTCGTCGTTGCGCACGACGCGCACCTCCTGCCCCATCTCACCCAGGTACTGGACCAGGTTGTAGGTAAAGGAGTCGTAGTTGTCGATCACCAGCAGCATCAGTTTTTCCCGGGAACCCTGGGAGGGTTCCCATGCCCTCCCGCGACGGACTCCGCCCGGCCAAGCCCGGCTCCGTCCACGCGATCGTCCGCTCTTTTCGTCGAGCGGCGCGCGACTTCGACCGCGCTCAGCACCGCCCGCGCCTTGTTGACGCACTCGAGGTGCTCCTCCCCCGGCACGCTGTCGGCGACGATCCCGGCGCCCGCCTGCACGTGGATGGTGTCGCCCAGGGTCACCAGCGTGCGGATGGCGATCGCCAGGTCGACGTTGCCGGTGTACGAGACGTAGCCGACGGCGCCGCCGTAGATCCCGCGCCGCGACGGCTCGAGCTCCTCGATGATCTCCATCGCCCGGATCTTCGGCGCGCCCGACAACGTCCCGGCCGGGAAGGCGGCGCGCACCACGTCGGCCGCACGGATTCCCGGCGCGGCAGAGCCCCGGATGTTCGAGACCAGGTGCATGACGTGCGAGTAGCGCTCCACCAACATCAGCTCGTTGACCTTGACCGTGCCGGGGGCCGAGACCCGCCCGACGTCGTTGCGCCCGAGGTCGACCAGCATGACGTGCTCGGCGCGCTCCTTGGGATCGCTGCGCAGCTCCGCCTCGAGGCGTGCGTCCTCCTCGGCGGTGACGCCGCGACGGCGGGTCCCGGCGATGGGCCGCACCTCCACCTCGGCCCCCTCGAGCCGGACCAGCGCTTCGGGCGAGGCGCCGGTGACGATCGCCTCCGGGAACTCCAGGTGGAACATGTAGGGCGACGGGTTGATGACCCGCAGCGCGCGGTAGACGTCGAACGGATCGATCCCCGCGCGCGGCACCTGAAAGCGTTGCGAGTAGACGACCTGGAAGGCGTCGCCGGCCAGGATGTACTCCTGCACGCGCCGCACGCCCGCCTCGTACTCATCCTGCGTGATGGTCGCCCGCGGCGTCGGCGGCGCGGGCGTGGGCAGCGGTTCCAGCACCCGCAACGGCGGCGCCGGACGGGCCAGCCGCTCGAGCACCGCTTCGATCCGCGCACAGGCGTCGTCGTAGGCGCGTCCCGGATCCCCTACCCCCACGTCGGCGGCCGCCACCACCTTCACGGTGCCGCGGAGGTTGTCGAAGATGACGACGGTGTCGGTCAGCGCGAAGCAGATCTCCGGCACGCCCAGATCGTCGGGCTTGGTGCTGGGGATCCGTTCGAAGCCGCGGATGGCGTCGTAGCCGAGCCAGCCGACCGCACCGCCGAAGAAGCGCGGCAGCCCCGGCGGCACGGCGGGCGCCAGCTTGGTCAGGTAGTCGTCGAGGAACGCGAGCGGCCGCTCGGCGCGCGCCCGCTCGGTCACGCGCATCTCGCCGTCCACGGAGGTGAGCACCTCGACCTCCGCCCCGCGCGCCCGCACGACCGCGCGCGGCCGGACGCCGACGAAGCTGTAGGCGGCCCACTTGTCGCCGCCGACGACGCTCTCCAGCAGAAAGGAATACGGCCCCCGCCCCAGCTTGGCGTAGGCCGACACGGGCGTGTCGGTGTCGGCCAGGACCTCCCGATAGACGAAGGCGATCCGGCCACGGCGGGCCAGATCGAGAAACCCTGGACGGTCCGGGACGAATGGCACTGAGCCGCTCACCATACCACGCCCCCTTTTCGAGGCCCTCGAAGGTGACACGACCTTTCGGACCGGGTGATCGGCCGGGCGATCGGCCGGGCGATCGACCGGGCGATCGACCGGGCGATCACCCGGGCTTGGCGTGCCGCGAGTCACTGCGAGGGGATTCGGGCGTTCGGGCCAGCTCTTCGGTATCATGGGCGGCCGCGAGCGCCGCCCACACGTGCCCCCCGATTCCTCACCCGCGCCCGGCCCCCTCACCCGTCGCTTCGTCGCCTGGACGCTCCGCTACGGCGCGCTGCTCTGGGTGCTGGCGCTGCTGGTGGCCATCCCGGCGAGCTGGCGCACGGCGACGCTCTACCGTCACCTGCGCAGCGACATCGAGGAGCTCCTGCCGCGCGACGCGCCCAGCGTGGTGGCGATCGAGGAGCTGCGGCGCCGGATGGCCGGCCTGCAGTACCTGGGCGTCATCGTCGACGTGGGAGACGCCGCTCATCTGCCGGCGGGCGAGCGGTTCCTGGAGGACCTCGCGGCGCGCGTCCGCCGTTACCCGAGGAACGAGGTCAGCGACGTGCGCACCGGCTACGCGGCCGAGCGCGCCTTCGTGGAAAAGCACGCCGGCAGCCTGATCGCGCTCGACGATCTGAAGACCGTGCGCGAGCGGATCGAGGCGCGCCTCCACTGGGAGTACGGCAAAAAGACCGACACGCTGCTCGACGCCGACGAGCCGGCGCCGCCGCTCGACTTCAACGACATCGAGCACAAGTACGCCGGCCAGCTCGGCGGCGGCGATCTGGAGGGGAATCGCTTCTCCAACCGGCAGCTGGGGCTGACGCTCATGCTGATCGAGGTCGGCGGCTTCTCGACGAGCGCCGCCCAGGCCGGGGCGCTCATTCACAAGGTCGAGGCCGACATGCGCGCGCTCGGCGGCGCCGACGCCTACGCCCCCGGCATGCAGGTCGGCCTCACCGGCGACGTGGCCATCTCGGCCGAGGAGATGGCGGCCCTGGTCCAGGACCTCACGCTGTCGTCGGTCCTGGTGGTGGTGGCCGTCCTGCTGGCCATCGTTCTCTTCTATGGCTGGACGCGCAGCATTCCGGCCCTGTTCCTGCCGCTGGCGCTGGCGACGGTCTATGCCTTCGGCCTGGCCAGCCTGCCGCCGTTCCACATCACCGAGCTCAACTCGAACACGGCGTTCCTCGGCTCGATCATCGTCGGCAACGGGATCAACTTCGGCATCATCCAGCTGGCGCGTTACCTGGAGGCGCGCCGGCAAGGCAAGAACGTCGAGGAGGCGCTGGCGATCGCGCTGTGGGGGACGCGCTGGGGGACGTTGTCGGCGGCGCTCGCGGCCGGCGTCGCCTACGCCTCGCTGGTCGCCATGCAGTTCCGTGGCTTCCGTCAGTTCGGGGTGATCGGGGGCCTGGGGATGGCGTTCGCCTGGGGCTCGACGGTGCTGTTGATGCCGCCGCTTTTGGCCTGGCTCGACCGCGGGCGGCACGCCCCCAGCGTCCGCCGCCACTCGGGACGATTCGTCGGCGGGATCGCCCGTGCGGTCGGGACCCGCCCCTCGGTCTTCGCTGGCGCCGCCCTCATCCTGACCTTGGGGGCGGTCTGGGAGGTGCGGCACTTCGGACGCGACCAGCTCGAGTTCGACTTCTCGCGGCTGCGCCGGCGCGACACCTGGAAGTCGGGCGAAGGGCACTGGGGCAAGCGCATGGACACGCTGCTCGGGCGCTACCTGACGCCGACGGTGATCTTGACCGATTCGGAGGCGGAGGCGCGCGCGGTGACCGCGCGGCTGCGCGAGCAGGCGTCGCACCCGCCGCTCGCCAGCATGATTGCCTCGATCCGGACCTACGACGACGTCGTCCCGCCCGACGAGAAGGCCAAGCAGGCCGAGCTGGCGGTCGTGCGCCGCAAGATGACGCCCAACATCCGTTCGAGCATGACGCCCACCGATCGGCAGAAGCTGGCCCGGCTGATCGGGCCGGAGGACGCCCCGACGACCACGGCGCCCATTCGCTCCGACGAGGTCCCCGACGTCATCACCCGCGGGCTGCGCGAGCGGGACGGATCCGTCGGGCGCGCGGTGTTGATCTATCCCAACCCGGCCGAGAGCTGGTGGCGGGGCGAGACGATCGCCACGTTCGTGCAACAGCTGCGCACCGCCGCGGAGGCGCCGGTCGCGCTCGGCGGCCGGCCCGGGCGGGTGGCCGGCGGCCCGGCGCTGTCGTTCGACATCATCTCGTCGATGGTGCGCGACGGCCCGCTGGCGTCGCTGCTGGCGTTCCTGGGGGTGGTGGCCACCGTGCTTCTCATCTTCAGGCGCAGCATCGCCACCCCGTTCGTGATCGGCTCGCTGGTGGTCGGCGTGACCTGGCTGCTGGCGGTCACCATGAAGCTCGGCATCAAGATCAACTTCGTGAACTTCATCGCCTTCCCCATCACCTTCGGGATCGGCGTCGACTACGCGGTCAACGTGATGGCCCGCTACCTGCGCGACGGAGGGCGCGACGTGGTGGCCGCCGTGCGCGGCACCGGCGGCGCGGTCGGCCTCTGCTCGCTCACCACCATCATCGGCTACTCGTCGCTGCTGGTGGCCCAGAACGTCGGCCTGTTCCTGTTCGGCCTGCTGGCGGTGTTCGGCGAGATCTGCTGCCTCACCACGGCCGTCGTCGTGCTGCCAGCGGTGTTGATGCTGGTGCGCCCGCGCTCCAGCCCCAACCTCCCCGAGCTCCCCTGGGACGGCGCCACCGCGGGGACCAACGGAAACGGAAACGGAGACGGAAGCGATTTGGACGGCGCTCCGCGCATCGAGCTCGGCCCCTGAGTCGGACCTCCGCTCAGAGCCAGCCGAGGGCGCGGCCGGCGAGGACCAGCGCCGCGCCCCAGACGCCGGCGGCCACGTCGTCGAGCATCACGCCGGCGCCGCCGCCGAGGCGCTCTGCCGCGCGCGCCGGCCAGGGCTTGATCTGATCGAACAGACGAAACGCGAGGCCGCCGACGATCAGCGCGCGCCAGGTCGGCGGCGCCGCGATCCAGGTGACGAGCACGCCCGCCACCTCGTCGACGCAGACGATCTGCGGGTCCTTGTAGCCGAGCCGGCGCTCGACGATGCCCGAGGCCCAGATGCCGACCAGCGTGACCACCAGGGCCGCCGCAGCGACCGCCCACGGGCCGTGCGGGCGGACCAGCAGGTAAAGCGGGATGGCGCCGATGGTTCCTGCGTGTCCCGGCATGTACGGCACGTGGCCGCAGCCGAACCAGACCGAGATGACGTGCGCGGTGGTGTCGCGCCAACCCTTGAGCGGCGGCGGCACCGGCGGCGGCGGGGCGCCGGGCGCGCGCTTCACTGCCAGAGCCGTTCGCGCTCGACCAGGTCGAACACCTCGCGCAGGATGGCGACGCCGTTCTTGGCCGTCGCCTCGTCGATGGTGAGCGCCGGCTGGATCCGGAAGCTCGGTGAGTAGGCCATGGTCAAGAGGCCGCGCTTCACCGCCTCGGTGAAGATCCGCTCGGTCACCCGGCGGGGGAGCGGCTCCTTGGTCTTCTTGTCCTTGACCAGCTCCATCCGGATGAGAAGCCCCGCCCCGTCGACGAAGCCGACGAACGGGTAGCGATCGACGAAGGCTTCCAGCTCGCGCTTGAGCGCCGCGCCCACGACGCGCGAATTTTCCGTCAGTTCTTCCTCGTCGATGATCTTGAGCGCGGCCGCGCCGGCCGCGGCGCCGAGCGGGTTGCCGCCGTAGCTGGACGACGAGCCCGAGGGGTTCCCCCACGGCTTCGCCTGCGCGATCTCGTCGGTGGTGAGCAGCCCCGACAGCGGGAACCCTCCGCCGAACGCCTTGCCGATGGTGACGACGTCGGGCCGGACGCCGCTGTGGTCGAGCCCCCAGCGCTTCCCGGTGCGCCCGAGACCGGTGATCATCTCGTCGACGATCAAGAGCGCGCCGACCTCGTCGGCCAGCGCCCGCACGGCCGGCAGGAACTCCTTCGGCGGGATGACGTTGCCCGCCGTCCCCTGCATCGGCTCGACGATCACCGCGGCGATCTCGCCGGCGCCGGCGGTCTTCACCTGCTTGCGGCCGATCTCGGCGCAGGCGACGCCGCAGCTCGGGTACGAAAGGCCGATCGGGCAGCGGTAGCAGTCGGCGTAGGGGATCTGGTGGGAGCCCGGCACCATCGGCCCGAGCTTGTCCTTGAAGGTCGACCCCATCAGCGACAGCGCCCCCATTGTCTTGCCGTGGAAGCCGCCCCAGAAGCTGACCATCTCGTACTTGCCGGTGTGGCACTTGGCGAGCCGCAGCGCGCTCTCCACCGCCTCGGCGCCGCCCGAATAGAGCTGCAGCCGGTGGACGCCCGGCGACGGCGGCTGGGCCGCCAGCCGTTCGCCGAGCTCGACGCGTGCCCGCGAGGTGAACGAGCCGACCGAGACCTTGGCCGCCTGCTCCTGCACCGCCTTCACCAGCGTCGGGTGGCTGTGCCCGAGCGCGTTCACGTTGATGCCGCCGATGAAGTCGAGGTAGCTGTTGCCGTCGACGTCGGTGACGGCGCTCCCCTCTCCTTTCTCGACGACGATCCCCGCCATCAGCGCATAGCCTTGCAGGCCGGGCGCGGCGTGGGCGTCCTCGCGGGCCCGGAGCGCGCGGCTCTCGGGTCCGGGGACGGCGGTGACGATCGCAGCCTTCTGGTTCTTGGGTTGGCTCTGGTTCATGGGGGCATTGCGCGCGAACGCTCAGACGCTCTTGATCGCGGGCGTCGAGAATACGAAATATCGTTGCATCGGGTAGTTCCAGGCGTTGCTCACGATCACGGAGGTGATCACCCGCGCCAAGAGATACTCGATGGCGAACACGTGATGGAAGAGATACTCGCCGGCCGTGTTCAATCCCAGGCTGGCCCCGGACACGAGCGCATAGCGCCAGGCCTGTCCCTCCACCGGCACGTCGGTCTTCTTGTAGGTGAAGCGGCGCCCCAGCGTGAAGTTGGTGACGGCGCCGCAGAGCGCGCCGAGCGCGGTGGCCGCCACCGGGCCCACCCGGCAGAGCTCGACCAACGAGATCATCACCAGGTAGTCGGCAGCGGTGGCGATCAGCGACGCCGCGTGATGGCGCATCCACTGCCAGAACCCCTCCGGGCGATCTGGCGCTGCTTCGGCCAACGTTGCTCTAGACCATCCCGACGGGGACGTCCGGCTTGGTGGCCATGGCCTCGTCGTCGAACGCCGCCGCGGTCGTCGCCGTCAGCTTCCTGGCCGCCTCACGCTCGCGAAGCAGCACGGCGATGGCCAGGAGGCGCTGCACGACCGAGATGTTCGCCACCACCGCCACGATCGACAGCGCCAGCAGAATCGGCACCTCGCGCAAGGCCAGCGACGGCGAATGGGCGAAGAGCGCGCTCGCGAGCGGCGTGAACGCCGCGCCGGTCATCAAGTAGGCGCCCCGCTCGCCTCGGCGCATGGCGCCGCGCGGGGCCGGGACGCCCATCGCCTCGGCCTTGGCCGTCGTGTAGCTGACCATGAAGGAGCCGACGATGGCTGCCAGCACGATGAACAGGACCTGATCGTGGTCGCGGTAGTAGTAGACGAGGCCGCCGAAGAAAAACATCTCGCCGTAGCGATCGACAGCCGCATCGACCAGCTCCCCCGCGTCCGACGAGAGGCCGGTCTTGCGGGCCAAGAGGCCGTCGATGATGTCGCCGAACGCCGCCAGAACGGCCAGCGTCGCCCCCAGCCCGAACCAGCCACACCCGATCGCCACGCCCGCGCCCGCGGCCGGGATCAGCGAGCCGAGGGTGACCATGTTGGGCGTGACCCCGAGGGCGGCGATGAACGAGATCATCGGGTCGATGATCCAGTAGACCATCTCCATCGTCGTCTTGTTGACGAACACGCTGCCGCCGTCGGCCTCGGTGCGCGCGTGGCGGACGCGACCCACGAAGGCCGAGCGGAGCAGGTAGACGATGAGCGCCGAGACGAAGAAGCTCGTCACGGCGATTGAGATGTAGAGGTCAGACACGCGCGCCGTCCTTTCGCAAAATCCGGTCGGAGAGGTCGTCGCCCGCCAGCGCGGCCAGGCCCGGAAGGGGCAGCTCGCGGCTGCCGTCGCGGGCCGAGGCGTAGGCGGTGGCGATGAGCTGCACGCAGAGGAACGCCTCCTCCGCTTCGCGCCCCACGAACTCGCGCTTGGCGATGGCGACCTTGAAGTCGTCGAACAGCGAGTTGAACCAGGTCACGTGGCTCGAGTCCATCCAGTCCGACGAGATCGCCTGCCGTTCGAAGGTCCAGGTCGTAGCGGCGGGCGATCCACTCCCGCCACCCGCTCCCCGATCCTGCACCGCCAGCTCGACGTCGTCGTCCTCGACGCGGATGGCGCCGCGCTCGCCGTGCAGCGTGTAGAGCACCTTGCGCACCCCGGCGTTCCACGACAGATGCGCCGAGGCGGTGCCGGTCGGGAATCTCAGGCTGCACGAGAAGTCATCCTCGGTGTCGAACGGGCCGAGCGTCGCCGCCCGCGCGCTGATCGCGGTCGGGTACGAGCCGAGCCACTCGAACGCCAGGTAGAAGGTGTGGCTGCCGTGGTCCATGGCAATCCCGCCTCCCGAGAAGCGCCGCTCGCGACGCCAGTCGGTGCGCCAGCCGGTCACCCCCTTGGCGTGCGTGTTGCGGAAGGTCTGCAGCGTCACCAGATGGACCTTGCCGATGCGGCCGCTCTTGATGAGGCCGCGCACCGTCTTTATCACCGGGGCGTGCTTGTAGTTGTGGCAGGGGTAGAGCACCCGCTCGGACTTCACCGCCTGGCGCAGCATCGACCGCGCCTCGTCGATCGACGCCGCCAGCGGCTTTTCGCAAAGCACGTGCAGCCCGCGCGAGAGCGCCTCCAGGGCGATCGCCGCATGGTCGCTGGGGGGCGTCGCGATGTCGACGAAGTCGATCTGCGCCGCCTCGGCCTCCAGCAGCGTCCGATAGTCGTCATAAATCCGGGCGTTCGGCCAGGCGGCCTGGGCGAAGATGCGGCGATCCGGCGAGATGTCCGAGATGGCCACGATCTCCACGTCCCCCGCGCCCCCGGCCGCCCGCTGCTGGTAGCCGGCCGCGTGGCCCTTCTCCATGATGAAGCCGTAGCCGATCAACGCACCGCGAAGCTTTTGCATGCCGAACTGGACCATTAAATGCCGCATTTCTGGCCGAAACACCAGATTCACCTACATCTAAGTCCGATCCCGGTGAGATCCATTGACGAACCGCCCACCGGGAGACTAGCTTCCGCTGCCATGATGGATGCGCTTTCCACCAGTGATCCCGAGGTTTTCGAGCTCTGCCGTGCGGAAGAGCACCGGCAGGCGGAGAAGATCCGTCTCATCCCCTCGGAGAACTACGTCTCGAAGGCGGTCCTCGAGGCGTCGAGCTCGGTGTTCACCAACAAGTACAGCGAGGGATACCCGGGCAAGCGCTACTACGAAGGGCAGGAGTTCGTCGACCCGCTGGAGACGCTGGCCATCGACCGCGCCAAGGCGCTGTTCGGCGCGGCGCACGCCAACGTGCAGCCCTATTCGGGATCGCCGGCGAACCTGGCCGTCTATCTGGCCTTCCTCAAGCCGGGCGACAAGGTGATGGGGCTGGCGCTGCCGATGGGCGGCCACCTGACGCACGGCTGGAGCGTGTCGATCTCCGGCAAGTACTTCAACTCGGTCCCCTACGGCATCCGCAAGGACACGGGCCTGCTCGACTACGACGAGATCCGGGATCTGGCCAAGAAGGAGCGCCCCCAGCTTCTGTGGGCCGGCGGCTCGGCCTATTCGCGCTTCTGGGACTTCGAGATCATGGGATCGATCGCGCGCGAGGTGGGCGCCAAGTTCTGCGCCGACATCGCGCACATCGCCGGGCTCATCGCGGGTGGCGTGCACCCGTCGCCGATCCCCCACGCCGACGTGGTCACGACGACGACGCACAAGACGTTGCGCGGCCCGCGCGGTGGCATGATCCTCTGCCGCGCCGAGCACGCCCAGGCGATCGACAAGGCCGTCTTCCCCGGCGTTCAGGGGGGACCGCACGTCCACAACACGGCGGCGCTGGCGGTCGCGCTCAAGGAGGCCGCGCAGCCCGATTTCAAGACCTACGCCAAGCGCGTCGTCGCCGACGCCAAGGTGATGGCCGAGACGTTGATGTCGAAGGGCTTTCAGGTCGTCTCGGGCGGGACCGACAACCACCTGATGCTGATCGATCTGACCAACAAGAACGTCTCCGGAAAGATCGCCGCCAAGGCGCTCGACAAGGCCGGGATCGAGCTCAATTACAACGCTGTCCCCTACGACCCGCGCAAGCCGTTCGATCCGTCCGGGATCCGGCTCGGCTCGCCGTCGGTGGCCAGCCGCGGAATGGGCGAGGCGGAGATGCGGCAGATCGGATTGTGGATCGATCGCGTGGTCAGCGATCCGACCGAGGCGACGGCGGCCAAGGTGCTCGCGGAAGTTCGGGAGCTGACCAGCAAGTTCCCCGCGCCGGGCATCTCGCTCTAGGCCCTCACGGTCGAATCGGCGGGGACGACCATGGAGAACCACACTCGGAATCACACCCGGCTGAAAGCGGTGGTGACCGCCTTCGCGCTCGGGGCCAGCCTCTGCGCCGCGACGGCGCGGGCGGAGACCGTCGAGCTCGTCGACAAGACCAAGCTGAACGCCAAGATCATCCACTACTACGACGGCGTCTACACCGTCGAGGCCAACGGCCAGACAATGAAGCTGCCGAAGGAGAAGATCCGTTCGATCTCCTTCCAGCTTCCGGCGCCGCGCCCCGAGTTCGCGACGCCGGAGAAGACGTTCGAGCGCTGGCGCAAGGCGCTGATCGAGGGCGCGGCGGAGAAGGCCATCGACTGCTACGCGCTCATGTACCAGGGGATGCTGGCCACGCAGATGGGCCTCGGACAGGCGCAGGACGGCATCAAGAAGATGCAGAAAGAGTTCGAAGGGACCAAGTTCCAGATCAAGGATTCGAAGATCAAGGGCGACACGGCGACCCTCAAGGTCCTTCGCCAGAAGGGCGACGAGAGCGACACCGGCGAGGTGGCCTTCGTCCGCGAGAACGGCGAATGGAAGATGCTCCCCCCGCAGTAGGGACCGCCCCGACTTCGTGAGCCGCCCCCTCGCCCTTCTTGTTTCGTCGCTGCTCCTCGTTTGCGCCGCCGCCACGGCGCGCGCGGGGACGCTGGATCCGTTCGGGCATGCCTCGGCGAAACCGCTCCGCCTCGATCCCTTCCGCGAGCTCGCGGCGAACGACGCTGCGCCCGCGCCGGCCGCTGCCGCACCCACGACCGCGCCGGCGCCGCAGAGCTGCCAGCGCGACGAGGACTGCTCGGGCGAAAACATCTGCCAGGCCAACGTCTGCCAGCCGATTCAGCTCCGAACGAACGTCGCGTACCTCTATTACCGGGATGGAGGCTTCACCGAGCTGCTCGGGCTCTACTGGTCGCAGAAGGGGGCCAACGGCTACCGGGTGGTGGCGCCGCTCTACTGGCACTACTGGAGCCCCCACACCGACACGCTGATCTTCGCGCCGTTCTACTGGCGGTTCGAGGACCGCGCGCAGCGGAACCTCATCACCTGGTACGGCCCCATCGTCAGCGGCCACCAGGGCGATACCCGCTCGTTCGGCCTCATCCCGATCTTCTACGCCTCGGGGACCGGGAGCTGGGCGGTGCCGTTCCTCGGCACGCTGCGGTTCAAGGATCCCGAGACCAAGAGCTCGTTCGGCGCGGCGGTCTACCTCTACTGGTGGTGGCGCTCGCCGACCCGCTCGACCGACCTCGGCTTCCCGCTCTTCTTCGCAACCCGCACCGCCAGCCACGCCTTCACCTTCGCGCTGCCGCTGAACATCTACTGGCGGCACGACGACGACGCCACCCTGCTAGCGTTGCCGTTCTTCATCCACAATGGCCACAAGACCGGCTCCTGGCTGGTCACCTGGCTCGGCTACGCACACCGCGAGGGGCCGGAGTACGGGCGGTCACTGGCCTGGCTCTACTGGTGGGGCGGCGACGAAAAGGCCCAGTCGAGCTACCACGTCCTCTTCCCCCTGGTGTGGGACTTCGAGGGGAAGGACGACGGCGACACGGTCGTGTTTCCACTGATCTGGAGCTTCCGCGGCCCGAGCCGGAACACCACGATCGTGGTGCCCTTCGTCCACGTGCGCGACGGCTCCTGGTACTTCAACACGCTGCCGCCGCTGTGGTGGAGCAGCGGTGACGACAAGACCGCGCGCGCCCACCGGCTCCTGGTCCCCTTCTTTTACTGGGATCGCGCCGACCACGATCGCGCGACGACGGTCGTGACGCTGCTCGGCGGCTACAGCCGCGACGATCGCGACGGGACCCGGACCTGGGCGATCCTCCCCTTCCTTTCGTTCGCGCACCGCGATCGGGGCGGCGAACGGAAGATGGTGACGCCGCTCTACCTGAGCCACGAGGACCGCGCCTCCGGCGGGATGGCGCGCGTCATCGGACTCCTCTTTTATCGCCGCACCGATCCCGAGGGGTCGACCACCACGCTGTTTCCACTGTTCTGGCACTTCTGGGACGCGGCGACCGGAGCGACGGCGACCGCGCTCTTCCCTCTGTTCGAGCGCCGGGCGGGCCCCCGCGACACGAGCACCATCGTGGGACCGGTCTACTGGCGCCATTTCACCAACGGCGGTTGGAGCGGCGGCCTCCTGCCCATCGCCTACTTCGGAGAGAACGCCGGACGGAGCCACGCGGTGGTCTTCCCGCTCTTCTGGCGCTTCGCGGGCAGCGGGTCGTCGACCACCGTGCTGTTCCCACTCTACTACGCCCACGAGGACGCGCACGGCTCCGAGGGCGCGGTGACGCCGCTCTTCTTCTACGGCCACCACGACGGGGAGAGCTACGCCGTCCAGTTCCCGCTGCTCTTCCACATGTCGAGCGCGCGCGACGGCACCAGCACCACCATCACGCCACTCGGGTTCGTGGAGCGCGATCGCGATGGGACCAGCGTCGCGGTCGGCCCGATCGTCCCCCTGCTCTACTGGCGCATCGGCCACGACCGATCGCACTTCGCGCTGCTGCCGCTCTTCTGGTACTTCGCCGACCGGAAGGCCGACAAGACGACCACCGTCGTCGGCCCCTACTGGCACCGCCGCTGGGGCGGCGAGACCACCGACGGCCTCTTCCCGCTGTTCGCCTACCGCCGCGGCGCGCGTCCCGGCGGCGGCGACGAGAGCAGCCTGACCGTCTTCCCGCTGTTTCACTACCGGCGCGACGCCGAGACCCACCTGTTCGTGAGCCTGCTGGGCGCTTCGGTGCACGGCCCGCACGGCGACGGCGGCTTCCTCGGCCCGTACGGCTGGTTCAGGAACTCGAGCTTCGACGCCGCCTTCGTCCCGCTGCTCTACACCAACATCCTGCGCCGCTCCGACGGTCAGCACCTGACGCAGCTCGGCCCCTGGTTCCGCGTCGAGGGGCCTGGCTACGAGGCCCAGGGGATCTTCCCGCTCTTCGGTCACTACGCCGACGCCAAAGAGAGCGACACCTGGATCATCCCCTCGTACTTCCGCCTGCGGCGCAAGAATGGCGACCAGGTCGACACCTTGCCGCCGTTCTTCTGGCACTCGACGTTCTCCGAGCGGACCACCACGGTCGTCGGCCCCTACTTCGAGCGCACCACGCCGACGGCCCACACGGTCGGCGTCGTCCCGCTCTTCGTCCACGGACACGACGCCGACCGCACGATGACCGCGGTGCTGCCGCTCCTGCTCTATCAGCGCAGCTCGAACGACGGGACGCGCGACTGGTTCTCCTGTGCGCTCTTCTTCCACGATCGCGATCCCGAGGGGACGGTGAACGCGCTCTTTCCGCTCTACTGGTCGGACGTGAAGAAGGATCGCCGCACCGACATCCTCTTCCCCATCTTCTGGCACTTCGCCGACAAGACGCTCGACAGCGAGACGACGCTGGCGGGACCCTTCTACTGGTCACACCATCAGACCGATCGGACGCGCGGCCTGCTGCCGATCGCCTGGTACTCGCGCGACGACGGCAACGGCGACGCCTCGCAGGCCCTGCTCCCGCTGTTCTACGAGGGGCATGGGCGCGACCACTTTTCGTTCTACACGCTGCTCGCCGGCTACCACCGTCGCGGCCCCTCGCGCTTCTGGTACGCCGGGCCCGTGCTGCACACCGACAGCCCGACGAGCTCGTTCACCATGTTGGCGCCGCTGGTGTTCAGCCACACCAGCAAGGCGACCGACACCACGACCACCGTCATCCCCCCGCTCCTGCACGTGTCGCGCGGCAACCCCGAGACGGGGATCTCCAGCACGCTGGTGCTCTTCTGGCATTACCGCGACATCGCCACCTCGGCCTACGTCGGGCTGCCGCTCTACTACGACGTGCACCAGTACCACCTCTCGCGGACGACGCTGCTGCTGCCGATCTTCGGACGCTACGAGAACAAGGTCGAGCACGACGCCACCACCGTGATTCCGCCGCTGCTGTTCTATCGGCACTCGACGCCGACCGACGTCAGCATGGTCGCCTTCCCGCTGCTCTGGGACTTCAAGCGCGGCCCCGACCGCACGACGGTGGTGTTCCCGTTCTTCGTGCGGCGTCAGAGCGCCGCCCACGTCGGCACCTGGATCTTCCCGAACTACTACCACAGCGAGGGATTGGCGGCCGACGGTCGGCCCGACGGCACCTACCGCCGCTACTTCTTCCCCTTCTACGACTCGGGCGTCAAACGTCCGGGCGACTTCATGTGGGAGGTCTTGGGCGGTCTTTTCGGGCACGAGCGGATCGGCCACCACAACTACCTGCGCCTCTTCTACTTCACCGTCGAGACGTCGCCGACCATGGTGGACAAGACCGCCTGGTACGGCCAGCCGGTGGCGCCCCGCCGCAAGGCCGTCCCGCGCGGCCTGCACGTCGCGGGCTGGTAGCGACGGTCGCTCAGCGCCGCCCCGACGGCGCCGGCGACAGCGGGTCCGACGTGCGCCGCGGATCGAGCGGCTCGCCCAGGAGGCGCGCCCGCAGCGGTCCCACCAGGAACATCGATCCGCAGACGACCACCAGGCCGCCCGCCGCGCGCCGCCGGGCCTCGGCGAGGGCGGCGGTCGGGTCGTCGACGGCCGCCCGTCGGGCGAAGAACCGCGCCCCCTCCAGCGCCAGCGCCTCGGCGGAGAGCGCCCGCGGGCTGTCGGAGCGGGTGGCCACCAGCGCGTACCCGAGCGGCGCCAGTGCCTCGAGAATGGCGCGGGGATCCTTGTCTTCGGCGATCGACATCAGAAACACGATCCGGCGGCCGGCGGCGATCTCGGGGAGCGCGGCCCCGAGCGCCCGCGCGCCGTCGGCGTTGTGCGCGCTGTCGAACAGCAGATCCGGCTCGACCAGCTCCAGCCGACCGGGCCAGGTCGCGCCGGCGAGCCCCTCCGCTATCGAGGCGTCGGGGAGCGGCCGACCGAGCCCGGCCGCCGCGGCCCGCGCCAGCGCCAGGGCGACCGCGGCGTTGTCGCGCTGGTGCGGGCCCGCGAGCCCGAGCGGCCCGGCCGGCGGCGAGAAGTCGCGGCCGAGATCTCGGAGAGGCGCGCCGATCTCCCCGGCCCGGCGCGCGATCTCGCGGCGTGCCTCCGCGGGGAGGCGCCCGAGAAAACAGGGGATGGTCGGTTTGAGAATCCCCGCCTTCTCGCCGGCGATCGCGGTGAGCGTCGTCCCCAGGTAGCCGGTGTGATCGATCCCGATCGAGGTGATGGCCGTGGCCAGCGGCTCACAAGTGGTGACCGCGTCGAGGCGCCCGCCGAGGCCTGTCTCCAGCACCGCGATCTCCACCGCCTCCTCGGCGAACACCAGGAAGGCCAGCGCCGTGGCGATCTCGAAGTAGGTCAGCGGGACGCCGGCGCCGATCACGCGCCCGTCGAGCGCGGCCAATCGCTCGCCGTCGACCTCACGCCCGGCCACGCGGATCCGCTCGGTGAACCGCGCCAGGTGCGGCGAGGTGTAGAGGCCCGTGCGCAGGCCCGCCGCGCGCAGGATCGCCTCGGTCATCGCCGCCGTCGACCCCTTGCCGTTGGTCCCGGCGATCTGCACCGCGGCGAAGCGCCTCTGCGGATCGCCGAGCCGGGCGAGCGCCGTGCGAACCCGCTCTAGCCCCATGTCGACGCCCAGCGCCCGCGCCGCCACGTCGAGCCGCGCCAGCAGTTCGGCGTAGGCCGCCATCTGCCAGCCTACGCGGCCGATGCCGCCGACGGGCCCAAGAGGCGCAGGAGCCGCGCCAGGGTCGCGCGCATCTGCCGCCGCGGCACGATGGCGTCGAGGAAGCCGTGGTCGAGCAGGAACTCGGCCCGCTGGAAACCGGCCGGCAGCCGCTGGCGGATGGTGTTCTGGATGACCCGGGCGCCGGCGAACCCGATCTGCGCCTTCGGCTCGGCCAGGATCACGTCGCCCAGCATGGCGAAGCTGGCCGCCACGCCGCCGGTGGTCGGGTGCAGCAGGATCGAGAGGTAGGGCAGCCCGGCCTCACGCAGCCGTCCGAGCGCCGCCGAGGTCTTGGCCATCTGCATGAGCGACAGGACCCCCTCCTGCATGCGCGCCCCGCCCGACGTCGAGAAGATCAGCGCCGGCGCGCGGCGCTCGAGCGCGCGCTCGAACACCCGGGTGATCTTCTCGCCGGCGACCGAGCCCATCGAGCCACCCATGAACTCGAACACGAAGACGCCGAGCTCGACCGGGATCTCCTCGATGCGCCCCGAGCCGGCCCGCAGCGAGTCGGCGCCCCCGGCGTTGCGGCGGGCCGCCCGCAGGCGATCGCTGTACTTCTTCGAGTCACGAAAGCTGAGCGGGTCGACGCTCTCGATCGAGCCGTCCGCCTCGACGAAGCTGCCGGGGTCGAGCACCAGCTCGAGGCGGCGCGCCGCCGAGAGGGGAAAGTGGTGCTCGCACTGAGGGCAGACGCCGTCGTTCTTCTCCAGCGCGGCGGTCTCCAGCGTCTCCCGGCAGCCCGGACACTTGGTGAACAGCCCAGCCGGGACGCTGCGCTTCTCTTCCGAAAGATCGTCGTCGCGATCCTCTCTTTTGTACCAAGCCATCGTGCGAAACCGGAGAATACACTGAGCGAACCGCGCGTGGTTTGTTATGCTGCGCGCGTGCATTTTGGCGCTTGGCACAAGATCTCCGATGGCGGTAAGGCGGCCCCCGAGTCCTCGGGGGTCCTGCAGACGCGGGCCGAAGGAGCGATGGACTACCGCTCGGGCCGGAGCGCCATGGTTTTCTATGCTTGCTGCGATCCGGAGGAGACGCTGCAGGCCTTCGTGGCCGGACGCGGCGCCCGCCAGATCGAACGCGCGGTGAGCGCCGGGGCGCGCTGGATTCGGTTCGCCGAGGCGGCGCACCCGCAAGACGAGCTCGACCGCCTCTTGAAGGGTTTCGTGGAGCGCTTCGGATCGCTGCCGATCAGCAACGCGGGGGCGAGTCGGCGCGCGGTGGCGTCCGCGGACGGCGAGCCGGCGTGACCACGCGCCTCAGCTACCGCGACGCCGGTGTCGACATCGACGCCGGCGAGCTGTTGGTCGAGCGCATCAAAGGACACGTCCGTCGCACGCAACGCCCCGAGGTGATGGGCGGCCTGGGCGGCTTCGCCGGCCTCTGCGCCATCCCCGGCCGCTACAAGGAGCCGCTGCTGGTCTCCTGCACCGACGGGGTCGGCACCAAGCTGAAGCTCGCCTTTCTCACCGGCCGCCACGACACGGTGGGGATCGATCTGGTGGCCATGAACGTCAACGATCTGGTCGTCTGTGGCGCCGAGCCGCTGTTCTTCCTCGACTACTTCGCTTCCGGGAAGCTGGAGGTCGGCGTGGCGGAGCGGGTGATCGGCGGCATCGCCGACGGCTGCCAGGCTGCCGGCTGCGCGCTGCTCGGCGGCGAGACCGCGGAGCTCCCCGGATTCTACGCGGCCGGCGAGTACGATCTGGCCGGGTTCTGCGTGGGCGTCGTCGAGAAGAGCCGCCGCGTCGACGGGACCGCGATTCGCCCGGGCGACCAGCTCCTGGGGCTGGCCTCCTCGGGTTTTCATTCCAACGGCTACTCGCTGATTCGTAAAGTATTCCTCGAAGAGATGCGGCTCACCCTCGACGCCACCCCGCGGGGCCTCGGCGAGCCGCTCGGCCAGGCGCTGCTGCGCCCGACCCGCATCTACGTCCGATCGATGCGGGCGCTCGCCGACGCCGACCTCCTGCGCGGGGCGGCCCACATCACCGGCGGCGGCCTCATCGACAACCCGCCGCGCATGATCCCTGACGGCGCGCGGCTCAAGCTGCAGCTGCGCCTCGGCAGCTGGCCGGTCCCCCCGCTCTTCGAGCTGCTGGCGCAGGGCGGCGGCGTGGCGCCCGAGGAGATGCGCCGCACCTTCAACATGGGCCTCGGCATGCTGGTCTGCGTCCCCGCGGATCGGGTGGCTGAAGCGACCACGCTGCTCGAGCGCTCGGGCGAGCAGGTCTTCCCCGTCGGCCAGGTGGCCGCCGCCGATGCGCCCGACGCACCGGTGGAGTTTCTCGCGCAATGAACGTCGGCGTCCTGGTCTCCGGCGGCGGGACCAATCTGCAGGCGCTCATCGATCGGGGCACGCGGAACGAGCTCGGTCCGGCGCGCCTGACGGTCGTCGGCTGCAACGTCCCCGACTGTCCGGCGCTGTCGCGCGCGCGGCTGGCCGGCCTGCCGACCTTCATCGTCGACCACCGCGATCATGCCGACCGCGCGGCGTTCGATCGGGCGCTGGTCGAGGCGCTGCGCGCGCACCAGGTCGATCTGGTGGTGCTGGCCGGCTTCATGCGCGTGCTGTCGGGCGAGCTGCTCGACGCCTTCCCCGGCCGGGTCATCAACATCCACCCCGCCCTCTTGCCCGCGTTCCCCGGCGTGCACGGGGTCCAGCAGGCGTACGACGCCGCGGTCAAGATCGCCGGCTGCACGGTCCACTTCGTCGACCGGGGCGTCGACACCGGCCCGATCATCGCCCAGGCCGCCGTGCAGGTTCAGGACGACGACGACGACGAGGCGCTGCGCGCCCGGATCCTCGCCGAGGAGCACCGCCTGCTCCCCTTGGTGGTGCGGGCCATCGCCGAGCGCCGGGTGGTTCTCGACGGACGCCGCGTTCGCGTCCTCGGCGCCGCTCCGCCGACCGATCCGCTGCGCACCCTCTAACCTCGCGGCCCATGGTCGACACGAACTTCTACGACGTGATCGTCTGTGGGGGCGAGACGTCCGGCCTGGTCGCGGCGGCGCTCCTGGCCCGGCGCGGATTCCGGGTGTTGCTCGTCGCCGACGAGCGTGAGCAGGCCGCCTTCGAGGCCGCCGGCGCGGTGCTCTCGCGAGCGCCCGCGCCGCTGCCGCCGCTCGACGATCCCCAGGCCGCGCGCCTGTTCAAGGAGCTCGACTGCGTGGCGGTGATCAAGCGGCGCGCCCCCGCCACCCCCCTGGTCCGCGTCCTCGTCGGCGACCAGAAGCTCGATCTGGCAACCGACGGGGCGGCGCTGGAACGGGAGCTCGGGCGCGCCTTCGGCCCGGCCGCGGCGACGGTGGCCGCTGCGATCGAGCGGCTCGACGGGCTCGGGCGTCAGGCCGATCCGCTGCTGGCGACGGCGATGACGCTGCCGCCGAACGGGTTCTGGGAGCGCCGCGAGGTCGGCCGCCTGGAGTCGCTGCTGCCGCGGGCCGGAACCGATCCGCTCGCGCCGCTGGGAGCCGATCATCTCTTTCGGGCGATCGCCGCCGCGCCCGCCGCGCTCTCGGTGGGCCTCACCCCGAGCGGCGTCGGCTCGGTCGCCGAGGCGCGCGCCTTCGCGCTCGCCCGGCGCGGCCTGCATCTCCTCGACGGCGGCCTCGGGGCGCTGCAGGAGCTCCTGGTCCAGCGGATGGAGACCTTCGGCGGCGAACGGCGGCGACGGCTGGAGCCGATCGGGGTGGTCGTGCGGCGGGGGCGCGCGGTCGGCCTGCGGGTGAGCCCGCGCGACGAAACAATCGGCTGCCAGTGGCTCCTCTGGGCGGGACCGTCGGTGGCGCTCCGGACGACGCTGGGCTCGTCCGCCCCCCCAGTCCCGGCGCGGGGCCGTCCCGCCGCGCTGCGCTTGACCGGCTACCGCTACGCTCTCTCGCTGCTGGTGGGCGCCCAGGCGCTGCCAGCCGGGACACCACCGCGCCTGCTGGCGATCGGAGATCCGGCGCGTCCGCTCGTCGAGGACAACGCTCTGGCCATCACCGTCGGTCGCCCACAACCGCGCGATCCGGAGCGGATCCCCCTCTGGATCGAGTGCGTGGTGCCGGCGCATCTGGTCGACGCCGGACCGAGCTATCTGCGGGCGCTGCGCGGACGGGTCGTTCAGACAATGGAGCGGCTCTGGCCCAGCTTCGGCAAACAGATCTTCGTGGTCGCTTCTCCGTACGACGGTCTCGGCGCCGAACGCGGGGCCGCGGCAGGCGCCGCCGGCAACGCCAGCACCAAGGCGACCGCCACGAACGTGGTCGTCGCGCCGCCACCGATCTACGCGCGGGCGGCCACGGGGCCCTTCGACCTCATCGGCCTGCCGCACGCGACCGGGGTGAAGAACCTGCTGCTGGTCGGGCGCGAGAATCTTCCCGGGCTGGGCCTGGAGGGGGAGCTGGTTTCGGGCTGGGGGGCCGCACGGCTCGTCGGCCACGCGCCCGTGCGGCGGGTGCCGCTGCGAAGGCGCACGCTGCTCGGCCGCTGACGCCTCAGCGCGTGCGGCGCCGGCAGTAGCCGGCGATCAGCTGCGCGTGGTGGGGCGCGAGCGCGATGAAACGGACCCCGGTGCGGCGAAACGAGCCGGTGCTGGTGTCGCTGACCACCACGCCCCGGGCCGAGATCTCGTCTGGCGATCCGGGAAGCGCGAACGACAACGCCAGCTCGGTGCGGGGCAAGACGGCGCTGCCCCGGGGGCGCTTGATGGTCATGCCGGCAGGCGCGATGTCCTCTGCCTGGCAGAGCTGGATCTGCTTGCTGGAGCTGCCGGCGACGATCGCCTTCTTCACGGCGAAGACCGCGGCCACACGGTCGGTCTGACGGCGCTCCTGGAGGGCTCGGCGTCGGTCGGTGCTCATACCGACGAGTTTAAGGCTCCCTTCCGGGAGCGCAAAAAATCTAGCCGGGAAGCTCCGGGGGCGCCCCGACGGACCGCCTCAGCCGACGAGCGGCTGGGCCTCTTCCAGGATGAAGTTCGGGATGTCGTCGACGACCAGGTAAACGAGCTTGCAGGCGCCGCACTCGAACGCCGACTCGTCGGCGCGCAGCTTGAGCGCCCCCTTGCACTTGGGGCAGGCCAGGATGTCGATGAGCTCTCTGTTGACCGCCATGCGGCGTATATAACCCATTCGCGGTACGATGGCGCACCTATGAGACGCGTCCTCTTCGCGGCGCTCCTCTGCGCCTCCCTCGGGATGTTCGCCTGGACCCTCCGTCGCTTCACCCGGATGATCCTGGCCGGACGACCGGAGCCGCGGTCCGATCGACCGGAGGATCGCGTCGACTCGGTGCTGCGCTACTTCTTCGCGCAGAAGAAGGTGGTCGAGAAGACCACCCTGCCCGCCAAGCGGTGGCCAAAGTTCGTCAGCGCGCTCGGCAGCAAGTACCACTTTCTGATCTTCTGGGGCTTCCTCGTCATCACCATCGGCTCGGCCGAGACGATCCTCCAGGGGCTCTTCCCCTCCTTCAGCTGGGCCGGCCTCCTCGGCCCGACCGCGGGCGGCGTCCTGGCCTCGATGATCGACGCGTTCTCGCTCATCGTGCTGGCGCTGGTGGTGTTCGCCTTCTTCCGCCGGATCGTCCTGCAGCCGCGCCTCATCCCGATGAGCCGCGACGCCGCCGCGATCCTGGGCGCCATCGGCCTTCTGATGCTGACCTATTTCGGGATGAAGCGGCTCGGGCAGCCGTTCGCCGAGATCTGCTGGTGGTCCCACGTCGTCATCCTGCTGGCCTTCCTCAACTACCTCCTCTACTCGAAGCACAGCCACATCCTGGCGGCGCTGCCGAACATCTACTTCCGCAAGCTCGGCCAGCGCGGCATCTTGCCCAAGCTGAACATGGAGGCCGACGACATCGCGGCCACCGGCGTCGTTCAAGAGTGGAAAGACTTCAACTGGAAGTCGCTCCTCGACGGGTTCGCTTGCACCGAGTGCGCCCGCTGCACCAACTTCTGCCCCGCCTACAACACCGGCAAGCCGCTCTCCCCGATGCAGGTCATCCACGACATCCGCGACGATCTGCGGACGCGGATGCCCGATCGCGGGCCGCTCGACACGCTGCTCGATCGCTTCCAGCATGGCGCCGGCGCGGCCAATGACGAGGTGAAGCCGCTCATCGGGAGCCGGACATCCGAAGACGTCCTGTGGGCCTGCACCACCTGCGGCGCCTGCCAGGAGGTCTGCCCGGTCTTCATCGACCACCCCGAGAAGATCATCCAGATGCGCCAGAACCTGGTGATGGTGCAGGAGAAGGTCCCCACGGACCTGGCGCGCACCTTCACCAACCTCGAGCGCAACGGAAATCCCTGGGGGATCGGCGCCGACAAGCGGATGGACTGGGCCGACGGACTCGGCGTCCCGACGCTCGACGATCACCCCGACGCCGAATACCTCTTGTGGGTCGGCTGCGCGGGGGCCTTCGACGATCGGATCAAGAAGCAGACCCGCGCGCTGGTCGAGGTGATGCGCGAGGGGGGCGTCGACTTCGCGGTGCTGGGTCTCGAAGAGGGCTGCACCGGCGATCCGGCGCGGCGCTCCGGCAACGAGATGCTCTACCAGATACAGGCGCAGCAGAACGTCGAGCTGATGAACGGCAAGAAGGTGAAGAAGGTGGTCACCGCCTGCCCGCACTGCCTGCATACAATCAAGAACGAATACCCCCAGCTGGGCGGCAACTTCGAGGTCCGCCACCACACCCAGCTGATTCGCGAGCTGGTGGAGAGCGGCAAGATCGAGATGGACGCCTTGCAGACCGCCAACGACGCGATCGGTCCGCCGAGCAAGATCACCTTCCACGACCCCTGCTACCTCGGACGCTGGAACGGCGAATACGACGCCCCCCGCGACGTCCTCGACGCCCTGCCCTCCGGCCGCGACGCGCGCGTGGAGCTGCCGCGCAACCGCGAGCAGGGCTTCTGCTGCGGCGCCGGCGGCGGGCGGATGTGGATGGAGGAGAAAATCGGCACGCGGGTGAACCACAACCGCACCGACGAGATCATCGCCTCCGGCGCCGAGATCGTCGCCACCGCCTGCCCCTTCTGCACCATCATGCTCCGCGACGGCGTCCAGGATCGAAACGCCGCCGACAAGGTGCAGGTCCTCAACGTCTCCGAGCTGGTCGCCAAGTCGATGAAGCGAAAGCGCGAGCTCGAGACGGGCGCACCGGCGCCGGACGCGCCACCGACCGTCTGAAGCAGGCGCGTCGCTCAGCGGCTTCGAGTCGGCTCAACGCGCGGTGAGACCGCGAAGGCGTTCGAGTGCGCGGACGTCGGCGAGGTCCTGAAGTCTTCCGGCGGCACGCTTGTTGGTCAGGAGATCTTCGAGCCCGATGACCCGGGTCGGGACCCCATCGAAGCTCGCCTCGATGGCGCGCGGCGCGACCTCGTCAAACCGCACCCCCTCGATCTGGGTGAGCACGTCGATCCTCCGCGGTGGATTTCCCATCATGAAACCGGTTCCAGGCGTCTCGAAATTGCAGGCTTCGAGCTCGCCGATCGGCGCACCGAATGCCCTCAACGCATTCATCAACCGCGCCGCGTTCTCCGGCGACGCCTCGATCCAGACGTCAAGGTCCTTCGTGGCGCGCGGGTGGCCATGCACCCCGACAGCGTAGGCGCCAACGACCAAATACCGCACCTCAGCGGCGTTGAAGGCGGAGATCAGATCGAGGAAGTCTTGATTCACGCGCCTCAGGATCCGTCAGCGAATACAGCTCGAGGCTCTGTTCCCATACGGCGGCGGCACGCCGCTCGGGCGGGATACCCGCCCAAAACAGAGCGTCATAGTCAGCGGATTCCTCGGCAGCCCCGATCCCAAACTTCCGGACCTGCCAGTTTCCCCGGGCTTGCCGTCGTTCTTCCGCTTCGCTCACCGGGTGATTTTACCACGGGCTGATTGTGCTCGGCTGGACAGGTAGGATGCCCCGAACCGCACCCGATGTCTCACCATCGTTCGTACACGGCCCGCAGTCGCTTCAGCGGCGTCGCCGCCGAGGTCCGCGGCGCCTGGAACAAGTTGGTCGTCGACTGGCTGCCCAGGAGCCGCTATCAACCCGACGACCGTTCCGCGCTCGAGATCTACGAGCCCGACTTCGTGGTCGACGAGAAGACCGGCGCTTTCCCCTGTCTGCTCTGCATGCCCGTCCGCCCGCTCTGACGCCCGTCTGCAATTGGCCTCGGTACCACCGACGCGGACTGGACGCGCGCGACCGTCGCCGGCGCGGCAAATCCCTGCCCGCGTCGATTGTCGTCGGGCAGGGACCTGTCAGCGTGTCGCCTCGCTACTCTTCGTCGTCGCGCGCGGCGGAGAGACGACTGATGACGCCGATGTCCTCCAGCGTGGTCACGTCGCCGCGGACGGCGCCGCTGGTGGCGATCTCGCGCAAGAGGCGCCGCATGATCTTGCCGGAGCGGGTCTTCGGCAGCGCGTCGGTGAAGCGGATCTCGTCCGGCCTCGCCAGCGCGCCGATCTCTTTGACGACGTGGTCGGAGAGCGACTTCTTCAGCTCGGGCGACGCCGTCACGCCGCTCTTCGGCGTCACGAAGGCGAAGATCGCCTGCCCCTTGAGCTCGTGCGGCGGACCGACGACGGCGGCCTCGGCGACGCTCGGGTGTGAGACGAGCGCGCTCTCGATCTCGGCGGTGCCGAGGCGATGGCCAGCGACGTTGAGCACGTCGTCGACCCGCCCCATGACCCAGAAGTAGCCGTCCTCGTCCTGTCGTGACCCGTCGCCCGTGAAGTAGACGCCCGGGATCTCCGACCAGTACTGCTTGGTGTAGCGGTCCGGATCGCCGTGGATCCCGCGCAGCATCGACGGCCACGGCTTCTTGATCACCAGGAAGCCCCCCTCGTTCGGGGCGCAGGGGGTGCCGTCGCGCTTGACCACCTGGGGGTCGACGCCGAAGAGCGGAATCGCGCAGCTCCCCGGCTTGGCGTCGGTGATCCCCGGCAGCGGCGTCATCATGATGCCGCCCGTCTCCGTCTGCCACCAGGTGTCGACGATCGGGCAGCGCGCGCCGCCGATCACCTCGTGGTACCACATCCAGGCCTCGGGGTTGATCGGCTCGCCCACGCTGCCGAGCAGCCGCAGCGACGACAGATCGTGCTTCTTCGGCAGCTCGTCGCCCCAGCGGACGAAGGCGCGGATCGCCGTCGGCGCGGTGTAGAAGATGGAGACCTTGTGCCGCTCGACGATCGACCAGAAGCGGTCCTTCTCGGGGTGATCGGGCGCCCCTTCGTACATCACGCTGGTGGCGCCGTTGGAGAGCGGGCCGTAGACGACGTAGCTGTGACCGGTCACCCAACCGACGTCGGCGGTGCACCAGTAGACGTCGTCCTCGTGCAGGTCGAAGACGTACTTGGTCGTCAGGTGCGCGCCCAGGAGGTAGCCGCCGGTGGTGTGCACGATCCCCTTCGGCTTCCCGGTCGTCCCCGAGGTGTAGAGGATGAAGAGCGGGTGCTCGGACGGCAGGCTCGCCGGGGCGCACTCCGCGGAGATCCCCTTCATCTGCTCGTCCCACCAGACGTCCCGCCCCGCCTTCATCTCGACGGCGTCATTGGTGCGGCGCACGACCAGGCAGCTCTTGACCGTCGGCGTCTGGTCGAGCGCGCGATCGACGTTGGCCTTCAGGGGAACCGACTTGCCGCGCCGCCAGCCGCCGTCGGCGGTGATGCAGAGGACGGCGCCGCAGTCGTTGATGCGGTCGCGCAGCGCCTCGGCCGAGAAGCCGCCGAACACCACCGTGTGCGTGGCGCCGATGCGCGTGCAGGCCAGCATGGCGATCGCCGCCTCGGGAATCATCGGCAGGTAGATCGCCACCACGTCGCCGGCTGCGACGCCGAGTCCTTTGAGCACGTTCGCCGCCTTGCAGACCTCGGCGTGAAGCTGCCGGTAGGTCAGCTTGAGGCTGTCGCCCGGCTCCCCTTCCCAGTCGAGCGCCACCTTGTCGCCGCGGGTGGCCAGGTGCCGGTCGAGGCAGTTGACCGAGACGTTCAGCTCGCCGCCCTCGAACCAGCGCGCCCAGGGGAGATTCCAGGAGAGCACCTGATCCCACGGCTTGGTCCAGGTGAGCTCGGCCTTGGCCGTCTCGTCCCAGAAACCTTCCGGATCGTCGATCGAGCGGCGGTACAGCTTCTGGTAGGCCGCCGCGTCCTTGATGAGCGCGCGCTTGCTGAAGCCCGCCGGCGGCGGGAACCGCCGCGTCTCGCGAGAGACCGATTTGATGACGCCCGAGGCGTCGTTCTTCGAGCTGTCGTCGTTGGCCATCGCGCCCTCCGTGCGGTCAGCGTATCGCGAATTCGTCCCCAGATTCGAGCTGCGCCACAGATGAGAGATCCGATGAGAGGTCGTGCGCGTCGACCCCCGCCACGCGCGCGCCGCGCGGCCCCTGGCTGAGCCAACTGACGAGCGCGTCGACGGACTCCGCCGCGCCGGTCGCCTCGACCTCTACCGTCCCGTCGAGAAGATTCCGCACCCAACCGCCGACGCCGAGGCGCCGCGCCTCGTAAGCGGCGGCGGCGCGAAACCCGACCCCCTGCACCCGCCCCCGCACCACCGCTCGCACACGCTTCAGGGCTGGATCCTCAGCTCTGGCGCCGGACGGACCGCGGCCGGCATCTCTCCGGCGGCGGCCGCGACGGCGTCGACCGGGCGGGCCGATCCGGCCGGCGCGGGGCGGCCGTCGATGGCGGCGGCCAAGATGTGAACCGCGCCGTCGGGCGCCGCCGCGGGCGCCAGCAGCCAGCGCCCCTCGGGCGAGATGTCCGGACGCCCGAGGCGGGCCGGGCTGGCCACGATCACCGTCGCGGCGTCTTCGGAGCCGACGCGAAAGATCCCGGTGCCCCCCTGCCCGTGCGCCGCGGCGGCGAAGAAGACGGCGTTTCGTTCCGGCGGCAGCCGGATCGCCGCGCCGCTTGCCAGCGGCAGCGCGCGGCCGACGCCCAGGCCCAGCGGCGCCGCGGCCTCGCCGATCTCGAGGACCCGCGCCGGCGTCATCTTGATCAACGACTGCGGGTCGCTCGACAGCCGCACAGCCCGCAGCTCCGTCGGCTCCGGACCGACCGCCGCGCTGCGCGGGGTGTCGCCCGAGAGCACCCAGAGCGTGTCGCCGGCCGGCGCGAACGCCACGTCGCAAAGCACGCTCTCCCGGACCTCGGGGGCGATGGCGAGCGTGGCGGCGACGGGCGCGTGTCCGGCCGGTCCGAGATCGAGCATCACCACCTGGTTGCCGGCCTCGGTGGCGAGCGCCAGCAGCTTGCCGTCGGGCGAGACGTCGGCGGCGACGATCTTGGCATCGCGCACCGCCTGCGGGAACGCGCGCGGCTCGCTGCGCGCCGGGTGCAGCGGCGAGCTGGTGTCGACGAGGACCACGTCGTTCGCGCGCACCACGGCCAGCACCGGCGCCCGCGCCGCCGCCGCCAGCGCCAGCACCGCGCCCCCGGCGCTCCCCAGCTCCAGCCGATAGATGACCTTCGGCGCGCCGGGCGCCGGCAGATCGATGACGTCGATCGTTCCGCCGTGCGCCTCCGCGACGTAGCCGGCGCGGCCGTCGCTCGACAGAGCGAGCCAGCGCGCATCGGCGACCGGGGTGGCGCCGGCCGCGATCGGGCCGTCGGCGCCGAGCTCGCTCCAGCCGATCTGGCCGCTGCCCGGCGCCAGCACGGCGGCGTAGCGGCGAATGTTGAGGGGGCGCTCGCTCTTGCCGAGCTCGTTGCTCACCACGACCGCCTGCGATCCCGCCGGCGCCCCGGCCGGGACCCGCACCACGAGCCCCCCCTCGCGCGTCCGCCCCAGGACCGCCGCCGGCCGACCGCCCACCTGCACCGTCGGCTGACGACCGAACGAGCTGCCGCGAATCCAGAGCGTCTCCCCGATGACGGCCACGCCGTCGGACGGCTCCATCGCCAGCGGGCCCGACAAGGTCACGTCACCGCCGCCGGCGTCGACCACGGCGCTGATCTCCGGCGCGCCGGTGGTCTCGGGGATGTCGAACGGGTCATCGACAATGGTGTAGCTCGGCCCGGCGCAGGCGCCGGCCAGCGACGCGACGAAAACGGCGACCAGCGTCGCCGCCCGCTTCACAATGGCCCCTCCGTGATCTGGAAGCCGATCAGGTTATTGGGGACCAGCGGCAGCTCCTCGTACTTGGCGATGACGCTCTGGCTGGCGTCGAGCACCTGCACCTTCGACAGCACCAGCATCTGCACCGGCCCGTTGGCCGGCATGCAGGCGGCGATCGTCCCGATGATCTTTGCCCCCGAGTCGTACTCGAACGTGGTCCGGTGGCTGACCATGTCGCGCAGCTTTTTGTAGTCCATGTGCCGCGCAAACTATCACATGAGGGACCCCCGGAGGGGCCCCTCGCCCGCCGCGATGGGCTCGCGCGAGCAGAGCTCGCGCTCCTTCACGCGATCGTAGGTGACGCGGTCAGGGATGGCCCGGCGGCAGCTCTCCGCCGCCCGGCATCGCACCGGAGTTGGGCCCCCCCATTCCGCCCATGATCGGGGCGCCGCCGGCCAGCGACTCGGTCTCCTTCTGGATCTGGTCGAGCGCCAGCTTGACACCGTGCGAGCCGACGTGGACCTTGGGGAGCGTCCCGAAGACGTCCCCCTTTTCGTGGGTCAACGGATCGCCGTCCTGGTCGATCCGCGCCGTCAACGTCAGATCGCCGTCGAAGGGGCCGTTTTGAAACGGCATGTCGGCGGCGGTGAGCGCGAACGGCAGCGGGAAGGAGGTGGCGGGCAGCTTCTTGACGGCGATGAGCGTGCCGCGCGCGCTCGGGTTGTCCGAAATCCGGCGCGCCACCAGGTAGAGCGTCCCCGCCTTGGGTCGCGCCTTGCCGACCGACGGCGCGACAACGATCGAGCCGGTGATCGAGGCGGCGGGATCCGCGGCGGCGGGTGCCTCTGCTGCCGGAGCGGCGGGAGCAGGCATCGCAGGCGGGGGCGCGGGCGCGGGCGCCATCGGCGATGGCGGGGGCGCGGCCGGGGAGGCCGCCGCCGGCGCGAGCGGCGGAACGGTCGAGGGCTTACCCGCCTCGTCCGTCTTCTGGCAGGCGGCGGCTGGGCCGAGGCAGGCCGCCAGCGCCATCACCGTGAGCGTCTCGCGCAGGCAGATCGACATTCGGCGAAGCTAGCACGACTCGATTATGATCGCGCCCGTGCCAGCCCCCTTCACGGCGGAGCTCGTCGCCCGCGAGATCATCGCCTCCAACATCGCGGAGCTCTCCTTCGCGCTGCGCGCGCCCTCCCGACTGGAGTTCAAGGCGGGGCAGTTCGTTTCGATCTCGATCGGACCGCCGCCGCCGGGCGCCGAGCCGATTCCCCGCCGCAGCTACTCGATCGCCTCGCAGAGCGACGCCGGGGAGGTCCTGCGGTTC
This sequence comes from Polyangia bacterium, assembly GCA_036267635.1. Taxonomy (GTDB): domain Bacteria; phylum Myxococcota_A; class Polyangia; order Fen-1088; family Fen-1088; genus JADGRB01. Next base: position 107,222 of record DATAVR010000024.1, on the reverse strand, counting down.
ATCATCCGGGTCATCCCCGAAGGGAAGGCCTCCGAGTTTCTGATGACGCTCCCGCTCGGGACGGTGGTGAACATGACCGGACCGCACGGCTTCTTCGTCCTCGACCCCGCCCACGCCGGTGACATCGTCTTCGGTGCGACCGGGACCGGCATCTCGGCGGTGATGCCGATGCTGGGCGAGCTCGGCCGGCGGCGCGAGAGCGGCGAGCAGGTGGGCCGCTGCATCGTCATGTGGGGGGCGCGCGAGGAGGCCGACCTGTTCGCGCGGGCCGAGATCGAGACCCTCGCCGCGGGCGCGGGAGCCGATCTGCGCATCTACCTGACCGCGCCCGACGGGGCCTGGACGGGGAGCCGCGGGCGGATCACCGCCGCGCTGCTCGAGAGCCTCCCACAGCTGGTGGCGCCGACGTTTTACCTGGTCGGCAACGGCGCCATGATCACCGAGGTCAAACGCGAGCTCATCGCCCGCGGCGTGAACCGCAAGGCCCAGATCCGGACGGAAGCCTTTTTCGACTAGAATGCGACGGATGCCTCCGGCACGGTCCGCCACGGCTGCTGTGCTCCTAGGCGCGGCCGCGGGGTGCGGCGTCGGCGCCGAACAGCCGGTTGCGCTCAGCCAGATGATGCCGGCGGCGGGCTACAGCGACGTCCCCTTGGCCGCCACCATCTACGGCCACGGATTTCGCCCCAGCTATCGCTTCGACGCGGTGTCGGGAAATGCGGGGGTCGACGTCAGCGGGTTCGGCGCCACCCTCACCGCCAACCCGCCTTTGGCCCAAGGCGACGGCAACGCCGGCAGCTTCGACCTGACCGGCGTCGTCTGGGAGAGCGTCGGAATCCTCGGCGCCGCGGTGCCGGCCGGGATTCCCACCGGTGCCTACGACCTGGTCGTCCGCGATCCGGGCGGCGTGGTGGCGCGGCTGCCGGGCGCCTTCGTCTCGCTGGGCCTCGACACGATCGCCCCCCTCTTGACCATCGCCAGCTCGGCGCAGGGCGGCGTCGTCGGCGCGGACGCGCCGGTCGCGCTGGTGGTCACCGCCGACGACGGGCTCGGTCAGCTCGTCGGTTTGCAGGTGACGATCGGAACCGCCACCGTCTCGCTCCCGATGCACGTCTGCCCGGTCAGCGGAGGGTCCACCGTCTCCTGTCCCTTCACCTTCGCGGCACCGACGCCCGCCTCCAACCCGGACACGCTCTTCATCGACGCGCAAGCGACCGGCGGCGGCGGCCTCACCACGACGGCGAGCCTCGCGCTCCAGCTGGTCCCCGCGCCGGTCCCCACGGGGATCGCGCCGGCGGTGGGGACGACGCTGGGAGGCACGCTGGTGACGGTCTCCGGAGATGACTTCGTCAGCGGGTCGACCGAGCTCGCCTTCGACGGTCAAGCCGCCGGCATTTACCAGGTCACCCCCACGGCGATACTGGCGTATACGCCGCCACATCTGGCCGGCGCCGCGGTCGTCACGGTGACGACCGGCGGCGCGACGGCCACGCTGACCGACAGCTTCCTGTTCGTGACCCCGCCCAGCGTCCGAGAGATCGCGCCCACCTCGGGGCCGCCGGCGGGGCTGGTCCCGATCACCATCGTCGGCGACAGCTTCACGCCGACGACGGAGATCAGCTTCGGCGGAGCGCCGCTGCTCTGCCCCACCTTCGTGAACAGCAACCGCCTCCAGGGCTTGGTGCCGCCCGGCTCGGGGACCGCGGCGGTGGTGGCCTACGATCCCGCGGGAGACTATCTGCCGGGCACGAACGTCGCATTCCAATATGACGACGGCACGGCGGCCGGCTCTGCCGGCTCGGGCGCCGGCGACGCCGGGCAGCCTTCCTTCCCCGACGGTGGCTGTCCCGGGAGCGGCGGCTCATGAAGCTGCTCTCCAAGCTGACGCTGCTCGCGGTCGGCGTCTCGGTGTTGCCGCTCGGCATCGCCGGCTACTCGTCGCTGCACATCGGCCAGGGCGCGCTGCGCGGCGCGCTGGAAGAAAACGAGCTGACGGTCGCCAAGCAGGTGGCGGGCTACGCCGAGAGCCACGTCGACAACCTGCTCTCGATCCTGCGCGTCGACGCCAAGATCTTCGATTTGACCCGCTCGGGGCAGGACCAAAGCCCCTCGCCCGAGGCGCTGGTCAAGTTTCTGCAGCTCGTCTACCACCAGAGCGACGACTTCTGCGCCGCCGCCATGTTCGACGAGCACGGCACCTTGATCGGCCAACCCGCCTACCTGGAGAACCCCGGCCGCTACGACGCCTTCAGCGGCCACGAGCCGATGCGGCCGACGGACGTCGAGGGGGTCGGGCTGATGGCGCCCCTCGGGATCGCGCTGTCGGCCGGCCAAGGGATGGGGCCGATCTTCCTCGGTGGCCCGATGCGGCTGCCCCACGTCGTGCTGGCGGTGGCGTTCGATCCCAAGCTGGGCGGCGGGCGGAGGATCCTCGCCGCGGAGGTGTCGCTCAAGCCGCTCGCCAACTACGTCGCCAAGCTGGCCAGCGCCGACACCGACGTCGCCCTCACCGACGGGCGCGCCCGCCTCATCGCCTCCGCTTCGCGCGGCGGGGTCGGCAACCTGGAGACGATTCGCTTGCCCGGCGCGCGCGAGGGGGAGGCCCCGTCCTCCGCCGTCGTCGCCGAGTACGTTCGCGACGGGCGCCGGCTCATCGGCGCCTACGCGCCGGTCTCCCGCTGGGCGATGGGGGCGCTGGTGGACAAGACGGTCACGGCGGCGCTCTTGCCGGTCGACCGGATCACGCTGGCCACGCTGCTCTGGATCGCCGTCGCGGCCCTGATCGGAACGATCGCGGCACGAATCTTCGCCCGCCGCCTGAGCGATCGGGTGGCCGAGCTGGTCGCGGGCTCCCGCCAGATCGGCGCCGGGAAGCTGGAGGCCCGCATCGAGCCGACGGCGAAAGACGAGCTCGGCGAGCTGGCGACGGCGTTCAACCAGATGGCCGGCGGGCTCGAGCAGGCGCGCCAGAAGATCACGCAGCAGACCGACGAGATCAAGGCCTGGAATCAGACGTTGGAGAAACGGGTCGAAGAGAAAACAGCCGAGCTGCGCCAGGCGCAGGATCTGCTGTTCCGCTCGCGCTCGCTGTCGGCGCTGGGAGAGCTCGGCGCCGGAGTGGCGCACGAGATCAACAATCCGCTGACCGGCGCGCTGGGGATCGTGCAGCTGTTGATCGCCGACCTGCCGGCCGGCCACCCGGCGCGGCCGCTGTTGCAGGATCTGGAGAACGAAGCGCTCCGCATCCGTAAGATCGTACAAAACATGTTGCGGTTGGCGCAGCGGCAGAGCGGCCACGACACGACGCCGATCGACCTCGGGCGCACGCTCGACGACGCCCTCGAGCTGTGCGGACCGAGCGACCTCGCGGCGGCGGGGATCGAGGTGGTGCGGAGCTACGCCGCCACTCCCGCCGTGCGCGGCAGCGCGACCCAGCTGCAGGAGTCGTTCATCCAGATCATCCAGAACGCCCGCAGCGCCATGAAGAAAGGGGGCCGGCTGACGCTGGAGACCGGCCTCATCGAGGACAAGGTGGTGCGCGTCCGGATCGGCGACACCGGGACCGGAATCAGCGCCGAGCACCTGCCGCGCATCTTCGACCCCTTCTTCACCACCAAGGGCGATCGTTCGGGGACCGGTCTGGGGCTCTCGTTCGTGCACCGCACCGTCGAGGATCACGGCGGCGCGATCACCGTAGACAGCAACGTCGGCGGCGGCACGACGTTCACCCTGACCTTCCCTGCGGACGAAGGAAGGGCCCACCGGCCGTGAGCCCCGCGCCTGCCAGCCGCAAGCTCGGCACCGCGGCCCTGCTCGCCGTCGGCCTCGGGGCCGTGGGCGGGGCGGTGGTCGTCTCGCGGCGTTACCTCCACCCGCCGGCGCCGGCCCCGGTCTCGGCCGCGCGGCTCGACCCCCTGGCGCTGCTGGTCCCACCCGCGCCTCATGAAGAGGCGATGTTTCAGGTCACGTCGGCGACGGGGACGGTCGAGGCGGAGCGCGGCGGCCGCTGGCTGCCGATCAAGAACGGCGACACCCTGACCCGCACCGACGTCGTGCGCACGGCGGCCGGTGGGCGGGCGGTGCTGCGCCTCTCGGCCGGAACCGAGATCGAGCTCCGCGAGCGGGTCGAGATCGAGCTCGATCGCCTGGCCGGCGGGGCGACGGTCGATCTGCGGCGCGGCAAGGTGGTGGCGCACGTCAGCGGCACCGACAGCGTCGAGATCACCTCGCGCGACACGCGCACCGCCAACGAGGGCCCGGCGCACTTCGTGGTGCTCTCCGACGATCGCGGGCGCGTATCGGTGGCGGCGCTCTCCGGCAAGGCGAAGTTCAGCGCCGGCGGCAAATCGCTCACGCTTCCGCCGGGGACCCAGTCGTCGAGCGAGGCCGGATCTGCGCCGAGCGATCCCGAGCGCATCCCCGAGGAGGTCTTGCTGGAGGTGGTCTGGCCGGCCGCCGAGCAGCGGCACGGCATGGCCGAGACCGAGGTCGCTGGTCGGGCCGCGCCATCGTCGGCGGTGACGGTCAACGGCACGCGGGCGACGGTCGGCCCCGACGGTCACTTCACGGCCACGGTGCCGCTGCGAACCGGGAAGAACTCGGTCGACGTCGCCGCCGAGGACCTCGGCGGCCGGACGCGCCAGGCCTCCACGACGCTCGTCCGTCGGGGCCCGCCGCCGGCGCTGACGCCCGAGACGACGGACCTGTGGAAAAAATGAAGCGAGCCGTGAGACGGGCAGTGAGACGGGCATGACCACTCCGCCGCCGGATTCGCCCCCGCCCGGGTCGCCGTCGCCCCCCTCGACCTCCCCGCTTGCCGCCGCAAACGGCGAGACGGCCGCCGAGATTAGGCGGCTACGCGATCTGCTGGCTGCGGCCGGCCGTCTGGCGGAGTTCGGCCGCTTCGCCGCCCAGCAGATTCATGAGCTGCGGCAGCCGCTGTTCGCCATCAAGGGGCTCGGCCAGCTGCTGCTGGAGCGGGACCGCGTCGAGCTCGACGAGGTGCTCGACTTCGCCCGCCACATCGTCGAACAGTCGGATCGGCTGACCGGCCTGGTCGCCAACCTGCGCCAGCTCTCCGTCCCCGCGCAGGCCACCGGCAAGGCGCGCACCGAGGTCGGCGCCGTGCTCGTGCGCGTCACCTCACTGCTCGACTTCCGCTTGCGAAAGACCGGCGTCACGCTGCGCACCCAGATCGCGCCCGACGTGCCGCCGGTGGCCGCCGCGCCGCACGCGCTCGAGCAGATCCTGATCAACCTCCTCGCCAACGCGCTCGACGCCGTCTCGGGCTCGGCCGGGCCGATCGTCCAGCTGCGGGCGCGGGTGCTGGCGGAGAACCCCCGCTTCACCTCGATCGAGGTGGCGGACAACGGACCCGGCATCGCCAAGGCGGTGCGCTCGCGGCTGTTCGAGTCGTTCTTCACCACCAAGGGGGATGAGCAGGGGACCGGGCTCGGACTGGCGGTCAGCCGCGAGATCGCGCGCGGCGCCGGCGGCGACCTCGTGCTCTGCGACGAGCCCGGCAGCTGGAACGAGCCGGCCGTCACGGTCTTTCGCCTCACGCTGCCCGTCTCCCAGGAGCTCTGAGGTGAGGGGTCCGCGCGCCGGCCTCGTCCTCTGGCTCGCGGGGACCGCGCTCGGACCGGCGGCGCGCGCGGCCGATCCGGCGCCCGAGCCGGCGCCCGAGTCGGCCTCCTCGACGACCATCGCGATGGTGCCGGCCCGGAGCTCTCTCGAGTTGGGCGTCGACCAGGAGGTCACCATCTCCGTCGACCTCACCGGCCCCGACGCCGAACGCTTCGTCCCCCTGCGCGCGTTGGCCACGGTGGGGACGCTCGAGCCGCTCCGGGCGGTGGCGCCGGGACATTTCACCGCGCGCTACCTCCCGCCTCCCGATCGTTTTCCCGAGGTGGCCCTCCTGCTGGTCGAGCTCGGCAACGGCGCCGCGCGGCTGCACTGCACCACGCGCATCGCGCTCGAGGGGTCGACGCTGTTCCCCTTTCACACCGGCGGTGGCGCCTCGGTGACGATGCGGGTCGGCGATCGGCAGTTCGGTCCCGTCGTGGCCGATCATCAGGGGCACGTGGAGATCCCGATCGACGTCCCGCCCGGCGTGCGCAAGGCGGCGGCGCGAGCCGTCGACAATACCGGCGCCTCCCGCGAGACGGAGGTCGATCTGCAGCTCCCCGCGTTCCCGCGCCTGTTGCTGCTGGCGCCGGCGTCGCTGGAGGTCGGCAGCTTCACCGAGATCACGGTCTGCGCGCTCGACGAGGACGGCGCGCCGGCTGCCGCCGACAGGTTGACGCTGGCGGCGTCGGAGGGGCTCGCCCACCCGCTCGGTGGGCCACCGGGCGAGGCACGCTTTCTCTTCGAGGCGCCGGTCCACCTGGGCTCCGGCGCGGTCACCCTGGCGGCGATGACGGTGGGCGCGGCGCCGGCGCGGACCGAGCTTCCGGTGCCCCTGCACGCCGGGCCGCCGCACCGGCTGGTTCTCACCGCCACCAACAAGGTCCTGGTGGTCGGCGATGCCCGCGCGGTTTCGGTCTCCATCTCGGCACGAGACCGATTCGGAAATCCGGTCTCGGCAGCCGACGTGTTCGTGCGCGTCGACGGACGGCCGACCCCGGCGGCGGTCAGCCCGGCCGGCGTGGCCACGCTCTCCGTGACACCGCCCGCCCGTTACGACGGGCGCGAGAGCGTCGTCGTCGACGCCACGCTGGGGGAGGTGGCCGGCACGCAGAGCCTGCACATCACCGGCGGTCCACCGGTCCGGTTGACGCTGCAGGTGGCCGCGCCGCGGGTCGTGGGCGACGGCAAGCACGGCACCGAGCTGCGGGTCCAGGCCGTCGACGGAAACGGGACGCCGACCAGCGTCTCCGGGCTGAGCTGGGACACCCCCGACGGACGCATCCGGGAGGTTCGCGTCCCGCGCGACGGGGAATACCTGGCCGAGTACGTCCCCGAGCGGACGCGCGATCGCCACCCGGAGACGGTGACCGTGATGGCCTCCGCGACGCTGCGGGCCGACGTGACCTTCGAGGTGACGCCGCCGCCGGTGCGACTGGTGGCCGGCGCGCGCACCGGCCTCTTCACGAACTTCGGCGAGACCACCGGACCGGCCGCCTTCGTCGAGGGGCTGGCGCCGGTGCGCGCTCCCCTCGTTCATCTGCTGGTCGGTTTCTCGGCCGGCTATCTGCGCGGCGACGTCACCACCGCCGGCGTCAACCAGAACGGGACGGCGCGCCTCGAGACCAACCAGTTCCCGCTCCTGGCGGTGGCACGCGCCGGGATCTCACTGCCCCGCGGGTTGGCGGTCGCGGCCGAGGCCGACGCTGGATGGTCGTGGGGATGGGTCCGCGTGACGAGCAGCCCATCGGGCTCGACCCTCGTCGACACGGCGATCGTGAGCGCGCCCGCCCTGGGCGGCGGCGGCCATCTCAGCTACTCGCTCAAGCCGGGCTTCCTGACCGTCGGGGCTCGTTACCTCTGGATCGCGCTCGGGCGAACGTCCGCCGGCGATCAGATCGACGGCAACAGCGCTGGCCTGGTGGCCGATCTCGGCTACAACATGACGTTTTAGCCATGTTAGAAAGCGGCTAGGCGATGTTGGGAATCGTGGAGGGCGCGTTCACCGCGCGCACAGCGGCAGAGCCGACGACGCCGGTGGTGGTGAGCGTCCCGCACGCCGGGGTGCGCACTGCGGGGTTCGAGGAGACGCTGACACCGGAGCTGGACGTGCGTGGCGACGCCGATCTCTTCGTCGATCGCCTCTACCGCATCGGCGAGCCCGAGGGGCCCGAGACGTTTGTGGCGGCGCAGCTCTCGCGCTTCGTGTGCGATCTCAACCGCGATCCCGACGACGTCGCGCCGGGCGCCGTTCCCGAGCATCGCGCCCCCCGCAACGCCGACGGCCGGGGGTTCATCTGGGCGGTCACCACCAGCGGCACGCCGGCGCTGGCCCGCCCGCTCACGCTGCGCGAGTGGAGCGGCCGGACCGCGATCCACGCCGCGTACCACGAGGCGATCGCGGGCGCGCTCGCCCGCGCCCGCGCCCGCTTCGGGTTCGCCGTGCTGGTCGACGGACACTCGATGCCCTCGCGCGGCCGATTCGGCCACACCGACACCGGGCGGGTGCGCGCCGAGGTGGTCCCGGGCGATCGCGAGGGGACGAGCTGCTCGCCGGTGTTGCTGGCGATGGTCTCCCAGCATTTCGCCGCCGCGGGGCTGACGGTGAAGGCGAACGATCCCTACAAGGGGGGGTTCATCACCACGCACCATGGTCGCCCGGCGGAGCACGTTCACGCCATTCAGATCGAGCTGCGGCGCGATCTCTACATGGACGAAGACAAGTTCGAGATCGTCGAGCCGGGGTTTGGTCGCCTGCGCGATCTCCTGGCCGGCTTGCTCGACGGGCTGCGCGGGTTTCGCCCGGCGGCCTGATCCTTCGGCGGCGGCGCGGCGGCGGCGCGGCGGCGGCGCGAGCTCAGTCGGCGTGAGCTGAGTCGCCTTGCTTCGGTCCGTGCTGGTACAGCTCCTCGAGCACGGCGTGGTACTTCTCGATCACCACCTTGCGCTTGACGCTGAGCTTGGGGGTGAGCTCCCCGGCCGCCTCGGTGAGATCCTCGGGAAGAATGGAGAAGCGCTTCACCCGCTCGAACGGCGCGAGCTTTCCGTTGACGTCGTCGACGGCCTTCTGCAGGGCCGCCTTCAGCTCGGCCGAATCGGCGGCGCCCGCCCCGAACCGCTTGGCCGCCTCTTCGGAGAACGTCAGCAAGGCGACGCAGTAGGGGCGCTTGTCGCCGAAGACCAGCGCCTGGCTCACCAGCGACGACGTCGCCTTGAGCGCGTTCTCGATCGGCTGCGGCGCCACCTTCTTGCCGTTGGCCGTGACGATGAGGTCCTTCTTCCGATCGGTGATGCGGAGAAACCCCTCCTCGACGACGCCGATGTCACCGGTGTGGAACCAGCCGTCCGGCTCGACCGACTCCGCCGTCGCGGCCGGGTTGTTGTAGTACTGCCGGAAGACCGGCGCCCCACGCACGAGGATCTCTCCGTCGTCGGCGATGCGCGACTCCACCACGTCCATCGCCGGGCCGACGGTGCCGAAGCGGTAGCGATCGAGCCGGTTCACGAACACGCCCGAGGTCGTCTCGGTGAGGCCATAGCCCTCCATGATCAAGAGCCCGGTGGCGTGAAAGAACTCGGCGATCTCGGCCGAGAGCGGCGCGCCTCCCGAGATGAGGAAGCGGCAGCGATCGAGCCCGAGGCGCCCGCGCAGCTTGGAGAGGACCAGCTTGTCGGCCAGCCAGTGGCCGAACCCGCCCGGGTGTCGGCCCGCGCGCTCGGCCGCCGCGTACGCCCGTCCAGAGCCGAGCGCCCAGCCGGCCAGCCGGCGCTTCAACCCCGAGCCCTGCGCGAGCGCGGCGCTCACCCCGGCGTAGAACTTCTCGTAGATGCGCGGAACGCCGGCCATGAAGGTCGGCCGCACGGCCACCAGGTCCTCTTTGATCTGGGTCGTCCCGCGCGAGAACGTGGTGACGTAGCCGGCCTGGAAGCCGACCCAGACCGTCTGGCGGGCCAGGATGTGCGCCAGCGGAAGGAACAGATACTGCTCGTCGCCGGCGTTGACCTGCATGGCGCGGACGGCGCTGCAGACCGAAGAGGCGAGGTTCTCGTGCGTCAGCACGACCCCCTTGGGGGTCCCCGTCGTCCCCGAGGTGTAGACGATGGTGAACATCGACTCGGGGCCGATCGACTCGGCGTGCCCGTCGAGCGCGCCGGCTTTTTCGGCCTTCAGCCAGCGCCGTCCGTCGTCGCGCAGGGCGGTCAGCGGACGGACCAGATTTCCGCCCCCCGCCTCGTCCCCGATCTGCACGATCTGGGTGACGGTGAACAACCGGTCGCGCAGCGGCAAGAGCTTGTCGCGCTGCACGGCGTCCTCCACGATCACGATCTTGGCGCCGCAGTCGCGGATGATGAACTCGCACTGCTCCGCCGTGTTCGAGGCGTAGATCGGCACCGTCACGCCCCCGGCCAGCAGGATGGCGACGTCGCAAAGCGCCCACTCGACGCGGGTCTGCGCCAGCAGGCAGACGCGGTCGCCGGGAACCACCCCGGCGGCCACCAGGCCGGCCGCGATCTCTCGCGCCGCGGCGTCAGCCTCGGCGTAGCTGATGGTCTTCCAGGTCCCGTCGGCAAAGTGGCGAAAGGCGGGGCCCGCCGCCGTCGCCGCGACCCGCCGCCGCCACATCTCCACCGCGGTCCTGGGGTCGTTCTTGCGCAGGTCGGACGCCGGAAGATCGGGCGTCATCGAAGCGGGGGCGACGCTCATTGCCCCCATAGTATAGACTTTCAACGATGGCCGCGAAGCCCCTGCCCCGCTGGCGCCTGGCGGCACGCGCCGCCTCCATCTGGGCCCGCGTGGCCAAGCACTGGACCCGACTCTGGATCGGGTGGGCGCTGCTCTGGCTGCGGCGCTCGGGGCGCGCTCGGCGCCGGGCCTGGCTCGGTCGGGTGGTGGTCGATCTGTTCCGCGAGCTCGGCGCCACCTTCATCAAGGTGGGGCAGATCATGAGCACCCGCCCCGATCTGCTGCCGGAGTACATCTCGAACGCGCTCGCCGAGCTGCAGGACCACGTCGGGCCGTTCCCGTTCGAGGATGTCGTACGCGCCATCGAGGGGGACCTGCGGCGCCCGCTCGCCACGCTCTACGCCGAGTTCGCGCCGGTGCCGTTGGCGTCGGCGTCGGTGTCGCAGGTGCACAAGGCGCGCCTGCCGGACGGACGCATCGTGGCGGTCAAAGTACGCCGCCCCAACGTGGTCGAGCTCTGCTCGTTCGACCTGGTGGTGATGCGCCAGGGGGCGCGGCTGCTCAACCTCATCCCTTCGATCTCGACGCTGGCGCCGGTGGCCGCGGTCGAGGAGTTCGGGCGCGCCATCTTCGCCCAGCTCGACTTCCGGATCGAGGCGGCCAACAACCGGCGGTTTCGGACCAACTTTCGCGCGGTGCCCGACGTCGTCTTCCCCGAGGTGATCGAGCCGCTGTCGACCGAGCGGATCCTGACCATGAGCTTCATCGAGGGGACCAAGATCCTCTCCACCCCGGCGACGCGCTCCGATCCGAAGCGGGTCGCCCGCCTCGGCCTGCAGACGCTCATGAAGATGATCTTCGAGGACGGCTTCGTGCACGCCGACCTTCACCCCGGCAACATCTTCATCACCCCCGACGACAAGCTGGCGCTGCTCGACCTCGGCCTGGTCGGCGATCTCGACGAGCCGCACCGCAAGGGGTTCGCCCGCTTCTTCGCCGCCTGGGCGCAGCGCGACGGCGACGCGATGGCGCACATCATGTACGGCATGTCCGAGAGCGCCGGCACCCCGCGTGATCCGGAGGCCTTCGAGCGCTACCGCGCCGCCATCATCGAGTTCGTCGGCCGCTACTGGGGCTATCGCCTGGGGCAGGTCCAGGTCGGCAAGGTCCTGCTCGACATGTTGGGGATCCTGCGCCGCCACCGCGTCCGGGTGAACCCCAGCTTCACCATCGTGAACATCGCAATTGCGGTGACGGAAGGGATCGGCAAGCAGCTCGATCCCGAGCTCGACCTCATGAGCGAGGCCCTCCCCTATTTCCTGGCCCATCCGATCGAAGGGACCCCGGCCAAGGCCGACAGTGTCTGACCGCCGAGCCTGACAGCCGAGCCACGGCGACCCTGCTTGATGCCGCCCGGCAAATCCGCGTAATATCTGAGTCTCAGCTTGGCCCTATGACATGTTCGTCAGGGTGACGGATGGAGAACGCCCGGGTTCCCGAACGGTACAAGCTCATCGAAGAGGTGGGCCAAGGTGGTATGGCGGTCGTGTATCGCGCGCAAGATGAGACTCTCAAACGCGAAGTCGCGATCAAGATCCTCCACCAGCACCTCGCCGACGAGCCCGACTCGAAAGCGCGCCTCGAGCGCGAGGCGCAGGCGGTGGCCAAGCTGCGGCACGAGAACATCCTCGAGATCTTCGACTATTCCGGGATGGGGTCGGCCAGCTCGTACATCGTCACCGAGTTCATCGACGGCCAAACCCTCAAGCAGTTCCTGAACGTCCGGCCGCTCGGCTTCTCCGAGGAGGCGGCGCTCATCACCATCGAGGTCTGCCGCGCGCTGGCGCACGCGCACGGCGTCGGCGTCATCCACCGCGACGTCAAGCCGGAGAACGTGATGATCCGGAAGGACGGGCTCATCAAGCTGATGGACTTCGGCATCGCCCAGGTCCTCGACTTCCAGCGGATGACCGTCACCGGGCAGCTCCTGGGATCGCCGGCCTACATGGCGCCGGAGATCATCGAGGGGAAGCCGCTCGACTTCCGCACCGACGTCTTCTCCGTGGGGATCATGCTCTACCTGCTGGCCACCGGCGAGCTCCCCTTCGCCGGAAAGAACCCGCACGAGGTGCTGCGCCGGATCTCCGAGGGGAAGTTCACCGATCCACGCACCGCCGGGCGAGGCGTCGATCAGGTGCTGGCCCGGATCATCACCCGCGCGCTGGCGCGTCAGCCCGACGATCGCTACCCCGACGTCGCGCCGCTCGCCGACGACCTCGCCGCTTATCTCGGCGAGGGCGGCCTGACCGACATCCGCGCCGAGCTCCGCGGCTATTTCGCCGGGCCGGCCGCCTACGAGGAGGCGCTGCCGAAGCGGCTCGGCGCCGCGCTCACCGAATCGGCGGCGGCGCACCTCGCCGCGGGGCGGCGGTCGAAGGCGATGGAGCTGTGGAACCGGGTGCTGGCCTTCGACCCCGACAACGCCGCGGTGACGACGGCCCTGGCGCGGCTGGAGGGACGGCGGCGGTTCCGCCAGGTCCTGGGAGGCCTCGTCCTGGCGGCGGTGGTCGTGGCCGGCGGCTCGGCCGCGTTCCGGCACCGCAAGCCGGCGGCTCCCCCCCTGGTCTCTTCCGGGGCCGCGCCGCGCCGCGCCGCGCCGCCAGCGGCGCCGCTCGCGACGCCGGCCGCGACGCCGGCGATCTCCGAGCCTGGCCCCTCGCTGCCGGTCAAGCGCGCGCTCGCTGTCGTCCATCCGACACACGCCCACGAGGACGGCCGCCTGGCCGCCGCCGCCGCGGCCCGGCTTGCCACCGCGCCGGGGCAGACGCGCACCTTCGCGCTCGGACCGACGCCCCAGAATGTCGACGTCTATCTGGACGGCCAGCGGCAGTTCGCTTACGCGCCCGACCACACGACCATCGCCGTCCCCTGGAACGGCGACCACGTCCTCGAGCTGCGCAGCCCGAGCGGCTGCTGTTTCGTCGAACGGGTCGACATCGGCCCCGACCACCCGCTGCCGCCGGACGCGATCATCGCGCGACGCCTCAAGTGGCGGCCGGCCCACCTCCTGGTGACGACGGAGCCGGCGGTCGGCAGCGCGCGGGTGCTGGTGAGCGATCCCAACCGCAAGGTGGCGGTGAGCGCCGGCCGCCCTGGAGAGGAGATCGACGTTCCGTTCTTCACCGACGACGACTCCAGCAAGGAGATCGACGTCGCCGTCGACGCGGGCGACGCGTTCGCCACGGAGAAGATCCGCGTCCGCGCCGGCCAGCGCGTCACCCACGTCGTCAAGCTGAAGACAGGCGCCAGTCCGGAATGAGCGTGGGTCTCTTGGCGGCATTGGCCGGCGTGCTCGTGGCGACGGCGCCCGTGCATCAGCCGGAGCCCCGCGCCACCCCGCGAGAGGCCTTCGAGCGTGGGCGGACGGCGTTCGGGCGCGCGGAGTACAAGCGCGCCATCGAGATCCTGCACCCCCTGCTCTATCCCGAGGGGCTGCTCGACAGCGAGGGTGAGGTCGTGCAGGCCCACCGGATGCTGGGCGTCTCCTATCTCTTCCAGAACCAACCCGAGGAGGCGAAGCGCGAGTTTCACAAGCTGCTCGAGCTGCGGCCCGACTACCGCTTCGATCCGCTGCTCGACCCGCAGCAGGTGGTCGACGCCTTCAACGCGGTGGTCAAGGAAGAGGAGACCGAGATCTCGGCCATCGAAAAGCGCCGCAACCGGCGCGACGCGGAGATCGCCGCCCGGTTGCAACGCGAGGCGCGCCTGCACCCGCCGGCCACCACGATCGTGCGCTACGAGCGGCACTCCTATCTCCTCAACTTCGTCCCCTTCGGCGCCGGTCAGTTCCAAAACGGCCAGCGGCGCAAAGGATGGTGGTTCCTCGGCGTCGAGGCGGGGTTGGCGGCGATCTCCGTCGGCGCCCTGGCCACCAACTTCGCGCTCTACGGCGCCAGCCCCCTCCGCAAGTGCCTGACGCCGCCGAGCATGGCGGTCGCCGGCGCCTGCGCCGACGTCGATCACTCGCAGGAGGAGACGTCGCGGAATCTGCTGCGGGTCCAGCTCGTCTCCGGGGGCCTGTTCTTCGCGGCGGCGATCTGGGGCGTGATCGACGCCGTCCGCCACTACCAGCGCGACGTGCTCCTGACCGAACCACCACCGGCTCCTCCTCCGCCACCCCTGCAGGTGGGGCTGACGCCGTTCGGGCTCTCGGCCGCTCTCCGCTTCTGAAAGGAACCGCATCCATGGCGACACTCAAGATTCAGCTTCCCGGCCAGGGGACGAAGGTCTACCGGATCCACAAGAAGCTCACCTCGCTCGGGCGCGGGCAGGAGGCCGACGTGTTGCTCGCCGACCCGTCGCTGTCGGACAGCCCGGCGCACATCCACTTCGACGGACGCGAGTTCAACCTGGCGGCCACCGATCGCGACGCCGAGATCTTCGTCAACGGCCGCAAACGGACGAAGCAGAAGCTGGCCCACGACGACCGCATCCGGATCGGCGCCGTCGAGCTGGAGTTCTCGCTGTACGACCAGCCGGGGGCCGAGGAGCCGGCGGCCGGCAGCGAGGCCACCGAGCTCGCCTCATACAAGAAGCTCTACGAGTTCAGCGGCAAGCTGATGTCCAGCTACGAGCTGCCGACGCTGGTCGATCAGCTGCTCGACGTCATGATCCAGGTGTCGAACGCCGACAAGGGGTTCCTGGTCCTGATGGAGTCGGGCGAGCCGGTGGTCAAGGCGGCGCGCAACCTGCGCCGCGAGACGATCTCGGACGCGGTCACTCAGCTGTCCGATTCGATCCTGGCGCACGTGATCAAGACGGGGCAGCCGCTCATCATCTCGGACGCGCTCCACGACGAGTCGTTCAAGAACTCGCTCTCGGTGGTGAACCTCAAGCTGACCTCGGTGATGTGCGTTCCCCTGCTCGAGCGGGGCAACATGCTGGGGGTCATCTACGTCGGAAACGACAACGTGGCGCAGCTGTTCGCCGCGTCGCACCTGGAGGTGCTCTCGGTCTTCGCCGCCCAGGCCTCGTTGCTGGTGCGCAACGCCCTCTTGGTCAACGAGCTCAAGCTGGACAACCGCTCGCTCCAGAGCCGCATCGAGCAGATCCGTTTCGGCGAGATCCTCGGCTCGGCGCCCCGCATGCAGGAGATCTTCCGCAAGGTCCAGAAGGTCGCCGCCACCGACATCTCCGTGCTGATCACCGGCGAGACGGGGACCGGCAAGGAGCTGATCGCGCGCGAGCTGCACAGCCGGTCGCAGCGCGCCAAGCACCCCTTCATCACCATCAACTGCGGCGCCATCCCGGAGAACCTCCTGGAGTCGGAGCTGTTCGGCCACGTGCGCGGCGCGTTCACCGGCGCGGTCAGCAACAAGACCGGCCGTTTTCAGTCGGCCGACCACGGGACGTTGTTTCTGGATGAGATCGGCGAGATGCCGCTGGCGCTGCAGGTGAAGATCTTGAGGGCGCTGCAGGAGAAGGTGGTGGTGCGGGTCGGCGACACGCACTCCGAGACGATCGACATCCGGATCGTCGCGGCCACCAACCGCGACCTGGAGGTCGAGATGAAGGCGGGGCGCTTCCGCGAGGATCTCTTCTACCGATTGAACGTGGTGAACCTTCACCTGCCGCCGCTGCGCGATCGCGGCGACGACATCGTCGTCTTGGCCCGTTACCTGGTCGGCCGCTACGCGCCCGAGTACGGCGGCCGGGTCCGCGGGCTCACCCCCAACGCCATCGCGGCGATCAAGCGCCACCGCTGGCCGGGCAACATCCGCGAGCTCGAGAACCGGATCAAGAAAGCGGTCGTGCTGGCCGATCGCGCGCTCTTGGGACCGGAGGACCTCGACCTTTCGCCCGACGATCTGCCGGCCATCCTGCCGCTGGCCGACGCCAAGGAGAAGTTCCAGCGCGAATACATCAACGACGTGCTGACGATCAACAACGGCAACCGGACCAAGACCGCGCGCGATCTGGGCGTCGATCCGCGCACCATCTTCCGCCACCTCGAGAAGGGAGAAGGGGGCGGCCTCTTCGACGACGTGGCTCCTCCCGAGCAGGGCGGCGGAACCGGAGGGGCGTGAGCGCCGCGGGCGCCGCCGACCACCGTGCAAATCGACTCCACCCCTGACGCCGATGTCCGAACCGCGCCGCCACGCGCGCCGCGAGCGCCCGGTCCGCGGGCGTTTCGTCGACTGGCACGTTCTCTGCTGTCCCTGACGTTCGTTCGCTTCGCTTTACTTGCTTCAGCTACGACCATGTCAGCCTGCATCATCCCGGTCGCGCCCGACTTTCAGGATCCGCCGAGCGACCCTGAGTCGGCGCCGGTCTTTTCAACGACAACGCCGGCGATGGCGACTCTGGTGACGGTGCTCGCGCTCCCGAACCAGCAGACGTTCTCGGCCCCCGTGAGCGACACCCAACTGGGGGTCGCCCTCAATTACCGGTGGGCCCTGGACTACCCACCGTTCTCCAGTGACGTCACCCGGGCGGAACAGGTCGCGCAGATCCTACCCCCGTCCGACGGACAACCGATCACCAACTATCCCATCCCGTTCACGCTCGACTGCACGATCGCCCCGGCAAGTTCCAGCTCGACGCACAAACTCATCTTGATCGTCGCCGACCGACCGTTTGTCTTCAACCCCGACCCGAACCACTACCTCGACACGATCGCGGACCCGACCGGCCACGTCGTCTACGGCTTCTGGCCGGTCGTCATGAACTGCCCGGTGGAGTAATGAGCGAACACCGCGCTCGTGGATCCGCTGCCCCTTGGCTCCTCTTCTTGGCCACGGCCGTCGCCAACCTCACCGCTTGCTCGACCAGCAGCGGGGACAGCCAGATCAGCCTCAGTGGATCCGGCGGCTCCAACGGCAGCCGCTGCACGACGGTCACCTGCCTCCCCACAGTCACGACGCACATCGTGTGGGACGTCAAAATTGATCCCCCCAACGTCGCCGGCGCCGCAGTGACAGCCACGAGCATCGACCTCGACCGTGAGGGGCTGCCCCTCACGTTGACGACCGATTCGCAATCGCCGGTCAACGCCACTTTCACCGCGCCGCCGACCGGGGCGGTGCCCAGCAGCGCCAGCATCGTGCTGACGGCTCCTCCGCTCATCTCGGGGCTTCCCGACCTGACCTTCCAGGCGGTGGCCGTCACGACAATGACCAACGCCACCACCGCGTCGTTGAGCGTCCCCTCGAGGCTTCTCGGCAGCACGGTGACCATGACCCTGGTCCCGATTCCCCCCGCGGATCAGCAGAGCCCACCGTACACGGTCTCCGTCCCGCTGACCGCCACACTGACCGCCAAAATCACAAGCAACAACTTCTCGATCAACGGAAAGCTGCTCGACGCGCTTGCCAAGCCCACCTCCACGACGTTCGTGGCGCGGGCGTTTCAGTTAGGAGCGCAGGTGAGCAATGCGCCACTCACGCAAGCCGACGGATCGTTCCAGCTTTTGGTCCCGTCGATCACGAACGCTGCTCTCCCGCTCACGATCCAACTCACGCCGCAGAGTCAGAACGATCCATGGTTCATCTCCAGCAACGTGTCCCTCTCCAACCCGATCCCCACGCCGTTCCCACCGTTCATGCTGGCCGCCTACACCGCGCCGAGTCCGATCACCGTGGTCGCGCAGGATGCTGCCAACAACAATGTCAGCGGCGCCCTGGTACGAGCTCAGACCACGGTGTTGACGAGCCTGCTCGGCACCACGGACTTCGCTCGCTCAGCGACCACCGATTCGAGCGGGACGGCCAGCCTCTCCCTGCTGCCGGGGAGCAATAGTGCGCCGCTCACCTACTCGTTCGTGGTCATCCCGCCGGCCGGATCGAGCTCCGCGACGACCTGCCCCCCGTCCGTCACCCTGCCCGTCCTCACCCCACCGACATTCACCTTGCAGCGGCGGCCCAACCTGGTCGGCGCCGTCACCGACGGACAGGGCAATCCCGTGGCGAACGTGGCGATCACCGCGACGCCGGATTCGTCACCCGTCCCTTCCTGTCCCTCGACCCCAGCCGCCCCCGGGAACACGACGACCGACGCGAACGGAGTATTTTCTCTCCCGCTCGATCCGGGGACCTACCAGCTCGACTACGATCCGCCCGCCGGCTCGGCCGCCCCGCGCTTCACCGAGTATCAGGTCGCCGTCCCGGTCCTCGGCGGTGGCACCGACGGCGGCACCCCCATGATCCCCCCGCACCCCGTACAGCTGCCGGTGGCCGCCGCGGTGGCAGGGACGGTCGTCGGGCCGGACGGCACGACGCCGCTGCCGTCGGCGACCGTCCGGTTTTTCGAAACGCGCGGCGCCGTCGCCGATGGCGGCACCCCTCTGGCGCCCCTGCTGCGGGCCCAGACCGTCACCGACGCCAACGGCGCCTTTCGGGTGGCCGTCGCCCTTCCCAACTGAACCGCAGCCGGACCCCGATTTGACAGGCCCGGCGGCGCCCCGTAGGTTCTGGGCGCGCTCCCCGGCGCTCCGGGGACGACGACGCGAGCGGCGCTCCGCTCGCGCTTGGACCGCGTATGTCTCCCGAACCGCCCGCCCCACCCGCCGAATACCGTCGCTATCGCAGGTTTCTGTCCGCCCTCGTGCTGACCTTCGTCTCGCTGGGGAGCTTCTATCTGCTCGCCTCGGTCGGGGTGACGATCTACCGCCGGCGCAACGCCGAGCCGCTCGGCGCGCCGGTGGGCGCCTCGGCTGCCGATCTCGAGAGCTGCGCCGAGGAGCTCGGCGACGTGGAACAGGGGTTGGAGCGGCACCTCGACAACTTCGACCATCTGGTCGCGCACTACGACGCGGACGAAGCGCAGCGCTGGTCCGAGGACCGCGCCTTCTGGATCGGTCAGTGGCAGGCGGCGGAGCGGCGCTGCCGCTACGTCGCGCCGCGCCCCGGACCGCTCGCCAAACAATGGGAACAGCTCGCCGTGATCCACGGTGAGCTTCGCGAAACCGAAGCCAGCTACAGCAAGGAGCTGGTGCGATTCGGTCAAACTGAGGCACCGCGGCTCGATCGACTCCGCGAACGCCTCGCCTCCGTCGGCCGCCAGATTGGATCGAGCGCGGCCGGCTCGCACGATTCGGGAGAGATGAAGCCATGATGACGAACGACGACTCCGCATTTCAAATTCCGCCCCCCTCTTCCCCGCCCGCCGAGGCGCCCCTCGGCGAGCCGGCCGCGCCCACCGTGACCTTCGCCGAGCTCGGCCTGCACGCCGACGTCCTGCGCGCGGTCGAGGAGATGGGGTTCACCGAACCGATGCCGGTGCAGGCCGCCACCATGCCGCTGGTGGTCGCCGGGCGCGATCTGATGGTCCAGTCGCGCACCGGCTCGGGAAAGACCGCCGCCTTCGGCATTCCGTTCGCCAGCAACATCGTCCGCCCGGAAGAGAAATTCGTGCAGGCGATCGTCCTTCTGCCGACACGCGAGCTGGCGCTGCAGGTCGCCTCCGAGCTGGCGAAGATCTGCGCCCACCGCGGGATCACGGTGGTCCCGATCTACGGCGGCGCGCCGATGGGGCGGCAGGTCGAGCAGCTGCACGCGGGCGGGCAGATCGTCTGCGGCACGCCCGGGCGCGTGCTCGATCACCTGCGCCGCGGGACGCTGCGCCTCGACCGCGTCCGCTGCGCCGTCCTCGACGAGTGCGACGAGATGCTGTCGATGGGTTTCCAAGAAGACATCGAGGACATCCTGGAAAAGACGCCGGCCGAGCGGCAGACGTTGCTCTTCTCGGCGACCGTCCCCGAAGGGATCCAGCGCCTGTCGCGCCGCTACCTGCGCAACCCCGAGTTCCTCAAGCTGTCGGCCGACTACATCGGCGTCTACGACATCAAGCACCTCTACTATTCGATCCCGGCCATTCACCGGGAGAACGAGCTCCTGCAGATCCTGGCCTTCGAGGAGCCGATCTCGGCGATCATCTTCTGCAACACGCGCGAGGAGACGGGACGGGTGGCGGAATTCCTGCGCCAGCACGGCCACGACGCCGAGGCGATCTCGTCGGATCTCTCGCAGAGTGATCGCGAGCGCGTGCTCGGGCGAATGCGGGCCGGCGGCATCAAGTTCCTGGTCGCCACCGACGTCGCCGCGCGCGGCATCGACATCGAGAACCTCTCCCACGTCTTCAACTACACCTTCCCGGAGTCGCCCGAGATCTACGTCCACCGCACCGGCCGCACCGGCCGCGCGGGACGTAAGGGAACGGCCGTGTCGCTCATCGGCCCGACCGAGGTCGGGTCGTTCTACTACTTGAAGCTCCTCTACAAGATCAAACCGGAGGAGCGCGCGCTGCCGTCCGAGGCCGAGATCCGTTCCCACCGCGAGGGGGAGCGGGTGCTGGTCCTGCGCCGCGCGCTGACCGCCGAGCCGGGACCCGAGTGGCGCGCGCTGGCGCGTCGGCTCATCGGCGCCATCGACGGCGAGCGGCTGACCGCGGCGCTGCTGGCGCATTCGTTCGCCAGCGTCGAGGGAATGCCGGTGGCCCCCGCCGCTCCCGCGGTGCCGGTCGCGCCGCGCGCCGCCGCGCCGTCGTCGTCGTCCTCATCCTCCTCGTCGGACGCGCCGCGCGGCGAATCGCACGATCGACCGCGCGATCGCGATCGTGGTCGCCCGTCGTTTGGCGATCGGCCCAACCGTGACCGGCCCGATCGTTCCAGCCGCGGCCCCCGCAACGATCGCGGGCCCCGCGACGATCGCGGCCCGCGCAGCGATCGCGCCCCACGCGACGACCGCGGACCCCGCCGGCCGGAGCGACCGGCCCCGGCCCCGCTGCGCAACGATCCGCCGCCGGCCGAGCGCGAGTTCTGGGAGGTCTGGGGCGAGGAGCGCGCCAAGGGAGCGGCCGACCCGACGGCAGCCGCTCCGACCCCGCAAGCGTCGTCTTCGCACGCTTCGCCTTCGCACGCTTCGCCTTCGCACGCTTCGCCCTCGCATGCTTCGCCGCCGCCCGCGGAGCTGCCTTCTGAGCGAACCGAGAGCGATTCGGCGCGGCCGAGCACGCCGGACAATGTCACCCGCCTCTACCTCAACCTCGGCCGCAAGGACGGCGCCTCGGAGCAAGAGGTTCGCGATCTGCTCGCCACCCACGTCGGCCCCGTCGACGTCTCCGAGATCGACGTGATGAACACGCACACCTACGTGAACGTCGCCCCCACCGACGCGGAGAAGATCGTCGGCGCCCTCACCGGCAAGGAGCTGGGCGGCCGGCAGATCGTCTGCGAGCAGGCCAAGCCGCGGCGGCGCTAGTTTCCCAGCCGTAGTGGAACAGGTTGGTCCTGGCCGCCGCGACGGGTGGCGGCCAGGGTTCCGCAGGCGGCGGCGATGTCGGCGCCGCCCGAGTAGCGGCGGACCACCGGGACGCCGAGCGCCGCCAGGGCGTCCCGGAACGCGCCCAGCTCCTCGGCGGTGGCACGCCGATAGCGGCCCGTCTCGTCGGTGACGTCGATGAGGTTCAGCTTGGCGCGCATCCCGCCCAGGAGATCGCCGAGCGCCCGGGCGTGCGCCGGCGAGGCGTTGACCCCGCCGATGACCACGTAGGCGAGCATGGCCCGCCCCCCGCGCGCCTCGGCGTGATCGCGGACGGCGGCCAGCACCTCGACCAGCGGCCAGCGATCTTCGATCGGCATGAGCAGGCGCCGCTGGTCGGCGGCCGGCGCCCCCAGCGACAAGATCAGCCGGAAGCGATGCCCCTCGGCGGTGAAGCGGCGGATCGCCGGGAGCACGCCGGCCGTGGAGATCGAGATCGCCTTGGCCGAGATGGCAGGCCCGGCCGGATCGCAGAGGATCCGCGCCGCCCGGATGACGTTCTCGTAATTCAGGAACGGCTCCCCCATCCCCATGAAGACGGCGCCCCGGATGGGCCGGTCGGCCTCGGCGGCGATTGCCCGGTGCTGCGCCAGGATCTCCCAGGTCTTGAGGCTCCGGATCCCACCCAGGCGTCCGGTCGCGCAGAAGTCGCAGGCGAGCGCGCAGCCGACCTGCGAGCTGAGACAGATGGTGTACTTCGCCGTAGGCAGCGCCTGCAGCCCGGCGACCTCACCGGCGCGGCGCCGCTCCTTGAGCGCGCGCGCGTCGGCCGGATCCGGCAGCGGGATCCGCACCGCCTCGATGGCGTGACCGTCGCCGGTGCGAAACAGGTACTTCATGAAGCCGTCGTCGGCCCGGCGCCGTTCGACGATCTCCAGATCGGGCCATTCGCAGGCCTGCTGGAGCGCCGCCGCCGTCGCGTGCGAAAGGCCCCGGACCGACCCGGGCGGGAACCCCACCGCGCCGAGCCCCTGGACCCGCGCGAAAATGCGCTGCACCAGCTCGGGGGCGACGCCGTGAGCCCCGAGGGCCTCGCCCGTCTCGGCGCGATCGAGGTTGCGCAGGTTGAGCACGTGGGGTGAGCGAGGGTAGCACACGGAAAACCGCAGTCGGTTTCGCTCCCGTCCCTGTCGCCAGCCTGCCGGCAAGATCTTGCCGTCTCTCCGACGGGCAGCCGATTGGACGCTCTGTTGGGACGCGTGTTATTCGTTGCAGACGTGGGGCGCCCCGAGCGGTTGATCGCGACGGCAGCGACAGTTGTCGCGGCCGGGCTGTTGGCCGCCGGATGCCACGCCGCCGACAAGGCCTTCTGCTCCAGCGCCGGCTGCGCCTGGACCGATCTCGACTGGGCGCGGGTGCAATCGCTGTCGCGTCTCCCCGCCCCTCCACCAGACACTTCGAACAATTACTACAGCGTGGCGGAGGCCGCGAAACTGGGAGAGGCGTTCTACTTCGACACCAAGTTCTCTGGCGCCTCGACCCTGCTCGACTCGATCGGGCGACCGGTCGCCTCGGCGCGCGAACCCTCTGGGACTCAGGTGAACATCTCCTGCGCCTCCTGCCACGACCCCAGCTGGGCCGGCACTGACGACACCTCGGTTCCGAACACCGTGTCGATTGGCGCGGGCATCTACGACGTCAACGCGCAGCAGACGTTGGTGGCGGCGTTCTTCCCCCTGCTCTACTGGAACGGCCGCAGCGACTCGCTCTGGGCGCAGGCGCTCGCAGTCAACGAGTCGAATTTCTCGATGAACGGCACCCGACTGAAGACCTTTTGGAGGATCGTCAGCAACTACGCCGATCGCTACAACCGGGTCTTCGCCGACTACCCTCTCCCCGCCTCGGTGGACGCCAACGAGTTTCCGCCCCAGGGGAAGCCGGGGGCCATGGAGGGCTGCCAGGCCGGCCTCGCGACCGAGCCGTTCGGCGATGCCTTCGACTGTCTGAGCGGACCCGACCAGATCACGGTCAACCGCGTCTTCGTCAACTTCGGCAAGGCGATCGCCGCCTACGAGTACACGCTGGCGACCGAGTATGCGCTGGCCAGCCGCGACGCCCCGTTCGATCGCTTCGTCCGCGATGGGCCGGGCTCCGGCTGGATCTCGCCGCAGGCGGAGAACGGCGCGCGTCTGTTTGTCAGCAAGGCTTCGTGCATCGACTGCCACAACACGCCGCTCCTCTCCGACGGGCGTTTTCACAACATCGGCGTCCCGCAGGCTGGCGATCACGTGCCGACGGTGGAGGACTGCGCGGCGACCCCGTCGACTTGCAACTGCGCGCCCGGAACGGAAAAGGAGATGGGCACCTGTTTCCCCTCCGGCGCCTGGGGAGGCGCGGGAAAGCTGGCGGTGAACAAGTTCCGGCGCGACAACATTGGCAGCGCAAACAACGAGCCCTGGAGCGACGCGCCCGACGGGGGCGCCGAGCCCTGCCCCACGACCCAGATCGCCGTCGCCCCCAACTGCGCCACCGAGGACCCCACGCTCGAGGGGGCCTGGCGCACGCCCAGCCTGCGCGACGTCTCTTTAACCGCGCCGTACATGCATGACGGCTACTACCAGACGCTCACCGAGGTGGTTCAGCACTACAACATGGGCGGCGTCGCCGGCGCGGCAGATGTCTTCCAGCTTCCGCTCTGCGAAACGGGCGACGCCGGTCCATCGCCCTGTATGGACGCGGGAGCACCCGCGCCTCATCTGGCGATCCAGATCAAGCCGCTCGATCTGACCGACGAGGAAGTGACCGATCTGGTCGCCTTCCTGGGGACGCTGTCCGCACCGGCGCTGCCGCCGCCCGACGCCGGCCTGCCGCCGCCGCGGTCTGACGACGGCGGTGCGGCCCGGGACGCGGGCCCGTCACAATGAACGTCCGCGCACCCACGCTGGCGCTGCTGGTCCCCCTGGCGCTCTTCGCCCAGGCCGCCCGGGCGGCAGAGCCCGCCCCCCTCGAGCTGGATGCCGACGACGACACCGCCCCCGACGCCGCCGGCGGCGAGATCGAGAATCTCCGGCAACGGATCGACGAGCTCGAGACGCGGCTCGATCAAACGCAGCAGGTGGCCACGCTGCGCCGGCCGATCGTCAGTGTCGGAGGCTATGTCGACTTCGGCTTCTTCGTGCCGCAGGGGACCGGCGTGGGCGTCATCCAGGATGAGGGGCCCAACCGCTACTTCCCCCAGGACGCCAACCGGTACGCCTGGGTGTTTCTGGGCGATCTCCTGGCTCCGATGGTGAACTCGCGCGGCGAGCCGGCCAGCCTGGGGAACTTTCCCGGCGTCAATCGTTTCGACAGCGTGAGCTCCGACGGCGCGCCGAGCTTCATCGTCAACGAGGTCAACCTGACCTTGAACGCGGCGCTGGCCCGAAATGCGCTCGCCACCGCCAGCGTCGACTTCCTGCCCCGCTCCGGGAGCGAGTTCTCCCTGGGCGACTTCATGGAGGTCGACATCGCCCAGCTCGAGTGGATGCCGACCGCCTCGGGGCGCACGTCGATCTTCATCGGCAAGTTCGACTCGGTGATCGGCATCGAATACCGCGACCGCAAGTCGACCCAGCGCTTCGGTGTCACCCCTTCGCTCATCGCCCGCTACACCACTGGCACGCCGCTCGGGATCAAGGTGCGCAGCAAGCTCGGCGACGACGAACGGGTGGTGATCGCCGCCGCCGTGACCAATGGCTCGTCGAGCATCGAGCAGTTTCATTTCTACGACGAGATCGACAGCAACTCGGGCAAGACGCTGAGCGGCCGCGTCTCCGTCCGCCCCTTCCCCGTCGATCTCCAGGTTGGCCTCTCGGGGTCGTGGGGACCGCAAGACCACGCGCTCGACGACAACAACGCCATGTGGTTCGTGGGGGCCGATCTGCTGGCCCATCTCGGGCCGCTCGACATCAAGGGGGAGTGGCTCAAAGGCGGCGCGCCCGGCGAGACCGGACCGGTCTACGATCCGAATCACCGACCCTACGGCCTCGCCCTCCACTACGGCGGCTACCTCGAGCTCGACTGGATGGCGACGCCGCTCCTGGGCCTCTACGCGCGCGGCGGAGTGCGCGACGCAGACGTCTGGCTCGGAGACCCGGCCAGCCTGGCCGGCGGCGACCGTCTCTACATCACGCGGGAGTGGCGGGCCACCGGGGGCGTGCGCGTCGTGGTCAACGAGCACATCGTGGCCAAGGCGGAGTATCTTCACAACGGAGAGTACGGCGGCATCCCCCAGATTCCGGACGACGTCTTCACCTCGTCGATGGTCCTCTCCTATTGATGCCTCGAGGTCAGACATGAGCCGCACGCAAAACCATCGCCGTCCCCGTCGAGCCGCGGCAGGGTGGACCGTCGTGGCCGTGGTGGCGACCCTGGCCGTGGCGACCGCCCCGGGCAGGTCGGTCGCGGCCGAGCCGAGGGGCTCCGCGCCACCGACCGCCGCCGACTTCGCCCGACTCGAGCGGGAGGTCGCCGACCAGCGGCAGCTCATCATCCAGATGCTGTCGGTCGAGCAGGAGCGCTACAACATTCTCCTCAAGCTGCTCCAATCGGGCGGCCAGGCCGCTCCTGGGGGCGGAGGCGGGGTCCCGGCGATGCCGCCGCTGCCGCCGGCCCACGGCGAGCCGGCGGCCGAGGCCGAGGCGCCCGCCACCAAGGAAAAGGAGGCCGCCGCGGTGGGGGTCGTGACCGGCCACGTTCAGGCCCGCTCGGGCGCGCTCAAGGACGCCTACGTCTATCTCGATCAGACCCGCGGTGGACCGGCGCACGGGCGCACGCTGGAGATCAAACAGAAGGACAAGCAGTTCTGGCCGCGCGTCGCCGTCGTGCAGCGGGGAACCAGCGTCGTCTTCCCCAACCTCGACGCTATCTACCACAACGTCTTTTCGACCTCGGGGCGCAACAGCTTCGACCTCGGCGCCTACCGCGCCGGCGAGACGCCCCGCTCGGTCGTGCTGGCCACGCCGGGGGTGGTCGAGGTCTTCTGCAACATTCATTCGCGCATGAGCGCCTCGATCCTGGTGGTGCCGAGCGCCGTCTACGCCAAGGTCGGCGCCGACGGCAGCTTCCGGATCGAGAACGTCCCTGTCGGCACGCGCAAGCTGGTGGTCTGGAGCCCGACCACCAAGCCGACGCAGCAGAAGGTCGACGTGAGCGCGGCCGGCAGCCAGGCCAGCTTCACGCTCGACGATCAACCCTCCGCCGCGCACCTCAACAAGCTCGGCCAGCCCTACGGATCGTACAAGGACTGACGGTCATGAGCGGGCGCGGCAGAGCGACCACCGGCCTCGGGATCTGCGCGGTCGCCGCCATCGCCGCGGCGGGCGCTGCCGGTTTCGGATGGACCCATCGCGACAAGGCCGCTTCGCCGGCCGACGTCGACGCCGCGGTCGCCGCCGCGCGCACCCGGCTCGGCGCCGCGCTGGGCGAATCGACGCGCGAGCTCGAGGCGGAGGTCGCGCTCGCGGTGCGGGTCCCCGAGCTGCGCACGGCGCTGACCGAGCGGGTCGACGCCGCGACGATCGTCGATCTGTTCGACACCGAAGACTGGTGGACCCCCTTCAAGAGACGAGACGCGGCCATCGTCGCCGGGGGCCGCCTGCTCGCGGTGCGCGGCGACAAGGATCTCCCGGTTCCCCTCGGGCTCCCCTCTCGCGGGGCCGAGACTTCGGTCTCCGCCGGGCTGCTCGTCGGCGCGCGGCCGATCATCGCCGCCGTCTCGCCGATCGCCCTCGTGCATCGAAGCGAGCCCCCCTCGCTCATGCTGGCCGCGCCGTTCGACGCCGCCGCCTTCGCGCGCGATCTCGGCGCACCGGTTGCGTTGTCCGACGGACACCGCCTGGTCGCCTCGACCGGAGACGCCGCGCAGCGATCCCTGTTCGCCGCCCTCCCTGGGAAAGAGGCCGCCGGCCGCTACCTGGCCGACGAACCGGGTCAGCTGGCCGTCGCCGTGCCGGCCTCGTCGAACGTCTGGCTCTGGACGCTCGTCCCGCTCCCGGTGGCTGCGGCGGTGGCCTCGGGCCCCGATCCACGGATCTGGATGGCGATGACGGCGCTCTTCGCGGTCGGTGCGCTGCTGTTCGGGCGCGCCCGCGGCCGTATCCGCAGCGTCAGCACCGAATCGCCGCCGGTCGAGACGCCCGCTCCGCGGAACGCCGTGGTCCACATCGGAAGCGCCGACGGCCTCACCGACGAGGAACGGCGATCCACCTCCAAGATGGGGACCCCGCGGACGCCGGCCAGCGACCCCAGCGTGTTCGGCCGCTACCGCCTCCTGCGCCGCCTCGACGGCGGGGGGATGGCGGACATTTACACCGCCGCCCTGCACGGCGCCGAGGGATTCCGCCGCGTTTTCGTCATCAAGCGCCTGCGCCCGGAGCTGGCGCGCAACCGAAACGCGGTCGAGCAGTTCATCGACGAGGCCAAGCTGGGATCGTCGCTGCTTCACCCGAACATCGTCCCGGTGTTCGACTTCGGCAAGGTCGGCGACGAGTACTTCATGGCCCAGGAGTACATCGTGGGGCGTGACATCACCCGCCTCCTGCAGCGGCACCTGGAACGGACGGGGCGTCCGCTCGACGAGAGGTTGATGCTGTACATCGCGCACGACGTGCTCGATGCGCTCATCTACGCCCACGCGCAGACCGACGCCAACGGCGTGCCGCTCGGCCTCGTCCACCGGGACATCTCGCCCGGCAACATCATGGTGACCGGTCGGGGCGAGGTGAAGCTGTTCGACTTCGGGATCGTCAAGGCCACCGGACGCGTCTCCAAGACCGAGACCGGGGTGGTGAAGGGGAACGTCGGCTTCATGTCGCCCGAGCAGGCCCGCGGCCAACCGGTCGATCCGCGCTCCGATCTCTTCTCGCTCGGCCTGGTCATCTACTACGGGCTCATCAACGAGCAGATCTACAAAGGCGAGGGGACGTTCGAGCAGCTGCTGGAGGCGGCCACCGGGCCGACGCCCGAACAGCTGGCCAGGATCGATCACCTGCCGATCGCCGCCCCGATCGTGCGGCGCGCGCTCGCCGTCGATCCGGCCAAGCGTTACCAGAGCGCGGGCGAGTTTGCCGCCGTGCTCGCCCCCTACGCCACGGGCGCCCGGACGGCGACCGCCGCGCTCATGCAGCAGCTGTTCGGCGACGAGCTGCGCGCCCCCACAGTCGGTTAGCGCCCGGTCAGCGCCGCCGCGCGGCCTCAGGCCGTCGCGAAGTAGCGGAGCGCGTTCTCGCCGAGGATCTGGGAGATCTCGAACCCGCGCCAGCCGCGGCGCCAGAGCAGCTCGGTGAGCCGCGGCAGGTCCGCGGCGTCGCGCAGGCCGCGCGGCAGCGGCAGGAAGCCGTCGAAGTCGGAGCCGAGCGCGGCGCAAGCTTCGCCGCCGATCTCCATGACGTGCTCGATGTGGTCGACGATATTTTCGATCGTGCAGAATGTCCCGCCGAGATAGGGGGCGACGAAGATGATCCCCACCACGCCGCCGCGCTCCCCCAAGGCGCGGATCTGGTCGTCGTCGAGATTGCGCGGATGCGGGTAGACACCGGCGGCGCCCGAGTGCGACGAGAACGGCGCCCGCCGCGCCAGCTCGAGAATGTCCCAGAAGGTCTTCCGGCTGGCGTGCGCGACGTCGAGCCGGATCCCGGCCTCGTCACAGGCCCGGACCAGCACGCGCCCCCGGTCGGTCAGACCGCTGTCGCGGCTGGCGGCGGTCCGGCAGGAGGTGCCGGCGCCGCTGTCGCGCTCCCAAAGGGGACCCAGGAACATGACCCCCGCCTCGGCCAGGCGCGCCACGCCGGCCTCGACGTCGTCGTCGATCGCGTAGCTCCCCTCGACCCCCAGGAAGAGGGCGACCCGGCCCGCCGCATGCGCGGCGCGAATGTCGGCCACGCCGCGCGCCAACGTCAGCGCGCCGGCGTGCCGGGCCGCGAGCCCGCGCGCGCAGTCGAGCTGGCGCCAGAAGCGCCGCCGGCCCGGATCGATCCGGAAACCGGAGAACATCAGACAGCCGAGCGCGCCGAGGCCGCCCCGCTCGATGCGCGGCAGATCGAGATCGAGGCGCAGCGGGTTGTAGAACGTGGCCGGCCCGTGCTCGCGCGAGAAGTCGTAGCGCGAATGGGTCAGCTTGGTGAGGACGTCGTTGTGAAGGTCGACCACCAGCGCGCTCTCATGCGCGGCCGCGGCTTCGGCGCTCACCTCGACCGGATAACCACGCACGGCGACGTTGCCCTTACGGCGTGTTGAAGGGGTTCTTGAGCTCGCCCGGCGTCGGCTCGGCCGGCAGGTCGATCCTCCGGTGCAGCGGATCGGCCTTCGGCTCGGCGCCTTCATGGTGATGGTGCGCCCGCGACGGCTTGTCCGATCGGTCACCGGGTGCGGGTGCAACCGCGGCCGCCTCCACCTGCGCCGGCGGCCCGGCGAGCGCCGGCGGCGGGGTCGGCACGGAGGGCACTGGCGGCGGCGGCGCCCCCACGATCGGATTCGTGCGCTCGACCGCGACCGGCGGCGTGGCCACAGAGTCGGCGCCGGTCTTGTGCCCGGTCCGCAATGCCAACACGAGCGCGATCACCAGGACCACGGCGCCCGCCACGCCGAGACCGATCTTGGCGCGGGCGCCGAGACCTCCGCCGGGCGTCTCCGCGCGCTCTGGCCGCTCGTCGTCGAACCTGCCGACCGGCGGCGAGACCGAGATCGCCGTCTTGGACTGCCGCGCGGCCGACGCGCTGGCGGAGGTGAGCTGCGGATACTTCAGCGACGCCTGCGGTGCGACGAAGACGTTCGACGGCTCGAACGGGACGCCGCCCGCCGCGCCGAGCGCCTGGTAGAAGGCGTCCATGTCGGGCCAGCGTTTGTCGCGATCCTTCTCCATCGCGCGCAAACAGACCGCCTCGACGTCGGCGGGGATGTCGAGGTCGGGCCGCCGTTTGCGCGGCGGCACCACCGGCTCGAGCAGGTGCTTGGTCAGAATCCCCATGAAGCTGTCGGCGGTGAACGGCACGCTGCCGGTCAGCACGTGGTACATGATGCAGCCGACGGCATAGACGTCGAGGCGATGGTCGGGCGGGTGTCCCTGCGCCTGCTCGGGCGACATGTACTCCGGGGTCCCGAAGATCATCCCGGTCTGCGTCAGGCGCGGCCCGTCGTTGTCGTCGGCGCTGACCACCTTGGCGATCCCGAAGTCGAGCACCTTGACGAAGTCGACCCGCCCCTCCTTCTGCACCAGGAAGACGTTCTCCGGCTTCATGTCGCGGTGGATGATCCCGTGCGCGTGCGCCGCGCGCAGCGCCTTGGTGATCTGCATCAGGATCGGCCGCGCGCGCAGCCAGGGGAGAGACTTCTCGACCTTCAGCGTCCGCCCCAGGTCCTGCCCTTCGAGGAACTCCATCGCGATGTAGACCAGGCCGTCGGTCGACTGGCCGAAGTCGGAGATGTCGATGACGTTCTCCTGCCCGATGCGCGAGGCGCTCTTCGCCTCTTGCAGGAAGCGCATCACCAGGTCGGGCCGGCGGGTCAGATCCTGGAACAGAATCTTGAGCGCGATCCGCTTCTCGATGAGCGCGTGCTCGGCCTGGTAGACGGCGCCCATCCCCCCCTCGCCCACCTTGCGGATGATGCGGTACCGATCCGATACCACCGTGCCGATCAGCGGATCGTCGGTGGCCGGCGGACTGGCGTCTCCCACGGGCATCGAGCCCCTAATTTATCACGCCGGTGCGCTACGACTCCAGCTCGCGCGACAGGTCGTCGTAGTCGTCCGAGACGGCGAACCGCAGCAAGCTCATCGCTTCCGGATTGGCCGCCAGCGCCGCCAGCGTGAGACCTGGCCCGGCACCGGCCGGCGCCGCCACGATTGTCCCCGCGAGCTCCAGGATGACCGAGAGCGCGAGCGGCAGGTCGGCCGCCGCCAGGAGACCGACGGCGTTGGCGCCGTCGCGCACCGCCGCGTAGAGCGCCGCCAGATCGAACGGACCGGCGCTCTCCACCGCGAACGGCATCAACTGTGGCTTGAGCTTGCGCGGAATCGCCCGCTCGACGCGCGCCGACTCGGCCGCCACCAGGCTGTCGCGCACCTCGGCGTGCCGGTAGTCGGGGACGAACTGTCGGATGATCCCCACCAGCAGGGCCCCCGCCTCCTCCGGCGACACGGCCAGGATCGCGTCCAGGTTCGTCGACACGAGGCGCAGCGCGCGCGCCGCCGCGAACCGCATCGCCGACGGCCCGAGCTCCTCGATCGCCACCCCGATGATCAGCGCGGGTGGGCTCCCCGGCTCGGCGCGCAGCGGGATGGGACCGGCCGACACCGGGCTCACCTTCAAGTAGAGGTCGAAGTCCCCGACGCCCAGCTCAGCCGCGATCGCGTCGAACAGCGGGCGCGGCGGCATGCCCCGTGTCCGGCGATCGGCGCGCGTGACGCCGTGACGGGCCAGCCGCTGCGCCAGCTCCTGTCCGCTCGGGCGCAAGAGCGGGCCGAGCTGCCGCAGGATCTGCCGGATCCCGGGCGGGAGGTCGGACGAAAACGCCCGCTCGTCGATCTGCGGACGGCGCAGAGCGCTCAGGCTACGGCCAGGGCGCGCCGCGGCCCGCACCCCCTCTTTGGCCCCCGCGCCGAGCGCCGCCACCAGCTGGGCCGCCGCCAGCGCCGCGTGCGGCCTGTCGCGGAGCGCGAGAACGCTGGCCAGAGCGCGCAGCGTCTCGACCTGCAAGCCGCCCGCGCCCGCCAGATCGTGGCGGAGGAGCCCGGCGGCGCGATCGAGCACCGTCCGCCGGCCGGTCTGGTCGCGCGCGCGATCGAGCAGCGTCGCCAGCGCGCTCACCGCCGCGACGTCCCGCGGCGCCTCGTCGACGGCGCGGCGCAGCTCGGCGCCGGCACGCCGGAGATCGCCCGCCTGGGTGAGAATCTCGCCCAGCCGGACCCGGGTCTTCTGCCGCCGGGCAGGGTCGGGCTCGCGCGCCACCAGCCGCTCCGCGACGGGGAGCGACCGCTTGGGATCCCCCTCGGCGACCGTGAGATCGGAGAGCGCGCGCAGCGCCTCCAGGTTCTCCGCGTCGACGGAGAGCACCCGCTCGTAGGCGGCCGCGGCCCGCTTCGGATCGGGGACCCGGACCGAATAGATCTCCCCCAGGCGAAGGAAGATGCCGCGCAGCGTGGCCGGATCGCGCTCGACCACCGCGCGCCTCAGATAGACCTCCCCCGCCTCACTCCAGGCCTCGCGGCTCCACAGCAGCTCCGAGAGGCGTTCGAGAGCGCGCGCGTGCTCCGGTTGCTTGCGCAGCACCGCCCCCAGCTCCTCGCGCGCCGCGACCGCGGAGGCGAGCGGCCCCGCCAGCAGGTCGGCGCGCGCCAGCCGGAGCGACGTCACCTCGAACGGATTGTGCGCCACCTCGATCCGCGCGGCGAGCGCGGCCGCCAGCGCCGGGGCGTCGTCCTGCTCGGTGAGCAGCGCGCGCAACCGTTCGAACGCCGCTTCCTGCGTGGGGTCGACGGCCAGCGCCGCCCGCAAGAGGCCGAGCGCCCGCTCGCGCTCGGGCGGCTCGGCCTCCATTGCCAGCGCCGCCGCCAGGAGCAGGGCCCGCACCCGGTGCGCCGGCACCAGCAGGCAGGCGGCCTCCGTCTCGCAGGCTGCGCTGGCGGCCGCCGCATCGCCGCCACGGGCCGCGGCGATGCGCAGGGCCGACGCGGCGGCGAGAAAGGTCGGTTCGGTGGCCAGCGCCCCACGCCAGCTCTCGATGGCCGCGCCCGGATCGGCCGCCGCCTCGAGGCGCGCCCGCTCCGCCAGCGCCGCCGCCGCCGACCGGCGGTCGGACTCGGCGGCGCCGAGGTGCGACGCCATCAGGGTGAGCGCGCGCCGCCGAATCGCGGTATCGGCGGATCGGTCCGCGACGCGCGCCAGGGTTGGCAGCGGGGGCCCCGCGCCCGCCTGGTCCTCCTGCCGGACCGCCTGCTCCGCCAATCTGTCTGCCACCGCCTCGAGGCCGTGCCCTTCGGCGACCAGCGCGGCCAGCGCCAGCGTGGCCGGCGTCGCCGCCGCCTCGTGTGGCGGAGCCTCGGCGAGCGCGGCCGAGAGATCTTCCCAGCGCCCAGCGGCGGCGGCCCCCGCGATCGCCGCCAGAGCGGCCCGGGCGGCGGCGGCCGGCCGATCGGCTGGTCCGGCCAGCAGCCCGGCAGGTAGCCCCTCCGCCGAGGACGGATCCAGACGCGCCGACGCCCGCCGCGCCTCCGCCCCGAATCGTCCGCCGGCGAGCACGCCCAACGCCTGTCCGGCGGCCTCGGCGAAAGCGACGGCGATCCGGGCCTCGGCGATCGTAAGTGACAACGCCTCGTCTCTCGCCGCCGGCTCGACCGCCAGCGCCGCCAGGGTCCGGGTTCCGGCGTCGCCCCCGATGGCGGCGGCCGCCCGCGCCACCGCGCGGCGCGCCTCCATCGCCGTGGGCGCCGCGCCCAGCATCGCCAACGCCCGCTGTAAAGCCCCCTCACGATCACCCGTGAGCGCCAGCGTGCTCGTGGCCGCCAGCGCCAGCATCCGGGTCCACCCGGAGCTCTCCCCCGAGTCAGAGCCGGCCTCGGTCATCGCCGCCGCGGCGGACTGTGGGTCGACGCCCGCTTCGCAAAGGTAGAGCGCGAGCGCCAGGGGATGCGCGGGGGCGACGTCGAGCGTCGTCTCGAACGCCCGAGCGCGGGCCTCCGCCTCGGCGGGGGGGATCGCCACCGCCCGGCGGAGCGCCAGCCAGGCTCGTTGCGCGGGATCGACGACCTCGGCCACCGCCGCGTCGAGCGCCGTCTCGAGCGCCGCGCGATCTCCCGCCCGTTCCGCCAAGCGCGCGACGGCGATCGCGCCGAGGGCGCGCGAGGCATCGGAAGGGGTCCCGTCGACCGAGGGGCCGAGCGCCGCCAGCACGCGCGCGGGATCGCTCGGTCCGTGCTTCGCCGCCGCGGCGGCGCGAAGCCCGGGCGCGAGCGCGCTCGCCTCCCACACCTCGGCGCCGTAGCCGAGCGCGGCCGCGGCGTCAGCTCGCCGGCCGGCGCGCGTGTCGGCCGCCGCCGCGATCCAGAACGACGCCGACTCTGGCGCCGACTCGACGGCGGTCTGCAGCGCGGCGCGGGCGCCAAGACCGCTGCCGGCCGCCTCGCGCGTCGCCGCCAGGGCCAGCGCGGCGTCGGTTCGCCGAGCCGGGTCGCCCCGCAGCCAGAGATCCAACGTCGCGGCCCGCAACGTCCCGTCATCGGTCGCGGCGGCTATCTCCTCGGCCAGCAGCGCCAGCGGAACCGCGTCCGCGTGCTCGTCGATCGCCGGCGCGAGCAACGTCGCCGCGCCGGCGTAATCGCCGCGGTTGAACAGATCGCCCGCTTCGATCCAGGTCAGGTTTGCCGAGGCGGCCGGCGCGGAAGCCAAGGCGCGCAAGCGGGCCACGCTCGCCTCGTCGAGCGGGATGCGCGTCGCGACCTCGAGATCGATCCGGTCGCGCGCGGCCGCGGCCGTCGTGGCGCCGAGGCCGGCCAGGATCCCGAGGGCCCCCGCGGCGTCGCCACGCCGGCGCGCCAAAGCCGCCGCCCACCGCCCCACCGCCTGGGAGAGCCCCGATCCGATCGGGAGAATGGCGAGAAGCTCGCCGACCTTCACCGCTGCACCCCTGATGTCCGCTCGGGCCGCCTCGCGCAAACGACCGAGCGGGCTCTCCTCGGCAGTTGGCCCGAGCTTGCGCGCCCCGGTTCGGTAGGCGGCCGCCGCGGCCTCGTCGCGTGCCGCCGCGGAGAATCGCGCCGCCTGCTCGAGAAAAGCCGCGCCCATCGGGCCGCGCAGCGCGCGACCCGCGGCCGCGAACGCCAGGGCTGCCGCCCCCGGCGCGCCGCCGCGCAACGCCTCCTCGGCGACGGCGAGCGCGCGCGCCGGCCCGGCCGGGATCGCCTCGACCGCCACCGCCGGGAGCGCGCCCCTCCGCCCGAGCGTCCACTCCGCCGAGAGCGCGCCGTAAAATGCCCGCTCCTCGGCCGACGCGGCCGAGACGGACAGACGCGCCCAGAGCGCGTGCGCCTCGTCGAGGTCCCCCACGCTCTCCGCGAGCCGCGCCCGCCCCCGGAGCGCCTCCTCGGCCGTCGGCGCCCGCGCCAGCGCTTCGTCGTAGCCGGCGACAGCCTCGGCCGCCTCGCCCGCGATCTCCGCGGCGCGCGCCGCGGCGGTCAGCAATCCGGCGGCCAGCACCGGCGTCTCGGCCGACGCGCTTTCGCCCCGGTAAAGCCCCGCCTCCTTCAGCCACTCATCGCGCGCGATCAAGACGGGCTCCACGCGCTCGGGCACCGTGACCAGCGCCTGGATCCCGGCCTGCCAGATCTCGGCTTCCATCTCGGGGAGCGTCGGGGCGAACAGCGCCGGCGCCTCGACGCTCGCCTCATCGCGCAGGTCGACCGCGGCCGCGGCGGCCGCCGCCGCCGGAACCTCGAGCGTGACGTCCTCTCCAATCGCGGGAACCGTCGGATCGGTCGGCGGCGCGTCCTCGAACAGCTCGTCGAACAGATCCTCGACGTCGACCGAGCCGTCGTCTCGCGAGCCCGGTGGCTTCTTCCCGACCGCCATCAGCGCACCGCCCCCTCTATCGAGCGCCGGAAGATCGGATAGCGCTCGCCCAGCGCAAAGCCGAGCAGATCGCGGGCCGCGGGACTGGTCGCGATCGCTTGCGGGCTACCGGCAACAGCGGCGGCCGTCAGCGCCGGATCGCCCGCCACGAGCAGGCCGAACCGGTCCGCC
Organism: Polyangia bacterium; assembly: GCA_036267635.1. Classification (GTDB taxonomy): domain Bacteria; phylum Myxococcota_A; class Polyangia; order Fen-1088; family Fen-1088; genus JADGRB01. The sequence goes on along the minus strand of DATAVR010000024.1, from coordinate 70,887 downwards.
GCGCGCAGCATCGCCGTCCGCCAGGCCTCGAGATCGAACGGCTCGAACGCGAACCGAGATGCTTGAAGCGTGAGCGCCTTCCGATCCTTGCGACCGACGGCGCGCGTGACGTCGCGCAGGAGATTCTCCGGCGGCTTCGGCAGGCCGGCCGGAACCGGCACGCCGGCAAGGAGCGCGGCGCAGGAGAAGAGCGGCGCCAGATCGGCCGCGCGCGCACGTTCGAGAACCACCGCCCGCTCGGCGATGAGCCCCAGCGCCCGCCCCAGGTGGAACCGGAGATCGGGCGATGCCAGCGCCTCGGCGCCGATGATCAGCGCCGCCTCGGGCTCCTCGCTGGCAACGACCGGCGGCGCCCCCGCTTGGCGCGACAGGAGGATCGCCAGCCGCGGAATCCCGAGTGCCGCCGCGGCCCCGTTGATCCAGGCGAGGCGCGGCGCGCTGTCGGCACCGAGCGGCGCGGCACGGGCGCGGGCCGGCGCCGGGAAGACCGCCGTGGCAGCCTCCAGCAGGTGGGGCCAGACCTCTGTCACGAACCCGGCGGCCGGCGCGTCGGCGATCTCGGTGAGAAAGGCGCGACCGGTCCTGGGAGCGATGGCGGCGGGCGCCGGAAGGGGAGCAGCGCGCCCACCGACGAGCGTGCGCACGTTCTCCACCGCCGCCTCGGCCTCGGCGAGCGGGCCTGTCCCGCCGCGGCGGCGCGCATCGGCCAGCCACTGGCCGAGCCGCTCGAGCCGCCGCACGTCGAGCGGATTCGCCGTCAACGCCCGCCGCAGATCACCGAGCTCGCGCTCCACCACCTCCAGCGCGCCGCGCGCGTCGGAGGCCGCATCGTGGAGCGCGACCAGCGCGGCCGGGCCGGTGCCGAGCGGGTCGAGATCCGCCGCCTGTCGAAAGGCCGCCGCGGCGCCCGCAGCATCTCGGCCGACGTCACGCAGAATGGAACCGGCCCGCAAGGCAAGCGCCGCCTTGGCGCGCGGCTCACGCACCCGCTCGGCGGCGGCTTGCAGCGCTTCGACCGCGCTCCGCACGTCGCGACGACGCAATTGGAGATCGGCCATCCGCTCGAGCGGCGTCGGATCGCTCGGCCGGGCGAGCGCCGCGCGCTGGAGGGTTTCGATCGCCCGCACCGGCTCGCCCCAGGCGTCGTAGCTGGCCGCCAGGTCCAACTTGGCGGCCGCCACCCGCTCCTCGTCGTCGGCGCCGGCCACCGCCAGGTAGCGCTCCAGCCACTGGACGGCCGCGCGGGGATCCTGATCGGACAGCGCCCCTTGCGCCAATTGGTGCAGCGAAGCGACGTGGTCGCGATCGATGTTCAAGATTTGCTTGAAGTCTCGAAAGGCCGCTTGCCGATCGCCGAGCGCCGCCAGCCGGTGCTCCGCCCGTTCGAACAGCAGCGCGATGCGCTCGTTGGGGGTCGGCGTCCCGGCGGTCAACCGGTACGACAGCAAGCCGTCCAGCGTCTCGGCGCGCCCCGGCGACGCCAGGTCAGCGCGGAGAAGAGCGTGGGCCCGGGCATAAGCGCCACCCGCATCCGGGCGCAGCTCGACGGCGCGCGACAGCACCGCGATGGCGTCGTCGACCCGCCCGGCCTGCTCGTAGGCGGTGCCCGCCTCGACAAAGAGCGCCGCGGCCCTCCCGGGATCGCGGACCAGCACACCGAGGCGGGCCAGCGCCCTCGCCTCGCCCAGCAGATCGCCCCCGGCGTGCGCCACCCTTCGCACACCGGTCCAGGCTTCGAGCCGATCGGGATCGAGGGCGATGACGCTGCCATAGGCCGCGAGCGCGGCGCCCAGCTCTCCCCGGCGCTCGGCGTCCAGCGCGGCTTCGAGGTGAAGCGCGATTCCGAGCGCTCCCCCCGCGCGACGGGCCCGCGAGCGGCGCGGATCGGGGCGCGTCTCCGGCCAGGGGGCCCCGCCGGCGACCGGCAGATCGCAGAGCGCCGGCGCCAGCTGAGGCGCGTGCGACGTCTGCCAAACTGAGACCGCAACCGCCTCGGCCGCCTCGGTGCCGCCGAGCCGCGCGCGCGCGGCCGCCCGCCCCAGCAACGGGACCGCCTCCGGAGGGAGCGGGAGCGTCCCGTCGGCGCCGGCCAGCCCGCGCGAGATCTCCACCAGCGAGGCGGCGACGGCTGGCGCGTCCCCCGTCCGGGCGCCGATCATGAACCGCAGCAAGGTGAGATCGGCGTGCGCGGTCGGATCGTCCGCCAGTCGGGGGTTGACCGCCCCGGCCGCGCCGGCCGCCACGCCGGCCAGCGCCGCCTCCCGGGACGCGGCCGCCGCGAGGGACGGATCGTCGCCGACCGCGTCCGCCAGCGCGTCGAACACCTCGGGGAGCAGGGTGGCGCCGCCCACCGGATCGACGGCCGCGAGACGGTAGAGCCCCAAGGCGGCGTCGGCCGCCGTCTCGCCGTCCGGCGCGCGGGCGACGGCGCGGCGAAGTGAATCGGCCGCCGCTTGCGGATCCCCGGCACGAGCCAGCGCCTCACCGTGGGCCAGCAGGACCCCGGCCTCGTCGCCCAGCGCCCCGTCGGGGGCGCGCGTCTCCTCGGAGAGCACCGCCACCTCGAGGAACGCGTCACCGGCGCGTCGCGCGAGCTCATAGCTCCAGGCGCGCGCCAGCGGATCGCCCTCCGACCGAAGCGGCGTCAGCGCGGCCATCGCTTCGGCGAAGGCGCCGGTCGCCGCGCGATGGTGCGCCAGGCGAAAGCGGAGCGCCCGCGTTCGCTCCACCGGCGCGTCGTCTGCGGCTGCCGCCAACTCGGCGGCGACTATCTGGGCGCGCTCCGTCGACGAGGTCGCCGCCCGCTCCAGCGCCGCGGCGGCGAGCCCCGAGGCGTCGTCCGCGGCGAGCTCGCGGAGCAACGCCACCCCCCGCCCGGTCAGCTCGGGCGCGCCGGACTCGGTCGAGGCCCGCGCGGCGGCGACCTGCAGCGCGACGGCCACGGCCGGATCGCCGGCGCCGGCGGCGAGCGCGAGCAGGTTGTCGGCGCGCTCGGAGATGGGCAACCGATCGACCGCGGGGCTCTCGAGATCGAGATCGCAGAGGCGCACCCGCCGGGCGATCTCCTGGGGCCGCAGCGCCACCAAACGGCGCTGGTGCGGCAGCGCGCGGCCGGGAGTCCCCAGCTCGTCGGCGTAGAACGCCACCAGCGATTCACGGGCAGCGAGCTCGAACGCCTCCGCCGCCAGAGCCGCACCCGGCGACAGCGCCCCTGGCTCTTCCGCGACGGCCACCTCCAACATCGTCGTCGCCTCCTCGACCCGACCGCTCGCGGCCAGCACCGCGACCAGGGCCTGCAACGCCGGTCGCCCTCGCTCGGGCATCGTGGAGGCGGCGACGATCGCCCGTCGGTAGAGATCCGCGGCGACATCGGTCTGCCCGAGCGGCCCCGCCCTGACCGCGCCCGCCGCGATGAGCGCGCTGACCTTGGAACCCGCATCGGTGCCGGCTTCGATCTCGGCCTCGCCCTCCGCGGCGAATGCCTCGGAGAGCGCCTTGCTGTCGCGTTTGACGATGGCCAGCGCCAGCTCGAACGCCCGCAGGTCGGCCCGCGCGGGCCGACGGCCGTGGACGCGCGGCGTCTGCAAGATCTCGACGACGCGGTCGGGATCGGCGGGATCGAAGATCGTCTCGGCATAAGCGAGCGCGAAGTCGACCGCCCCATCGTCGTCGCCCGCGGCCAGGAGAAATCCGCGCGCGATCTCGTCGGCGGTCTCCCGGCGATCGAGCGCCAGCGCCAGATCGATCCGGTCGGCGGCCAGCAGCAGGTGCGCGGGATCGAGGCGAGCCGCCTCGTCGAGGGCCTCGAGCGCCGCTTCGGGAGCCCCCAGCGCCTGCCGGAGCAGCCGCGCCCGTTCGCGCAGCATCGCGACGGCCAGGTTGCCGTCGACCGGCGCGACCCGCCGGGCGAGCTCGGCGAGCGCCCGGGCGTCGCTCTCTGCTGGCACGTCGCCGCGGGTGAGCCCGTCGAGCGCGGCCAGCAACGGCCCGAGCGGAGCCGACGGGTCATTGCGCCCGAGCTCCTGTTCGAGCGTTCCGAGCGCCCGCTCCGCGCCGTCGGCGGCGCCCGCCTGCCGCGCGGCCAGCGCCTCTTCGATGACCAGCGCCGCCCGCCGGGGAGCGCTGTCGGCGCGACGCGCGAGGCCCCCCAGCGCCTCGGCCCGCAGCGCCGCGTCCTCGAGGCGCGCCGCGGCCACCAGCAGCGAGAGCAGCGCCCCCTGATGATCGGACGACACCGCCAGCGCCTCCCGATAGCAGGCGACGGCGTCAGCGGGCAGACCCAACCGATCTTCGAGCAGCCGCCCGCGCTCGATCAGGAGATCGGCGCGGACGCGGCCGTCGACGGCGGCCGAGCGCGCCTCACCCGCCTTTTGCTGGATCTCTGCCAGCTCGTCCCAGCGCCCGGCGCGCGCCAACAGGCGGCGGAGCACCCAGAGCGAGCGGACCGACGCGGGATCTGCCTCGAACGCCGCCCCGGCGGCCGCCAGCGCCGCCTGGCCCGCGTCGGCGGCGGCGCTCGCCTCCTGCAGCCGCGCCACCTCGGCGAGCAGCGCGCCGCGCCGACCTCCCTCGGCGGCGGCCGCTTCCATTTCATACGTCGCGAGGGCCGCGCCCGGGTCGTCCTCGGCGGCCTCGACGATCGGCGGCTGCAGCTCGACCGCGTCGGTGATCTCCAGCAGGTCGAGGGGCGGTGGCGGGGCATCGGCCCGGGCGAGGTCGCGGTTGGGCTCGGTGTCCTCGGGCTCGGCCACCAGCTCGGGGACCGAGTCATCCGACGGAGACTCCGGGCGCGCGCCAGCGGGAAGCGGCGGCGGGCCCTCGATCTCGACATCGATCTCGACCAGCTCTTCGTCGTCGCCGTCGGGTCCTGGTGGCATGCCGCGGGTGCCGGAGCCACATTATCGCGGCCGGTCGATCAGCATGTCAATGGACAGCTCCGGGCGGCGTAGGCATGATAGGCGCTTCGATTTCGCGCGGCCGCGAGGCGCCTCCTGCCGAATCTGCTCGTTCCCATCGATCTTCGCGACGGCGAGCCCACGGGCCCGTCGCTGTTCGCGCTCTGCGAAAGCCGGCGGATCGCCCACGTCGCGGGCGCGACCGTCTACGCCATCGTGATGAACGATCGCGAGCTCGGGGGCCCGGTGGTGGCGCGCCTCGGGTGCGCGGGCGCGGACAAGGTGCTGCTCTGCGAGGGAGCGGGGCTGGCCGCGCCGCCGCTCGAGGCGACCCACGGCGCCGCCTTGCTGGCGGCGGTCGAACGGGTGTCGCCGCTTTTGGTGCTCTTCCCCGCCGGCGGCGGCGGCCTGGCGCTGGGGCCCAGCCTGGCGGCGCGCATCGGCGCAGCCTTCGCGGGGGCCGCCGACCTCGAAGTCACCGACGCCGGTCCGCTGGCCGAGGGCGTCGGGCGGGTCTTTCTCCGGCGCTGGCGCGGTGGTCGTGCGGCGTACCGGCGCCTCGACCCGGTGGAGATCGAGCGGCCCGTGGTGGCCATCTTGGCCGCCGGCGCCGTCGAGCGAGAGGCGGGCACCGCCGAGATCGACGTGGAGGTGGTCACCTGCGCCGTCCCCCAGCAGACCGGCGTCGTCGAGATCTCGTCGGAGGCGGACGGGGACGCGTTGGTCGCGCTCTCGCGCGTCGTGGTGGCGGTCGATCCCGCGCTCGGCCCGGACGCCGTGGCGCGGATCGCCGCCGGGGCGCCCTCCGGCGTGACGGTCGTCGATCGCGATCGCGCGGCCGCCGCCATCGCGGCCAGCGCACCGGAGATCTTGATCGCCATCGGAGACGTCGAGCTGCCGGTGATGGGAACGCCGCGCGGCCGCGTCGGCGCGATCGTCGTGGGCGACGGCGACACCGCCCCGCGCGCGCGGGCGGTCGACGTGCTCTGGCGCGTGCCCGCCGGGTCGACCGGCGAGAAGCTGTGGGGCGAGATCGCCAAGGCGCTCTCGGCCTTCGGCACCTCGGCGCCGGCGAGGGCGCGGACGAAGACCCGGGCAAAGGCGCACGAATGAGCGGCGCCCTCAACCTCGTCGTCTGCTTGCGCGCGCCGCCTCCGGATCCGGAGGGGGACGCGCTCGGGCGCGCCGACGCGCTGGCGCTGGCGCACGCGCTCGGGTTGGCGGGCGCCGCGCACAAGGTGACCGCGCTCCTGGGCGGCACGTCGACGGAGGCCGGCCCGCTGCGCCTGGCGCTGGGCGCCGGGGTCGATCGCGCCGTGCGGGTCGCGGCCGACGAGCTCGGCGCCGCCGACTTTCACACCATCGGGCAGGTGCTGGCGATCGCCATCCGGCGGATCGGGGCCGATCTGATCCTGACCGGCGTCCGCTCGGACGACGAGGGGCTGGGCGCGGCACCGGCGGCGATCGCCCGCCACCTCGGCGTCGCCTATCTCCCCTGTGTCGAGGAGATCGCCTTCGTCGACGGACCGGCGGTCGAGGTCGTCACCCGGGGCGGCGGGCGGCTGCGCCGCCTGCGGGTGAAGCTCCCCGCCGTGTTGACCATCGCGGCAGGCCCCGGGCCGGTGACAGCGCGAGCGCCGCGCACCGGCGACGCGCCCCCGATCGAGGTCATTCCGCTCTCCGATCCCGAGTCGACGGTCGTCCGCCGACGGACCGAGCTTCTGGGTCGCCCCGAGCCGGCCTCACGCGGCGTCGAGACCGTGACCTCGGCGGCGGCGCTGGTCGACGCGCTCGCGCGCCGCTAGCTTTTCTGGCTGTCGTCCCGCGGGTCCTGCAGCGCGGGGAGCATCGCCTCCAGCTGCTCTCGCGTGTTGAGCGACGGGTCGTCGAGCACTCGTTCCAGCAACCGTTCGAGGATGACGCCGATCTGGCGGCTCGGCGCGATGCCGAGGACCCGCATGACGTCGCGTCCGTCGATGGCCAGGTCGGTGACTTTCAAAGCGGCGTCGGCGTCGGCGACCACCGCGATCCGGCTCTTGAGCTCGCCCAGCTCCTGGTCCGGATCTTCGCCGAACCCCCGCCCTTTGACGTCCCCCTCACGGAGCGCGAAGAGATCGGCCAGCCCCTCTTGACCGCCGACTCGCCGGACGAACCGCCGGATCGTGCCGTCGGACCAGTCGGGCATGTAGAAGAACATGTGGTTCTTGACCAACGCCACCACCCGCTCGCGATCGGCGTTGGCCAGCTTCAACCGCCGGCAGATCGCGTCGGCCATATCGGCGCCGACGTACTCGTGCTTGAAGAAGCTAAACTCGCCGGGCGCGCCTTCGCGCGGCTGACGCGCGCGCGGCTTGCCGACGTCGTGCAGGAGCGCCCCCAGCCGCACGACCACGTCGCCCCGGGTGGCATCCACCACCGACAGCGTGTGCTCGAAGACGTCGTGTTTGTGAAATCGATTCTGCGTGCAACCGACCCCTTCGAGCAGCTCGGGAATGACCTGGCCGAGAAGGCCGGTCGCGCGCATCAGCTCGAGCCCCCGAGACGGATGCCGCGCCGCCAGCATCTTGTAGAGCTCGTCGCGGATCCGCTCCGACGAGACCTTGCGAAACACGTCCAGCGTCGGCGGGATCGCCGCCAGCGTCGCCGGATCGATCTCGAACTCGAGCTGCGCCGCCAGGCGCACCCCGCGCAAGGGCCGCAGGCCGTCTTCGCGGAAGCGCACCAGCGGATCGCCGACCGCGCGGATCAGCCGGCGCGACAGATCGCCCCGCCCGTCGAACGGATCGCTGAGCCGCCCGTCGAGCGGCTCGAAGGCCACCGCGTTCATGGTGAAGTCGCGCCTGCTCAGATCCTCGTCCAGCGTGTCGACGTAGCTGACCGAGACCGGCCGCCGTCCATCGAGGTACTCCCCTTCGCCTCGGAAGGTCGTGACTTCGACCGGCCGCCGCGTCTCGCTGAGCACGGTGATCGTCCCGTGCTTGAGCCCGGTGGGGATGGCGAAGGTGTTGCCGAAGAGCGCGAGCACCGCCTCGGGACGGGCGTCGGTCGCCAGATCGAAGTCGGCGGGCGGGCGGCCGATCAGCATGTCCCGGACGCCGCCGCCGACCAGGTGCGCCTGGTGGCCCGCCTCGCGCAGCTTGCGGCAGAGCGCCAGCACGTCGGGCGGGATCTGCGCCCGCAAGCCCTCGATCGACGGCGGGGTCATGGCTCCCGTTCCAGCGTGTCGAGCGCCGCCGCCGCCGCGCTCTGCTCGGCCTCCTTCTTCGACCGTCCGCTGGCACGCGCCCACTCGCGGCCGGCGAACGACAGCGCCACCTCGAACCGCTTGTCGTGGTCGGGGCCGCTCTCGCCGACCACCTGATAGACGGGCGCCGCTTGCCAGAGGGCCTGGGCGCGCTCCTGCAGGCGCGACTTGTAGTCGAGCCGCGCGTGCAGCTCGACGTCCGCCAGCTCCGGTTGAAAGAGCCGCGCCGCCACCGCCGCCACCGCCTCGAGCCCGCCGTCGAGATAGATGGCCCCCATGATCGCCTCCAGCGCGTCGGCCAGGATCGACGGGCGCGCACGCCCGCCGGTCCGCTCCTCGCCGCGGCCGACGAAGATGAACCGCCCGAGCTCCAGCGTGGCGGCCGCCCGGGCCAGCCCCCCTTCGCTGACCAGCGCCGCCCGCGCGCGCGTCAGATCACCCTCGGCGCTGGCGGGAAGGTGGCGCATCAGGAGATCGCTCACCACCAGCGCCAGCACGGCGTCGCCCAAAAACTCGAGCCGCTCGTTGTCGGCGCGTCCGGGCGCCGCCGCCTCGTTGAGCCACGAGGTGTGCGTCAGCGCCGTCTCGGCCAAGCCGCGGTCGCGGAAGGCGTAGCCGAGGCGCGCCTCCAGTGCCGGCAAGCCCGCCTCGGTCGATGGTTCCGTGCCGCTCATAGGACTGCTAGTATCTCGCCCATGCCGGACGCAACCAACATCTGCTGCGTGAAATGCAACTCCATCCTGGACAAGGCGCTCTTCCAGGGGCTCGAGGTCGACCTCTGCCCCAAGTGCGGCGGCCTCTGGTTGGACCGCGGCGAGATCAGCCGCGCGGCCAAGCTGCCCGAGGCGGAGTTGGCGCGGCTGCGGGGCCTGCTCACCGGCAAGGCTGGCCCGCCGCCCATCCCGACTGAATCGATCGCCCCCTGCCCCGTCTGCCCGGGCAGCCTGGCCGAGGTGATGCTGGGGACCGTCCACGTCGACTACTGCGGCCGCTGCCAGGGGATCTTCCTCGACAAGGGTGAGCTGCAAGCGGCGGTCGACGCCGTCCGCGAGCGGGATCGCAACACCCGTCCCGAAGACGTCGTCGCGGCGATCTCCGGCGCTCGCTGAGCGCGCTCAGCCCGCCTCGATCCACCCGCCGCCCAGCACCCGATCGTCCCCGTCGTAAAAGACGGCCGCCTGTCCCGGCGCCACTCCGAACGCCGGCTGATCGAGCCGCACCAGAGTCGCGCCATCGTCGGTCGGCTCGATCCAGGCAGGGGCCGCCGCCGCGTGGTGGCGGATCTGCACCCCACAGCGCCGAGACGTGCCCGACGCGCGCGGGTCGAGCCAGCGGACGTCGGAGACGCGCAGGCGGTCGCGGCCGAGCCGCTCGCGCGGGCCGACCCGCACCTCGCCGGTCGCCGCGTCGATCCGGAGCACGAACCGTCGCTCGCCCACCGCCGGAAGGCCGCGCCGCTGACCGACGGTGAACCCGTGCGTCCCGGCGTGTGCGCCGAGCGGCACGCCGGTCGCGTCGTCGACGATCGCCCCGGCCGGGCCCGCCCCGCCGCGGGCGGTGACGAAGGCCACGTGGTCACCGTCGGGGATGAAGCAGATCTGCTGCGAGTCGGGCTTGTCGGCGTTGGGCAGGCCGCGCTGCCGCGCCCGCGCGCGCACCTCGTCCTTGTCGAGGTCGCCGAGCGGGAACCGAACCCGCGCCAGGACCTCCGGCCGCAGCCCGAAGAGAAAATACGACTGGTCCTTGTCGGCGTCGCGCGCCCGGGCGAGCGCCACGCCCACGCCGTCGCCGCCGCGTGACAGCCGCGCGTAGTGTCCCGTCGCCAGCAGGCCCGCGCCGACGGCGTCGGCGAACGCCAACAACGGTCCGAACTTGATCCGCTCGTTGCAGCGCACACACGGGTTGGGCGTTCGACCGGCCCGGTACTCGGCCACGAAGTCGTCGATCACCGCCGCGGAGAAGGCGGCGCTCTCGTCGATCACGTGGTGGGGGATGCCGAGGTGGGCGGCCGTCGCGCGCGCGTCCTCGATGTCGCGCGGACCGCAGCAGCGGCCCCCGATGCTGGCCGCGGTCCCGCTCGCGTCGTAGAGCCGCAGGGTGACGCCGACGACGTCATAGCCCGCGTCGACCAGCACCGCCGCCGCCGTCGACGAGTCGACCCCCCCCGACATGGCGATGAGGATCCGCTCGCGGGCGGCGCTGGTGACGACGACGTCCCCCTGACCGCGCCGTCGCACCCGCGCGACGATCTCGGCGGTGAGCGCCGCGACCCGATCGATCTCCTCGGCGGTGGTGCCGCGCCCGAGGCCGAAGCGGAGCGCGCAGGCGGCGTCATCGCGGGAGAGCCCGAGCGCGAGCAGCACCGGTGAGGGGTCGAGGGATCCAGAGGTGCACGCGGCGCCGGTCGAGACTGCGACCCCCTCCAGATCGAGCGCTGCCGCGACCAGCTGTCCAGGCGCGCCGAGAAAGCCGATGTTGAGGGTGCCAGGGAGCCCGCGCGTCGGGTGGCCGTGCCGGCGCGCGCCATCAATCGTCAGGAGCCGCCGCTCGAGGCGCTCCCGCAGCGTCGCGATCCGCGTCGACGTCTCGGCGAGCTCCGCGCGGGCGAGCCGCGCCGCCACCCCGAACCCGACGATGCCGGCGACGTTCTCGGTGCCGGCCCGCCGCTCGCGTTCCTGGTGACCGCCCTGGCTGGATGGCTCGAACGGCGCCGTCCGCCGCAGGAAGATCGCGCCGACCCCTTTCGGGCCGTGAATCTTGTGCGCCGAGATCGTCAGCGCATCGACGGCGAGCGCGCCGACGTCGACCGGGACCTTGCCTGCCGCCTGGACGGCGTCGGCATGGAAGAGCGCGCCCCCCTCGTGGGCGATCGCCGCCAGCGTGGCGACGTCGCAAACGTTCCCGAGCTCGTGGTTGGCGAGCGCCAGGGTGACCAGCACGGTCTCGGGCCGCAGCGCCGCGCGCAATGCCGTGGGATCGATCGTCCCGTCGCCGCCCACCGGAAGCAGCGTGAGCTCGACGTCGACGTCGGCGAGCAGGCCCAGCACGGAGGGGTGCTCGATCGGCGACGACACCACGTGAGGCCGGGCGTGGCCGCGGCGCGCCCGCGCCCCGCGCAGGAGGCCACGGATCGCCAGGGCGTTTCCCTCGGTCCCGCCCGAGGTGAACACGATCTCCTCCGCCGTCGCGCCGATGAGCGCCGCGACCTCTGCCCGTGCCCGCTCGATCGCCGCGCGCGCCGCGCGTCCCGCCGCGTGCGGGCTGGAGGGGTTTCCCGACAGGTCGCGCAGCGCCGCCGCCATGGCCCCGAGGACCTCCGGGCCGAGCGGCGTCGTGGCGTTGTGGTCGAGGTAGATGGCCATCGAAGCGGCTCGATTCTAGCGGACGGGCGGCAGGTTGGTCAGCGCGCGAACGGCGATGCCGCCGACCAGGTGGCGCTCGACGACCCGGTCCAGATCGGCCACCGTCATCCGGTTGTAGAGGACGGCGTGCGCCGAGGCGAGACCCTCGGGGTCATCGGCGTCGCAGACCAGCACGTTGGGGCCGCGCAGGCAGTGACCGAGGCAGATCTCCTCGCTGACCTGCACGCGATCCTGCAGCCCGCGTGCGGCGACGGTGGCGGTCAGGTGTTCGGCGAGCGCGGCCGAGCCCCGCTTGTCACCGCAGACCGGGCCGCGGCAGACGACCACGTTGACCCTCACTCCTTGGCCGCCGTCGCGGTCTCGCCGAGCGCACGGGAGAGGTGCGCGCGGAGGCCGGCGGCGGTGTGCGGCTCCTCGGCCAGGAACAAGAGCAGCTGGCGATCGCTCGAGCCGCCCAGCTTGAGCAGCGCCTCGGCCGCCGCGACCAGCGCGGTCGGATCGCGCTCGTAGACCGCGTCGGCGCGGTACATGGTCAGAAAGTCGCGCAGCGCCGGCACCGACTCGCCGGCGCCGATCTGCACGAGCGCGCGCGCGATCTCCGCCGCTGCGGCCGGCGACGTCTCGGGCAGCCGGAGGTGTGCGTCGAGGTCGGGGGCCACCGCCCGGCCGAGCGGTCCGAGCGCGCCGATGGCGCGCGCCAGGACCTCCACGGGCGGCGCCGAGCGCTTCTCGCAGTAGTCGGCGTGCGCGCGCAGCGCCGCGGTCAACAGATCGAGCGCGCCGGCGTCGCGCCGGGCGACCAGCATCTCACCCGCCTTCTGCAGGGCGAGCGGCGCGGTCTTCTCGGTCCGCAGGATCTCGATCAGCTTGGCGGTCACTTCGCGCCCCGGCTGCCGCCCCAGCTCTTCGATGGCGAACAGCTTGAGCGCCGGAAAACGCTGATCGGGATCGGCGATGATCGCCGTCAGCGCGCCGAGCAGATCGGGGGGCGTGCTGGCGCCGGCGCCGGCCGGGGGCGCGAACCCCTCCGCGTCGAAGCTGGCGCCCCGCACCACCTCGCCAGGGAGCTGTGCCTGGTAGGTGCGCGCGCCGGTGATCGGATCGAGCGCGCCGATCTCGCCGCTGGCGGTGACGAAGAGGATGGAGCGGCCGGTGTCGGCCGAGCCGACCGCGTCGTCGGGGCTGACGTAGGCCCAGCGGAGCGCGGCGGAGGCGGCGTCGAAGGCGAAGAAGAAACGGTAGTCGTGCACGAAGGCGAGGCCGTCGCGGAACTGCGGGTGGCCGGCGTCGACGACCACCCGCCAGAGCAGCCGGTTGCGGTCGAGCGCCGAATATTCGCTCTGCTCGGGGTGATAGAGATCGTAGAAGTAGGTCGGCCGCACGAAGGCCGGCAGCTGCGCCGAGAGGTACCCCGGCGCGTGGCGCGAGCCGCGCGCGGTGTCGCGCCCGAGCAGGAAGAGCCCGCGCGATCCGTAAAACATCCCTTCCGGCAGGGCGCGCACGAAGGTCGCCGCCTCCTCCGTCGAGAGGACCTGCCCGAGCTCGAGCCCGGTGGCGCCGTCGAAGAGCAGCACGTATTGCGACTCCAGCGGCACCGCGACCAGCCCCCCGCGCGCCGCCGGGCCGGCGACCCGCGCCGAGGGGAGCGTCGCCTGCCAGCGAAGCACACCGGTGCGCCCGTCGTAGGCGGCGAGGATCCCGAGCTGCTTGCTCTGCGTGGTGGACGAGCGGGTCACGACGAACAGCGTGTCGCCGTCGATGGCGTAGCCGTAGAGATGCTCGGCCGAGGGGAAAGCGTGCCGCCAGAGCGCCGCGCCCGTTGCCAGGTCGCGCCCGACCATCTCGCCGTTGGGCGTGGTCCCCTTGTCGCCGTGCACGATCACGGTGGTGCCCACCTCGACCCGCGTCGTGACGTCGGTCGGCTGCGTCCAGACGACGCGCGAGGCGGCGAGATCGTACTCCGCGAGGCGCGGTCCGGACGCGCCTCCGAGCACGAGAAACGCCAGGCTGCGCGTCGTCGCGACGGGCGGGTGCGCGCGCGCCACCGCGCCCGCCACATCGTCTGCGTTGCCGGCCCGTTGGTACGGGCTGGTCGCGCAGGCGGACATCACCAGCGCCAGTGTCGCCAGCGCGAGCGCCGAGGCCCTCGGCGGCGACAGCCGCCCCGCAGGCGCGGTCATTGCGAGGTCCCCCGCTGGTCGAGCAGCTTCTGGGCCTCTTTCTTGGAGGCGCGATCCTCTTTGGCCGGGACCGAGGCGATGTACTCGACCAGCGCCGTGGTGGCCACCGCGCCGGAGAGATTCCCGAGCGTGCGCAGGACGTCGACGCGAAGCTTGTCAGGGACGTCGGCGCGCTTGACGTAGTCGCCGAGCGCGTCAGCGATGACCGCGTCGTCGATGGTCCCGGTCAGCTCGGCGATGCGCGGAATCATGTCGGGGGTGGCCAGGGTGGCGAGCGGTCCCGCCACCCCCGCGTCACCCATGGCGAGGAGCGCGAACATCCGCCGCGAGGCCTTGCTCTCGTGGCGAGCGGCCAGCGCCTCGGCGGCCGCCGCGCGCACCTCGGGGACCGCGTCGCCCAGCCGCTCTAGCAGCGGCGGCGTCGCGCGCGGGTCGTTGACGGCGCCGAGCGCCTTGACGGCGCGGCGACGCACGTCGATGGCGCGGTGGCCCGAATACAACGTCAGCGCCTCGAGCACCGTCTGGTCGGCGGGCAACGCGTGCGCGGCGCCCAGCTTGCCGAGCGCGTCGAGCACCGCCTGCAGGCGATCCGGCGCCGCGCCCGCGGCCAGCACTTCGCAGAGCGGCTCGGCCGCGCTGGGCGTTCCCGATTCTCCCAGCGCCCCGGCCGCTTCGACCGCAGCCGCGTCGTCGGCGCCCACCAGCGCCAGCCGCAGCGTCTCCAGCCGGGCGGCCGGCATCGACGGCGCGGCCGACGACGCCCCTTTGGCCGCCGGCTTGTTCTTACGCGTGGCGCGCGGCGCGCCCTCGGCCTCGGACGCGGCCGCCCGCGCGACACCACCCGTCGCCACCACCAGCGCGAGGATAAATCCTGCGCGTTTCAAAGAGAGAACCGGTTCACTTTTTCTACTTGGCGCGCGTGTCCGCGTCGGAGAATTCGACCTTGCCGCTGTAATTGGCGCCCTTGCCGCGCAACCAAAAATTCGTCGTGGCGATGACGCGCCCCTTCGACTCGATCGTCATGATGTAGTGCTTGTTCACGTCGAAATCCGGCTTGGCGAGCTGGATGCTCGACCCGAAGATCCGTGAGCCGCGCTCGCGCGTGTACTGCGGATCGCCCGCCACGTACTTCTTGTCGCCGTGGGTGATGTCGAAGAACTTCACCTGGATCTCACTGTCGTCGAGCGGCTGCGCGAAGAAGGCCAGGTACTCGAGGTCCCAGGTCCCCTTGTCGTCACCCTTTTCTTCGGTCGGCCAGATCTTGTCTATTTTGTTTTTTTGCAGCGCGCTGACGAAGCCGCCCGACGACGAGAAGTGCATCGGCAGCCGATTCTTGGTGATGATGATCTTCCCCTTGAAGACGTCCTCGGGCTTGGCGGCCGCGCTCGGACGCGCGAACGCCATGATCGTGAGGGCAAGGACGGTCCCAATTCGGAGCGCAAATCCCTTGTGCATTCGGAGGCCTCCGCGCCGTCGGCGCAACGGTTGAAACGGGACCCGATATTAGGCGAAGACCCCGCCCGAATGCCAGGCTCCTCGTATTGCTGCCGGCGATTTAGGCGCCGGGCCGACCGCTACCGTTGTTCCCCGGATGCGGCGACGCGGCGCCCGAAAACAGCGCCTCCAGGCGGGCGGCGCTGCTCGGATCCAGGTTGGACGACTTCTCGCGCGCCAGCCGCAGCACGTCGCGGCCGACCAGCCGGTAGAGCTCGAGCAGCTCGGGGGCCCGCGCCGCCAGCGTCCCCAGGTGCCGTTCGACCGAGGCGACGTCGCCCCGCTCGACCGGTCCGGTCAGCGCCCCGGGCAGCCCGACCTGGGCCAGGTTTTGGACCACGCTGTTCAGCAAGGGGATGAGGACCGGCAAGGCCTGATCGGCCGGGACCCCCGCCTTGATGAGCAGCGATTGCGCCGTGTCGGCCATGGCCACCACGTAGTTCGAGGCCATCACCGCGCCCGCGTGGTAGAGGGCCAGATTCTCGGCCTCCAAGATCACCGCACGTGCGCCGAGCGCCCGTACGAGCCGCTTGGCGACAGCGCGGGCCGGCTCGTCCCCCTCGATCCCGAAGGCGACCTCGCGCAGCCCCTCGATGGCGACGCGGGCGTCGGCGAAGGAGACCAGCGGGTGCAGCGTGCCGACCGCGCGCACGTAAGGCACCGCGGCCGCCAAGATGGTGCGGGCCGAGTTGGCCCCCGAGGTGTGGAGCAGGATCTGCTCGCGGCGCAGCCGCCCCTCTTTGGCCAGGCGCTCGGCCACCTCAGGGACGCGATCGTCGCGCACGGAGATAATCACGACTTCGGACTCCGACAGGATGTCCGGAATGTCGCCGGTCGACCCGACCACGCCGGAGAGCGCCCGCGCGGCGTCGGTCAGCTCGACCTGACGGCCGTGCAGCCCGATGACCGGGACGCCGACGCGGACCAGGCGGGCGGCCAGCGCGGTGCCGACCACGCCTGCGCCCATGATGAACACCGAGGGGGTCGGCTCGGCCGGACCTTCGGCCATCGCGCGTGCGTTGACTTCAGCTTCGGACATGTAGCTCATGAGTGTTCCTCGCCAGCCTTATACAGGTTGTGACCGTAGATGTAATCGAGAACCGAGCGCGGGACGAGCCCGTCGACCGGGCGCCCGGCGGCGAGCGCCGCCCGCACCTCGGTCGAGCTGATGCGGGGGAGCGCCACGCACGCCTCGGCCTCCTCGAAGCCCGACCGGCCGACGATCAGAAACGGCACCGTCGCCTGCAGCTCGGCCCCCCCGAACCAGGACGGGACCTCGGAGATCAAATCGGCGCCGATGACCAGCGAGAAGGCGTGCGCCGGGAACTCCTGCTGCAGCCGCCGCACCGTCCGCAGCGTGCGGCTCTCAGCCCCGAGCTCGCGCTCGATCTGGCTCACCTTCACCCGCGGCCCGAGCGCCGCCGCCGCGCGCTCGCACATCGCCAGCCGGTCGGCGAACGGCGCCAACGCCTTGCCGAACGGATGCTGGAGCGCCGGCACGATCCAGACCTCGTCGACGGCGGCGGTCTCGAGGACGTAAAGCGCCGCCATCTGGTGCGCCAGATGCGGCGGATTGAAGCTCCCTCCGAAGATCGCGACCCGCATCGCTGTCAGAGATCGTACGGCAACAGCGCCGGACGGCGGTGCTCGGCGAACGCCCGCTCGAACGGCGCGAACGTGGCGGCCAGGTCCGCGAGCGATCCGCCCGCGTCGATGGCCCGCCGCACGTCGTCGCTCCCGGTCAGCAGATCGATGGCGGGCGGATCGGCGACGAACTCGTAGGGTTCGGTCCGCCAACGAAAGTCGTCCGGCGCCAGCCGCCGCGCCGTCGCCAGGAGCGCGAGGCCGGTCGCGTAGGGACGAAAGGCGGCCCGGTCGGTCACATGAAGCTGAACGCCGCCGCACGAGCGGCCGGCAAACTTGTGGAAGGTCGGCCGGAGCGACAGCGGACGAAAACGTACGCCGGGCAAGGGCAGCTCCTCGGTCGCGACCTTCGCCAGCGCCGCGACCCAATCGTATCCGTCGAGGAACGGCGCCCCGACGATCTCGAACGGGCGCGTCGTCCCCCGCCCCTCGGAGAGATTGGTCGCCTCGAACAGACACTGCCCGGGATAGACCAGCGCCGTCGCCGGCGTCGGCATGTTGGGCGACGGCATCACCCAGGGGAGCCCCGCCTCGACGTAGCTCATCGCGCGCCGCCAGCCACGCATCGGGACGACCGTCAGATCGCCGTCGATCGGCCGCGCGAACCGCGCTCCGCCCCAGGGCATGCCCCGCACCCGCAACCGAGCCACCTCGCCGATGGTGAGGCCGTGGCGGATCGGGACCGCCCCCAGCCCCACGAACGACTCGCACGCCTCGCTCACGCTGCCACCCTCGATCGCCAGGCCCCCGAGCGGATTGGGACGATCGAGCACAATCACCGCCACGCCGGCCCGAAAGGCCGCCTCCAGCGCCAGGACCATCGTCCAGATGTACGTGTAGTAGCGGCTGCCGACATCCTGCAGATCGACCACCAGCACCTCGACACCGGCCAGATCGGCCGCGGACGGCGCCAGCGACTCGAACGTCTCACCGTAAAGGCTGACGACCGGGATCCCGGTGCGCCGATCGCGATCGTCGTCGACGCCGATCATGTCCTGCGCCTCCCCCCGCACGCCGTGCTCGGGCCCGTAAAGGCGCACCGGTCTCACGCCGACCTCGATCAAGCGATCAACTGCGTGCGTGAGATCGGAGGCCACGCTGGCCGGGTGGCAGAGCACGCCCACCCGCCGTCCTCGCAAGAGGTCCAGGCGGTCCTTGCAAAGAACGTCGAGGCCGCTCTCTACGGTCACCCCGTCACGATACACCCACGCCACGCACACCCCCCACTTTCACACTCCCTCGCCGCTTCACGCACCTCATCCGCTCAACTCCACTGCTCAACCTCACTGCTCAACCTCACCCAAGCAACCCACCCAACCAACCCACCCAACCACCCCGAACACCCACCCGAGCACCCGCGACCTCAGCCCCGTGCGGACTCGAGCGCCTCGCTCGAGCCCCGCGAACCTCCGCACGGGACTTTTTCCGGCGCGTGGGCTGCCATTTCAAAACGTGCGCGCAGCCCACGCGCCGGAAAAAGTTCCCGCGCGGAGGTTCGCGGGAGCGCGCGGGCGACGCACGAAGCGCGCGCGTCCTGGGATCGCGTGCGCTCCCAACGATCAGGTTCGGGGTCGAGAGGCCAAGGAGCGAAGGGAGCGAGGGCCCGGCAATGGGCCCGTAGGGCCCCGAGCCTGGGACCGAGCGACCGAGCGGAGGTCAGTTGATCGGGATCGGCTTCAACGTCGCCTGCTCGCCCTGCGTATTGACCTTGAAGCGGACCATGCGGCACTTCCACTTCTGCTTCAGCCCACCCTCGATGAGGCGCAGCTTGGCGGTGAAGGCCTGCACCGTGATCCCCTTGGTCGGCTTCCCCTGGCTCTTCAGCGCGGCGACGTACTCGTTGAAGATGCGCGTGTAGTAGACCGGCTCGCCTTCCTGGGCGAGCGCCGCCGCTTCGGGCGACGCGGACGAAGACGGGCCGGAGCCCTCCTCCACCAGCATCTGATCCGAGCGCCAGCGCGAGGTCTCGTCTTGCTCTTCTTCGGGCTCGTCCTCGTTCGGCTCTTCGCGCCCGAGCAGGCGCGCCAGCATGACGTTGAGACCGTTCGACAGCCCCTCGAAGTCGGGACCGACCGGCTTGAACTGATAGTCGATGTTGCCGTTGATGATCTCCGCGACCCCGAGCTCGATCTTGTCGAGCGGGCGGATGAACCGTTGGGCGGTCAGCATCACCGCGGCCAGCATGACCAAGATGGCCAGCACGCCGAACATGATGATCTTCATCCCCACCGACGACACCGCCTCGAGCGCGTCGGAGATCGACGACAGCGTCACGACACCGCTCGTCTTGTCGAAGGCGTTTCCGTGCAGCGGGGCCGCGACGGCCGCGTACTCGCGCCCGTCGAGGGTCAAGGTGAAGACCTCGGACGGCGCGTCCTTGGCGAGCGCCTGCTGTCCCCACGCCTCCGGCGACTGGAACAGCACCTGGTTGAGCGCCTGCGTCTTGTTGCCGTCTTCCTTGGCGCTGTCGCCGGTCCCCTCGGAGACGAAGCTCGAGGTGTGGACCTTGGCGTTGTTGAAATAGGCGACCTCGGTGCCGAGTAGGTCGCGCTTGGCCTGCGCGTCGCGCGCGGTGACCACATAGCCGACCAGCAGCGCGCCGCGAATCGTCCCGTCGGGTTGAATCACCGGCGCGACCGCCACCCGGGTCATGCTCCCGGAGAGCAGCCAGATGTCCTTGGTCGGCTCGCCGCGAAGCGCGGTGGCCACGGCCGGATATTTGGAACGGAGATCTTCGCCGTACATCGCGTTGACGTTGAGGTCACGCGCCACGACCTTTCCTTCGGCGTCGATGACCGCGACGATGTCCGCCTTGCGGGCGCCGCCGGTCTGCAGGAACCCGTTGAGCTGCTCGCACTGCTCGAAGGCGGCCTGCCGCCTGCTGGTCTCGTCCCCCTTCGAGAACACGGCGACCACCGCGGGGCGCCGCGCCAGCCCGGCGACCAAGTTGGCGAACTCGAGCGCTTCGAGCCGCGCGATGTCACCGTGCATGCGCTGCGCGCGCGAGACGTCGGCCTCCACGGAACGAACGGTGGAATCCTTGAGCTCACGCGTGACGACGCCGTAAATGCCGGCTGTGAACGCGAGTAAGACGATGGCTGCGACAAGCCCAATCTTCATGCGGTGCATGCCTGGCTCCTCTGATCGGCTTTGGGGGATGGAACGGGGGTGGGCAAACAGACGGCAAACGGACGGATTTGGCGCATTGTGCGGCGAAAGGACGGCGTCCGGGGATTCAGAGCGCCCGGATTATCGGTACCGCGGCCACGCGAGTCAAACTCTGCGAAGAAACTCGAAAAGGCAGCCAAAAATTTGACCGCCGACTCACTTGAGCCTACATGTAGGACAACCCCGAAGGAGGGCCTCATGCTCAAGGAAAAGACCTCGAATCGCATTCTCGATCGGCGTGGGCAGCGGCGTGTACATGGACCAGACCGACGAACGAATCGGCGGGTCAACGTCGACCTTTACATGAATCGGTTCCTGAACGGTCAACCCTATCTCTGTCGGATGGTTGATCTCAGCCGAACGGGGGCGCGCATCGTTCCCATGATCGAGCCCGATCAGAGCCGGGCGCCTCAATATATGGGATTGCAATTCCAGCTTCCCGACCGAAACGAGATCCTGACCGCCTCCGGCGAAACCGTGACGCGTGAAGGGCGGACGGTCGGCGTGCGTTTCACCAATCTGCCGCCCGACGCCGTGTGGGCGATCGAGTCGTACCTCAGCTTCTCTTAGTCGCCTCGACTATCCCGGCTCGACCGCGGTCGGGCCGCTGAAAAAACCTCTGCCATACGCTCTCGTGGGAGAAATCTTGGGCTCTTTCGCGAGGGCGAGGCTCTGTTTGGCGCGGGTTCGCTTGACAGGTGCGGAGGCCGTCAGTATGGTCCGCTCTCGCTGTTGTTTTCTGTGCTCGCTTTGTCCGCCTATCGCCGATTAGAGCGCGCGTGATGTTGACCGCGCCGGAGGAGCTCAGTGGATCAGAATAGGAAGCCAGGCGTCCCGCCGACCAAGGACATCAGTGATCTCAAGGCCCGTCTCGGTCTCAAACGACCCGACGGCGGCCCTGGAGGCGCGCCCGCGCCGGGTGGAATGCCTCCCGCGGCGGCACGCCCCGCGCCGGGACAACCCTTCCCCCAGCAACCGGGACGAGCCCCAGCGGCCCCCGCCGCAGCGCCGCCGCGCGCGGCAGCGGCCCCGCCGGCGGGGATGAACCCTTACGCCAACATGCGGGCCCCTCAAGGGGGGTTCGACCTGCGCTCGATTGACGACGGCGTACCGGTGCAGAACGTCGGCTCGAGCAAGAGCAAGACGGTCCTCATCGCGTCGGTCATCGTCGGCGCCGCAGCCTTCGCGCTCGGCGGTGGCCTCGGCATCGCCAGCGTCGGCCGCGCCAACATGAACACCGCCAATCACGCCGCCAAGGCGGTGAAGGGCGAGCTCGACAACATGGAGAAGACGCTCACCTCGATCGGGCGGGCCGTCGCTCTCAGCCAGCAGCGTATGAACGCGGCCAAGAAGGATCCGCTGTCGTACGATCCGCAGCTCATCACCGAGCTCAAGGCGATCAAGCTGGAGCCCCGCCCGAACACGGCGACGATCTTCCGCGTCGACTTCTTCCGCCTGCCCGACGCCGACGTGGACAAGCTGTTCAACTATTACTACGACACGATCGCCCTCTACAACGAGGTCGAGCGCCACATCCGGCGGACCGACAACGATACCGAGTCGCTCAAGGCCTACGCCGACAAGACCGCCGCCTCCGCGAGCAAGAACTACGGCATCGTGTTCGACAACAGCTCGAGCAAGATCTTGGTCGCCAATCTCGTCGAGGTCGGTGACCCGGTGTGCAAGGGAGGGAAGTCCGGCAAGGATTGCGCCGGTTCCGATCTCACCGCTTTCAAGATCCGCTCGGGATCTGGCGCCCCCTGGGTCGACCGCAACATCGGCGGCAAGCCCGACCTCAGCAACCTGGTCCCCATCAAGCCGACTCCCTTCATGGACGCCGTGATGACGGGCTCGCCCGATCAGGTTCGCCAGGAGAGCTACAAGCAGCGCGTGGCCAATATCCGCACGCTGGTCACGCAATTGACCGTGACCCAAAAAGAGCTGGTCGACGGCGTGGCCAAAGACGCCGCCCGCCCCGACATCTTCACCGTGTTTTAGGGTTCGGCTAGATCAGGAACCCTCAAAGGGTTCCTGCGACCTCCCGCGACGAGCTCCGCCGGGCAAAGCCCGCCTTCGCTCACGCGATCCGCTAGATCAGGAACCCTCAAAGGGTTCCTGCGACCTCCCGCGACGAGCTCCGCCGGGCAAAGCCGTCCGCGCCCCACGCGATCGCAGCTGTCCCCGCGCAGAGGAGTCGAGGCCCGTACGCGCGAAGCGGGGGGGTGCGGGTGTCTCTCCGCCGCGAGCCCGCAGGCCGCTCTGATCGTTCGCTGCCGAGGATTCCTTCTCGCGAGCGGCGGATAGACACCCGCACACCCCCGCCCTCGCCGGAAGGTCCGAGCGAAGCCGAGTCCGAGCGAAGCCGAGTCCGAGCGAAGCCGAGTCCGAGCGAAGCGGAGCCCGGGCGCAGCGACACGTTACTGGCGGGTGACGGAACGCAGCGCCGCGCGGACGAGCGCGCGGCCGACGGAGGTGCGCGACAGGGTCTCGGCCAACGGCGGCGAAGAGCGGTAGTAAAGCTCGACCGCCGTCGTGGCGAGCGCGCTCCTCGCCGTCGCGACGTCACGCAGGGCGCGCAGCGTGGCGACCTCGGGCGCCAGGTCGCTGCCGAAGGCGGCGGTGGCGATGAAGCAACCGGAGAGCTTCGTGAACTGGATCGCCGGAGTAGTGAAGGTCTGGAACGTGGGCGCGGAGTTGCCGCACACGCCGAGCGCGCTGATGCCGATCCCGTAGCTGGTGACGGGTGTCAGCCCCACAACCTCGACGGTGGTCATCGTCCCCGGGGCACCGGACGCCAGCGGGGCCGCCGGCGTCCAGGCCGAGAACGACGAAGCGTCGATCATGCCGTTTGCTTGCAGGACCGAATAACGCACGTCGTAGCCGACGACCGGCTGGCCGCCGTTCTCGCTCGACTGCAACACCGCGAGCGAGACGGTTCCGTTGTTGGTCGGCGTGGCGGTGAACGAGACCGGAAGCGGAACCGGCGCCGGGGTGACGGTACAGTCGATCTCCGGGCAGCCCCCCAACGTCATTTCGATCCGCGCCGGGCTGCCCGCGCTGTCGTTGAACAGCTGAAGCCGCCCCACCCCGCTGCCCGGATCGCTGCTGATGGTGTCGTCGGGCGGGTTCACCTCACCCGTGGCGCCGCTCCAGTCGCCGTATCCCACGATGTCGGTGACGCTGCCGCTGCTACCGCTGCCGCCTGGGCCGAGCGTGAAGGGGAGGCGAAACAGCACCGACGGCTGGCCGACGTTCCCGTGCTGGCCGTCGATGCTGTAGTACTGCATGTCGAGCGCGGTCACCTCGTTGGGGTGCTGATAGGCAGCGTTGCTGTCGAACTCCTTGGCCACCTCGACGGAGAGCGCGTAGTCGCCCGGCGGGAGATCGGCCGGGACGACCCAGCTGCCGGTGAACGGCGCGCCGTAGGCGGGGGTCGCCGCCGCCACCACGTCGACGTCGTTCAACGCGAAGTATTGAGCCGAGTCGCCCGGGTCGCAGGAGCCGGGGTAGCCGATGCGCGCCAGGCAGGGGTTGCCGCCGAAGTTGAACAGGTCGGCGCGCGGCGGGTAGTAAGACGCCGGTTGCGTCGGGTCGAGCAGACCCTTGGCGCTGCGAAACTGACCGCTCGGACAGGTGATCGCGTCGACGATCTCGCCGAGCGCCATCGGCCGACAAAAGTAGGGCTCGGGCGAGGAGGTGTTCTCGTGGTCGACCAGTTCGTCCTCGAGGCCGTCGTTCATCGCCACGAAAGGGTAGAGCTCGCCGCGCGCGTGGGCCCAGATAGGGAGCGCCATCGGCCGTCGCCCGTAAGGGAATCGAGGCCCCGAAACCAGGTCCCAGGTCCCGGGGCGGTTGCCGATCCCGTGAATGGCCACCGCGTTGGTGACCATCAGCGTGTCGATGAACGAGCTGCCGTCGGCGCTCTCCAACCACACGGCGACCTGCGGCCCGAGGTCGGGGTGGTTGGGATCGAAGACGCAACCCGTGTCGCCCGCTGCCCGAAAGCAGTCCGGCTGGAACCTGTAGCTGAGAACGGTGCAAGGCGCGGCGGCCGCGCCCGAAGCGCGCGCCGCCGCCAAGAGAGCGGCGCAAGCGGCGCCCGCTATCGCAGCCGCCCGTCTCACATCACTAGAGCTCGAGCCCGTCCATCGGGTTGTCGTTCGACTTCTTCGAGGCCTTCTTCTTGCTCTCGGACGACGAGCTGGACGAACCCGAGGAACCACTCTTGGAATTCACCTCGGAGGGGCTGACCGCCCTGCCCGAGGTCGACGGCACGACGATGTCGGCGTGCTCCTCGGTCCCCGGCTTCTTGGTCTCGTGGCCGACGACGCGATCGATGATGTCGTCGTTCTCGTCATTGCCGTCCTTGCCCCGGGTGGCGACAGCCTCGACGAGCTCGTCCTTCTCCACCGTGCCCGGGTTGACGACGTTGCGCTTCTCGACGACGCGCTCGTGCGTCGCCTGTTCGTACAGCACCAGGCAATAGACGCCGTAGAACTCCGAGCGGTCGACCAGCTTCAGCCGGTCGCCGCCCGCCGTCCAGGCGAAGTGATCGAGCACGTGGTCGACGCCCGCCTTGGTCTTTTCGTCGCGGTAGACCGCGCGCGCGTTGCCGTAGCGGCTCTCCATGTTCTTGCCGAAGTCGGCGAACGACTTCCCCTGCAGGGCGTCCTTGTTGAACGCCAGGTACATCTTGTAGAGCCCGTTGTCGAAGAAGAAGAAGTAGCGGGTCCAGGCCTCTTCCTTGGTCACCAGCACCGCCTCCGAGGTCCCTTGCTGGAACTCGGGCCCGACGATGGAGACGTCCCATCCGCTCTTCTGCCCTTCGAACTTGGTGAAGCTCTTCTTGACCGCGTTGATCTCGCGAATCATCTCGTCGCGCACGCGCTGCTGCTTGCCCGGGTCCTGCGACGCCTCTTCGATCCGCTTCTTGTACTTCCCTTCGAGCGACACGCGCACGGAGGCCATCACCTCCTCCGGCTTCATCCCCCACTTGAACGTTCCCGCGTCGGGATCGCCGAGCCGTACCGCCTTCAGCTTGTCGACCTCCTTGGCGCTGGCAGCCGGCGCGCTCCCCTCCCCGCCCCCCTTCTTCTTGCCTTTGCCTTTGGCGTAACTCGGCGTGCCCGTGGCGACGGCCGCAACGCCGAGCGACAGAGCCAGCACAAAAGCACCAGTGATTCTCATCGGGGCCTCCTCGTGACCGCCCCGGCGCCGCGCGCCGGAGGAACTTCGGAAGTTAGCACAGAACCTGGCCGCTCAATGACAGCGAATCAGGGTGTTTCCTGGTCTTTTTCGGAGTCGGGCGAGGGAGCGGCTCGACCGTCCGTCGTCGGATCCTGCGTCGGATCCTGCGTCGGATCCTGCCTCGGATCCTGCCTCGGCTCCTGCGCCGGGTCCTGATTGGGGTCCTGCACCCAGGCGCCGCTGATCTTGGTCGGGTGGTAGCTGTCGGCCCGGCCGTTCTTGAGGTCGTCGTTGGGCGTCGCCGAATAGACCGCCCGCTCCCCGGGCCCCGAGTAGTCGATCCAGAACGCCGACCGGTCCTTGCGGACGTCGAGGTGGACGAAGGTCGAGTTGGGATAGTAGCCGACGCCCACCTTGTCGAATGTCCGCCGCAGGTAGTCGCGCAGCTCGGCCGTCTTGACCCCTTCGACCCGAAAGTCGCAGGCCAGCCCCTTCATGTGCGGGCTGTGGGGGTTCTTCGCCACGTCGGGGTGGCGGTAACCCGAGACCACCTCCAGCCGGCGTCCCGGCCAATGGTGCCCCGTCTGGAAGAGCAGCCTCATGAGGCGCGGGTCCATCTTGTGCTCGACGTTGGTGTAGTGGCAGCGCAGGAAATGATCGAAGCGGCGCTGCATCCCCTTCACCGGGCGCCCCTTTCCGTCGCGCAGCCGCAGCGCCATCGTCTCGCGCCGGTTGACGTGATAGAGGACCACCGGCGCGTTCTTGGGGACCTTCTTGCTGGCCTTGGCCGTCGCCTTCCTGGCCGGGGTCTTGGCGCCCGGACGTGCCAGCGCACGCGCCGGGCCAAACGCCAGCAAGGCGAGGAGCGCGAGGGCCGTGGGGCGGGCGGCGAGGTTCAGCATCGTTGGCGACCGGATCGCTCTGTTTTCAGCATGAGCGACTTGGCCGATAATTTCATCAAACGGAGCTACGGCGGTGGCGTCAACTTTCTCACCAGCTCAGCCAAGAGGTCGTGGGCCGCGCGGGGCGACAGCTCGTCCGGGTCGAGGGCGCGCAGACGGTCGAGGATCTCCCGCCCGGCCGGGTCCTCGGGCGCTGCGGCAGCGACGCCCGGCGGCGCGAAGAGACCGAGCTGGGTGATGCCGGCTTCGGCGGCGCCGGGGACGACCGGGCGCGGCAGATCCGCGGCCGCGCCGCTGCCCGGCGCCTCCAGCGTCCGCAAAATGGCCCGGGCGCGGGCGATCACCGCGGGCGGCAGGCCGGCCAGCTTCGCTACCTCCACGCCGAACGAGCGGCTGGTCCCGCCCGCCTGCAGCTTGCGCAGGAAGACCACCTCGCCCTTCCATTCGCGCGCGGCGACGCTGACGTTGCGGACGCGCGGGTGCTGGGCCGCCAGCGCCGCCAGCTCGTGGTAGTGGGTGGCGAACAGCGTCTTGGCGCCGACCTGGTCGTGGATCTGCTCGGCGACCGCCCAGGCAATAGAAACGCCATCATAGGTCGATGTCCCGCGGCCGATCTCGTCGAGGACGATCAGGCTCCGCGCCGTCGCGTGGCGGAGGATCTGCGCCGTCTCCCGCATCTCGACCATGAAGGTCGACTCGCCGCGCGCCAGGTTGTCGCCGGCGCCGACCCGGGTGAAGATCCGATCGCAAAGGCCGATGCGCGCCGCGCGGGCGGCCACGAAGCCGCCCATCTGCGCCTGGATCACCGCCAGCGCCACCTGCCGCATCAGCGTCGACTTGCCGGCCATGTTGGGGCCGCTCACGATCAGGATCTGCTCGGCGGCGGGATCGAGGCGGACGTCGTTGGGGACGAAGCTCCCGGCGGCGGCCAGCCGCTCGACCACAGGGTGGCGCGAGTCGTCGAGCTCGATGATCCCGCTCTCGTCGACTGATGCCCGGCAGTAGCCGTTCCGGTGCGCGACCTCGGCCAGCGCGGCGAGCGTGTCGGCGGCGGCGAGGCGCGCGCCGAGCGCCAGCAGCCGCTCGGCTTCGGCGGCCACCCGCGCCCGCAGCGCGGTGAAGATCTCCAGCTCCATGGCGATTCGCCGCTCGTCGGCCGAAAGGACGGTGGCCTCGAACTCGGCGAGCTCTGCGGTGACGAAGCGCTCGGCGTTGGCGACGGTCTGCTTTCGGCGATAGTCGGCCGGGACCGCCGCCAGGTTCGAGCGCGTCACCTCGATGTAGAAACCGAAGACGTTGTTGAACTTGACCTTCAACGACGGGATTCCGGTGCGCTCGCGCTCGCGCGCCTCGATCTGGGCGATGCGGCTGCGTCCGCCGGAGGCGATGTCGCAGAGCTCATCGAGCTCGGCCGAGACGCCGGCGTTGACGTAGCCGCCGTCCTTGGTGAGCGCCGGGGCGTCGGGGCGCAGGACCCGCCCGAGCTCGGCGGCGAGCTCGGCGCCCAGATCGTCGCCGAGGCGAAGCAGGTCCAGCTCGCCGGCCAGCGAACCGCCGATCTCGCCGGCGTGCGCCTCCTCGAGCGCGGCGGCCAGCGCCGGCAGCTCCGAGAGCGATCTGCCGAGCACCGCCAGATCGCGCGGCGTGGCCACCCCGAGGCGCGCGCGGCCGACCAGCCGTTCGACGTCGGCGATCCCCCCCAGCAGCTTGCGGGCCCGATCGCGGGCCGCGTGCGCGCCGACCAGCCGCTCCACCGCGTCGTGGCGGCGGCGGATGGCGGCCAGATCGACCGAGGGGAACAGCAACCAACGACGGAGGAGCCGTCCCCCCATCGCCGTGCGCGTCTCGTCGAGGAGATCGATGAGCGAGCCGGTGCGCCGGCGCTCCTGCAGCGACTCCACCAGCTCGAGGTGCGCCCGCGCCTGCTCGTCGATGATCAGCGTGTCGGTGCGGGCGTAGATCTCCAGCCCGACGAGCGGCAGCTCGGCCCCCGGCTGGGTGGCGCGGGCGTAGCGCAGCACCGCCGCCGCGGCCGCCGCCGCGCGCGGACGCAGCTGCAGGATCGTCGGGTCGAAGGCAGCGCCGAACGCGCGGGCAAGCTCCGCCGGTGGATCGCCGTCGTCGACCGCCGCCCGCGGCAACCGGGCGAAGGCGCCCCGCACGAGATCGGCGAGGGCCCGGTCGGCGTCGCCACGCCCGAACACCAGCTCGCGCGGCGCCACCCGGCCGATCTCCTCCAGCAGGATCTCGGCGCTGGGGGCTTCGGTGGCGCGGAAGTCGCCCGTCGTGACGTCGAGAAAGGCGAACCCGTAGCCGCCGCGCGCGTCGCCGACGGCCGCCGCGACGTGGCTGGGGGCGCGCGGATCGAGCGACTCCTCGTCGAGCGTCACGCCCGGCGTGATCACCCGGACGACGTCGCGCTTGACGATCCCCCGCGCCAGCTTGGGGTCCTCGAGCTGCTCGCAGAGCGCCACCCGGTGGCCGAGCGCGGTCAGCTTGCCGAGGTAGCTCCGCACCGCGTGGTGCGGGACGCCGCACATGGGGACGGGGTCTTCCTTCCCCTTGTCCCGCGTGGTGAGCGTCAGATCGAGGACGCGGGCGGCATAGACCGCGTCGTCATAGAACATCTCGTAGAAGTCGCCCAACCTGAACAGCACGATGGCGTCCGGATACCTCGACTTCACGTCGAGGTACTGGCGCATCAGCGCGGTTGGCGCGGCGGCTTGCAAGAGTCTGCGGGTGCGCGACCCGCCCCTTTTCGTCTATCTGCAGCTATTTCTTCGGCGCGGCGGTCTTCTTCTTGGCCGCCGGCTTCGCGGTGGCGGCGGCCTTCTCCTTGCCGACCGTCTTCTTCTTGGCGATGCGCGCCTTCAGTTTTCGCTGCCGCGTGAGGCGGCGCATCTTCATCGATCGCCGATTGTCCCGTCGTCCCATGCGCTCGCAATATCCCGATTTGCGCGCGGCCGTCAAGGAGGGTTCGCCCCAAGATCACTCCAAGACACCCCAAGGAAGGAAATCTACGGGTTAAGTTGTCACGGTCCCGCGCGCGTGTTAGCTGGCTAAGAGGCGCATGAAGGTTCCCAGCTTGCGGCGTCCGGTCGGAGCTTCGGTCCTGGCTGGGGTGTGTGGCGCCGGCCTCGTCGATGCTCTGCTGACGGC
The DNA here is from genome assembly GCA_036267635.1 of Polyangia bacterium. Classification (GTDB taxonomy): domain Bacteria; phylum Myxococcota_A; class Polyangia; order Fen-1088; family Fen-1088; genus JADGRB01. The sequence continues at coordinate 41,652 of DATAVR010000024.1, read as the reverse complement.
GGGCGGCGGCGGCGCGGGGGGCGTGCTCGCGCTGGCGCTCGGCCTCTACGGGACGGCGGCGATCGTTTGCGGGCTGGGGGCCCAGCTCGTCGTCGACGCGATCGAAGAGGCTCGACCGCCCGGGTGGACGTCGCTGCCGACCGAGCCCGAGCGCGACCGCGCGGTCGCGACGGGGATCCTCGCCGCGCTGGCGGCCACGCTGGTCATCGCCGTCGTGGCCGCCGCCGGGCAACACCTGCTGGTCGGCAAGATGGCCAGCCAGAAGCTGGCCACCATCGCCGCGGCCGGGCTGGCCGTGATCGGCGCGGTGCCGGGCGCGGTGGCCGCCATCGCCGCCTTGCCGCTCCTGCGGCGCGCAGCGCGGCTCCTCCCCCGCCCGCGCGCGCTCGGCGCGACGGGCTTCTTGCTCTCTGCGCTGGCGGCGGTGGCCGTGCTGGCGTTCGTCTTCGCGCTGTCGCGCGCCGACTGGCGGGTGCTCGATCTCGGCCCCTTCTACGCGCTCGCGGCGGCGCTGCTGCTCGGCACTGCGCATGGCTTCTTCTGGTTCTGGTCGCGCCCGGGGAAGGGGCTGCGGGCCCGACTGCCGGCGGCCCTCGGTCTCGGGTTGCCGCTGGCGATCGCCGTGGCGGCCGCGGGTGGTCTCATGATCGGGGCACAGTTACCGGAGGGCGCGCCCGCGTTCGAGGCGGTCGCCGACCACGGCTGGGGGCTGCGCTTCCTGCTCGGCACCGCGCGCCGGCTGACCGACCACGACGGCGACGGCTTCTCGGCGCGCTTCGGCGGCGGCGACTGCGACGACACCCGCGCCGACGTCCACCCCGGCGCCGAGGACATTCCGGGCGACGGGATCGATCAGGACTGCGAGGGGGGCGACGCCAAGCCAATCGCCGCCGCGCCGAAGAGCACAGCGGGTGAAGCCACCGGTGACGCCGCCGCTTTGGCGCCGATCAGGCCGCGCGCCGACGGCTGGAAGGGGAACATCCTGATCGTCACCATCGACGCCTTCCGCGGCGACCGGCTGGGGGTCGCGGGCTACGGCCGGCCACCCGGGCAATCGCTGACGCCGACGCTCGACGCGCTCGCGCGCCGCGGGGCCTACTTCCGCCGGGTCTGGTCGCAGGCCCCCAACACGCCGCGCTCGTTCCCGTCGATCGTGACCGGGCGCTACCCGACCGACATCGCCTTCGACAAGCCGACGGTGAACTACCCCAACCTGCTGCCCACCAACCATACGTTCTTCGAGACTCTGGCGGCGACGGGGCTCGAGCCGATCGGGATCTTCTCGCACTTCTACTTCACCGCCGATCGGGGGATCAGCCGCGGGTTCGCCGAGTGGTCCGACGACGGCGCGGGGACCATCGCCGAGTCGAACAAGGACAGCGCCTCGCCGCGCATCGTCCCCCGGGTCATCGCGCGGCTCAAGCAGGCGGCGGCCAAGCACGAGCGGTTCGTGCTCTGGACGCACCTCTTCGAGCCGCACTCCTCGTATATGCCGCACAAGGAGTTCCCCACCCAGCTCTCCGGCGTCCCCGGGCTGATGGAGAAGTACGACTACGAGATCGCCTTCACCGATCTGTGGGTGAAAAAGCTGTTCGACGAGCTGGTGGCGCTCGGGCTCGACAAGAACACGGCCATCGTCGTGTGCGCCGACCACGGCGAAGCCTGGGGCGAGCACAAGCAGTTCTTCCACGGCACCGATCTCTATGACGAGCAGATGCGCGTGCCGCTCATCATCGCCATTCCCGGCCGGGCGCCCGTCGTGATCAACGATCAGGTGGAGCTGGTCGACGTGGCGCCGACGCTGCTCGATCTGGTGGGCGCGCCCATTCCGGCCGGCATGCGCGGCCGCAGCCTGCTGCCGCGGATCGAAGGGAAGCCGCTGCCGCCGGCGCCGGTCTTCTCGGAGATGATGCCGGCCACCGCCTGGCCGCACCAGGCCGCGATGATGGTCGACGGCGACCACAAGCTCATTCACCGCATCAGCGATCGCCGCTGGGAGCTCTACGATCTCAAGCGCGACCCGGGCGAGAAGCTCAACCTGGCTGGCAACCCGGCCGACGCCGCGCTGTTCGAGGCGCTGCGCGCCAAGATGATCGCCTTCGAAGAGCGTCCCCGCTAGCTGCGCCCGTCGGGGAGAGCGTCGGAACCGGCGTCAGCGCCGGGGGTGGCCGCGCGTGCCGGGGGAGAGCCGTCGAGGGTGGCGGCCAGGGCCTGGCGCTGGTCAGGACGGGCGCGGCCGAGGACGTAGGCGCGGATCTCCTGCCAGCTCCCGGCGCCGGGATCGCTGCGGGTACAGGTGAGGGCCTTCAGCCAGAGGGGATCCTCGGGCCGGTCGCGCCAGCGGGCGGCGCGGATCCATTGCGCGCAGGCCTCGCGCGGGCGGCCGAGCCGCACCCAGACGGTGGCGCCGCGCGCGAGCCCCGCCGCGCGATCGGGCGTGTGGAAGGTCAGCTCCATCAGCATGCGGTCGGTCCCGCCGAACCTCCCGGCGCGGCCGAAGATGAGGGCCACCAGCTCGAGCACGTCGGGCGAGCTCGGATCCTCCTCCAGCAGCAGGTCGGCCCAGCGGATTGCCCGCGGGACGTCGTCGAGGATGGCGGGAAACGCCGCCGCCAGCGGCAGGAGGCGCGCCGAGAGCGCCGGCCCGCCCAGCACCCAGCTCTCGAGGTCCGCCGGCAAGGCGAGCACGGCCGCGGGCGCCGCGGCGGGTGAGACGGCCGCCGTGCCGGGCGGCACGCCGCCCAGCCGCGCCGCCAACGAATACGCCGCGCGCGCGTCGTCGCGGGCATCGATCGCCTTCCAGCTGTCGCCCGCCGCCACGGCGGCCGCGGCGCGCGCGGGGACGAGCCCCCTGCCCCGCGACGGATCGAGGCGCGCGACGGCCTCGAGGTCGCGGCTCTCCGGCACCGGTCGGCCGAGCTCCCCGAAGACCTTCGCGCGCGCCAGCAGCAGCTCACAGAGCCGCGCGTACTCGGCCGCGGTCGGCTGCGCGCGCAGCACGGCGTCGAGGCGCCAGGACCGTTCCAAGGCCTCCAGCGCGCCGAGCTCGATCACCGGCTGATCGGCGGCGCGGGCTCGCGCCGCCGTCGCGCGCGCCTCGGCGGGCGTCGGCCGGGCCTCCGTTGGAGGGATTGACGGGCGGCCGTCGAGCGGCGCGCCGATCTGCCAGGGGGGCGCGCTGCACCCGGCCAGCGTGGCAATCGCGGCCGCCGTCGCGCACGCGCACGCGCCGAGGGCGATCGCCGCCCGCCTGGTCATCGACGCCGCTCGCGCTCGCCCCGCGACGGCGTCACGATGATCGCCAGCAGCGCGCCGCCGACCAGAGCCCCGGCGAAGAAAGACAGCATCGGCAGCCCGACCGGCTCGCGCAGAATCGCCGACGGGGCCATCGCCGCCGCCAGCGGCGCGAAGGCCAGCGGCACCGAGGTGAGAGCCCGCCGGCCGCCCACCAGGACCAGCAGGATGGCGATCGTCCCCGCCGCCGCCAGCAGGCCCGCCCGCAGCGCCCGGTTCCAGAACTCGGAGAGCGCTTGATCGTTCGGGGCGCCGCCGATCGGCTGGGCGTCGAGCCTGAAGGCGTCGGCCACCCCGGCGGCGACGGGGATCCCGACCACCGGGCCGATCGCCTCCAGCGTCGCGCTGCGCACCTCGTCGGCGAGCACCCCTTCGGTCGGCAGGTCGGCGCCGTACAGCATCTCCTTGAAATCGAGCCGCGCGGTGTGCCGCTTCTGCACCGCGGAGAGCCGCCGGGCCAGCGAAGCCGCCGTCGCGTTGAGCATCGTTTCGGGGAGGCGGGCGCCGTAGACCGCGGCCACGACCGTGCGGACCTCCTCGGCGGTCGCGTCGGCGCCGAGCGCGTTGGCCCCCAAAATCAGCCGCTCGACCTCGGGCGCCCCCAGCGGCCAGGGGTGATGGCCGGCGAAGTCCCGCACCGTGTCGGCCAGCTCGGCCTCGAGCCGCGGCGGATCGGCGGCCGGGATGAGCGCCGCCGCCCGCGCCACCCGCTCGACCGAGAGCGCCTCGGCGCGGTTCAAGGTCCGACCGGAGCGCGCGCAGATCCGCAGCACCCTGTCGCGCGCGTCGTCGGCCAGAATTCCCGCGCCCACCAGCCGCGCCACCGGCGAGGTCGCCGACGACGACAGGTCGATCCGGGCCATCGCGTGGCGGAGCTCGCGCTGGATGTAGCGATCGGCGTGCCCGACGATGGCCAGCCGATCGACGCTCGGATCGTCGTCGAACCGAACACCGATCAGCGCCTCGTGTCGATCGGCCGAGAGCTCCAGTCGCAGCGCTGGATCGCTCCGCGCCTGAACCAGAATGCGGCGCAGCTCCTCGGGGTCGTCGGGGATCCCGCTCGCCTCCCGTCCCTCGAACGTCACCCCCAGGAAGAGATCGGCCACCGACCAGGCGTTGGCCACGCCGGGCTGGGCCCGGAGATCGTCGGCGAAGCGGCGGACCTCGCGCAAGACGACCGGCTCGTCGAGATCGCCGTGGACGCTGACGAAGAACATCGGCGCCGCGCTCCACTGCCGCGTTCCGACGTGCAGCCGCGGCGACAGCGCGGCCACCTCCAGCGCCAGGGCCGCCGAAAGCCAGAGGACCAGGCGGAGATAGCGCGGAGGCCGGCCGCTCGTGGCATCCCCTGCGCGCGAGCCGAGGAACGCTATCGCGGCGACGCCGAGCGCGGCCAATCCGCCCGCCAGCCGCACCCCGGGGACCGGCATCAGCGCGAAGGGCGCCGCCGCCGCGGCGGCCGCCGCCAGCGCGCGCGAGATCCGCCGGCGGCCGAGCGGGAGATGCGCCCGCCGCGCCGCCACCATCACGAAGAAGGCCCAGATCGCCGCGAACCCGAGGGGAAGGAAACGCGCCCGGTGCCGCCGCGGGTCTGGCCAGAGCGGCCGCGCCTCGAGCGCCCCGCCCGGCGTGGCCAGGACGCCCAGCCCCGATTCGGTGAGCGCCTGGCTCAGCGCCGGCTCGGCGCGGTCCCAGTCGGGCGCGTCGACCAGGAACCGCACCCGGCGGCCGTTCTCGGTGAGGAACCAGCCGAGCGCATCGGCGCGCCGGACGATCCTCTGTCGAGCAGCTTCACCTTCGCTTTCACTTTGTCCGCGGGCGAGCACCGGCCGCGCGCTCGGCTTGCCGCTGGCGTCGACCGTCACGTCGAGGAGGCCGGCCGGTCCGAACACGGCGCGCACCCCGGGCACTGCCGCCATCTTCTGCTCGGCCAGCCCCAGCGCCTGCCGGTTGGTGGCGTCGTAGAGGTTGTCGACCTCGACTTCGACCTCAGTGAGCCCGACGAGGCCGAACCGCGCGCCGGTCTGTCGGCCGCCCGCCACGGCGGGGGCGTGCGCCGGCGCCCAGGCGAATGCATCGTCGGCTGCATGCGCCGCCGGAGTCACGGCCAAGGTCACGACGAAGGAAGCCGCGGTCGCGGCCGCGCCAAGCAGGGCCCCAGGTCTCACGCCGGCCTAAGCTACACGAAAGCGCCGGCCTATCGCAGGAACGTCGCCGCGTGGGAGACGGCCACGCTGCGTTCGGCCTCGGCATCGGAGAGGATCTTGTTGTCGATCAGCAGCTGATACTCACGCCGGAGGCTGGTGTTCAGCAGGTACGGCCCGTCGGTGTTGATGGTGTAGCGGACGCCCGCGTTCTCGAACGCCCGCAGCGCGGTCCCCAGCTCCGCCAGGTTGGCCACCGCGCGGGTGCGCAGGTTGGAGCTGGGGCAGATCTCCAGCACCGTCCTCGACTCGGCCAGCTTGCGGACCGCCTCGTCGCTGGCGGCGGCGGCCACCCCGTGGCCGATGCGCGCCGGCGCCAGCTCCTTGAGGACGGCCAGCACGCCCGGCACGGCCGTGTAGGTCGTCTCGCCGGTGTGCACCGTCGTCCCCAGCGCCGCCGCGCGGGCCCGCGCGAACAGGTCGCGGTAGCCGGCGACCTCCGCGCCGAGCTCCAGCGTATGGACCTCGGGCCCGGCCAGATCGATCCCCACCACGCCCCGCGCTTTGTACTTCACCGCCTTCTTCACCAGGATCTCGTTCAGCTCCAGCGAAAACTCGCGGGCCAGACAGAAGATGAGGCCGGCGCGCACGCCGTATTCCAGGCAGGCGCGATCCATCCCCCGCAGCGCCGCGTGGATGATGTGGTCGAGGTCGCGCTCGCCGCCCAGGTTGCGCTTCATCGGATTGAAGCGCAGCTCGATCAGCGACACCCCGCTCGAACGAAACTCCTTGCCGATGATCTCGTAGACCGAGCGCTCGATCGCCGCCGGCGACGACTGAATCTTCTCGGTCCAGTGGTGCAGGATGGCCAGGTACTCGTCGAGCGACGAGACGGTCTCCGGCTTGGCGGTGACGAGATCGCGAAACTCCCAGTAGGTCGAGACCGGGAGCTTGAATCCCTGCTCGTGGGCGATCGACCAGAGGACGTGCGGCGCTACCGCGCCCCCCACGTGGATGTGCAGATCGCAGAGCTCGAGGCCGGGATCGAGCATCTATCCGTTCAAGTATTCGCTGAAAGCGACCTAGCGGCCAGCCGTCGCGCTCTTGGCGGCGACCGGCGCGACGTGGTTGCCCGCTTTCCCGTTTCGGTTGAGCAGCGAACGCAGCTCCTGACCCGGGGAAAACGTGATGGTCTCTTGCTGCGGAATGGTGATCGGCGCGCCGGTCTTGGGGTTCTTCACCATGCGCGGCGGACGGCGGCGCTTGGAGAAGGTGCCGAATCCCGGGTAGGTGAGGCGTGGTCCCTGGGTGCGGCTGACGCGGGTGCGGATGAAGTAGTCGCCCATCTCCACGAAGACTGCATCGATGATCTGAGCCACCGTCTTCTTCGTCAGGTCGCGCGGTAGGTGTTTGCCTGCATACACACGCTCGATGAGCTCCGCCTTCGTCATTCGTCTCTCCTGTCCTGACTCCCGTCCTGACGGGGGCGGTCAGACTACGGATTCGAAATGGAGGTGTCAACGCAGTCGCGCGGCAGTTCTTGGTTTATTCTAGAGAGGCGGTTCGAGTGCGAACCGAAACAAATGACCGCCAGCAAGGTGACATACGTGAGCCTCTCGGCCGACGATCCGGCCATCGACGCCGGGTTTGCCGCGGCGATCGCCGACGCGCGCGGCACGCTCGGCGCGACGGCGCCGCTGCGGGTGGCCGGCCAGACGCGCGCGGCGGCAGGCGCGATCGAGAGCCGCAACCCGGCCGACACGCGCGTCGTGGTGGCGCGGGTGGCGAGCGCGGGCGCCGCCGATCTCGCCGACGCCGTCGCCGCCGCGAAGGCCGCCTTCCCCGCCTGGAGCGCGCGTGCGTGGACAGAGCGGGTCGCGATCATCGAACGGGCCGCCGATCTGGTGCGCGAGCGGAAGTTCGAGCTTTCCGTCTGGATGATCCTCGAGATGGGGAAGAACCGCGTCGAGGCGCTGGGGGAGATCGAAGAGACCGCCGATCTGCTCGCCTACTACGCCGGCCAGATGCGCGACAACCAGGGTTACGTGCGCGAGATGGCCCGCCTGGCGCCGACCGACCAGAACACCAGCGTGCTCCGCCCGTACGGCGTCTGGGCAGTGATCGCTCCCTGGAACTTCCCTTATGCGCTGCTCGGCGCGCCGGTGGCGGCGGCGCTCTTGGCCGGCAACACGGTGGTCTGCAAGCCGTCGTCGGAGACGCCGCTGTCGGCCGTGAAGCTCTGCGAGATCTTCCACGCGGCGGGCGTCCCGGCCGCGGCGCTCACCTGCCTCCCCGGCAGCGGCCGGGTGGTCGGCGACGGCTTGGTCGAGCACCCGGACGTCGCCGGCGTGACCTTCACCGGGTCGTTCGACGTCGGCTTCAAGCGGCTCTACCAGCGCTTCGCCCGCGAGTTCCCCAAGCCGGCCATCGTCGAGATGGGGGGGAAGAATCCGGCGCTGGTGATGGCCAGCGCCGACGTCGCTCAGGCCGTACAGGGGATCTACCGATCAGCCTTCGGGATGAACGGCCACAAGTGCTCCGCCTGCTCGCGGGTCTACGTCCACCGCGCCGTCGCCGCCGAGCTGGTGGCCGGCCTGGCGCGCGCCGCCGACGCCGTCGTCCCCGCCGACCCGCTCGACAAAGGGGTCTTCGTCGGGCCGGTGGCGACCGAGCAGAGCTATGAGGACTACCAGCGCTACGTGGCGCTGGCGCGCCAGGCGGGCGACGTGGTGCGCGCCGGCGGCGCCGTGCTGACCGACGGCGAGCGGGGGCACGGATACTTCGTCCGGCCGACCGTCCTGGCCGGGCTGCCGCGCGATCACCAGCTGCTGCGCGACGAGCTCTTCGTCCCGATCGTGGCGGTCGAGACGGTCGACAGCCTCGACGAGGCGCTGGCGCGGGCCAACGACACCAAGTTCGGCCTCACCGCCGGGCTCTTCTCGCGCGAGCAAAGCGAGATCGACGCCTTCTTCAACCGCATCGAGGCCGGCGTCACCTACGTCAACCGCGCGGCCGGGGCGACCACCGGCGCCTGGCCCGGGGTGCAGCCGTTCGGTGGCTGGAAGGGGAGCGGGTCGACCGGCAAGAACATCGGCGGCCTCTACACGGTCCCCTGCTACCTGCGCGAGCAGAGCCGGACGGTGTGTCAGTGAGCGCGCACGCGGCGCGGGCGGCGCTCGAGGCGCTGGCCGCCCAGCCGATCACGATCGTCACCGAGCCGCCGGGGCCGAAGGGCAAGGAGATGATCGCGCGCGCCCTCCCCCACCTGTCGCCGTCGCTCATCCACTGCTACCCGCTGATGGTGCGGCGGGCGTCGGGCTGCATGGTCGAGGACGTCGACGGCAACGTCTACCTCGACGTCGAGGCCGGCGTGGCCACCGCGTCGACCGGGCATTGCCACCCGGCGGTGGCGGCGGCGATCGCCGCGCAGGCCGAGGTGCTGATCCACATCTGCGGCACCGACTTTCACTACCCGGGCTACGGCGCGATCTGCGAACGGCTCGGCACGCTGGCGCAGCGGATCGGCCCCAACGCGCAGCACTGGCAGACCTTCCTGACCAACTCGGGGACCGAGGCGGTCGAGGCGGCGCTCAAGCTGGCGCGGCACCACACGCAAAGGCCGGGGATCGTCGCCTTTCGGGGCGGCTTTCACGGCCGCACGCTGGGATCGCTCTCGCTCACCGCCAGCAAGTCGAAGTACCGGCGCGGCTTCGGGCCGCTGCTCCCCAACGTCTTTCACGCGGCGTATGGCGATCTCGACAGCGTCGTGGAGCTCTTCGCCACGGTGGCGCCGCCCGACGACATCGCCGCCATCGTCGTCGAGCCGGTGCTGGGCGAAGGGGGCTACCTCGTCCCGCCCCGGGAGTTTCTGCCGGGGCTGCGCGCGCTCTGCGACCTGCACGGCATCCTGCTGGTGTTCGACGAGGTGCAGAGCGGGATGGGGCGCACCGGTAAGATGTTCGCCGCCGAGCACACCGGCGTCGTCCCCGACATTCTCCTGGTCGCCAAGGGGATCGCCTCGGGGATGCCGCTCGGCGCGATGATCGCTCCGCGCGAGATCATGACCTGGCCGCCGGGGAGCCACGGATCGACCATCGCCGGCAACCCGGTGGCGATCGCCGCGGGGATGGCGACCATCGATCTGCTCGAAGGGGGCCTCGTCGGCAATGCCGCCCGCGTCGGCGAGCGGCTCAAGAAGATCCTCACCGACCGGCTCGCCGGCGTCTCGGGCGTGACCGAGGTGCGCGGCGTCGGCCTCATGATCGGCATCGAGCTCGCCTCCCACGAGCTGAGCGACGCGGTGGCCCAGCTCTGCTTCCGCCGCGGCCTCCTGGTCCTCGAGTGCGGCAAGAAGGCGATCCGGATCTCGCCGCCGCTGATCTTGACCGAGGCGCAGGCCGCGGTGACCGCCGAGGTCTTCGCCCAGGCCGTGGCCGACGCGCCGACCGTCGCCGAATCCGCATGAGCGCGCTCAGCGACGAGCAGGCGGCGCGCGTCTTCACCACCTGGACGGCGCAGGCCAACGCGACCTTTCTGGAGATCGTGGGCGGCGAAGGGGCGCGCTTCACCACCGCCGACGGCGCGCGCTGGTGGGATCTCGGCAGCATGACCTGGAACGCCGCGCTCGGGCACGGACACCCGCGGATGAAGAAGGCGCTCGGCGAGGCGGCGGCGCGCGGGCTGCTGGTCTATCCGACGGCCGTCTTCCCGGCCAAGGTCCGCGCGGCAGAGCTGCTCGCCGAGGTGACGCCCGAAGGGCTGACGAAGACGTTCTTCTGCCTCTCGGGCGCCGAGGCCAACGAGAACGCCGTCAAGATGGCGCGGCTCGTGACCGGACGGAAGAAGATCGTCGCCCGCACGCGCAGCTACCACGGCGCCACGCTGGCGATGCTCTCGCTCTCCGGCGATCCCCGCCGCGAGCCGTTCGAGCCCGGCCTGCCCGGCGTCGTCCGGATGGGCGACCCCTACTGCTTCCGCTGCCCGTTCGGCAAGGAGCCGTCGTCCTGCGCGCACGAGTGCGCCCAGGATCTGGAGACGGCGCTCTTGCGCGAAGGGCCGGAGACCGTCGCCGCGGTGATCCTGGAGGGGATCGTGGGGGCCAACGGCGTCTTCGTCCCGCCGGCCGGGTACTGGAAAAAAATTCGCGCGATCTGTGACCGGTACGGCATCCTGCTCATCGCCGATGAGGTGCTCTCGGGGTTCGGCCGCACCGGCCGCTGGTTTGCCGTCGATCACGACGGCGTCGCGCCCGATCTGCTCACCATGGCCAAAGGGCTCACCGGCGGCTACGTCCCGGGCGGCGCCGTCATCGTCAACGAGCGGATCGCGCGCCACTTCGACGACCACACGCTCGTCTGCGGCCTCACCAGCTACGCCCACCCGCTCGTCTGCGAGGCGATCGTGGCCACCATCGAGACGCTGCGCGAAGAGAAGCTGGTCGAGCGGGCCGCGGCGCTGGGGAGCTTCCTCGGCGGCCGCCTGGCCGACTTCGCCCGCCACCGCCCGGTCATCGCCGAGACGCGCGGCCTCGGGCTCCTCTGGGCGTTCGAGCTCTGCGTCCCCGGGCCAAACGGAGAACGCACGAAGACGCCGCTGCCGCCGCCCGCGATGGAAAAGTTGAGCGCCAGCTTGCGCAAACACCACCTGCACATGCACCGGCGCGACAACCTGCTCTACCTGGCGCCGCCGCTGGTCATCGAGGAGGCAGAGCTCGACGCTGCGCTCGACGCTCTCGGCCGCGCCTTCGATGAAGCGCTGGAGGCGCTCGGGTGAGCGTCGAGCGCGCCCCCGGCGACAAGGTCTACGCCAGCGTCGCCGCGGCGTTGACCGGCCTGCTCCATGACGGGATGACCATCATGTCGGGCGGCTTCGGCCTGTGCGGAAACCCCGAGTCCTGCATCGACGTCATCGCCCAAAGCGGCGTCAAGAACCTCACCATCATCAGCAACAACTGCGGCAACCAGGGGCAAGGGCTGGCGGTGCTGCTCAAAAACCGCCAGGTGGCGCGGGTCGTCTGCAGCTTCGTGGGCGGCAACCCCGACCTCGCCGAACAGTACTTGGCCGGCAAGGTGAAGGTGGAGCTCTGCCCGCAGGGGACCTTCGCCGAGCGCATCCGCGCCGGCGGCGCCGGCATCGCCGGGTTCTACACGCCGACCGGCGTGGGGACCGTCGTCGCCGAAGGGAAGGAGGTGCGCGAGATCGACGGCCGCTCCTACCTGCTCGAGCGGCCGCTGCGGGCCGACCTGGCCATTGTCAGAGCCGCGGTCGCCGACCGGTTCGGGAACCTGCGGTTCTACCGGACGGCCCGCAACTTCAACCCGCTGATGGCCACCGCCGCCAAGGTCACCATCGTGGAGGCCGATCGGCTGGTCGGCAAAGGGGCGATCGACCCCGACGACGTTCACCTGCCCGGCCTTTACGTCAAACGGATCGTCGAGGTGACCGAGCACCGTGACGTCATCGAGCATCGGACCACCCGGTCGCGCAGCTCGGGGAAGGTCCTCTCCGACGTGACCCGCACCCGCAAGGGGCGCGCGTGAGCTGGTCGCGCGAGCAGATGATCCGGCGCGCGGCGGCCGAGGTTCAGCCGGGGCAGATCGTCAACCTGGGGATCGGGATGCCGACCGAGGTGGCCAACTACATCGCCCCGCAGTCGACGGTGACCCTGCAGTCGGAAAACGGCCTCCTCGGCATGGGCCCCTATCCATACGAGGACGAGATCGACCCGCGCCTGGTCAATGCAGGCAAGGAGACGGTGACCGCGCTGCCCGGCGCCAGCCTGTTCGACTCGGCCCAGTCGTTCGCCATGATCCGCGGCGGCCACGTCGACCTGGCGATTCTCGGAGGGCTGGAGGTCGCCTGCAACGGCGATCTGGCCAACTGGACCGTCCCCGGGCGGCTCATCACCGGGATGGGGGGGGCGATGGATCTGGCCGCCGGGGCGCGCCGGCTGGTGGTGGTGCAGAACCACACCTCCAAGGACAGCAAGTCGAAGCTGGTCACCCGCCTGACCCTGCCGGCCACCGCGCTCGGCTGCGTGAACCGGGTGATCACCGACCTCGGGATCTTCGACGTCGGGGGCGACTGCTTCGTCTGCCTCGCGCGGGCGGAGGGGGTTCCGCGCGAGGCCATCATCAGGGCCACCGGCGCGCCGGTCCTCTTCACCACCGCCACCTCCGGCGGCTAGCTTCGACCGGGCAGCCCGCGCAGCTTCGGGCGGCCAGGTCGTCCTTGACCTTGGCCGTTCGTCGAATAGATTCCCGGCGAGCTTGTATCTCAGATGTGGATAGTTCGGCTCGCGCTGCGGCGCCCTTACACCGTCGCCGTCATGTGCGTCCTCATCCTGGTGACGGGGATCTTGTCGCTCACCCGCATGGTGGTCGACATCTTCCCGGCCATCGACATCCCGGTGGTGGCGGTGGTCTGGAACTATCCGGGCCTCTCGGCGCAGGACATGGAGCGCCGGGTGGTGCTCATCAGCGAGCGCGCCTTCTCGACCACCGTCAACGGCATCGAACGGATCGAATCGCAGTCGATTCCGGGCATCGGAATCCTGAGGATTTACTTTCAACCCGGGACTGAAATAGGGGCAGCCATTGCTCAAATATCTTCTGTCTCCAGTACGATTCTGCGCATCGCTCCGCCGGGGATGACGCCGCCGACGGTCATCCAGTTCAACGCCTCCAACGTCCCGGTCGCGCAGCTGACGATCTCCAGCGAGACCCTGCCCGAGCAGCAGATCTTCGACTACGGCCTGAACTTCATCCGGGTGAAGCTCTTCACCATCCCGGGCCTCTCGACGCCGGCGCCGTTCGGCGGCAAGCAGCGCCAGATCAACGTCGACATCGACCCGCGCCAGCTGGCCAGCAAGGGGCTCTCCCCTTACGACGTGGTCAACGCGCTCAACAGCGAGAACGTCATCCTCCCGGCCGGGACCGCCCGCATCGGCAACCGCGAGTACAACGTGCTCATGAACTCGAGCCCCAACGAGGTGGCCGAGTTCGCCAACCTCCCGGTCAAGATCGTCGACGGCGCGCCGGTGCTGCTGGGCGACGTGGCCCGGGTCTCGGACGCCTTCGCCGACCAGACCAACGTCGTGCGGGTCAACGGCCGCCGCGCCACCTACCTGGCGATCCTCAAGCACTCCGACGCCTCGACGCTGGCGGTGGTCGACGCCGTGCGCGACGTGCTGCCCCAGATCAAGGCCGCGGCGCCGAACGGCCTGGAGCTGAAGATCGACTTCGACCAGTCGCTGTTCGTGCGCGGCGCCATCGGCGGCGTGGTGCGCGAGGCGGTCATCTCGTCACTGCTGGTGTCGCTGATGGTCGGCCTCTTCCTCGGCAGCTGGCGCAGCATGGTGATCGTCTGCACCTCCATCCCGCTGGCCATCTTTTCGGCGATCGTGGGGCTGAACCTCTACGGCCACACCATCAACATCATGACGCTGGGAGGGCTGGCGCTGGCCATCGGCATGCTTGTCGACGACGCCACCGTCGAGGTGGAGAACATCCACCGCAACCGGATGATGGGCAAGCCGCTCACCCGCGCCATCCTCGACGGCGCCTCGCAGATCGCGGTGCCGGCCATCGTGGCCACGCTCTCCATCTGCATCGTCTTCTTTCCGGTCGTGCTGCTGGTCGGACCGGCGCGCTTCCTGTTCACCCCGCTCGCCATCTCGGTGGTGCTGGCGATGCTGGCCTCGTACCTGCTGTCGCGGACGCTGGTCCCGGCGCTGGCGCGCCTCCTCATGCACAGCGAGCACCACGACGAGCCCGGCTCCCCCTTGCCGGAAGCGGGCTGGAAACGGATCGCCGTCCGCTTCAACCGCTGGCGCGAAGACAAATTCGAGCGCTTCCAGAACCGCTATGCCGCCGTGCTGGCGGCCGCCCTGCACCACCGGCGCTTCACCATCGTCACCGCCGGGGCGATCTCGATCGCCAGCTTGGGCCTGGTGTTCGTCGTCGGCACCGACTTCTTCCCTTCGGTCGACGCCGGCCTCATGAAGCTGCACTTCCGCGCCCCCACCGGCTCGCGCATCGAAAGGACCGAGGCGCTGGTGGCGGAGGTGGAGAACGGCATCCGCGGCATCGTCCCGGCGCGCGAGCTCGAGACCATCAACGTCATGATCGGCGTGCCGATCTCCTACAACCTGGCGTTCGTGCAGACCGACAACGTGAGCCCGATGGACGCGGAGATCCTCATCGCGCTCAAGCCCGATCACGCCCCCACCGCCGGCTACATGCGCCGGATCCGCGCCCTGCTGACCCACGACTTCCCCGGGGCCAGCGCCTATTTTCAGCCGGCCGACATCGTCAGCCAGGTGCTCAACTTCGGGCTGTCGTCACCGATCGACCTGCAGGTCGAGTCGGCCGACTACCAAAAGGGATACGAGATCGCGCGCAAGCTGCGCGACGGCGTCGCCGAGGTGGCCGGCACCGCCGACGCGCACGTCGTGCAGGTGGTCGACTACCCGGCCTTGAGGGTCGACGTCGACCGGCTGCGCGCGGCGCAGGCCGGGATCGCTCAGCGCGACGTGGCCAACAACCTGCTGGTCTCGCTGTCGTCGAGCGGCCTCGTGGCGCCTTCCTACTTCCTGAACCCGCACAACAACGTCAATTACTTCGTGGTGGTCAAGACGCCGCTGCCGCAGCTGTCGTCGGTCGACCAGGTGATGGCCACGCCGCTGACCACGGGGGTGCCGATCGACAGCAACGCGACGGGCCCGGGGCCGGCGGCCGTCCCCGAGGCGCCGACCCAGATGCTGAGCGGCATCGCCGCCGTCCACCCCGGCGGCAGCCCCGAGCAGATCAACCACTACACCGTCCAGCGGGTGATCGACGTCGGCGCCAACGTCGAGGGGCGCGATCTGGGGAACGTCGCCGCTGACATCCAGAAGAAGATCGACGGGCTCGGCAAGCTGCCGCCCGGCGTGAAGGTCACCCTGCGCGGCCAGAACCAGGTGATGAACCAGTCGTTTCGCATGCTGGGCCTGGGGCTCATTCTCGCCGTGTTGCTGGTCTACTGCCTGATGGTCATCCTGTTTCAGTCCTGGCTCGACCCGTTCATCATCATGGTGGCGGTGCCGGGCGCGCTGGTCGGCATCCTCTGGATGCTGGTGCTGACCCACACCACCATCAACGTCGAGTCGTTGATGGGCGCCATCATGGCGGTCGGCATCGCGGTCTCGAACTCGATCCTCCTCGTCAGCTTCGCCAACGATCTCCGCGTCGAGAAGGAGGGGGTCACCCCGCTCGAGGCGGCGCTCGAGGCCGGACGAACCCGGCTGCGGCCGGTCATCATGACGGCGCTGGCGATGATCATCGGCATGATCCCCATGGCGCTCGGGCTCGGCGAGGCGGGCGAGCAGAACGCGCCGCTCGGGCGCGCCGTCATCGGCGGCCTCGGCATGGCCACCTTCGTGACGCTGTTCGTGGTCCCCGTGGTATATGCCACCGTGCGCGTCAAGCTGCCGAGCAAGCACGTCATGGAACAGAAGTTCTTGAGCGAGGAGCGCGAGGGACTGGCAGCGTCGGCAGCGTCTGATGGTTCCACCCCTTCCGGGAGCCACGCCTGATGTCGCCCCCCCGCCCGCTCGAGGCGCTGCCCGACGAGACCCCTGCGACCCGCGACGACGGCGGTTCGGGGACGCCGACCCCGAAGCGCTCGGCTCTCTTCTACCTGGTCGGTGGCGCGGTCTTCCTGGCCACCCTGCTGGGCGTGATCGGCATCGGCCGGCACCGCATTCATGAAGCGATGGACGACGCGCAGGCGCGCGTCGCCTCGGTGGCCCAGGGACCGCGCGTCCGGTTCGCCACCGTCAAGCAGGCTCCCGGGGTGCGGCACCTGGTGTTGCAGGGCGAGGCGCGGCCCTTCTTCGAGGTCACGCTCTACGCCAAGGTGGCGGGCTTCCTCAGCGACCTCAAGGTCGACAAGGGCGACCGGGTCAAGAAGAACCAGCTCATCGCCACCGTCACGGCGCCGGAGCTCGACGCGCAGTACAATGCCGCCGTCGCCGACGCGCGCAACAAGCGGGTGAACGCCAAACGCCTGACGGCGCTGGCCCCGGCCGGCGTCGTCTCGGCGCAGGAGCTGGAGCTCGGCCAGGCGACCGCGGACGTGGCCGACGCCACTCAGTCGGCGATCGCCACGGAGCGTGGCTACCGGGTGATCCGCGCGCCGTTCGACGGGGTGATCAGCGCGCGCTTCGCCGATCCGGGGACGCTGATTCAGAGCGCCGCCAACGCGCAGAACGGCGCCGTCCCCATCGTCTCGGTCTCCAAGGGGGACCAGCTGCGCGTCTACGTCTACGTCGACCAGTCGAGCGCGCCGTTCGTCCACGCCGGCGACGCCGCCGTCGTCACCGTCCCCGAGCGTCCCGGCTGGTCGCGCCAGGCCAAGGTCGCGCGCACGAGCGGCGAGCTGTCGCCGCGGACGCGCACCATGCTGACCGAGGTCGACATCAGCAACGACGACCACCTGATCGTCCCCGGCAGCTACGTCCAGGTGACGCTCGACGTGCGCGTCCCGCCGCTCTTCGAGATCCCCGCCGAGGCGTTGCTCACCCGGGGCGACAAGTCGCAGGTGGCGGTGCTCGACGCCGGACAGCACGTGCACTACAAGCCGGTGGTCGTCGCCGAGGACGACGGGCAGGTCGTCCGTCTGGTGAGCGGCCTCGCCCCCGGCGAGCGCGTCGCCCTCGATCTCGGCACCTCGGTGCAGGACGGCAGCCCGGTGCAGGTCGTGGAAGCTGCCAAGCCGCCCCCCGCCAGTCCCCCGGGTCGTTGAACACGCGCTCGATCGCGTCGAGCGTAGACCGGCTCCGCCGGTCGGAGCTCATCGCGGGGAGCGCGGGACCCTTTGAGGGTCCCGATGTTATCGACTGATGAGCTCGAGGGCCGGTCGCGAGGGGTTGTCCCCCTCCCCGCTCTCGGCGTAGGCGCGGATCTCGATCGTCGACGGCGTGCGGGCGGCGACGCTGAACGGCCAGGCCTTGTGGACGCGCGAGCGGGCGCAGCGGGCACCGCCATTCGGGTTGCAGTCGTGCGCCATCTCGACCACCAGGACGTGCTCGCCCGCCGAGATCGAGGCGCTGTAGAGGCGTCGAAAGTCGGGGCTGTGCAGGTCGGCGACGTCCTTGTCCTTGGTGACGACCGGCGCGAAGTCGAGCGAGATGACCACCGAGCGCGGTGTGTACTCTTCGGTCACCTCGTCGCGGTAGCGGATGATCACCGGCGCCCGCGCGGTCTCCTTCTCCTGCTGCGCCGCCAGTATCGCCTGCATCCGCTCGCGGTCGCTCTGGATCGCCTCGTCTCCGCTCGGGGGACCGAACGTCAGCGCCGCGTCGTACGCCACCCAGGCCTTGCCGGGCGCTTGCTGCTTCTCGTAGGCGTGGCCGAGCGTCAGGTAAGCCTGCCGGCAGTGCCGGTGCGCGCCGGTCGGGCCGCAGCTCTTGCCCGCGAACGACTCCAGATCGGCGACCGCCGGCGCGAGCTTGTCCTGCTTGAACGACGCCTGGCCGCGTTCGTAGAGCTCCTCGGAGGAGGCGCCGCAACCGACGAGGGTCAACGCCATGAAGAGACCAAGGCGCGTGTCACCGCGAAGCGCACGGGGGGGCATGCGGCGGCCATCGTACAGCAAGTGCGGAAACCCTGGGAGGGTTCCCGCGCCGGCGTCAGCCGGCGGGTGAATGCGGCGGCGTGATCCCGACGTTCGCCAAAGCGGTGTTCACCGCCTTGAGGTCGTCCCAGGCGAGCTTCTTCTTGCTGGGGTCCCGCAGGAGATAGGCCGGGTGGAAGGTCGGCATGAGGGGGATCCCTTCGTAAGCGCGGAAGTTGCCCCGCAGGCGGCCGATCGGCGAATCGTCGCGCAGGAGGCACTGCACGGCGAACTTGCCCAGCGCGACGATCATCCGCGGGCGGATCGCGCCGAGCTGCTTCTTCAAGAACGGCTCGCAGCTCGCCACCTCGTCGGGCTCGGGGTTTCGGTTGCCGGGGGGGCGGCACTTGAGGACGTTGCAGATGTAGACGTCGCTGCGCGCGTAGCCCATCGCCTCGATCATCTTGGTGAGAAGCTGACCAGCCCTGCCGACGAACGGCTCACCCTGCGCGTCCTCGTCGGCGCCGGGCGCCTCGCCGACGAACACCAGGTTGGCGTCGGGGTTGCCGACGCCGAACACGAGGTTCTGGCGGCTCGGCCAGAGCTTGCACCGCTTGCAGTCGCCGAGCTCGTCGCGCACCAACTGCAGCCCGGCGCGCCCGCGCGGCGCGTCCGGCGCACCCACCGGCTCGTCGGCCGCAGCCTCGGGCTCGGGCGGTCCATTGACGGCGACGGGCCGGCTGGGCGGCGCGGCAGGCGCCCCGCGGGCCACTTTCTTGGGAGCGCCCGGTTTCATCGACACCCCCAGGAGACCCGAGCGCCCGCGGGTGGCGAGATTCGTCCGGACCTGGGCCACGAGGACGCGCAGGGCCTCGCGCTCGTCCGTCGCGCTTTCACTTTGGCCGTCGCCGTCACCGTCACCGTCATCGCCCTCACCGGCCACGCGTCCCCCCGGCCTCGGCGCGCGCCTGGCTCGCGCTGTCGGAGGTGACCAGCGCGTCGATGGCCAGTGCGTAATAGAAGGTCGGCGTCACCTCGGCCACCCGCACCGTCTTGTCGCGGCCGAGCGCGCAGTCATGATCGACGTCGCGCCGTTCGATCTCGTCGACGATCGCGGTGTAGCATTCGAGAAAAGCAGGGTCGGTGGCGATCACGTACGCCCGCCCGAGCGCCCAAGCGGCGCAGGCGTTCCAGCTGTTCTCGTCGAGCCGCCGCGGCGCGAATCCGTGCGGGGCGCCGGCCGCGATCCGCTCGCGCAGCCAGGCCCCTACGAACGGCGTGTTCCCCTCGGCGGAGATCACCGCCAGGATCCGCGTCGCCGTCGTCGACGAGAAATCGAACAGCCCGCCCGGCGGCGCCGGCTCGTCGGCGAACGGCGCCGGCGCCTTCATGCCGAACGCCCGCTCGACGAACTTGCGGCCGCTGGCCAAGAGGCCGCGCGCGTCGACCGCCCGCGCGTACTCCATGAGCGCCAGGGCGAGAAACCCGGGGTCGCGGAACTCACGCCCCGACAGATCGTCGAGCTCGCCGAGGTGCATCGACAGGACGCGGGCGGCCCGATCGGCGATCGCCTGCCGGCGCGCCTCGACCTTCCCGAGCCCGTACTCGGCGGCGACCGCCCAGAGCACCATCGCGCAGTCGTAGGCGGCCTCGTCGTCGGTGGCGCTGTCGATCGCGTCGGGCACGAAGCGGGGCGCCGCCTCGACGAGAAAGCCCCAGGCCTCCTTGCGCGCGGCGGCGAACTTCTCGACCCCCGAGAGCCGCTGGTGACGCGCCCAGATCCAGACCGCCGCCAGGGTGGCGTGAAAATCGGGATCGGCGGCCCCCGGCCAGGGGGGGACGCTCCCCGGGTGCGCACCGGCCGTCGCCTGGCGCGCCACCATCACGCTCCCCGCCGCGGCCAGATGGCGTACCGCTTGGGGTGCGTAACCCTTGAGGCGCGCGTCAGGCATGCGACCCGCTCCCGCCGTCCTTCTGTCCACCCTGCTTCTGTCCACCCTTAGGGGGCAGCCGCGGGGCGAACAGCCCCCACAGCCGATCGGCGATGGCGCGCTTCGAGGCGCGCGGGATGTCGGCCCGGGCACCGTCGGCGAACAGCACGGTGACGGCGTTGTCGTCGGCGTCGAAGCCGATTCCGGGCGCGCTCACGTCGTTGGCCACGATCGCGTCGCAGCCTTTCTCCTGCAGCTTGCTGGCCGCGCGCGTCGCCAGCGCCTCCCCGCCGGTCAGCTCGGCCGCAAACCCGATCAGGAACGGGCGGCCGTTCTGGCGGGCGCGCGCTACGCCGGCCAGCAGATCGGGAACGGGCGTCAACTCCAGCGTCAGATCGCCGCCGCTGGCGGTGCGCCGCGAGAGCTTGCCCACCGCGCGGGCGCGCGGACGAAAGTCGGCCACCGCCGCCGCCATCACCACCGCGTCGGC
This sequence comes from Polyangia bacterium, assembly GCA_036267635.1. Classification (GTDB taxonomy): domain Bacteria; phylum Myxococcota_A; class Polyangia; order Fen-1088; family Fen-1088; genus JADGRB01. The sequence continues at coordinate 21,199 of DATAVR010000024.1, read as the reverse complement.
GCCGGGGCTGGCCGAGGCGAGCGCCCGCTCGAGGTCGGCGGCGGTCTCGACGTCGACGCGCGCCACCTCGGTCGTGCCGTAGGTGCTCGGGACGGCCGGCGTCCCCGGTCCCGCCAGCAGCGTGACCGCCGCGCCGCGCGCCGCCGCCGCCGCCGCCAGCGCCGCGCCCATCTTCCCCGACGAGCGATTGCCGAGGAACCGCACCTCGTCCACCGGCTCGCGCGTCGGCCCAGCGGCGACGACCACCCGCCGGCCGTCGAGATCGCGCGGCGCCAGGAGCCGCGCCGCCGCCGCCACGATCTCCGCCGGCTCGATGAGCCGCCCGGCGCCCACCCACCCGCAGGCGAGCTCGCCGCTGTCGGGACCGACGGTGGAGACGCGGCCCCCGCCCTCCGGACCGAGCAGTCGCCCGAGGTTCGCCTGGGTGAGCGGGTTCTCCCACATGTTGACGTTCATCGCCGGCGCCAAGAGCAGCGGCGCCTTGCTGGCCAGCACCACCGCGGTCAAAAGATCGTTGGCCATCCCGGCCGCCAGGCGCGCGATCGCGTCGGCGGTCGCCGGCGCGACGATCAGCAGGTCGGCCTCGTCGGCCAGCTGGATGTGCCCGATCTCCGCCTCGCTGCCGAGGTCGAACAGCTCCCGCGAGACCGGCGCACCCGAGAGCGTCTGCATCGTCAGCGGGGTGATGAACTCGGTCGCGGCGTCGGTCATCACCACCCGCACCGTGGCCCCCGCCTTGACCAGCAGACGGCAGAGCTCTGCCGCCTTGTAGGCGGCGATGCCTCCGGTCACGCCGAGGACCACGCACCGCCCCCCGAGCGCGGCCGTTTCCGCCGTCGCGGGCGGCTCTGACCGAAATTCGTCCATCCCCCTCGAATATGTCACGTCTCATTGAATCGCGACGCAAGGTAAAATCCCCCGCGTGACGGCGCCGGGCGGGTTTCCACGCAGATTCGACTCCTACGTATTGTTGAAGCCGCTCGCCCGCGGGGGGATGGGACAGCTCCACTTGGCGCTCACCGGCGCGCCGGGCCTGGAGAAGCTCTGCGTGATCAAGCAGGTGATCCCCGAGCTGGTCGCCTCCGAGAATTCCCGGCGTTTCCACGACGAGGCGCTGGTGGCGCTGCGCCTGGCGCACGGGAACATGGTCAGCGTGTTCGACGCCGGCATGGTGGGGGGACAGATCTTCTTGGCGATGGAGTACGTCGACGGAAAGGACCTGCTGGCGACCTGGAACCGCTGCGCCGAAAAGCGCGTCCCCTTCCCCATCGACGTCTCGGTCTACATCCTCAAGGAGATCGCGCGCGCCCTCGTTTACGCGCACGCCTTCGAGGACCTCAAGCTGGTGCACCGTGACGTGTCGCCGGCCAACGTGCTCTTGTCGTACAGCGGCGAGGTGAAGCTGACCGACTTCGGGCTGGCGATGTCGATCCTCAAGATGGAGCGGACCACGCCGGGGATCGTCTACGGCAAGCTGTCGTACCTGGCGCCCGAGCAGGCGCGCCGGCTGCCGCTCGACGGGCGCGTCGACATCTACGCGGCGGGGATCCTGCTCTGGGAGCTCTTGACCGGGCGGCAGCTCTTCCCCATCGCCAGCCCCAGGGACCAGCCGAACCCCGACGCCATGGCCCGCGCCCGCAACCCGGAGGTGGTCCCGCCGTCGAAGATCAGCGGACGCGTGCCGCCCGAGCTCGACCGCATCGTCATGCGGGCGCTGGCGATCGAGCGCGAGGATCGCTACCCGAGCGCCGAGCTCCTGCGCGCCGATCTGGCGGCCTTCCTGGCCGAGACGGCGCCCAAGACCGACGCCGATCGCCTGGCCGGCTTCCTGCGCCCGCTCTTCGCCGACGACGTCCGTGAAGAGCGGCGTGAGCGCGATCGGCTGATCGCGGCCTCGCGCGCGATGTTGTCGGGGGGGATTGGCCCTGCCCCGGTCGTGCCCAATGACGAGCCGCGCGCCGACGGCGCCGACCCACGCGTCGGGACCACACTCGGCGGCCGCTACCACATCCGGCGCCTGTGCGGAGAAGGGGCGATGGGGCGGGTCTACGAGGCGCAGCACATCGACATCGGCCGGCGGGTGGCGATCAAGATCCTGCACGCCCGTTTTCACCACAGCGCTGACCTGGTCGAGAGGTTCCGGCGCGAGGCGCGGGCCGCCTCGAAGATCGGCCACCCCAACATCGTCGACGTCACCGACTCGGGGAGCACCCCCGACGGCGCCTTCTACTTCGTGATGGAGTTTCTCGACGGCATCGGGCTCGAGGAGCTCATCGCCAACAGCGGGCCGTTGCCGGTCGAGCGGGCGCTGCTGGTGGCGGCGCAGATCGCCCGCGCGCTCGAGGCGGCGCACGCCGCCGACGTCGTCCACCGCGATTTGAAGCCGGCCAACGTCATGCTGGTGAACCGCAACGACCAGGAAGACTTCGTGAAGGTGCTCGACTTCGGTATCTCCAAGGATCTCGACCTGGCGGTCGGCGCCGCCCTCACCCGCCCCGACGTGGCGATCGGGACGCCGGCTTACATGGCGCCCGAGCAGGCGGCCGGAAAGACCGCCGACGCGCTGACCGACGTCTACGCTCTGGGGGGACTCCTCTACGAGATGCTCACCCGCACGCCCCCCTGCTCGGGCGATGACGCGATCGAGGTGCTCCAGCGCAAGGCGACGGAGGACCCGCGGCCGATCGGCGAGCTGCGCTCCGAGCTGCCGCGCGACGTGCAGAAGCTGGTCATGCGCGCGCTGGCCCGCGCCCCCGGCGACCGGCACTGGTCGATGACCGCGCTCAAGGAGCAGATCCTCGCCTGCCTCACCACGGTCGAGGGGGCGCCGTCCCCCCGGGGACCGAGCGGCTCCTTGACCACGCCGCGCCTGCCTCTGGGGAGCGCCGACACCGCCATCGGGCAGCCGCTCACCGGCGGGACCGGCGCGACGACGACCGCGCCGGTTCGACGCGTCCGGCTGGGCGGCACGGCGATTCTCCTAACCGTGCTGCTCGCGGGGGGCGTGCTGGCCGGGGTGCACTTCCTGGGGACAGGCCCGGCGCCCACCGCGGCGCCGAGCCCGCCGCCCGCGGCCGCCCTCGCGGCGGTGCCCGCTGCCCTGCCCGCTTCGCCTCCGCCGTTACCGCTTGCCGTCGGGCCAACGCCGGCCCCGACGGTGAGCCCGGCAGCAAACGAGGAGCCGCGAAAGCTGCTCGCGGCGGCAGCCCACCACGCGATCGCCCTCGATCTAACCCCGGCGGTCCTGCACGCACCGGCGGCCCACCGCGCATCGCTGGCCGCCGGAGGCGAGCCGCACGCCGCCAAGACCGCGTCCGGCGCACCTGCCCTGCCGCCCGCCTCACTCGCCGACACGACGACGATCTTGAACCGCGGGCAGTCGGCCTTCGATCGCGGCGACTACCAGGAAGCGATCCGCCAGGGGCGCCAGGCGATCGCGGCCGGCGCCGAGATCAACGGACGCCTGCTGGTGGGTGACGTCTACTTCCACCTCGAGCGCTACCGGGAGGCGCTGCGCGAATACAACGCCGCCGTGGCGCGCGACCCCACCGACAGCTCGGCCCGACGCCGCCGCGATCTGGCCCGCGAGAAAGCCGGACAGGCGGACGCCCCCTGACCGGTCAGCCGACCTGCGACTACTAGAGGTAGCCGTCGCCGTCACGGGGCTACTTGGATGTAGCCGTCGCCGTCACGGGGCTACTTGATGTAGCCGTCGCCGTCACGGGGCTACTTGATGTAGCCCCTTTTGGTCAGGTACTCGGCGACCAGGATGGCGCCGCGGGCCGCGCCCATGCGGGTGTTGTGCGAGACCAGCAGGTACTTGATGCCGTTGGTCAGCACCGGGTCCGAGCGCAGCCGGCCGACCACCGTCGACATCCCGCCTTCGGCGTCGCGGTCGAGGCGGACCTGCGGGCGGAACGGATCGTCGCTGACGGAGATGAGGTGCTTGGGCGCCGACGGCAGGTCCATCGCCGCCAGCTCGCCGCCGAACGCGCGCCAGGCCGCCTTGACCTCGTCGAGCCCCGCCTTCTTCTTCAGCTCGACGAACACCGACTCGGTGTGCCCCTCCATCACGTTGACGCGCGTGCAGGTGCAGGAGACCGTCAACGGCGCCGGGACGATCGCCTCGCCGACCAGCTTGCCCAAGATCTTGTGGGTCTCGGTCTCGACCTTCTCTTCTTCCTTGGGGATGTAGGGGACGATGTTGTCCAGGATGTCCATCGCCGAGACGCCGGGCGAGCGGCCGGCGCCCGAGAGCGCCTGCATCGAGGTCATGATCACCCGCGAGACACCGAACGCGTCGTCGAGCGGCTTGAGCGTCATCGCCAGGCCGACGGTGGTGCAGTTCGGGCCGGGCGAGACGAAGCCCTTCCAGCCGCGCTTCTTGCGCTGGATGTCGATGAGCGCCGCGTGGTCCCAGTTCACGCCGGGGAGAAACACCGGCACGTCGGGCTCGTAGCGAAACGCGCTGGCGGTCGAGATGACCGGGATGTCGGCCGCGCACTTGGGCTCGATCACCTTGGCCACGTCGGCCTCGACGGCCGAGAACACCAGCCGGATGCCGTCGTTGGTCATGTGGGCCGAGTCCTCGACGGTGATCCCGGCGTGCTCGGCCGAGAGCGGCTCGGAGCAGAACCACTTCGAGGCCCCCTTGTCGTCCTTCACCGCGTCGGCGAACTTCTTGCCGGCCGAGCGGCTCGACGCCGCCAGCTTGCGGATCTCGAACATCGGGTGACCGGCCAGTGACGCCAGGAACTGCTGTCCAGCGAGACCGGTGGCACCCACCACGGCAACGGGGATACGTGACGACATCTGCTTTTTCTGAGCCTCCGGGGCGCAGAGACTATCAGATGAGCCGGCCGTCCGCTGCGATCGCCTGACTCATCCGCGGCCGCGCTGGCGCGAGACTTCGTAGAGCGCGATGGCCGCCGCCACCGAGGCGTTGAGCGAGGAGACCGTCCCGCGCTGTGGGATGTGAAAGAGACCCGTGCAGCGGCGCGCCACCGCCTCGCGCATCCCCTGCCCTTCGGCGCCGATGACGAGCCCGACGGGACCGGAGAGATCGACGCCGTCGAGCCGCTCGCCGCCGCCGGCCGCGGCGCCGAGCACGGCCAGGCCCCGCTCGCGCAGGTAATCGATGATGCGCATCAGGTTGTTGACCTCGGTGATGCGCACCCGCTCGGTCGCACCGGCCGAGGCCTTCACCGCGCCCGCCGTCACCGACGCCGCGCCGCGCGCCGGGATCACCACACCGTGCGCGCCCAGGACCTCGGCGCTGCGAATGATGGCGCCCAGATTGTGCGGGTCGGTGATGCCGTCGAGAATGACCACCAGCGCCGGCTCGTTCGCCTGCGTGGCGGCGCCCAGGATGTCGTCGATGGTGACGTAGCGAAAACGGCCGGTCACCGCCACCAGCCCCTGGTGGACGCCGCCGCCCGCCATTTCGGCCACCAGGCGCCGGGGCCGGATCTCGACGGCGACGCCGCGCTCCTTGGCGGTCTGGACGACCCGTTCGATCTCCCCGGAGCGCGTCCCCTCGGCGACGTAGATGACGCTCACCTCGCGCGGCCGGGCGCGCACCAGCTCGTCGACCGGCCGGACGCCGAAGACGATGCGCGAGTCGTTGGATTCGTCCGCGCCGGTCACACGCCGGCTTCGACTTCTCGGACCAGCTCCTCGAACGCCGCGGCCGGATCGGCGGCGTCACGCACCGGCCGCCCGACGACCAGGTAGTCCGCTCCGTTGGTGATCGCCTGCCCCGCGGTGGCGACGCGCTTCTGATCGTCCTGTCGCCCCTTGGCGGCGCCGGGCGCGGCCGCCGGGCGAATCCCCGGAACGACGATGAGCAGCCCCGGTGCGGCGCCGTGTGCCGCGGCGATCTCGTGCGGCGAGCAGACCAGGCCGGCGATCCCGGCGCGGGCCGCGATGCGGGCGCGGGCGCGCACCATCTCCGGGATCGTCTGCTCGACCCCCTCGGCGCGCAGATCATCCTCGGCCAGGCTGGTCAGCACCGTCACCCCGAGCAGCTTGACCCGCCCCGCCGCCGCCTCGGCCGCGCGGGCCAGCATCTCGTAGCCGCCCGAGGTGTGAAGCGTCAGCAGGTCGGCCTCGACGCGCGCCGCGGAGGCGACGGCGCGGGCCACCGTCTCGGGGATGTCGTGCAGCTTGAGGTCGAGGAACACCCGGCCGCCACGCGCCCGCACCAGCTCCACGGCGCGCTCCCCCTCGGCGACGAACAGCTCGAGACCGACCTTGTAGAACGCCGGCCGCCCGTCGAGCCGGTCGAGCAGCGTCGTCAGCGCCGTGCAATCGGGGACGTCGAGCGCCACGATCACCCGCTCGCGCGAGGGGATGTGATGGGGAGGCTTGGCCGGGATGGTCATTTTCGCTCGCCTTGCACTTCGGCCACCACCAGCTTGACCGCCTCGTCGATCTTCACCTTGCGCACCTCGCTGCCGTTGCGGCGCTTGAGCTCGACGATCCCCTCGGCCATCCCCTTCTTGCCGACGGCCAGGCGGAAGGGGATCCCGATCAGGTCGGCGTCCTTGAACTTCACCCCCGGGCGCTCGTCGCGATCGTCGTAGAGCACGTCGATGCCCGCCGCGGTCAGCTCTTCGTAGAGCCTCTTGGCCGTGGCAATGACGCTGTCGTCATCCTGCTGCAGCTCGAGGACCGTCACCTCGAACGGCGCCAGCGGCAGCGGCCAGACGATGCCGTCCTTGTCGTGGTTCTGTTCGATGGCCGAGGCGACGATGCGGGTCACCCCGATGCCGTAGGTCCCCATCACCGCCGGCTTCTCCTGCCCGTCGACGTCGAGGAACGTCACCCCCATCGGCTTCGAATACTTCGTGCCGAGAGCAAAGACCTGGCCCACCTCGATTCCACGGTAAGCCTTGAGGTGCCCCCCCTCGCAGCGGGCGCAGGCGTCGCCCGCCATGGCTGTTCGGTAGTCGCCCACGGCGGCCGGTTTGAAATCGCGATCGACGTTGACGCCGGTCAGGTGCGCGTCGTCCTCGTTGGCGCCGACCACGAAGTCCGACAGCGCCGCGACCTCGACGTCGACGTAGATCGGCGCCGCCGTCTTCAAGCCGACGGGCCCGGCGAACCCGACCGCCGCGCCGGTGACCTGCTTGACCACCAGGTCGCCGGCCAGCGCCAGCGTGTCGGCGCCGAGCGCCTTGGCCAGCTTGATCTCGTTGACCTCGCGATCGCCCCGGACCATCACCGCGATCGGCTTCCCGTCGGCCAGGTAGATGAGCGTCTTGACCAGCTTCTCGGGCGGCAGGCCGAAGAAGCCGGACACGTCGGCAATCGAATGCTTGCCGGGCGTCGCCACCTTCTTCACCGTCGTCCCGGGAACCCCCACGCGAGCGCTGGGAGCTCTGCTAATCGCCTGCTCGACGTTGGCCGCGTAGTCGCACGTGTCGCAGGCGACCAGGGCGTCCTCGCCGGTCTCCGTCAACACCTGGAACTCGTGCGACGACGAGCCGCCGATGTTTCCGGTGTCGGCCTCGACCGCCCGAAAGGCCAGGCCGCAGCGGGTGAAGATCCGCGAATAGGTGTCGTACATCTTCTGGTACTCGCGGTCGGCGTCGGTCTGGTTGACGTGGAACGAGTAGCCGTCCTTCATGATGAACTCGCGCCCGCGCATGAGCCCGGCGCGCGGCCGCAGCTCGTCACGGAACTTGGTCTGGATCTGATAGAGGTTGAGGGGCAGCTGGCGCCAGCTGCGGACGTCGCCACGCACGAGCGCGCAGATCACCTCTTCGTGCGTCGGCCCGATCACGAAGTCGGCCCCCTTGCGGTCCTTGAAGCGCAGGAGCTGCGCCCCATATTTCTCCCAGCGGCCGGACTCTTGCCAGAGCTCGGCGGGAATGACGGCGGGCAGGAAGACCTCGGAGCAGCCGACGCGGTCCAGCTCCTCGCGGATGATCCTCTCCACCTTCTTCACCACCCGCCAGCCGAGCGGCAGGAACGAGTAGACGCCGGCGGCGACCTTCCGCAGATAGCCGCCGCGGACCATCAAGATGTGGGACGGGACCTCCGCCTCGGCCGGGGCCTCTTTGAGCGTGGGGATCAGAGTCTGGGACATCCGCATGGGGAGACGTTATTAACATAGGACTGGCGGTCGCGATGGGCCTTGGCGAATACAACCGGAAGCGGAACTTCGCGCTGACCCGCGAGCCCCCGGGTGAGGAGCAAAAGCAGGCTCCGTCACCCGAGGCGCCAGCGGAGCGGCCGCGGGCGTTCGTCATCCAGAAGCACGCCGCCACCCGGCTGCACTACGACTTCCGCCTGGAGCTCGGCGGGGTGCTCAAGAGCTGGTCGGTGCCCAAGGGCCCCAGCCTCGACCCGGCGGTCAAGCGCCTCGCCATGCAGACCGAGGACCACCCCCTCGCCTACGCCGAGTTCGAGGGGATCATCCCCCAGGGGCAGTACGGCGGCGGGACGGTGCTCCTCTGGGATCGCGGGACCTGGGAGCCTCAGGAGGCCGATCCGCATCAGGCCTTCGCCGCGGGGAACTTAAAGTTTTTCTTGAAGGGCAGCAAGCTGCGCGGGGGATTTGCGCTGGTTCGGATCAAACCGCGCGGATCGCGCCGGGGAGACGACGACGGGCGGAACTGGCTGCTCATCAAGGAGAAGGACGCCGAGACGCGCCCGGAGGCGGCCGGCATCGTGACCGAGGAGCGAGCGGAGAGCGTGGCCACGCGGCGGACGCTGGAGGAGATCGCCGGCGATCGGACGCACGTCTGGCACTCCAACCGGACCGAGCTCGACCTCTCCGGGATCAGCGGCCCTGCCGACCAGGTCCTGCCGCCCGTCGGCTTGGTCCGGGGCCCCAAACCCAAGCGGCGCCGGACCGCGGTGGCGGACGAAGGATGGCTGCACGAGATCGCCGTCGCCGGGGAACGCCTCTTGGCGCGCAGCGAGAACGGCGAGGTGACGCTGTTCGGACCCGACGGAAAGGTCTTGCCTGCCGCGGCGGCCGCCAAGCGGAAGGCGATCGCGGACGCCGTCCGGCTGCTGCCGTCACGGGCGCTCATCGTCGACGGCGTCCTGACCGCGGTCGGCCCCGACGGCCACGCCGACCCCAAGGCCCTCGCCAAGGCGCTGGCCGGCGTGGGCCCCACCCAGCTCGCCTACTACCTCTTCGATCTCCCTTTCGTCGAGTCACGCGACCTGACCGAGCTGCCGCTCGTGCGGCGGAAGGAGCTGCTCCACCAGCTGCTCGGCAAGGTCGCCGAACGCACCTGTCTGCGTTATCTCGACCACGTCGACGGCGCCGGGGCCGACTTCTATCGGGAGGCCTGCCGGCTGGGAATCCCGGCGGTGCTTTCGCGCCGCGCGGACTCTCCCTACAACGCCGACGCCGGATGGATCACCGTGGCCTGCGCGGCGACGGCCCCGAAACCAGCCGGGCCGCGCCGACGCCGGCGGACCGTCAGCGGAACGTCTTGATGTCCGCTCCGTCGACGACGTAGACGCGCGGCGGATCGGCGCGCCGGCGGTCGGCGCCGAAGTGCAGCGCGCCGGTCAACCCTTCGAACGTTCCGCTGGCGAGGGCCTGCGCCAGGTCGCCGCGCGTCTTGGCGCCGGCGGCGAGCGCGGCGCGGATCGCGTTGACACCGTCGTAGGCGTACGCCTCGGTGGCGTGCGGATCTTGGCCGTAGGCCGCCCGATACGCGTCGACGAACCCGCGCGCCCGCGGATCGGCAGCCCCGGCGTAGAACCCGGGCGCCAGCAACGCCCCTTGCACGTAGCGCCCGGCGCTTTGCAGCAGGCGGGGAGACAGATCGGCTGCCGTCGACATCAGCAGCACGTTCCGCGGCCGCGGCTTCCCCGGGGCCCCCGCCGGCCGCGCGGCGCCCCACGGCGCGGCCCAGAGGTCCGCGGCGGCGAGCGCGGGGGCGATCAGCTCCAACCGATCGGCGCCGTCGCCGACGAACACCACCTGTGGCTGCGACTTCTTGATCGCCGCGACCACCGCGGTGAACGAGGTCGCGCCCGGCGGATAGCTCACGTCGGCGGTCACGCGCCCACCCCCCTCGACGACGCTCTGCTTGAACGCGCGTCGCAGAGCGATCGCCGCGGCGCTGTCGGGCCCGACGAGCGCGAAGTCGCGTGCTCCCAGGCGAAAAGCCGCTTGGGCCAGCGTAACCGCGCGGGCGGAGGCCGAGTGCAGCAGACGAAACGCCGTCCCCACGCCCGCCGAATCCTCCATCACCAGGGTCGGAACACCGTCGCGCGTCGTGACAGGCGGCGATTCATCGGTCGCGGACGGGCTCCGCGGCGCGAGCGCCGCCACGATCCCGATCACCGATTCGTCGCGCGCGAGGCGGTCCAGCTGCTGCTGCGCCTCTGGCGGCTTGCCGCCCACGTCGCGGACGCAGAGCTGTAGCGCCGCCGCGGCCGGTGTCCCCGTGGCCAGCATCGCCGCGCGCAGCGCCGCCTCGCCCACCGGCTGAAACCTCCCCGACAGCGCCAGCGCCAGTCCGAGGCGGCCCGGATCGCCGGCTGAGACGGCACGATCGACCGCCTGATCGATCCCCTGCGCGACGCGGGCCGAGGCCGCGTCGGAGAGGATCTCCGCGGCCCCTGAGCTGTCGCCGCGCGCGCGCAGCGCCGAGGCCGCCGCGTCGCCGAGCAGCGCGCGCCCCAGGCCCTTTTCGGGCGCCGCCCGGAAGGTCTGCAGGGCCAGGTCGGGGGAGAGCTGGCCGGCGAGCGCGGTGATCCGCTCGCGTGCGTAGGCCTTCTCCGCTTCTCGGCCGCCGCGCGCGTAGGCGTCGAGGAGCTCGATCGCCGCCGGCGCATCGCCGAGGCCGGCGGTCGCCTCGCCGAGCGCACCGCGCAGCTCGACCAGCGAGTCGTCGCCGGGACCGGCGGCGCCGGCCGGCGGCAGGAACGGCAGCAGCAGCTCGCGCGCTCGCGCGAACTTCCCGAGCCGCGTCTCCGCCAGGCCGAGGTAGTAGCGGGCGCTGGCGCCGGTCCCCTCGTCGGGGGGCGGCGAGGTGAGCGGCTCGAGCAGGCCACGCGCCGTCTCGGCGTCGCCGCGCGCGAGCGCCAACCGGGCCAGCATCAGATCGGCCGCCGGCCGCGCCGGATGCTGCGAGTGGTGCGCCACGAACGCCTCCAACAGCGGACGCGCCGTGGCGCCGTCACCGGCGTCGAAGCGCGCCTTGGCCGCGGCGAAGTCGGCGTCTCCGCCCGGATCGTTGGTCGCCGCCACCGGGAGCTCCGGCCCGTTCGCCGCCGGTTGTCTGCCGGGCTCGGCCACCACCGGGGCCGGCAGCGGCTCGCCCGCGCCGAAGGTCCCCGGCAAAGCGGGCGCCGTCTGCCCCGACGCCGCGCAGGCCGCGAACAGGAGGACGACGTAGATCCCGAGCCGCACCACGTCTTCTTCTACGACCGAAGCCTGGCGTTGTCTCATTTTGCGGCCAGCCCGACGGCGACTGTCTTGCGGGTGAAGCTGGAGACACCGAGCTCGGCCATTCCCTGCGGCGCCACCCAGCGTCGATCGGCGCGCGAGCGCCCGGCGCGCGCCACCTCGATCCGGAACACCTCGGCCGTGACGTCGCGGTGGGTGAAGACGTGGCGGACGGCGCCGCGCCGCTCGACCATCGCAACCTCGACGCCGGCCGCGGCGGCCACCCGGCGCGCCGCCTCGCGCGCCGCGCCCGAGGCCCCGGACGGCACCACAACCTCCTCGGGCAACGACCAGGTCCCGGCCAGGAGGCCGCGCCCGCGTTTGACCAGCAGCACGCGCGCGCCGTCGGTCACGCAGGCGCAGGCGACGCGCACCAGCGGGCGCGCGACCCGCTTCGTCCGGCGCGGGATCTCGCCGACCGCGCCGGCCGCGCGCGCGGCGCAGGCGGCGCGCACCGGGCAGGCCTCGCAGCGCGGGTTGCGCGGCGTGCAGAGCGTGGCGCCCAGCTCCATGACCGCCTGGGTGAAGTCGCCCGGGCGCCCGCGCGGCACCTCTCGGGTACCGGCCGCGCGCAGCCGCAGGCGGGTGGCGGGGTCGTCGATCGAGTCGGAGACGCCGCCGAGACGGGCCATCACGCGGGCGCCGTTGCCGTCGAGCGCGAACGTCCGCGCGCCGAAAGCAATAGCCGCCACCGCGGCCGCCGTGTACGGCCCGAGCCCCGGCAGCTCGCCGAGCGCGGCCTCACTCCGCGGAAGCTCGCCGCCATGCGCGCCGACCGCCGCCTGCGCCGCCCGGCGCAGATTGCGCGCCCGCGCGTAGTACCCGAGCCCCGACCAGAGCGCCGTCACCTCCTCCTCGCTGGCGGCGGCCAGAGACGCCAGCGAGGGGAACCGCGCCACGAACCGTTCGAAGTACGGGACGACCGCGGCGACCGTCGTCTGCTGCAGCATCAGCTCCGAGACCAGCGTCTTGTACGGCGACGGCGCGCGCCGCCAGGGCAGGTCGCGCTTGGTCCGGTCGTACCAGCGGAGCAAGAGAGGTGCGAGGCGCATCGTCGTGTGGCGCCCGCAGTGTAGTACAACGGAGGCGTGGCCCCGCCGCCTCCGCCGCCCGACCTCATCGCCGCCGTGGCCCGCGGCGAGATCGCGCCGCTCTACTGCCTGTCGGGCGAGCGCTATCTGGTCGACGCGACGGCGGCCGCCATCCGCGCGGCCGTCCTCCGCGAGGCCGGCGCGGCGGCGTCGTTCAACCAAGACGTCTTCGACCTCAAGGAGAAGGGGCTGGCCGCCGCGCTCGCCACCGCGCGCACGCTGCCGATGCTGGCCAAGCGCCGGCTGGTGGTCGGCAAGGCGATCGACGAGGTCAAGGCCGCCGACCTCGAGCCGCTCGTCGATTACGCCGAGGATCCCAACCCCGCCACCTGCCTTCTGCTGATCGCCGACAAGGTCGACGTCCGGTTCAAGGCTTTCCAGGTGCTGAAGAAGCGCGGCTACCTGCACGTCTTCGCGCCGCTGCGCGATCAGGCGCTCGCCGGCTGGGTGCGCGGCGAGGCGCGCACGCGCAAGCTGACCATCGCCCCCGACGCGGCCGAGGCGCTGGCCACCGCCGCCGGCCCCGATCTCGGCCGGCTGTCGCAGGCGCTCGATCTGCTGGCGCTCTACGCCGGGGGCCAGCCGATCGGCGTCGACGCCGTCGAGGATCTGGTCGCCGAGACCCGCCAGCGTGGTGTTTTCGAGCTGACCAAGGCGATCGGCGCCGGCAACGTCGGCCGGGCGCTGGCGCTCCTCACCAACATGCTCCGCAACCGGGAGCCGGCGCTGCGCATCCAGTTCATGCTGGCCCGCCACCTGCGGCAGGTCTGGCGCGCCAAGGAGCTGGCCGCCTCGGGCGCCGGCCGCAACGAGATCGCCGCCGGCGTCGGCATCAACCCCTATTTTCTCGACGACGTGCTGGTCCCCGCGCGCCGCATGTCGCGCGCGTCGCTGGAACGCGCCTTCGAACGCCTCTACGCCGCCGACGTCGGTCTCAAGAGCTCGAAGCTCGACCCCGAGATCACGCTCTCGCGCCTGGTCCAGACGCTCGCGGAAGCGTCCGCGTAAACGTCGAGCGGAGAGCTATTTGCTGGCGCCGGCGACCGCGACCGTCAGGCGAGAGACCGACCGCGAGGCCGTCCCCTTCTTGATGACGCCTTTCGACGCCGCCTTGTCGATCGCCCGGACCGCGTTCTTCAGCAGCGGTCCCAGGTTCTTGGCAGTCTTGCTGCCGATCGCCGCGCGGAGCTTCTTGATCGCCGACCGCATTGCGGTCGTCTGCGCCACGTTGCGGGCCGTGCGCTTCACGCGCTGCCGGTTCGCCTTCTCGGATGATTTGATGTTCGCCACGTCTGTTCCTTCGATCCCGTTCGGGCGCGCATCATGCTGACCACCCCGCGGCTTGTCAAGCCGCGCGGTCTATCCGAGGCCCATCTCATCCAGCGCCGCATCGGACAGACCGAAGAAATGCCCGGTCTCGTGCAGCAAGGTGGTGCGGATCTCCTCGCGCAGCTCGTCTTCGTCGCCCGCCGCGCGCTCCAGGTTCCGCCGGAACAGCAAGATCTGCGTCAGCCCCGGCTGCCCCCCCAGCCCCGTCGCGCCGTCGCCGTAGGCGGTCCCGCTGAAGAGCCCCAGCGCCCGCGGATCGAGCCCCCCGTCGACGTCCGCCTCGGCCGGCAGCTCGGCGATGACGATCGGGATCCCGGCCAGCAGCGCGCGCGCCCGTTCGGGCAGCTCTTCGAGCGCCCCTTCGGCGATGGCCGCGACCTCCGCCTCCGGCAGGCGATCCCCCAGCGGCTCGGCGGCGCCGGGCGCAGCGTCGAGCGTCCAGGCGCGCTTCCAGGCCGCCCGCGTCTCCTCCTCGTCGCCCAGCTCCTCGGCCGCGCACCCGAGCGCGTACCAGGCGTCGGCGGCGTCCGGGCTCGCCTCGCAGAGCACCCGCAGCCGCGCCCGCGCGGTCGCCGGATCGCCCAGCGCCAAATGCAGATCGGCGATCTCCAACGCCAGGTCCAGATCGTCGAGCCGCACCTCGGGGGGCGGCAGGTCAGCGAGCGTCCGCTTCGCCTCCTCCGTCTCGCCGAGCTCGAGCTCGAGGCCCGCCTTGAGCGCCACGGCCGACAGAAACTCACCCTCCTCCTCGGCCAGATCGAGCGCGCGCTCGGCGTGCTTCAGCGCCTCCTCGGTCGCCTCGGGATCTGCGGCCAGGATCTCACCCAGCCACAGCTCCGGCGTCGCCCACTCGGAATCGGCCGCCACCGCCTGGTGGAGGATCCCGATCGCCTGGGCGCCGTCCCCTTCCTCGCGGAAACAGGCCGCGCGCAGGAGGAGCGTCTCCGGCGATTCCGCGTCGAGCGCCTCCGCCTGTCGCCGCGCCCCCCCGACGTCGCCGGCCTCGAGCGCCCGCCACGCCGCCTCGATCCGGGGATCGCCCGCTTCGCCTTCGTCCTGGTCGTCCGGTCCGTTCGCCATCGCCCTATCCTACGAGATCGGGCGCGCCCGCCAACACCGCCAGCGATTCGCGCATGTACGAGGCGGCGACCTCGGCCGTTCGCCGCGCGTCGTCCGCGCTGCCGATCGGCGGCGCGACCTCGACGACGTCGGCCCCGAGCAGCGGAAACGCCGCGCCGACCCGGGCCACGAGCGCGCGCACGAAGTCGGGCGTGAGGCCGTCGGGCTCCGGCGCGCCGGTCGAGGGGGCGGCCCCGCTGTCGGTGGCGTCGATGTCGTTCGACAGGTAAACGCTGCGGACGCCGAGACCTCGCAGATGGGCGATGACCTCGTCGATCACCGCGCCGCCGCGCGCGCGCACCTCGTCGGCCCAGAACTGCCGCACGCCGAGCGTCGACTCCCAGTGCTGCTTCGAGCGCGACGAGGTCCGCACGCCGACCTGCACCAACCGCCCGCCCCGACCGACCAGCTCGTTGGCGTGGTAGGCCCAGGTCGCGAAGCAGATCCGCACCCCGAGCCGCTCCGGCAACAGATCGGTGTGGGCGTCGGCGTGAACGATCGCCCAGGGCTCGGTCGTGTGCCGCGCGATCGCCGCCACCACCGGCCAGGCCACCGAGTGATCGCCCCCCAACATGAAGATTCGCAATCCGGGGCGCAGGCGCAGCAACTGGTCGACGACCCGTTCGGCCATCGACAGCGGCGCCACCGGCCAGTCGACGTTCGCCGCCGACGGCCCGTAGAGCGCTGTGCGTGTTCGGCGCAGTTGCTCCTCGCTCAACATGTCGTCGGTGAGGAGCTGCGGGACGACGAACAGATCGCCGACGTCGACGATCCCCGCGCGCGCGGCCCGCGCCGGAAAATCGGGCACCAGCCGCAGCAGCGCGGCGCGGACCGCCTCCGGGCCGAACGCCGCACCGCGCGCCAGCCCCGCGCCGCAGTCGGACGGGATCCCCAAGATCGCCACCCGCGCCGTGACGACCGACGCCAGCGCGGCGCGCCACTTGGCCTGGATCTCGGCTTCGTCGCGCGCGCCGTAGAGCGCCTTTTGCAACGAGTCGCGCGCGGCGCGGCCGGTGCTGACTGTGTGAATTCCACCACCAGCGGGGCGCAAAAACTGCGAGAGGTCGTCCATTTCGTTACACGCGAAACGTGCGATCAGTGTTTGGGTTTCATGACCCGAAATCGAAACCGAAATCGCCACCGCCCCGCATCACGCCTCTTTCTTAGTCCGAAAATCGTCCGCCCGGAGGCCGAACCGCTTCGCCCAGCGATAGACCAGCGCCGGCTTACGGTCGAGCTCGCGCGCCACGCGCATCATGTTGCCGTGAAACCGCCGGATGAGCGCCTCGAGCTCAGCCGCATCGGGCGGCGGCCGCGACTTCCGCCGCCCCTGCGCCGTCTTCAGCTTGGGCGCGGCCAGGATCGTCCCCGGCAGATGCTCGACCGCGATCCGCTCGGCGTCGCGCGCCAGCGCCTCGGCCTGCGTCATCACCTTGCCGAGCTCGCGCACGTTGCCCGGCCACTGATAGAGGCAGAGCGCCTGAAAGGCCGGCAGCTCGATCGGCTTGCGCCGCTCCCCGAGGAGAAACGTCGCCAGCGCCCCGAGATCCTCGACGCGCTCGCGCAACGGCGGAATCAGGATCGGCTCGGCGCCGAGCCGCGCCGACAGATCGGCCCGCAGGCCCAAGCTCCCCGACTGTGACGGCGCGGCGGTTCGACTGGTGGCGGCGACGATGCGCGTCTCGATCCGCCGCGCGCGCAGGCCGCCGACCGGCGCCAGCATCCGATCCTGCGTGAAGCGCAGCAGCTTCGTTTGCAGCTCCGGCACCATCTCGCCGATCTCGTCGAGGAACAGGGTGCCGTTCTCGGCCTCCTCGATGATCCCCGGCTTGGCCATGGCCGCCTGCGAGTGCGCGCCGCGGGCGTACCCGAAGAGCTCCGTCTCGACCAGCTCGCGAGGAATCGCGGCGCAGTTGATGGCCACGAAGCGCCCGGTGCGGCCGCTCGCCTTGTGAACCGCCGCGGCATAGACCTCCTTGCCGACGCCGGTCTCCCCGGTCAGCAACAGCTCCTCGCCGGCCACCGCCAGCTTGCGCAGCTTTCGACAGACCATCGCGAACGCCGGGTTGGCGGTCGCCACCGGCCCGAGCGGCCTCGCCAGCTCGGCTTCGATCGCCGCTTTTTGCGCGACGGTCGTGACGCGGAATACGAGGACGTGGCTGCCGACGAAGATCACCGCGCCGTCCCGCAGCCGGACGGTCGTCTCGACCGGTTCGCCGTCGACCACCGTGCCGTTGGTGCTGGAGAGGTCGGTCAGCTCGTAGCTGTTCTCCTCGGTCGCCGGGGTGATCGCCAGATGCTGCGACGAGACCATCCGGTCCTGCAGGACCAGCGACGACTGCCCGGGCTCCCCCTGGGTCGGCTCACGCCGCCCGACGACCAGCGAACCGGTAAAAGTGGCGATCCGATCGGCCCCCTCGGGGACGTTCCCCTTGTTGTCCCCCACTACCAAAATCAGGGGAACCTTTACCGGATCGTCTGACGCCTCGTGGCGCGGAACGAAGGTCGTGCTTTCGTTGGGCGTGATCACTGGTGATCAGCCCGACATTAAAGCGTAACTGCGCTTGCGTAAACGGATATAAAACCGGGCCCCGGAAATCTCCGTTTTCCGCCTGTAAAGCCCGGTGTTTAGGGCTCCTTCCATTGGTCCCGCGGTTGCTCCTGCAAGTTCGAAAGGAGGCGCTTCGACATGACGCGCCTTTCCGAACGCAACAACCAGACCACAGGGGGACCCTATGCTCAAGAAGATTACGCTGGTCACGCTTTTTGTCGTTTCAGCCGCAGTGGCCGCCACCGGGACCGTCTTGGCCCACGCCGCGCCGAAAGCGCCCGTCCCGGCCGCGCCGCACGGGTTCTGCTGGCCTGCCGGGATGCCCGGCTGCTAGTGGGGTGTCAGCGCGGACGATGGGAGGTCTATCTTCAAGATCCTAGACACTTCCATCGTCTCGACGCGTTCCCGCTGAAAAAACTGGGAGTCGACCGGAGCTGATCTCGGCCAACACTGAACTTCACCCACCGTAACCTGATCGTTCGGCACCTCAAATCGATTCCCGGTTTTTGTGCCCGACATCGCGTCGCGCTCAAACCAAGCATAGTGTCCCGACGCCACTTGAAAACTCCACAGCGTCGTCGGCGACGACCAGATCGGTGGACACTCATAGTAAGCGTCCCACGACGCCCGGACCTGTCCGTCCCTCGTCGAGACCACGACGAGCTTCGACGCGCCAACCTCAGTCAAGTAGGCAAGAAACTCTCCGTTCGGTGAGAACCTCGGCCAATACGGCAATAACTCGTCGCGGTGAAGGACCCTGCACTGCTGCGACGCCGTCGAACAGACCATGATGCTCTTCTGTGCGTAGTCGGCATATGCCCACGATCGACCGTCTTCGGAAAAGCTCGGTCCGACGTCCCGATTGCCGTGTGTAACCTCCTTGGCAAACGCATCGTCCTTTCCACGCAACCAGATATTGACGTTTCCGTCATCGCCCCATTTGCTCAACAACAGGTCGCCTTGCGCCGACAGGGCAGCCGAGTAGTTGTTGCCGTCAGAGGTAAGTCTGTGACGCCCCTTGCCGTCATAGGACCAGACGTCGCTGGATACGTGCCGAGCCAACAGCAACCCGTCTCCATCGGATCCCTTGCCTCCCGGCCAGACCGCCGCCCGAACGATGTCGAAGTCGGGATAGTGGCCAAGGCTAGAGCCTTGTCCGGATCGCCACCCTAGTCCTACCAGGGTCGAAAGAGATTTTGAACGTTGCGCCGACGCAAGGATAACCTCACTGCTCAGTCCAAACTGAATGCGGTGTGCGAATGGGGTAGCAAATACTTTCTGCCGTTCGAACGCTTGCCCGTCGTAGACCGCAACGCCATATTCTGAGCGATCGCTTCCGAGAAGCAGGGCAATCGCATCGCCCCTTCTGCTGACGGTTTTCTCGATAATGACCCGATGGTCACCGAAAGCTGGCTCAGGCAGCAACGTAGATCTCATCGTTGTCAACGACCATATGGCGACATGCGCTCCGTCTACGTTGTATGCAAACGCGTCTTCCGGCCCCAACCACAACGGCTCTTCGCCGGACGTCACGGCAGTCGCACCACGGCCGTCTGGCGATTCGGACAACCGTATCTCTGGCGCGCCGCTCTGCGTATGTCCGACGAACAGGAGCTGTTTACCATCGGGCGACAACTGTGGGCACCCGACGAGATAGGTCTCCGGAGCCAATTGAGCCGACCGTCGTCGGCCCGAAGAGATGTCTACGTCTTCCGCTTTCCGAGGACTGCCCCAAATCAGACGCGCGGTCCTGCCATCAAGGACGGAAAAACAATGGACATGCCCCGGAATCTCCGCCACGACCTTCGAGTCTTTACTCCAATCGGCCCCCGCGCCGGCCGGGTCGATTTTGACGAGCTCTGGCGTCCTCCTCGCTGGGGATGTAGTTGTCGAGGCTGTCCGATGTCTCGCCACGAGTCCAGCAATCGAAACCGTCGCCAGACCCGCCAGACCGAAGGCCACCGTGCCGGCCCGACGTCGGCTCCACCTTCTCACACGAGATGGCCTCGCCGTCCCGAACATCTGCTCGACAAACCGAGCGTCGGATGGACGATCGAGCGGTCCCTCGGCCATGCACCTTTCGCAGAGCGCCAACATCGCACGCTCCTCCGTTGAGGTCGGACGCAACGGTCCCTTTCCGCTGCCATCAAAGCTCACCGAGCGTCGCTCTGGCCGCTGGCCAAAACAGATTTCGTGGAGGACCACCCCGAGTGCCCAGACGTCCGACCGACTCGTCGCTGGCTCACCGGCGAGGACCTCGGGGGCCATGTAGTGAGGAGTTCCGATGAGGACCGTGGCCCCCGGGGCGTTCGCGGCATCTGTCGCTAACCCGAAATCGGACAGGACAAGACGACCGTCTTCCATCCGCAGCAGATTGTCGGGCTTGAAGTCTCTGTGTACGACTCCGGCCGCATGTAAGGCGGCCAATCCTGCGATGACCGCCTTCGCGTCAGCAAGCCTCTCGTCAATAGGCCGTCCGAGCGAGCGGGTTCTCTTGAGCTCATCGCGAAGCGAACCGCCGCGCGCGAGCTCCATGGTCAGGAATCGATGTCCATCCGCCTCTCCAATATCGAAGATCCGACAGACATTCGGGTGCTGGATGGGACGACCTAACCGAAGCTCGCGGGAAAAGCGCTTTTCCCACTTTGCATCGCGCGCGTGCTCGGACCGGAGGACCTTGAGCGCGACGACATTCTGAGCCACCCGATCGAATACCCGCAGGACGATGCCGCTTCCGCCTTTGCCGATGATGTCCTCAATCTGATACCGCCCAGCCAAGACGGTCCCCCGCTCGACCTCGGGGGGCCGTTCGCGGACGAACGACTCCTCTGCGACCTCCGTAACACTGTCCTTGCCGTCAGGCCCTGACTCGCTCATCGATCCCCATGAACACTATAGAGGTCACTGCCTTACCGGAAGATATTTTGAGGACAGAAGCCGGACCTCGGACCTGTAGCTCATCTGCAGCTGAACGTCATGTGTGACCGGCGAGAGAGGGTCTTGAGAGCCGTTCGAGCAGTCTCGCGATCCAGGGGAGGTCCTGCCAGTCGGTCGCCCGGTGTCCGCGTCTATTTCGGTCCACACAATCCGCTTGCCTTGGCGAAGTGGGACCCACAGATCTTTATTGGATGACCAGCCCGGTTCGCATTCGGCGTCGAGCCCCATCACATCGTGAACGCCACCGCTTCCGTCGGCGTTGATCCAGCGCACGAACAACCCCCGGTTGCCGAGCTCGATAAACGCGAGTCTGGTGCCGTCCGGAGACAACGCCAGCGCCGCGCCCTGGGTAGCCACCAGCGTCTTGCACTTACCCAGCTCACATCGCCTTATTTCGAAGCCACGACTTCGTTCGACGTAAAACAATGCCCGCCCGTCGGTCGAACATACAGGCGAGTTAATCTCTGCGCCGCCATCGAGCATTGATGAGACGTGCCCCGCCCGGTCGAGTCGGACTCCAGCCAACTTGCCATTGAGCAGCACTGACGCGACAAGGTCCGTGCCACACGACGCGACCGTAATAATGTTGGTACCGACGTCGATCCATTTCATTGCGCCGGCTGGTTCGAGGCGCCCGACTCGGCAGCTTCTGCTGAACGTATCGAACAGCATGTCGCCGGCTACAAACAGTGGATGGCGCAACCGCTGGCCGGATACTATCCCCACAGACCGAGCGGAGTGACTGAA
>DATAVR010000023.1:0-3600 GCA_036267635.1 Polyangia bacterium | reverse complement strand
CGGGATGGGCGGGACCGGGATGGGCGGGACCGGGATGGGCGGGACCGGGATGGGCGGGACCGGCAGCGGCGGGATGGGCGGAGCGACCGGCCTGGGCGGCGGGGGCGGCGGCGGAGCGACCGGGACGGCAGGCGCCCGCGGCCCGACCGACGCCGGAGGTGACGCGTGAGCTTCGCGCTCCCCATCATCGACGAAGCCATGAACGGTGGCGGCGGCTTCGACGATTGGCGCTGGCAGCTGCGCCACCGGATCACCGGCAAGGACGAGATCGCGGCGCTCATGCCGCTGACCGACGAGGAGTCGGTCGGGCTCGAGGCGGCGCCGGGGCGGTTTCGGGTGGCGGTGACGCCCTACTACTTTTCGTTGATCGATCGCGACAACCCGGCCTGCCCGGTGCGCATGCAGGTCATCCCGCGGGCCCGCGAGCTGGTGAACGAGCCGGGCGACCTGGTCGACCCGCTGGGCGAAGACAGCCACTCGCCCGCCACCGGGATCTTCCACCGTTATCCCGACCGCTGCCTGCTGCTGGCGCTCGATCGCTGCGCGATCTACTGCCGCCACTGCAACCGGCGGCGCCTGGTCGGGCGCGAGGAGTCACCGATCTCGCGCGGCGATCTCGACGGCGCGCTCGACTACATCCGCCGCACGCCGGCCATCCGCGACGTGCTCATCTCGGGCGGCGATCCGTTGACGCTGTCGACGGCGCGCCTCGAGGAGATCATCAAGGCGCTGCGGGCGATCCCCCACGTAGAGATCGTCCGCATCGGCACCCGCGTCCCGGTCGTGCTGCCGATGCGCATCGACGACGAGCTCTGCGCGATGCTCAAGAAGTACCACCCGCTCTACATCAACACGCACTTCAACCACCCCAAGGAGCTGACGCCGCTGGCGCGCGCCGCCTGCGAGAAGCTGGCCGACGCGGGGATTCCACTCGGCAACCAGACGGTGCTCCTGCGGGGCGTGAACTCCTCGGTGCGCGTGCTGCGCAAGCTCTTCACCGAGCTCCTCCGCTGCCGCGTTCGCCCCTACTATCTCTTCCAGGGCGACGTCGCCGCCGGGACCTCGCACCTGCGGACGTCGGTGGAGACCGGGATCGCGCTCATGCAGGAGCTGCGCGGCCACATCTCGGGGCTGGCGATCCCGCACCTGGTGATCGACACGCCGGGCGGCATGGGAAAGGTGTCGATTGGCCCCGACTACGTCGTCGCGCGCGGTCCCGACAAGTGGACGCTGCGGAACTACGAAGGGAAGCTGGTCGACTACCCGCAGCCCGCCGACAAAGACGCCACCTGCGCCTACGACGAGATCTACTTCAATCAGCCATGAGCACGCTGCGGGACGTCGCCAAGCGGGCTCGCGTTTCGCCGATGACGGTCTCGCGGGTGGCCAACGGCGCGACGGGGGTGCGGCCGGAGACGCGGCGGCGGGTGGAGAAGGTGATCGCCGATCTGGGGTTCATCCCCAACGGCGTGGCGCGCGGGCTTAAGTCGAGCAAGACCGGCGCGCTCGGCCTCATCGTCCCCGACATCGTCAATCCGTTCTTCGCGGTCGTCGTGCGGGGCGCCGAGACGGTGGCCCGGCGGGCCGGTTACCGCCTTTTGCTCTGCATCAGCGAGAACGATCTGGCGCTCGAACGGGAGTACGTCGAGGACATGATCTCCCACCAGGTCGAGGGGCTCTTGATCGCGCCGGTGGGCGATCGCTCGCAGGGGAACATCCTGCCGCTCGTGCAGCGGAAGTTCCCCTTCGTGCTGATGGACCGCGGCGTGCGCGGGCTCGACTGCGATCTCGTGCAGGGGGACAACCTGGCCGGCGCGCGGCGGCTGATCCGCCACCTCATCTCCATCGGCCACCGCCGGATCGCCGCGATTGTAGAGCCCGACAACGTCTCGACCGCGCGCGAGCGCCTCGAGGGGTACCGCGACGCGCTCGAATCGGCGGGGATCGCCTTCGATCCGGAGCTGGTCGCCGAGACCTCGGGCGATCGGATGGGCGGCTACTCGGCCACGCACCAGATCCTCAGCCTGCACCCGCTGCCAACGGCGATCCTGGCGATCAACAACATGACCGCACTGGGTGTGATGCAGGCGGTGCGCGAACGCGGGCTCAAGGTGCCGACCGACATCGCGCTGGTCTGCTTCGACGATGTCGAGCACCTGGCCGTGCTGTCACCGTTTTTGACGGTCATGAACCAACCGGCCGAGAGCTTCGGGACGGTCGCCGCGCAGCTGCTGCTCGATCGCATCGCCGGTAAGGCGGGGGAGCGGCGGCGTCAGGTGGTGTTGCAGCCGCACCTGCTGGTCCGCGAATCATGCGGCGCCAAGGCCGGGCTGCCCGGGGCGCCGGCGGCGCCCAGCTCCCGCGGCGATTAGCTTCCTCTAGGCTTCGAGTCCCGCCGACGGGCAGAAGGGCGCCAGCGTGCACTCTCCGCAATTCGGCTTGCGCGCGAAGCAGACCCGCCGTCCGTGCCAGATCAGCTGGTGACCCATCCGGATCCAGCTCTCCTGGGGCAGCACCTTCATCAGGTCCTGCTCGATCCCCTTGGGATCGGTCGCGCGCGTGAGCCCGAGCCGCATGGCGAGCCGCTGGATGTGCGTGTCGACGACGATCCCCTCGGCGATCCCGAACGCCGTGCCGAGCACGACGTTGGCGGTCTTGCGCGCGACCCCCGGCAGGGTGGTCAGCTCGGCGATCGTCCGGGGGAGCTCGCCGCCGAAGCGGGCGAGGAGGCCGGCGGCTGTCCCCTTGAGGCTCTTCGCCTTCTGTCGGAAGAACCCGGTCGAGCGAATGATCTTCTCCAGCGCCGGCAGCGGCGCGCGCGCCATCGCCTCGGCGGTCGGGTAGCGGCGAAACAGCTCGGGTGTCACCTTGTTCACCCGCTCGTCGGTGCACTGGGCCGAAAGGATGGTCGCGCAGACCAGCTGAAACGGCGTCTCACGGTCGAGCTCGCAGTCGACGTCGGGGTAGAGCTCCTCGAGCCCATCGACGATCGAACGTACGCGCGCCGGATCGGGCGGCCACTTCCCGCGCGTGGGGCGCCGGTTGGCCTTGGTGATCACTTTCGCGCGCCGCATGCGCGCCGGTTATAACATCGGGCGCCGACACCATGGACGAGACGCCTGAAGAGATGGAGCAGATCCGGCGCGAAGCCGCGCAGATCGACGTGCACCAGTACAAGAAGCGCTTCCGCGCCATGGCCGCCGTCGGCCTCGGCAGCCTGGCGGCGGGCATCGTCTGGTTGGTGCTGGTCATGGTGGACAGCCGCCGGAACCCCTGCGAGCGGGTCCGCGCCCACTTCTGCAAGCAGGACCCCGCCGGGCTGCAGTGCAAGTCCTACGCAGAGATCCTCGACGAGTCCCTGCACGACGAAAGCGCCGGCATGCGCGCCAACATCAAGGCGCAGTGCCAGTCGAAGATCGACCGCCTCAAGGAAGACGACGGCATCGAGGTGAAGTAGCGCGACCAGATTGGTCGCAACCGGTTTATGGTTCGCCCCGATAAGGGCGGCACCATGAAGACACACAAACTCATTCCGATCCTCTTGGCGCTTCCCCTGGCAGTCGCCTCGCTGGCCTGCCCCACCCGCGTCGGCCTCCCAGA
>DATAVR010000022.1:0-7867 GCA_036267635.1 Polyangia bacterium | reverse complement strand
GCCGAAGATCGCCAAGACCCGCGACGGCAAGAACGAGCAGATCGTGCTGTCGAAGTCGATCCTCGCCGAGGTGGTGACCAACAAGGCGTCGGTGCTGTCCTCGGACGCCACCATGGACAGCCGCTTCTCGGCCGCGCACTCGGTCATCATGCAGGGGATCCGCTCGACGATGACGGTGCCGCTCCTCCACCGCGACGAGCTGCTCGGGATCATGCACCTCGACTCGATGATCGCGACCAACGCGTTCACCGAGAAAGACCTGCAGATCTTCGGTGGCATCGCCAGCCAAGCGGCGGTCGCCATCCACAACTCGGAGCTGGCGCGCAAGATCGAGCACGAGGCCAAGACGCGCGCGCAGTTTCAGCGCCTGCTGTCGCCCAACCTGGTCGATCAGGTGGTGCAGGGGAAGCTGCAGCTGGAAAAAGGGGGCGCGCTCTCGGAGATCACGCTGCTCTTCTCGGACATCCGCGGCTTCACCTCCATGAGCGAGTCGCGCGAGCCGCAAGAGATCGTCCGCATGCTCAACGAGTACTTCGAGCTGATGGTGGACGTGATCTTCAAGTACGAGGGGACGCTCGACAAGTTCGTCGGTGACGAGGTGATTGCGCTGTTCGGCGCGCCGGTGGCGATGCAGAACGCGGAATTCAAGGCGGTGCAGTGCGCGCTCGACATGATGCGCGTGCTCTCGGAGTGGAACCGCACCCGCGCCGCCGAGGGGCAGAACGAGATCAAGATCGGCATCGGCATCAACACCGGCATCGTCGTCACCGGCGCCATCGGCAGCTCACGCGCGCTCCAGTACACGGCGATCGGCGACGCGGTGAACACCACCTCACGCCTCTGCAACATCGCCCAGCCCGGGCAGATCATTCTCTCCGAGGCGACCTACCGCAAGGTGCAGGAGGCGGTGGCCGCGGTGCCCCTGCCGCCGGTTCGCGTGAAGGGCAAGGCGGACGAGCTCCGCGTCTACAACGCCGTCGGCTTGCGCGACCGCGAGTACCGCGGCGAAAACACCCGCCCCGGTTGACGCGGGCGAGCCGGAAGCAGCGAGTGCGGACGATCTTGCGCCTGCTCGGCCTCCTGCTCGCTGTCGGCGCGGTGGGCGCGGGCGCCCTCATCGTGCTGCCCGCGCCGTCGAAGTCGCTGGCGCTCGCGGCCATCGTCGCCTCGGAGCGGAGCGGGTTCATCGTCGCCGCGGCGGTGGTGGCGCTGGGGATCGCGCTCGTCCTGCGCGGCATCGGCTCGCCGTTCGTGGCCTATGCGACCGCCCTCTTGGCCATCAGCGCCGTCGCGCTCGGCCTCATCCCGCTGGTGCAGGCGCGGCAGCTGGCAGAGGCGCGCGGCATCCCGCTCGACTTCAGGCGGTACCTCCACGCCAAGCTCGACACCGAAGGCCCGGGGACCCCCGATCGGACGGTCCCCTACGCCACCGTCGACGGTGGGCGGGTGCTCTCCCTCGACGTCTATCTTCCCGCGCCGCGCCCCGCGTCGCCGAGCCGCCCGCTGCTGGTGGTCCACGGCGGCTTCTGGTCGGCGGGCCTCCGCGGCGAGGCATCGCTCGCCAGCCGGCACCTGGCAGAGCTCGGATACACCGTGTTCGACGTCGAGTACCGCCTCGCGCCGCAGCCGAACTGGCAGAGCGCGGTCGGCGACGTGAAGTGCGCCATCGGCTGGGTCAAGCAGCACGCCGCCACTGAAGACTGGAACGTCGACCCGAAGAAGGTCGCGCTGCTCGGCCGCTCGGCCGGCGGGCATCTGGTGCTGACGGCGGCCTATACGGCGGCCGCCTCCGACCTGCCGTCGAGCTGCCCCTCCGCAGGCCCGGCCGGCGAAGCCGTCGTCGAAGCGGTCGTCGACACCTCGGTCGAGGCGGTCATCTCGCTCTACGGTCCGACCGATCTCGCCTGGGGCTACGCTCACCCGGCCAACCTGCGCGCGGCTGACAGCCCCCAGAAGCTGCGCGCCTTTCTGGGCGACGCGCCCGAACGGGAGCCGGAGCGTTACCGGGCGCTGTCACCGACGGAGCGGGTGACAGCCGCGGCGCCCCGGACGCTGCTGGTTCAAGGCGGCCGCGACCAGTTCGTCGCGCCCGATCAGATGGATCGGCTGGCGACGCGGCTCGCCGCGGCCGGCGTCGCGCACGAGACTCTCTTGATCCCCTACGCGCAGCACGCCTTCGACTTCGTGCCGGGGAGCTTCTCCAGCCAGATCCTCGAGGCGACGCTGCGGCGATTCTTGAGCGGCGGCGGCGACGCTCACTGAGCGGCGGCGGTTTCTTCGTCGAGTGCGCGCGCCACGTCGTCGGCCAGCGCGCGACGGCGCTCCGCCAGCCGCTGTGCGGTCCTGAAGTGCAACGCGCGCAGCGAAACCGCGCGCCAGCCGGCGACGCCGTCTCGCAGCAGCTCCTCGAAGCGCAGCGCCACGTAGCCGCAGGCGACGCCGAGCGCAAACACCGGCAGCGCCCAGAGCGGGCCGCGCCAGCAGCCGACGGCGATCGCCTCGCCCGCCCAGGCGAGAAAAAGAAACGACGCCCCCGCGAACAGCTTGACCGTGCTGATGAGATCTTCGTCGTGCGTCACCCGCGGCGCGATCGTTCCGGCCAGGCGATACGGAATCCAGCCCATGATCGCCCCCAGCGCCGCCAGCGGCGCAGCGAGTGCCAGCTTGGCGACGGCGGCGGCGAGCGCGCCGGCCCGCGGGGCCGTCAGCTCCAGCGCCCAGGGATCGCGCACGCCGAGGCGCCGCAGGGTCTGCCAATAGGTACGCACCTCGGACACGAGCGTCTCCAGCCGCACGGGATCTCGCGCCCGCATTCGGGCATAGGCGGCCGACAGCCCGCGTGCCCGCCGGTGGCCGACCGCCGGATCGTTCGGATCTTCGCCGCTCTTCGGATCGCTGGTCCAGCGGGCCACCCGCGCGATCCCTGCCAAGAGCTCGCGCGATTCTGCCTGCAGCACGACCTCGTCGAGGCGCGCGCCGATCTCGTCGGTCAGCGCAGTGACCGCGGCGCGCTCGTCCTGCCGGTAGGCTGGCAGGAGCGGCACCACGGCGATCGGCTCGCCCACCACCAGCAGCACCGACGAACGAAACGTCGTCTTGTGCTCGTAGCTGAGCCCGACCGGAACCACCATGACGTCGAGCCGCCCGTCGGCCTCCGCCTCGGCCGACAGCGCGATGCGCGCCGCGCCCGTCTTGAGCGGCCGCATCTCCGGATCGGAGTGCGAGACCCCCTCAGGAAACAGCGCCAGCACGCCGCCCGCGGCCAGCTCCGCCCTGCAGCGCGCGAAGCTCTCGTCGTTGCGAGAGGCGTCCTGGCCGCGCGCGCCCGACTCGTGGGCCCGGTAAACCGGGATGCTTCCGAAGGCGTTCATCGCCAGCCGACCGAGCGGGTTGCCGAAGAGCGTGCTCTTGGCCAAAAAACGCGACGGCCGCCCCAGCGCCACCCGCAGCACGATCGGATCGAGCAGTCCATTCGGGTGGTTGAGCACGAACACCAGCGGCTTGCCGGCCGGAATCCGCTCGCCCCCGTCGACGATGCGCACGGGATAGTAGAGGCGCACCAGCGCCTCGCCCAACCAGCGAACCAGGGCCGCGAGCACGCCCCGATGATACGTCAGCCGCCGGCGCCGTCAGAGCGAGAGAGAAGTTTTCTGACCACCTTCCACCCGCACCGGCCACTAGGTGGCAGGAGGCGAGCCTCATGAAGAACGACTTTTGGCGACGGTTGGTGGCGCTGTCATTGACGGCGCCCGGGTCGGCCTCGCCGGGAGCTGGGACGGTCACGCCGAGGCGTACGGCTTTGCGCCCGACGGGTCGGATCGGGTCCGGCTGGTGATCGCCGCCAACGGGCTGGGGTCACTGCAGGTGGGAAATTCCGCGCCCCTGGCGCAGCCTCTCGATCCAGACGTCGGATATCCGCCGGCCACCGATCTACCGGACAGCTCGGGGCTGTGGGAAGGTTTTCTCTATCCCATCCACTCCGTTCAAATCTCGGCGGATCGAATTCAGCTGGGAATAGACGCGAACGACGTCTTCGCGGCCTGGTGCGCGCTGCAGACCTCGTATCCGTTGTGGCAATACCAAGACACGCCGGACGGAGCCGTCCAGACCGCCTACGGCTGCGTCGCCCACGGGCTACAGTTTGGCTTCGAGCCCATCGCCCCCCCCGACGGCGGCGCCGACGCTGGCGCCGGTTGCGTTTTGACCGACGCAGACGGCGGCGCGAGCATACCCATCGACTGCGAAAGGCCGAGCCTCTGTGTTCAGGGGAACGTCTGTCTCTGCACGGCGACGAGCTGTGTTTCACGGTCGATCGCGGCGAGCACGCCGTCCCTCAGCTATCCGATCGATCTCGACGCCAGCTTGGACACCACCGGCGCGACCTTGACGGGAACGTTGGTCCTCGGCGGAACGCGGGTCGTCATCCATTTGCAAAGGCAGTAGTTCCGCGGCGGCGACCCGCAAACGCCGTGCGACGCGCATGATACGCTCGCCCGCGCGGGTCAAATGCATTCGACGAACCGGCGACGTGCGCGTGCGAGCCTATCTGCCCGGTCGCTGGTCCTGGCTTTTTTGATCCTGTCGGCCGCGATCGGGATTGGTTCGACAGCGCGCGGCGCCGAGCTGTCCGTCGACGCTCCTGACTCGTGTGTCGATCCGACGGCGCTGGCCGACGAGGTGAGCGATCTAATCGGCAAGCCGCTCGCCTCCGTCGCCGACGTCGACTTTCGAATTCAGATCTCCCAGATGCCCCAGCGGCGCTGGCGGCTTCGGCTCGAGATGCTCGCGCAGGGGGCCGCCAGCAAAGGTACGCCCGAGCTGCGCGGCAGCCGGACGATCGAAGCGGGCAGCTGCGCCGAGCTGGCCGAGGCCGCCGCAGTGGCCATCTCGGTTTCGATCCGATCGATCGCCGAGGTCGGCGCTGTCACGCCGGCGCTCGCGCCGACTCGCGCGGAGCCACCCGCCGGGCCCCCGCCGCTGGCCGCGGTCGTCACGTCGGCTGCATTGCCTCCGGCGCCGGCGCCCCCGACGCGCTGGCATCCCGGTCTCGCGCTGGCGCTGGTCACCGACACCGGGGTGTTGCCGGACGCCGGGGTGGGGCTGGAGATCGACGGCCGTCTACAACGAGGGTCGCTTCGCCTCGTCCTGCTCGGGGCCTGGTTCGCGTCCCAGGACGAGATCGGCAGCGACGGCAGCGGCGGCCGTTTTCAATTGGCCGACGCGGGCGCGCTGGCCTGCTTCGCGCCACGCCGGGGTCGCTGGACGCCTCTCGCTTGCGGCGGGGTCGAGGTGGGACGCCTGGCCGGGTCCGGCCTCGAGGTCGCTCGCCCGCAAACCGGCGCGGCGGCCTGGGAGGCGGCCCGCGCCGAGTTGGGGCTCGACGCCGCCCTGAGCACCGATGCCTCGGTCTTCGCGCGGGTCGGCGCCGCCGTGGCTCGCACCCGCCCCGAGTTCGTCCTCGACGGCGTGACGCCGGTTTATCGCCCGGGGCGATTCGGCGCCCGCCTGGCGCTGGGGTTCGAGCTCGGATTCTAGCGCCATCGCTTTTTTCCCAACGGATCCGCAACGGCCCGGAGACTCACCCAAGGCGCGCTGTCTTGAAATCGATTCAGCTCATCCCCAGCGAAGCCTCCCAGGGAGACCGCGTGCCGTCGGAAAAGGGCCAGAGCTTCGATGAACTCTATGACCACCACTTCGGGTTCGTCTGGCGTTGCCTGCGCGCGCTCGGTGTCCCGGCAGCGGGGCTGGACGACGCGGCGCAGGACGTCTTTCTGGTCGTCCACCGCCAGCTTGCCAGGTTCCGAGGAGAATCTACGCCGCAGACCTGGCTGTACGGGATCGCCCGGCGGGTGGCCTCCAATCATCAGCGCCGGTCGCGCCGCAAACAGGCGCCGCTCGAGCCGCTGGTGGCGGAGCCCGCTCACCCCGGCCCCGATCCGCTGGAGCGGGCCGCGGACGCCGAAGCGGCTTCGTTCGTCGCGTCGTTCCTGGTGGGGCTCGGCGACAAGAAGCGAGATCTCTTCATCCTCGCGGTGCTGGAAGAGATGACTATCCCCGAGGTCGCCACGGCGCTCGGCATTCCACTCAACACTGCCTACACGCGCCTCCGGAGCGTGCGGGCCGATTTCGAACGAGCACTCGAGCGGCGAAAAGCATGACCGACGACGAGACCAATCCATCGGACGTGCCGGCGCGTGCGCGCCGGGTCTGGTCGCCCGGCGAAGCCGATGCCGGGCGCGTGCGGCGCGCCCTCGACGCGGCGCTGGTCGCAGGCCCAACATCGGGCGGGGGCGCGGCGCCGGCCCGCCCGCAGGGGTCGGCGCCAGCATCAACTTGGACCTCGAGATTTCTCGTGGCGAGCGCGATCGCCGCGGCGAGCGGAGGCGCCGGTTACTGGGCGGGGTACCGCGCTGGCCTGCGCGAGGCGCGCTCGACCGCGCCAGTGATCTCTTCTCCCCATCCGGACCTGCCGAGCGCCGAGGCGAAGGCCCCAGGCACGCCGCCGTCCGCAGCCGAGGCGTCACCGCCGGCGGTGCCGTCGCTCGTCCCCTCCCGTCACGACGCCCACGGCACACGGCACGGAGCACAGAACGGAGCGCAGAACGGAGCGCAGAACCGAACGCTCTCGCCAACCGAATCCCTGGAGATCGAGGTGCGCGCGCTCCGCAACGCCGAGCGCGCGCTGCGCGACGGCAACCCCGGGCTGGCACTGGCGTTCCTGCAGGAGCTCGATCGCCAGGTCCCGAACGGCCAGCTGGCAGAGGAGCGCGATGCGGCCAGCGCGCTCGCCCGCTGCGCCC
Organism: Polyangia bacterium; assembly: GCA_036267635.1. Classification (GTDB taxonomy): domain Bacteria; phylum Myxococcota_A; class Polyangia; order Fen-1088; family Fen-1088; genus JADGRB01. The sequence continues at coordinate 1,067 of DATAVR010000022.1, read as the reverse complement.
GCGGCGATCACCCCTTCGGGGTGAACTTGGCCGCCGAGTTCACCGAGCGGCACCCCGGGAGTGTCTACCGCGCGCGCGTCGAGCAGGCCTGTCCCGAGACGGATTCGCCGAGCCCCGGAGACTCATCCCCGAGGAGGTCAGAACGATGAAGAACGAACGAACGTTAACGTTGGTGGCTCTGCTGTGCGGCGCCGGCGCGCCGCTCGCCTGCTCGGGCGGCGGAGCCGTCAACATCGGCAACACGGAGGTCGTGGGGTCGCAACTCTCCGACTACGCCGCCAACTGGGACGGCTACGCCGAGGCCTACACCTTCTCGCCGGACGGCTCAGACCGCGTTCGGCTGACGATCGATGCGAGCGGTCAGGGGACGTTTCGGATGGGGAACGCGACGACGCTGCTGGCACCACCGACCGATCCGAACGTCGGATATCCGCCCGGGATTTCGGTTGATGGCGTGAACGCTGATGGCGCGCACACCGGGACGAGAGAAGACTTTCTGTACCCGATTCACGCCGCGAACGTTCAAGAGGCCCGGATTCAGCTCGGAATCGACCCCTCGGATCTGTATGCGGCCTGGTGTGCGCTGCAGACCCCGATTCCGTCCTACGAGACCACCACCGTGGACGGTGGCGCGAGCGACACGGGAACGGTGTCTACCTTCTACAGCAGCTGCCTGCCCAACGTGCCGTCGATGTCACAGGGCGATAATTGTGCGTTGCTCGAGCCCGACGGTTCGAGCACTCCGGTCGACTGCGGCAAGTTGTATCTATGCAACGTCGCGCAGACCTGCGCCTGCACCGCGAGCGGCTGCACCATCCCTCCGCAGCCGGCCGATGCGACAGCCGCTCAGTATCCGGTCGAGATGGACGGCGCACTCGATACCACCGGAAAGATGTTGACTGGAACGCTGACGCTCAACGGTCAGCGCATCACCGTTCACCTGACGAAGCAGTAGCTCGTCGGCCCGCTACGCCTCTGGGTGCGCGAGCAGCTGCCGCACCCAGAGGTCGGTCAGCTTTTCCTGCACGGTGTTCTGACGCAGACGATCGGCGAGGTTCTTCCAATCG
>DATAVR010000021.1:0-25280 GCA_036267635.1 Polyangia bacterium | reverse complement strand
CATCTTCTTCGACCTCACCGACAACGTCTCGCTGGTCGGTCAGGCGAATGCCGTGCTCGGCTTCTGGGACTTCACCTTCAACCTCGACATCAACGTCGGCGTCGCCGTCGGATTCTGAGCGAGATCGCTCGTCGCGGGGGGCGCGGGACCCTCCCAGGGTCCCGAACTAAAAGTGCGAGCAGGTGGCGAGGTAGCAGCTCGGGTCGCTGCCCGACTCCTGGTAGCAGCGATCGAGCGCGTCGTCCTCGACGGCGGTCATGTTGACGAGGCCGAAGCCGGCGAAGGTCTCTTCGTTGACCGGGTACTGATCGCCGTAGGAGTCCTCGGCGGTGCAAGAGACGTTGTGGAGCAGGTTCCAGTCCCAATAGTAGACCGGGCGTGCGAACTCGGGGTGCTCCCAGCGGCGAAAGGGGTGGGCGCCGTAACGGGCGACCGTGGGACGCATCACGCGAATGGCGTGGGGGCGGACCATCGGGCCGTGCGGGTGGACGCCGGGCGGATGCGGCTGAAACTTGGGCGGCGCGGCGCGCGGGGGCATCGGCCGCTCGCCGCCGTGCGCCTGTTGATGTTGACCGCCGGCGTGGCGTTCCTCGGCGTGCGCGACGGTCGAGAACTGCAGCCAGGCAAACGACAACACGAGGGCGAAGGGGGCTGCGATCTTCGTGGCGAGCTTCATGGACATTCTCCGGTGAGAGGGGGACGGTCGCGCTCCAGTGTAATCATCGTACGCAAAAAAGACCCTCTGCCCTTGACCTCGGTTATACGGGCTCGACCCGACGGCGGGCGTCACGCGCCGCGGCGCTAACGGTCCTCGTCGTCGCCCGCTTCGTCACCGCCGCGCTCGAGCGCACGGTAGAGGGTGCGGCGATCGATCCCCAGCTTTTCGGCCGCCTTCTTCTTGTTGCCCGCGCACTCGGAGAGCACGAGCTGGATGTAGCGGCGCTCGAGCTCGCCCAGCGTCGGGCGGTCAGCGATGATGCCGCCATCGGCGACGCTGACGCCGCCCGGGACGCCGACCGCGGCGCTGCCGCCCACCTCGGGTGGGAGATCCGACGGCAGCACCACGTTCCCCTTGGCGACCGCCACCGCCCGCTCGATGGCGTTCTCCAGCTCGCGCACGTTGCCGGGCCAGGCGTAGGCGGTCAGCAGGCGCAGCGCCTCGGGCGACATGGCCGCCACGTCGTGGCGTTTTTCGCGGCGGGCCGTCTTGTTCAGGAAGTGCGCCACCAGGCTGGGGATGTCCTCGCGCCGGTCGCGCAGCGGCGGCAGATGCACGGTGACGACGTTGATGCGGAAGTAGAGATCCTCGCGGAAGCGCCCCGCCTTCACCTCGTCTTCGAGATCCTTGTTGGTGGCGCAGACCAGCCGAACGTCGACCCGGATCGATTCGCTGCCCCCGACCGGACGGACCTCGCCGTCTTGCAGCGTCCGCAGCAGCTGGGCCTGCATCTTCGGTCCCATGTCGCCGATCTCGTCGAGGAACAACGTGCCGCCGCTGGCCGTCTCGAACAGCCCCCGCTTGCTGCCGACGGCGCCGGTGAAGGCGCCGCGCGCGTGGCCGAACAGCTCGGATTCCAGCAGCGACTCGGTGAGCGCCGTGCAGTTGACCGGCAGGAAGGGCGCGGCGGCGCGCGGCGAGTGGGTGTGGATCGAGCGCGCCACCAGCTCCTTGCCCGTCCCCGATTCGCCCGCCACCAGGACCGTCGCCGTGGTGGCGGCCACCCGGGCGACCAGCTTGTAGACGTCGAGCATGACGCCGCTCTTGCCGACGATGTCCTGCAGCTGCGGCGGCTTCCCCTCGCTGGGGACGGTCTTCTGCTCGGCGACCAGGCGGCGGCGCTCGATGGCGCGCGCGACGGTCAGGCGCAGCTCTTCGATGTTGAACGGCTTCGAGACGTAGTCGTAGGCGCCGCGCTGGATCGCCTCCATCGCGCCCGAGACGTCGCCGAAGGCGGTGATGAGGATGACCGGCGTCGCCGGCGCCTTGGCGGTGAAGGCGGCCAGGACGTCGAGGCCGCCCGAGCGCTCCATGCGGACGTCGGAGACCACCAGATCGTAACGGTCGTCGCCCGCCTGGGCGCGCTCGATCGCGCCGGCGCCGTCGTCGACCGCTTCGACCTCGTACCCCTCGCCGCGCAGGATCTCGCACAGCAGATCGCGCGCGACGCGATCGTCCTCGGCGACCAGCACGCGCGTCGGCGCCGTCGTCACGCGCGACCTCCCGCCGTCCGGAGCCGAATCTCGCCGGTATTTCCCGTGGAGACGGGCGGTGGGCCCTGCGTCGGCAGCCGCACGCTGAACGTCGATCCCTGGCCCGGCGCGCTCTCCACCGAGATGGCGCCGCCGAGGGCCGCCGTGAGCTGGCGGCAGATCGCCAGGCCGAGGCCGGTCCCCTTGCCGCGCCCCTTGGTCGTGTAGAAGGGCTCGAAGATGCGGCGCAGATCGTCGGGCGCGATGCCGTGCCCGGTGTCGCGCACGGTGATGAGGACGTCGTCGGCGATCGGCCGCGCGGTGATCTCGATGCGCCCGTTCTTGTCGACGGCGTCGAGCGCGTTCGAGACGAGATTGATCACGATCTGGCGCAGGAGCCCGGGGTCGGTCACCAGATCGCCGAGCGCCGCATCGACGCTCCAGGTGACCGCCACCCGCTTGCTCGGGGCCACCCCCTGCACCAGCTCGACCGCCTCTTCGAGCAGCTTGGGCAGGGCGGTCGGGCTGCGCTCGGGCTCGAGCGGGCGCGTCGAGTGTAGGTAGTCGCGCACGATCTTGCTGATGCGCTCGATCTCGCGCGCCGAGACGTCGAGCCGATCGCGCAGCGCCGCCGGCAGGTCGCGCTGCAGGAGCGCCAGCTGGATGTGCCCCGACACCGACGAGAGCGGCGTGCCGATCTCGTGCGCCAGCTGCGCCGCCAGCTGTCCCAGCGTCGCCAGGCGCACCTTCGAGGCGTTGTCGAGCCGCATGTCGTTGAGCAGGCGGTTGAGCTGGCCGAGCGCCACGTTCTTCTCGGACAGGTCGTGCGTCGCCTTTTCGACCTCCGCGCCGAGGCGCTGATTGAAAGCGCGGATCTGCGCGTCTGCCTGGGAGAGTCGTTCGAGCATCCGGTTGAATCCTTCCGACAAGCGTCCCACTTCGTCCAGCGTCTCGACCGGAATGCGTCGGGAGAGATCGCCCCCCTCGACGTCGCGCATCGCCGCCGCCAGCACCTCCAGCGGCTTGCCGATCACCCGCTGGGTGATGAGGCCGGAGACCAGCGTCAGCCCGACGACGAACACCACGGCGAAGATGATCGAGATCTGCTCCTCGGTCTTCAACATCGATTCGACCGGGCCGAGCGTCCAGCGCATGTCGAGGGTCGCTTTCCAAGGACCCTGCAGATCGACCTCCAGCTCGATCGGCTCCTCCTGCGACTCGCCGGCGTTCTGCTGGCGGGTGAAGCCGAGCGGCTGCCGCACGAACGGCGCGAAGCGGGTGATCTCCGGACGATCGCCGCGCGGCGCGACGATGCGGCTCGAGGGGGTGTTGGCCTCCCGGTAGACGTAGAGGTCGAGCCGCACGATGCGGGTGTGGCGGTTCAGGTAGCCGAGCAGCTTCTCTTCCAACGCGCGGTCGTCGGCGTCGGGGGGGAGGCTCTTCAGATCCTCGGCGATGTCGTGCGCCAGCTCCTCGGCGCTCGACTGGGCGTCCTTGATGATCCGGTTGCGGGTGAGGAACATGCGCCCCCACGACGCCACGCCGACGGTGACCGCCACGCTGACGGCGATCAGCCAGATTTTGGTCCGGATCGTCACGATTCCGTCTAATTTACCCCGTATCCTCCGCGAATGAGCACGCCGGTCCAAAGCGACACGCCCGACAGCGACGCGCCCGACGCCTTCCTGTTCGATCTCGACGGGACGTTGGTCGACAGCGAGCGGGCCAACGTCGAATCGGTGACGCTGGCGGTGCGGCACTACGGCGCCGAGCTGACCGAGGAGGAGCGCGGTTTCGTCATCGGCCACTCCTGGAACGAGATCTACAAGATGATCGCGCGCAACCATGGGCTCCCGGTTCCGATGCGCGAGCTCATTGCTTTGGCCGTCGCGGAGAAGGACGCGCTCCTGGCCAAGACCGGTCACCGCGCGCTGCCGGGAGCCGTGGCGCTGGTGCGGCGGCTGGCGCGTCGCTCGAAGCTGGCGCTGGTGTCGGGGGCCAGCGGCAGGGAGGTGCGCGACGCGCTCTTGGGCATCGGCGTGCGCGATCTGTTCCCGATCATCGTCGCCGCCGAGGACTACGCCAACGGCAAACCGTCGCCTGAGCCGTACCTCACGGGCCTGGCGCAGCTCGGGGTGGCGGCGGCGCGGTCGATCGTCATCGAGGACGCGACGCCCGGAATTCTGTCGGCGCGCGCCGCCGGGATTCGGGTCATCGCCGTGCAGGCGGGAAATTTCGTCGGCTACGACCTCTCACCCGCCGACGTCGTCGTCGACACGCTCGACCAGGTGACCGACGAGCTCTGCGGGCGTCTGCTCGCGGGCCCGCTCGCCTGACCGGCGAATTCGACACGCGTGGTAAAATCAACCGTTGTTCGAACACCTTCCACCTGAAGTGACTCTCTATGAGGTGGGTCCGCGCGACGGCTTGCAGAACGAATCGCGCATGGTCCCGACCGACGACAAGATTCGTCTGATCGACGCGCTCTCCGAGACGGGCCTGCGGGCCATCGAGATCACCAGCTTCGTCAACCCCAAGTGGATTCCGCAGCTGGCCGACGGCGGCGAGGTGTCGCGGCGGATCGCGCGCAAGCCGGGCGTCGTCTATTCGGCGCTGGTGCCGAACCGGCAGGGGCTGGACGCGGCGATGTCGGCCGGCATGCGCGAGGTGGCGGTCTTCATGTCGGCCTCGGAGACGCACAACAAGAAGAACGTGAACAAGACGATCGCCGGGACGCTGGCCGCCTTCCGCGACACCGTGCCGCCGGCCCTGGCCGCCGGCCTGCGCGTGCGCGCCTACGTCTCGACCGTCTACGGCTGCCCCTATGAGGGCGCCGTCGATCCGGCCAAGGCGCTGGAGCTCTGCCGCGCGCTGCGCGACCTCGGCTGCTACCAGATCTCGCTCGGCGACACGATCGGCGTCGCCAACCCGCGCCAGGTGCGCGACGTGCTGGGGCGCGTCCTGGCCGAGATCCCCGCGCCCGAGGTGGCGGTGCACTTTCACGACACCCGCGGGACGGCGCTGGCCAACATCCTGGTGGCGGTCGAAATGGGGATCACCACCGTCGACGCCGCGCTGGGCGGTCTCGGCGGATGCCCCTACGCGCCGGGCGCCTCCGGCAACGTGTCCACAGAGGACGTGGTCTACATGCTGGAGGGGATGGGCGTCCGCACCGGCATCGACCTCGACAAGCTGGTCGACTGCGGCCGCCTGGCCTCGACCTTCGTCGGCCACGAGGTCCCGTCCAAGTATTACCGCGCTGCCATCGGCGCCCGCTCGCGCTCTTCGGGCTGAGCATCCGGGAACGCCCCCGAAGCGCTCGCCCCCGAAGCGTTCGTCGGATCCGTCGAGCGGGCCTGGCGAAGATCGTCTGAGAAGAATCTGGTAGCGTCCTCGTGATGGAGATCGCCGAGCCCGGCGCGCCGGGGCTTCTGCTCGTCGAACGGCGCGATCGCGCCGTGTTCGTGACGCTCAACCGTCCTGCGGCGGCGAACGCGCTCTTGCGCGCTCTGGTGGCTGAGCTGACGAAGCTTTGTGGCGACCTGGCGCGTGAGATCGCGGGGGGCGCCGACCTTCGCGTACTGGTGCTGACCGGCGCGGGGGACAAGGCGTTTTCGGCGGGCGCGGATCTCAAGGAGCGGCGAACCTGGACGCTCGACGACACGCGGGTCTTTTTGGGGGAGATCAACGGGCTCATGCACGCGCTGGCGGCGTTCCCCCGGCCGACGATCGCGGCGGTGAACGGGGTGGCGTTCGGCGGGGGGCTGGAGCTGGCGCTCGCCTGCGACATCCGGATCGCCGCCGACAGCGCCGAGATGGGGCTGACCGAGGTGCGGCTGGGGATCATTCCCGGCGCCGGCGGGACGCAGCGCCTCTCGCGCATCGCCGGCGTCGCGGCGTCGAAGGAGCTGATCCTGACCGGGCGGCGCATCGGCGCGGCGCGGGCGCGCGAGCTGGGGATCGTCAGCGAGGTGGTGCCGTCGGCGGAGCTGCCGGCGGCCGCGGCGCGCTGGGCGGCGGAGATCGCCTCGGCGGCGCCGCTGGCGCTCGGCGCGGCGAAGCGGGCGATCGACGAAGGGGTTTCGCGGTCGCTGGCGGACGGGCTCAAGATCGAACGCGATCGCTACGAAGAGGTGCTGGTCACCGACGATCGCAACGAGGGGCTGGCGGCCTTCATCGAGAAGCGCCCGAGCGTTTACAAAGGCAGATGAAAAGGACGAACGATGTCACGCAGCGACGAATTCAAGGCGCTCGGCGCCAAGATCAAACAGGGCGGCGCGCCCAAGTACCACCAGGCGAACGCCGCCGTCGGCAAGCTCCACTGCCGCGAGCGGATCGCGCTCCTTTGCGATGACGGCGGGAAGGACTTCGCCGAGGACGGGCTCTTCGCCAACGCGACCGCCGCCGACCTCCCGGCCGACGGGGTGGTCACCGGGATCGGGCGGGTGCACGGGCGGCCGGTGGCGATCATGGCCAACGACTCGACGGTCAAGGCCGGCTCCTGGGGGGCGCGCACCGTCGAGAAGATCATTCGCATCCAGGAGACGGCCGCGCGCCTGCGGTTGCCGCTCTTCTATCTGGTCGATTCGGCCGGCGCGCGCATCACCGATCAGATCGACATGTTTCCGGGGCGGCGGCACGCCGGGCGCATCTTCAGCAACCAGGTGCGGCTCTCCGGCGCGGTGCCGCAGATCTGCCTGCTGTTCGGGCCGTCGGCGGCGGGCGGCGCCTACATTCCGGCGTTCTGCGACGTGGTGTTCATGGTCGAGAAGAACGCCTCGATGTACCTCGGCTCGCCGCGCATGGCGGAGATGGTGATCGGCGAGAAGGTGACGCTGGAGGAGATGGGCGGCGCACGCATGCACTGCGAGGTCTCTGGCTGCGGGGATCTGCTGGCCAAGGACGAAAAAAGCTGCCTCGCCGCCGCGCGCGACTACCTCGCTTACCTGCCCCAGCGGGCGGGCGAGCCGCCGCCCGAGGTCGCAGCGCGCCCACCTCGCGCCGAGGCCAAGCGGATCGACGACGTCCTGCCGGCCAATCAGAACCAGGCCTTCGACATCGCGGCGGTGATCGACGCGTTCGTCGACGAGGGGAGCTTCTTCGAGCTCAAGAAGCTCTATGCGCGCGAGATCGTGACCGGCTTTGCGCGTCTCGGCGGGCGGGCGGTCGGCATCGTGGCCAGCCAGCCGAAATGGAAAGGCGGCGTCCTGTTCGTCGACTCGGCGGACAAGGCGGCGCGCTTCATCTGGCTGTGCGACGCGTTCGGGTTGCCGCTGATTTTCCTGGCCGACGTCCCCGGCTTCATGATCGGCAAGGCGGTCGAGCGGCAGGGGATCATCCGCCACGGCGCCAAGATGATCTCGGCGGTCGCCGACGCGACGGTGCCCAAGATCTGCGTGGTGCTGCGCAAGGCGTACGGCGCCGGCCTCTATGCCATGTGCGGCCCTGGCTTCGACCCCGAAGTCACTATCGCGCTGCCGCAGGCGATGATCGCGGTCATGGGGGCGGAGGCCGCCGTCAACGCGGTGTTCGCCAACAAGATCGCCGAGAAGCCCGAGGCGGAGCGCGCCGGCTACGTCGAGGAGCTGCGCGCGCAGTACCGCGCCGACATCGATCTCTTGAAGCTGGCTGCCAACCTCCACGTCGACGCGGTCGTTCCCGGCGACGAGCTGCGCGCCGAGATCCTGCGGCGTCTGGCGGCGGCCGGCGCCAAGAGCGTCAGCGGTCTGCCGCGCCGTCGGCCGGTGCTGCCGGTCTAACGTCATGTCGGCCGCGCGCTGGCTCACGCTGATTCCCGCCGACGAGGCGCGGGCGATCCTGGCCGAGACGCCGCCGGTCGGGCATGAGCGGGTGCCGCTCGCCGCCGCGCTGGGACGCGTCCTCGGGCATCCCTTCGTCGCCCCCGACAACCTTCCGGCCGAGCGGCGTTCGGTCATGGACGGGTTCGCCGTGCGCGCCGCGGACGTCCACACCGCCTCGGAGCTGTCGCTGGCGGTCCTCGACGTCGTCGGCGCCGTGCCGATGGGCGATCTCTTCCACGGGCGGATCGCCGCCGGAGAGGCGGTGTCGATCGCCACCGGCGGCTTCCTGCCCCCCGATGCCGACGCCGTCGTGATGGTCGAGCACACCGCCCCGTTCGGCGGCAGCGGCGACGGCAGCGGGGGCGGGGCGCGCATCGAGGTCGCCCGCGCCGTGCCGGTCGGCGCCAACATCGTTCAGCCAGGCGAGGATCTGGCGCGCGGCGAGACGGTGCTGCCGGCGGGAAGGCGGCTGCGCCCCGCGGATCTGGCGCTGCTGGCGACCTTCGGCGCGATGGAGGTGGTGGTCTTTCGCCGGCCGCGGGTCGCGGTGCTCTCGACCGGCAACGAGCTCTGCGCGCCCGACGCCACGCCGCGCCCGGGCCAGGTGCGCGACGCCAACCAGGCCGCGCTGGCCGCCCAGGTGACGGCGGCCGGCTGCCAGGTGACGGCGTCCGGGATCGTGCGCGACGACGCCGCGGCGCTGTGGGCGGCCATCGACCGTCTGCTTCCCGAGCACGACGCGCTGATTCTCTCGGGCGGCTCGTCGATCGGGACCAAGGATCTCTCCGCCGAGGCGTTCGCCGGCCTGCCGCCGCCGGGGATCCAGTTCCACGGGATCGACATCCGGCCCGGGAAGCCGACGCTGTTCGCGCGCGCGGGGCAAAAGCCGGTCGTCGGCATGCCCGGCTTCCCGACCTCGTCGCTGGTCGTGTTCGACGCCTTTGTCCGGCCGATGCTCTGGCGCCTCGGCGGCGAGGCCGGGCGCGACCCCTGGCCGGCCCGCCGCTCCGCGCGCCTCGGCGCCGCGCATCGCTCCGCGGTCGGGCGCGAGGACTACCTGCGCGTCGCGCTCGAGGAGCGCGAGGGCGCGCTCTGGGCCGATCTGCTGCGCGGCGGCTCGGCCACGCTCTCCAACGTCGTTCGTGCCGACGGCCTGGTCTGCGTCGCCGCCGCCACCGAGCAGCTCGACGCCGGCGCCGCGGTCGAGGTCCTGGTCTACATCTAGATCTGTCTAGATCGGAAACGCCCAGGTCAGGCCGGCGCGGATCTCGATCTCCTGCGCGCACCCCTCGGTGGCGAGGCGGAAGGCGGTGTCGAACGAGAGGTGCGGCGTCGCCCGCCAGATGGCACCCGCCAGCCCCGACACCGTGACCGGCAGGTCGGTCTGGTCGTCGACGATGAGCTCGCCCACCGGACGCACTGTCCAGGCGTCCGGACCCTCGAGGATGAAGCCGCCGATGAAGGCGAAGGTTCCGTCGCGGGTGTAGTCCCCCTCGACGTTGAGGTGCAACGCCAGCGCCGGCCACCGCTCGGAGGCGATCGCGGTGACCGCCAGTCCGGCGTCGCCCGCCACCGGCACCGTCGGCAAGAGCGCGCCGACCTCGAGCGCGATGCTCGGTCCCGGCCGATCCTGCAACACCCCTTCGCGCACCACGATCTTGGCCGACAGCTCCGAGTCGAGCTGGCGGCGGTGGGCCTCGACGTCAGGGCCGCCGAAGACAAAGGCGTGGTGCGCGTCGAACACCAGCTCCACGCGATGGACCACCCCATAGTTCAAGATGAAGCCGGGGATGAAGGTGCTGCCGGTCGGATCGTGCAGGTAACCGACCGGTCCCAGCTCCAGCTCGACGTCGTGGGTCTCGGCGACGTCGGCGTCGGTCTGGTCGAACGGCCGATAGGCGCGCGCGGCCGGGGACCAAATCAGCGACGCCAGCGCCACCACGATCGCGGACAAAACCGACCGGCGCAGCGCCACGATGGGGCGCGACTATACCGCGCGGCTGCCGGTTGACACCCTCGGGCTGGCCGATGACCATCGTCCAGATGCGAGCTCTTGGTTGGATCGGTGGGGCGCTGGTCCTGTGCGGGGCCGTGTCGTGTGCGCACCAGCCGGAGGCCCGCGGCACGATGATGAACCAGATCATCTCCGACGATAAGCTGGCGGCGGTCCGTATCTGTTCGACCTCCGCGAAGCAGCTCGTCGAGAGCCTAGGGACGCCGGCCGGTCAGGGGCGCGACGGAGAGATGGGGACTTTGAACTGGAGCTCGGTCCTGATGATCGCCACCGCGGGCCAAACGGAGATCCGTACCCAGATGGTCGCTGCCTGGATCGATGCGGACGGTCTCGTCGCGGGGTTCGTGGTGAATCCGACCGGCATGCCCGCCAAGCCCGCCCCCTGTCGCGAACAGCGCCCGAGCTCCGTCCCCGGTGCGGCGCCCGTCGCCAAACCCAAGACCGAGGCGCGGGCCCCGCTGCGAGCGACTTCGCGCACCCTCGCCAACCGTCAGACGAACCGCTGGCACAAACGCTCCTGTTCAGTTGACGTTGAGGCCGCTCAACCATTACCCTGCGAATGCGCATGGTCCGTTCCTCGTTCGTCCCCGCGCTGCTGATTTTTGGCGCGGCGCTGAGTGGAGCCGCCCCCGGCTTCGAGCTTCCCGCCGCCCACGCCCAGCAAGGCCCCGCCATCCGGCCGCGCATTCGAGGGCGTGCCTACCGGCTGAAGGTCGACAGCTCGCCACAGCAGGGGACCGTCTACTGGGACGCGGGCCTCACGCCCAACCCGAAGAGCTACGGCGTGGCGGGCTACACGCCGATCACGCTCAAGGTCCCCAAGGGGCCGGTGAAGGTGATCGTCGAGGTGGCCGGGTTCAAGCCCCAGGAGCAGACGATCGACGTGCGCCGGAGCCAGGCGCTGACGTTCACGCTGGAGCGCGCGCCGCAGACGGCGCACCTCGACCTGCAGACCAGCGCCGACGGCGGCGGGGCCGGTGGCGAGGTCTTCATCGACGGCGCCGACCGGGGAACCGCGCCCAATTCTTTCGAGCTGCCGGCCGGGCGCCACCAGGTCGAGGTGCGCAAGCCGGGCTACAAGCCGTTCTCCGACTGGTTCGATCTGGCCGAGGGCGAGCGCCGCACGCGCGACATCTCACTCGGGCGCGCGGAGTTGCCGTCGGGAACGCTGCTGGTGACCTCCGACGCGGGCGGCGACGTCTACCTCGACGGCACCCGCAAGGACGTGGCGCCCGCGATCATCCCTGGAGTCGCGGCCGGCGACCATGTGATCGAGGTGCGCAAGGAGGGGATTCCGCCCTGGCGGCAGACGGTCACCGTCGTGGCGGGGCAACAGGTCAAGGTCTCGGCCACCTTCGGCACCGCCGCCAACGGCAACGGCAGTCTGCGCATCATCTCCAACGAGCCCGACGTCGAGGTCTTCATCGACGGTGAGGACAAGGGGAAGGCGCCGGTCACGATGACCGACACCCGGCCGGGCGAGCACATCGTCGGCGCGCGGAAGAAGGGATTCAAGCAGCAGGAGCAGACGGTGCGGGTGGCGAGCAACGAGAACGCCATCGTCAGCTTCCGGATGGAGGTGGCGCCCCCCGATCGCCCGCACGCCGCGCTCAAGATCCAGTCGACCATCCCCAACGCCGAGGTGTTCCTGGACGGCTCGAGCCTGGGGCGGGCGCCGGTCGACCGCAACGATCTCGATCCCGGCAAGCACTACGTCTCGGTGCACCGCGACGGCTACAGCGACTTCAAGCGCGAGATCTTCCTGGTCGAGAACCAGCCGGTCACGCTGGTGGCCGACCTGTCGGCCAGCGGCTCGCTGCGCATTCTCTCCACGCCCGAGGGGGCGGAGGTGCGCCTCGACGGGGAGCTGATTGGCCGCACCCCGGTGGCCCACGACACCACCGCCGGCGACCACGTGGTCGAATTCCGCCTCAAGGGATACTTCGACCACAAGGAGACGATGAAGGCCGACGGGGGGCGCGAGAAGGTCTTCTCCGTCGACCTGAAGCTGATCCCCACCGGGCCCTCACCCGAGCAGGTGGCGCGCCGCCGGACCCAGATGTCGTCGTTCGGCGCACGGGTCAATCCGGTCGGCGGCGTCACCGCCGACTTCGGCCTCGGCTATCCCTGGTACCTGACCGTGCGCGTGATGGTGGGGGCTTTCGCACCGAGGAGCTTCGGAGGCTACGAGGTCGGGGGTCTCGACCTCGGCGTTCAGCTCCAGACGATGTTCGACATCACCACCGGCGCCTTTCGCGCCCGCTACCAGATTGTCGGCGTGGGCCCGTTCGGGGTCGCCGCGGAAGGGGACGTCGGCGGCGGCAGCGGCGTCAACGGACGCAGCACGTTCTTCGGCGACGCGGACGTCATCGCCTCTCTGGCCTTCGCCGACGTCGCCACGGTGTCCGCCTACGGCAAGCTGTCGCTGTGGGACGATGGCTTCTGCCCGCCCCAGAGTCAGCTCGCCAACGGCGCCAGCGCGGACGCCTACTGCGGCTATCCGCCGGCCAACGACGCGACCGATAAGATGACCCTGTTCGGGTCTGGCGATCCTTCGCGGAGTTTTACCGGCCACCGCTTCTACGTCGGCTTCTCGGCCTCGGCGGCCATCGACCGGCTGACCTCGCTCTTCTTCCAGTTCGAGTTCGTGCCGCTGACCCAGGAGAACGGGCTCACGCCGCGGATGGAGTTCGAGGGGAAGTACAACCAGGCGCTCGTCGGCAGCGGCGATCCCAATTTCTACTTCGTGGGCGGCCTCTCGCTGAAATTCTGACCCGGCGCTCGGACGGCACCGAGTTTTCACTGGAATCTGCGGGGAAAGTTCTTCAACTTAGGGCCACCATGAGCAGCGCAGGGGGGATTCCCCGCAAATGGACCGTCGCCGATTCGGCCGAGGTCTACGGCGTCAAGTACTGGGGGAACAATTATTTCTCGGTCAACGACGCCGGCAACGTGCAGTCGCACCCGGCCGGCCTCGACGGCGCCAAGATCGACCTGAAAGAGCTGGTCGACGAGGTGGCGCGGCGCGGAATCGGCCTGCCGCTGCTCATTCGATTTTCGGACGTGCTCAAGAGCCGCATCGTCGAGCTGAACGAGACGTTCAAGCGGGCGATCGCCGAGTACGGATACAAGGGGAACTACAAGGGCGTCTACCCGATCAAGGTCAACCAGCACCGCTTCGTGGTCGAGGAGATCGTCCAGTTCGGCCGCCCCTACCACTACGGCCTGGAAGCCGGCTCGAAGCCCGAGCTCTTGGCGGTCATGGCCATGCTCGACGACGAAGAGGCGCTCATCGTCTGCAACGGCTACAAGGACGAGGAGTACATCGAGACGGCGCTGATGGCGTCGAAGCTCGGGCGGACGGTGCTGATCGTCGTCGAGAAGTACTCGGAGCTGGCGCTCATCGCCGAGGTGGCCAAGAAGGTCGGCGTGCGTCCCCGCATCGGCATCCGGGTGAAGCTGGCGGCCAAGGGCTCGGGACGCTGGGAGGCCTCCGGCGGCGACCGCTCGAAGTTCGGCCTCTCCACGCGCGAGGTGGTCGAGGCGATTAATTTTTTGCGCGCCAACGATCTCCTGAGCTGCTTCGAGCTGGTGCACTTCCACCTCGGCAGCCAGATCTCGGCGATCCGCGCGGTGAAGAACGCGCTCCGCGAGGCCGGGCGGTTCTACGTGGAGATCTGCCGGCTGGGCGCGCCGCTCAAGTACTTCGACGCCGGCGGGGGCCTGGGCGTCGACTATGACGGCTCGCAGACCAACTTCGCCTCGTCGATGAACTACACGACGCAGGAGTACGCCAACGACATCGTCTTCTCCTTGCAGGAGATCTGCGACGCCGGCGGCGTGCCGCACCCGACGATCGTCACCGAGTCGGGGCGAGCGGTGGTGGCGCACCACTCGATGCTGGTGGTCGACATCCTGGGCGTGGGCGAGTTCGACGTCGGCAAGGCGCCCGAGCAGGTCGGCAACGAGGCCTCCCGCGTGGTGAAGAACCTGTTCGAGACCTTCCGCGAGGTCTCGCGCAAGAACGTGCTCGAGTCGTACCACGACGCGCTGGAATACAAGGAAGAGGCGCTGCAACTTTTCAACCTCGGGAACCTGTCGCTGTCGGAGCGGGTGGTCGCCGAGGACATCTTCTGGGGGGTCTGCCAGAAGCTGCTCAAGATGGTGCGTGACATGCGCGAGGTCCCCGAGGAGCTCGAAGGGCTCGAGCGCGCGCTCAGCGACACCTACTTCTGCAACTTCTCGATGTTCCAGTCGCTGCCCGACATCTGGGCCATCGATCAGCTGTTCCCCATCATGCCGATTCACCGCCTCGGTGAGGAACCAACCCGGCGCGCGGTGCTGGCCGACATCACCTGCGACTCCGATGGCAAGATCGATCACTTCATCGATCGCCGCGACGTCAAATCGGTGCTCGAGCTCCACCCGATCAACGGCCAGGACTACTACCTCGGCATCTTCTTGATCGGCGCCTACCAGGAGATCCTGGGCGATTTGCACAACCTGTTCGGCAACACCAACACCGTGCACGTCTCGCTGGCGGCCGGCGGCGGCTATCAGATCGAGCACGTCGTTACCGGCGACACCGTCACCGACGTGCTCAAGTACGTCAGCTACTCGCGCGAGGAGCTGGTGGCGCGCGTCCGCCGCTTCGCCGAGCTGGCCGTCCGCGCCAACCGCATGAGCCTGGAAGAG
Organism: Polyangia bacterium; assembly: GCA_036267635.1. Taxonomy (GTDB): domain Bacteria; phylum Myxococcota_A; class Polyangia; order Fen-1088; family Fen-1088; genus JADGRB01. The sequence continues at coordinate 10,580 of DATAVR010000021.1, read as the reverse complement.
ACCCGCTCGATGCTCCGCATGTACGAAGAGGGTCTGGCCGGCTACACCTACCTCGAACGCGCGTAGCCGGGGATGCGGCGGCTCCACCAGATCTCGTGGCGACGAGCCGGTGTGGTGGGGCTGGCCGGGGTTCTGGTCGCTTCTTGCCTCGGCGTGCAGGCGAAGGTCACGCTCGTCTCGCCGGCCCGACCGCCTCTCATGGGAGGCTACTGCCCGGTCCAGGTCTTCCCCAAGGCTCGCCCCTGGTACGCCTTCACCGACCTGGCCACCATCCAAGTTCTCTGTGACACGCCCGATCTCTGCGTCGATGAGATGCGCCATCAGGCCTGCCTGGTGGGAGGCGATACGGTCTACGGCTTCATCCAGCAACCAGGCTTCAATCGGGTCTCGGCGACGTTGGCCGTCCGAACCGAGACCGTCGCCGGCGTGCCGCCGTCCGAGGCGGGCTGGGTCGCCGACCCGAGCTGCAGCCCGATCTGCTCGCCTGGGTACGTCTGTCTGGAGGGCCGATGCTTTCCGCCGTGCAGCCCGGCCTGCGCGGCGAACGAGACCTGTACCCCCGCACGCATCTGCACGCCCAAGACGCCCGCCTCCCGCCTCGACAGGGGCGAGCGGTGAAGCGGGGCGCAGCCCGACGAAGTCGGAGGTCTGGCTGGTGCGGTAAGATTGCGGCCCCATGGATCTGAAGAACAAGCTCGGCGACGCGGCGACGGTCGACGCGTCGCTGTCGGATCTGGCGCGCGGGGTGGTCGGCTCGGAGATCTTGCGGATCGCCGCCCAGGTTCGCGCGCTCAAGGCGAAGGGCGCGCAGATCTGCAACCTCACCGTCGGCGACTTCGATCCAGCGCAGTTCCCGGCGCCGGCGGCGCTGCTCGACGGGATGCGGGCGGCGCTGGCGGCGGGGGAGACCAACTACCCGCCGTCGGACGGTGTCATCCAGCTGCGCGAGGCGGTGGCGCGCTACTACGCCAGGCGGCTGGGGCTCTCCTACCCGGTCGAGTCGGTGCTGATCACCGGCGGCGCGCGGCCGCTGCTCTACGGCTCGTACCGCACGGTGCTCGATCCGGGCGACGTGGCGGTCTATCCGGTCCCCTCCTGGAACAACAACCACTACGCCTATCTCTGCGGCGCGCGCGCCATCGAGATCCCGGTGCGCGCGGAGACCAACTTCTTCCCCACCGTCGACGATCTGCGGCCGCACCTTTCGTACGCGCGGCTCATCCTGCTCAACTCGCCGCTCAACCCGACCGGCACGGCGATCGATCCGGAGGTGCTGCGGGCGATCTGCGAGGCGATCGTCGAGGAGAACCGCCGCCGCGAGCGGGCCGGCGCCAAGGCGGCCTGGCTCTGCTACGACCAGGTCTACTGGCAGTTGGTGTTCGGGAACGCCAAGCACGTCACGCCGCCCGAGGTCTGTGCTGACGTCGCGCCGTACACGATCATCCTCGACGCGGCCTCGAAGAGCTTCGCCGCGACCGGACTGCGGGTCGGCTGGGCGGTGATGCCGCCGGCCGCGCGCCAGCGGATGGCCGACATCCTCGGCCACGTCGGCGCCTGGGCGCCGCGCCCCGAGCAGGTGGCGATGGCCGCGCTGCTCGACGACGGCCCGACCGTCGACGCCTACCTCGGCGAGATGCGGCCGCGCGTCGCCGAGCGGCTCGATCGGTTGGCCGCCGGGTTCGCGGCCATGCGCCAGGAAGGGCTGCCCGTGGAGGTGATCGCGCCGCAGGGGGCGATCTACCTGTCGGTCCGCTTCGCCTTCCCCGGCCGCACCAACGAGGAGACGCGCAAGCTGCTGCTCGATCGGGCCGGCCTGGCGGTGGTGCCGTTCCAGGCCTTCGGCCTGCGCGAGGAGAGCGGCTGGTTCCGGATCTCCGTGGGCGCCGTCTCGCTGGCGGAGATCGACGCCGCGCTGCCGCGGGTCCGCGCGGCGCTCGCCGGAAATTGAAACCGCCCGTCCGCCGCGCCGGGACGCTCGGGATCTTCGTGCTGGCGGTGGTGCTGCGCGTGGGGTTGTTCCCCTTCGCCGAGAACAAGCACGGCGACGCGCCGATGCGCGCGCTCATCGCCGAGCGGCTGGTGCTCGATCCTGCCAGCGCCGCCGTCCCGCGCACCTACTGTCAGTTCGGCCCGCTTCACACCACGCTCATGCGGCCGTTCATCGCGCTCGATCGCTACGCGCCGCGCTCGTCGCGCTACCTGTCGCTGCTCTGCGGGCTGGCGGTGTTTTTTCCATTTTTGGCCTTCGCGCGCCGGCTGGTGGGCGAGGCGCACGCCCAGCTGGCGGCGTTCCTGCTGGCCGTCTCGCCGCTGCACCTCCAGGCGTCGACCACGGCGTCGAGCGAGGCGCTCTACCTCCTGCTCTGGGTCTCGGCGATCGAACGACTGCTGGCGGCGCTCGAGACCCGCCGCCTCGGCGCCTTTGCCGTCGCCGGCCTCTTCGCCTCGCTGGCCGCGGTCACGCGCTACGACGCTTGGCTGGCGCTGCCGATGGTCGCCGTCGCCGGCTGGTGGCTGGCGCGCAAGTCTGACGCCGCTTCGGCGACGCGTGGCCTCGCCGTCTTCGCGCTGGCCTCGGCGATCTTCCCGGTGGCCTGGCTCGCCTGGGGGGCGGCGGCCGGCGGCGATCCGCTGTTCTTCGCCCACTACATCTCGAGCGATCACGCCGGGCTGGCGGCCTCGGCGGCCGCACGTTACGGCGCAGTCCTGGGGCGGGCGCGACAGCTCGGCGTCTGGTCGCTGGGCTTCGTCGCCGCCATGACGCTGCCGGGCGCCGCGCTGGCCGCCGTCGCGCTGGGGAGGGGCGCCCGCGCGCTCTCGCCGGCCATGCGCCTGGTCCTGGTGGCCGCCCTCGGCCCGCCGGCGATCTATCTCGCCGAAGGGCTCGTGGCGCAGAGCTTCGAGCCGCTGGCCCGCTTCGCGCTGGTCCCGGGCGCGCTGCTCTTGCCGCTGGCCGCCGGCGCGGTTCCCCTGGAACGCGCGCGCGCCTTCCGCGCCGGGGCGTTCGCCTCGGCCGCGGCGTTCTCCGTCGTCGTGTGGCTGGTCGCCACCGTCGGGCGCGAGCGTATTTGGGCCGGCGCCGAGTCGATGGGCGCGCTCACCCGCCTCGACGGCGAGGATCGCGCGCTGGCGGCGCACCTCCGCGCCGTCCGCCAGCCCGGCGAGCGGGTGATGATCGAGCCATTCGCCTACGCTGACATCGGCATCGCGCATGCGGCCGGTCTCCCCTGGACCGAGGACGTCACGCTGATCGTCACCCGCGAGCCGCGGGCGACCGCGCGCGACAGCCTGCTCTCGACCGGCGCCGAATACCTGGTCGGCTACGATCGTCCGGGTGGCTGGCCGGCGCGGCTCCCCGACTGGCCGCGCGGAGGCGCCCGCTTCGGCCACTGGATCGTGATAGGGCGGAAGACCCCCGGCGCGATATAAACGCTCGGTGGGGCTCCTGCTGACCGCCCTGGCGATCGCCGTGCGCCTGCTGTGGGTGCTGGTCGTCCCCACGCGCCCGGTCGGCGACTTCGCCATGTACCTCGAGTCGGCGCGCTATCTGGTCGAGCACCACTCGCTCGATCCCGCGTTCATCTACATGCCGGGGTACGTCTTCCTGGCGGCCGGCGTCTACGCCTTCGGGGGCGGCCTGCTGGCGATCAAGATGATCGGCGTCGCGGCGGGGGGGCTCGCCACGGCGGCGGTGTACGGCACGGCGCGCGCGATCTTCAGCCGAGGCGCGGCCACGCTGGCCGGGCTTCTGTGCGCGCTCTGGCCGGCGGGGATCGCCGTCTCCAGCGTGACCGGGACCGACATGCCGGCGGCGGCGCTGCTGGGGCTGGCGGTCTGGCTGCTGGCCCGCGACGCCGCCCGGCGCCCGCTGGGGGCGCCGGTGGCGTTCGGCCTGGTGATGGGGCTCGCCTCTTACGTCCGCGCGGTCGCGCTGCCGCTGGTGGCGCTGGCGGCCCTGCATTTTCGCGCCCGCGGCGCGCTCTGGGCCCACGTCGTCACCCGCACACTGGCCGCCGCAGCGGTCGCGTTTCTGGTCTTGCTCCCCTGGGGGCTGCGCAACCACCATCGCTATGGCGAGCTGTTTCTGACCGACAGCCACGGCGGCCACACCGCGCTGGTCGGCGCCAACCCCAACTCGGAAGGGTCCTACAGCCGCTCGCTCAATCGGCTGTTCGCCGAGGGGACCGGCTACGCGCTCTTCTCGTCGCCGCACCGAGAGTCGGATCGCGCCGCCTACGCGCTGGCCAAGCAGTGGACCGCGTTCTCGCCGCGCTACGCCCTCGGGCTGCTGGCGGCGAAGGCCGATCGGCTGCTCGGTCTCGAGCGGCCGCTGCTCTACTGGCCGCTCTACCGCCAGAGCGTGCTGACTTCCGGAAATTGGTTCGACGTTCACCGGGCCGGCGTCGAGCGGCTGGTCGACGGAAGCTGGTTTCTGTTCGTCGCCGCCATCACCCTGGGGATCGTCGCGGCCGCCGCCCGCCGCAACTGGCCGGCGCTGTCCCTGCTGCCGCTGCCGCTGGCGCTCACCGCGCTCTACGCTATCTTCTTCGCCGAGGCGCGCTACCACCTGGCGATCGTCGTTCTCCTGCTTCCGTTCGCCGGCGAAGGGGTGGCCTGGCTGGCCGGTGGGCTGCGCGACGTCGTTCGGCGCCCGGCGGCGCGCCGTCGGGTGGCGCTCGAGGCAGCGGTGGCCGCCGTCGCCCTGGCGCTGATCTTCGTCGGCTGGCCGCGTCTCATGGCCGCCGGCGCCACCCTGCGCGAGCGCAATCGCTGGGCGGTTTGCGTCTGCGAGGTCGGCGGGGCCAACCGGCTCTGCGAGGTCCGCGCCACCCTACCGACCCCCGGGCAGACGCCCTCGCCGGTGCGCGGGGTCTGGGACGGGTTCGGCCTGCGTCTGGGGGCGGCGCGCGCGGCGGCCGGCTTCGACGTCGACCTTCCCCCGGGGCGTTACCGCGTCTCGATGCGTGCCGAGGGGGTGGGGGGCCCGGTTCGGGCGGCGGTTGACATGTCGGCCGACGGCACCAATTTGGGGCAGACCCCCTGGCCCGAGGACGGGACACCGATCACATTGTCGGGCGTGGTGAGCCACCTCGGCGGAAAGTTGCGCGTGGAGCTGGGCGCGACGCGCGGAATTTCAACTGGCGCCGTCGGTGAGGGCACACTATGGATCTCTGCGATCAAAGTTGAGCCGGATCGACCTTGATGCATAATCCCCCGATGCCCCTGCCGAGGCTCGTCTGTCTGGCCGCGGTCGCTGCGGTCCTCGCGCTCTTCGCGGCCGGGTGCGGCGGCGCCACCGACGATCGCCCGCCGCAATGGTCCTTCATCTCGGCGACCATCACCGAGCCCTCCTGCGCCACCGTCAACTGCCACTCGGCGATCACCCAGCGCGCGGGGCTCGATCTGAGCGCGCGGGACGTCGGCTACGACCGGTTGATCGGGGGTCTCTACGTCGTCCCCGGAAATGCCGATCAGTCGTCGCTGGTCGGTTGGTTGACCGCCGCCGGGCCGCTGCGCATGCCACCGGACAACCCGCTCTCCGATGACGACATCCAGCTGATCGAACACTGGATCAACGACGGCGCCCGCAACAACTGATTCCAGCGACCCGACATGCACATGCGACGACGACTTCTCCTCAGCGCGCTCGCCGCGGGCCTGTTGCTGCTCGGCTTCGGCGGCCGCGCCTCGGCCTACCCGCAGTTCCAGTTCTCCTCGGGAACGACCCGTTGCAGCCAGTGCCACTACTCGCCGGCCGGCGGTGGGCTCATCACCTCCTGGGGCCGCGACGAGTCGGGCGACACCATCAGCCTGGGGGGCGACGGGGCCTTCCTGCACGGTCTCTGGGAGCCGCCCTCGTGGGTGGCGCTGGGCGCGGACGTCCGGCTCGCGGCGCCGCTCTACAACAACACCGGCGGCTACGAAGCGCCCGAGTGGGATGTCTTTCCGATGCAGGCCGATGCCTACGCCCGCTTCGCGTTCGGCGAGCAGGTCTCGCTGTATCTCGAGGGGGGCATCCGGGGCGACACGCGGCCGCCCGATCCGTCGGTCAGCGGGCGGTTCGACACCATCGGCGATCGCGTAATTTCGAACGAGCACTACCTGATGTGGCGTCCGAGCGCGACGGGGCCCTATTTGCGCGCCGGGCGCTTCTTCGCGCCGTTCGGGCTGCGGTTCGTCGAGCACATCTTCTACGTCCAGCGCTACACCGGCTTTGATCTCTACAACGAGACCTACAACGTTTCGGGCGGCTACGTCGCCGACGACTGGGAGCTGCACGTCTCGGCGTTCGCGCCTCCGCCGGAGAGCTTTCCCGATGCGCTGCAGTCGGTCGGCGTGCGAGAGAGCGGCGGTGCCGCGTACGGCGAGAAGCGCTTCAACGCAATGGCGATGCTCGCCCTGCAGGCGCGCGTCGGCGTCGGCAGTGAGGCGTCGCGCTACACGGGCGGCGCGGTCGGCAAGCTCTGGCTGGAGCCGGCCAAGCTGCTCTTTCTCGGCGAGGCCGACTTCACCCGCCAGCAGGTGAGCGCCGCCTCCGCCGGTGAGAATCAGTTCGTCTCGTACCTCGGGGCGACGGTGTTTCCGATTCGCGGTCTGATGGCCGGTGTGGCGTATGAGCGCTACCAGTCCGACCTGGCGGTGGCGGGGACCGGCCTCAACGCCGCCGACGTCGAGGTGAACTTCTTCCCCTGGGCGCACTGTGAGGTGCTGGCGTTCGGCCGCTATCAGTTCTACGGCCCGAGCGCGGGCGATTCGGCGACTGGATCCCTCTTCATGCTGCAGTTCCACTACTACCTATGAGGGCGGTCATGGCAAAGACGACGGTCCTTCCGCGCGCGCTCGTCTCCTGGGCTGCGCTGGCGTTGGCGTCGTCGCTGGCTGGCTGCGGTCCGAGCGTCCCTGCCGCGCCGACCTACGAGGCCAACGTCCGCCCGATCCTCGCCGTCCACTGCTTCGGTTGTCACGGCAATGCCGCCAGCAGCGACGGCGCCATCTATGACCCGCCTCCCGCCGACACGCCGCCCGGCAGCGAGGACCCGAAGACGGCGCTGACCGTTCAGCGCGCGTACCTCGATCAGTGCACGTCGACCGGCTGCGACATGGACGGCGGTGGCGCGGGAACCTGCCGCCGCGGGGCCCAGTACTTCGCCACGACCCCACCGGCCGGCGCCACGTCGGGCAACATTCTCTCCGACGCCATCCACGGAGGGGAAGGTTTCGTCAATCCGATGCCCCCCCCACCGGCGGCGGCTCTGGACGACTGGGAGATGAAGGTGCTCAACGGTTGGATCGCCAACCCGGTCTGCGGGTCTGACGCCGGACCGTAACGACGTTCGCCGGCGCTAGGGCGCTTCTAGAGCTCGCCGTGGCGCTCGCCGTCGTGCGCGTGCTCGCGCTCGCGCTCTTCATGGCGGTGCTCTTTGCGCCGTTCGTGGTGGCGGTGGTGGTGGTGCCGGCGGCCCTGCGTGGCGTGCACGCCCGCGAGCGCGGGACGCGCCACCGACGGGACGCCCAGAGAGATCGCCAGCAGGAGAAGGGTCTTCGAGAGGGTGCGGGTGGTCATGTGCAGGCGCTATTTTTTCACGACGGCGGCAATCCCGCAACGCCGACAGCGCCCGTGGCGTGGGCCATGGCCACGTCCGAAAGGACCAGCTCGTACTGCGCGCGCGTCAGGTTGAGGCGCGCCTGGGTGAGGGCCGACTGCGACTCGAGCAGATCGGTGGTGGTGGCGGTGCCGGCCTTGAGCGCCGCGTCGGTCACCCGGTAAGCCTCCTCGGCGCTGGCGACCGCTTTGTCGGCGGTGTCGACGGCGCCCCGGGCGGCGTCCCCCTGAGCCAGGCTGGCGGAGAGCTCGGCCTCGATCTGGCGGGCCAGCATCTCCTGGTCGCGCCGGGTGGCGTCGGCCTGGATGGCGGCCGCCTTGCGTTGAAGATCCGTCGCCCCCCACTCCCAGATCGCCCAGTTCGCCTTGATTCCTAGGTAGGCGGAGTTCGGCGGCGCGAAAATCTGGCCGTCGGTTCGGACGTAGGCCCCTTCGAGATCGATGTCGGGGAAGAGCGCGTACGTCTTGGCCGCGACCTGGCGATCGGCCGCCAGGACCAGGTGCGCCTGCTGGGCCAGCTCAGGGCGTTGCGCCTGGGCCTGCGGCAGCAGCAGCGCCAGCGGGGGCGCCGCCGTCTTGGCCCGTGCCGCCGCCAGCCGCGTCGCTGGCTCGACCAGCGTCAGCTCGGCCGCGTCCACCGGGCCGAGGCCGATGGCGGCAAACAGCTGGGCCCGCGCCGTCAGTCCCTGGCTGTGCGCCTCCAACCCCTGCTGCTCGGCGTTGGCGACCGCCACCTCTATGCGCAGCAGATCGGCCTGGGTGATCACCCCGCTCGCCAGGCGCGCCTTGGCGACCGTCACCTGCTCGCCGAGCTCGTGCACCGAGGCGCTGGCGATCTGTTCCAGCGCCTGCGCCTCGAAGACCCGCAGGAACTGCGTCTCGACGGCCTCGCGCAGATCGGCCTCGGCGGCGGCGATCTGCGCCCGGTCGGCCGCGCTTTGCTCAGTCAGCGTCTCGCGCTCGTCGTTGGCCCTGAACAGCCCGAACACAGGTTGATCGAACGAGGCGACGAAGGTGTTGGTCTCCTTGTTGCGCACGACGAAGGCGTTGGCCGCAGGGGCCATCGTCCCGGTCGTTCCACCCGTCCCGGTCGTCCCACCCGTCCCCGTGCTTCCGCCGCCCGAGGGAAAAGCGATGGCGAAGGGCGCGTTCCAGAGCTGCGCCTCGTCGCTGACGTGAATCGCCGGCAGCATGCGCCGGCCGGCGGAGGCGGCGTTGAGATCGCCCGCCTCCGCCCGCGCGCGCGCCGCGGAGAGCCGGGGGCTGGTCCGCAGCGCCAGCGCGACCGCTTCGTCGATGGTGAGCGCGCGCGACGCCGCCTCCGCAGACGAGACGGCGGACAGAGCTAGAGCCAGTGCGAGGGAGAGAGCGAGCTGTCGGCGCATGGCTACTGCCTCACGTCGACGGTCACGTCGGCCGAGAGGCCGGCCCGCAGGTCCACGTCACCGGGCGGGTTCACCCAGGCGACGCGCACGGGGACCCGCTGCACGACCTTGACGAAGTTACCGGTGGCGTTGTCGGCCGGAAGGAGTGAGAAGCTGGCGCCGGTGCCGCCCGAGAGGCTGTCGACCTTCCCCGCGAACGAGCGGCCCGGAAGCGCGTCGATCGAGACCTCGACCGGTTGACCGAGGTGCATGTGGCCGACCTGCGTCTCCTTGAAGTTGGCGACGAGGTAGGTCGCGCTCGGGACCAGCTGGATGAGCGGTTGGCCCATCGTCACCAGCTGCCCCTCGTGGACGGTCAGCTTCGAGGCGAAGCCATCGGCGGGGGCGGAGATCTTGGTGTAGCCGAGCTGCAGCTTGGCCAGCGCCAGCGATGCTTCGGCGCTGCGGACGCGGGCGTTGGCCAGATCGGCGTTGGCGCGCGCCGCGGCGATCTGAGGGGCGATTGGTGCGCTCTGGCTGACCTTGCCGCGCGCCTCGCCCACCCGGCTCTCGGCGCTGCGGCGGGCGTCCTCGGCCAGCGCGACCTGCGCGTCGGCCTGGGCCTTGGCGGCCTGCGCCGAGTCGAAGGCGATCTGTGCGCTGTCGAGCCGTTCCTGCGGCACGGCGTTGGCCTGCCGGAGGGTGCGGGCGCGATCGAGATCGATCTGGGCCTTCTTGAGATCGGCGTCGGCGCGGGCCGCCTCGGCGTGCGAGGCGGCGATCTGCGCGCCGGCGCTCTGGACGCCGGCGTTCGATCCGGAGAGCGCGGCCTTTGCAGAGGCGAGGCCGCCCTTCGAGGTGGCGTCGACGATCTCCACCTGCGCCTGGGCGCCGTCGGCCTGCGCCTTCGCCGTGGCGAGCTCGGCCTCGGCCTGCTGCAGCCGCGCGTCGTAGTCGCTGGGGTCGATCTCGATGAGGAGATCGCCCCGCTTGACCAGCTGGTTCTCCTTGACGTGGACGCGCGCGATCGCGCCCGCCACCCGGGTGCCGATCGGCACCACGTCGGCGGCGATCTGGGCGTCGTCGGTGTTCTCGCGCCCCGACGTCATCATCGTGTAGACACCGATGACGGCCAAGGCGAGGACGGCGATGATGCCGAGGATGACGAACGGCTTGCTCCGCCGCTTGGCCGGGACGTCTGCCGTGGCTGCCACGACGACGGCCGGCGCGGCCGCCGCGAGCGGCGTGGCAGCGGCGGTCTGCGGGCGATCGTTGATGGCCGGGGTCGATTCTGAGGGTTGTGCGGCGCTTTCCATGTCTGTTTCTCGCTTTTTAGTGAAGGTCGACGCGCTTGCCGCGCATGTTGGCGGGCGCTTTGAGCAGGAATGCGATGGGGATGACGAACAGGAAGGCGATGCCCGCCAGAATGAACATTCGTTCGAACGCCAGCAGCATCGCCTGGCGGGTGATCATGCCGTCGAGGACGCGGCGGGTGGTGGCGCCGGCGGTGGCGGGATCGAGCCCACGGGCGACCAGACCGGCCTGAATTCCGCCGATCCGCTGCATCACCTCGGGGCGTCCGGCCACCAGGTGCGTGACCAGGCCCGTGCGCG
>DATAVR010000020.1:0-30932 GCA_036267635.1 Polyangia bacterium | reverse complement strand
GTCCGCCCTCGACGCGATCTACGGCACCTTTGTTGGGGCCGAGAAGAGCCGAGAGCCCTCCCAGAGCATGTGTTGGTTATTCAGTTTTCAGCCGCGTCGAGGGCGGACGGGCTTTGCCCGGCCAACCTCATCGCGGGAGGTTTCAGGAACCCTCCCAGGGGGCCTGTGTTGCTGGAGAGGTGTCCGAGTGGCCGAAGGAGCACGATTGGAAATCGTGTGTACCGAAAGGTACCGAGGGTTCGAATCCCTCTCTCTCCTCGATCTAGTCGGGGGGCGTCGGGCGCTGCGCGCCCCCGGGCCCCCGGCTCGCTTCGCGTGGCGAAGCCACGCTGCGCTCGCTGCGTTCACGGGGCCGGCATCTCGGCGGCCCATGCTCGTGCGGATCCGTTCAACATGGCGCGCGCGAGGGGTGGCTTCGCCAGCCCCGAGTGAGTGGGGGTGGGGGGGCCAAAGGGCGCTCTGCGCCCGATGTCCCGCGGTACCCTTGACGGATGAGGTTGGGTTGCTAACGTTCGGCGCGGGTAAAAGGACAAAGGAGCCGAACATGCGCAGCTGGAAAATTGGTGTGATGACGATGGTGACGATGGGTGGTGTGGGAGGCTATCTGGCCGTGCCGAAGACGGTCGAGGCGGCGGGGGCGTTCACGCTGACGAGCTCAGACTTCAAGAACAACGCGGCCATCCCGGTGAAGTACTCCTTCAACGCGATGGGCTGCACGGGCGAGAACGTCTCGCCGGCGCTCGAGTGGAAGAATCCGCCGGCGGGGACGAAGAGCTTCGCGCTGATGGCGCACGATCCGGACGCGCCGACCGGCTCGGGTTGGTGGCACTGGGTCGTCTACAACATTCCTGCCGACGCGACGTCGCTGCCCGAGGGCGCGGGCGCGGCCGCCGGCACCGCGCTCCCCAAGGGGGCGACGCAGGGGAACACCGATTTCGGCAAGCCCGGTTGGGGCGGTCCCTGCCCGCCGCCCGGCAGCGGCAAGCACCACTACAACTTCACGCTGTTCGCGCTGAAGGTCGACAAGATCGAGGTGCCGCCGGGCGCGTCGCCGGCGATGGTCGGCTTCAACGCCAACGCCAACGCGATCGGCAAGGCCAAGCTGACCGGCCTCTTCTCGCGCGCGAAGTAGCCGACCTCGAGGTGCAGCAGCTTCGCGTGGACGGACCCGGGCTCTGCCCGGTGAAGTCTGTCGCGGGGGCAGGGGACCCTCTTAGGGTCCCGTTTTGACCGTCCCGAAGCTCTTCACGAACGTGGCGTACTCGTCTTTCAGCTTGGGATAGGTCGCCACGGTCGCGTTCAGAACCATGAAGTAGACGACGCCGTTGCGTTCGACGGTGGTCACCTCGCCCTGGTGGATCGCCCCCTGCGCGCGCTCGCGGAACTGTTCGCGCGTGCTGCCGGGGATGAGCGGCGGCAACGGCTTGAGCTTGGCGGTGGGGAAGATGTTGCGGGCTCCCTTGTGGGCGAGCGCGCCGGCGGCGCCTCGAGCCGGGCGCTGGACCAGCATGACGACGGCGCCGCGCTCGGCCTCCCCGTCGTCGCGCAGGACGCGGCCGGTGGCGAAGTCGATCAAGAGGCCCGTCTCGGGCGAGGACGACAGGTTGTCGATTCGCCAGCTGATCGGCCAGCCGACCGTGAAATCGTAGCCGTCGCTCCGGAGGGTGGCGCGCTCTTCCGTCGCCGAAAAGCGGGGCCGTGCGCCCGCGGCGTCTCCCGGCGCCCTCGTCGGCGCCGGAACGAGCGCCACCGCCTTGCCGTCACGCGCCTGGTCGGCGAGCCGGGCGGCGAGCGCGTCGTAGGGCTCGGCGGCCCGGTAGCGCGCGAGCTCGGCGAGGCCGTCGGCCTGCTTCCCCTCGGCCAAGAGCGCGCGCGCCAGCAGGTAGTGGACGCGTGCGGGGGCCTCCGGGATCGCCCTGGCCGCCTCGGTCAGCGTGACCGCCTTTTCGGCGTCGCCGGCCAGCAAGAAGACCGCGGCGCGCGCGGCGATGGCGTCGGCGGCGAGCGGCGTCTTGCGCAGCACGCCGTCGAGCACGGCGGCCGCCTCTTCGGCGGCGGCCGGCCAGTCGAGCGCGGCCGCCAGCGCCAGCGCGCGCCCGGTGAGCTCTCGGCGCTCCTCACCGAAGGCCGGATCGGCCCCCAGCGACCAGGCCTCGTCGATGAGATCGTGGACCTTCTCGTCGACGACACCGGCGCCCTTCTTGGCGATGAGCGGAGGGCGCTCGGAGATCGTCCGTTCGAGATGCGCGAGGTCGCGCTCGAGCTCGCGCACGTGGCCGAGCGAGCTGTCCTTCTTGACGCGAATTCGATAGCCGACCACCTCGGGCCGCAGCGCCTTGCCGTCGAAGAAGACCGGATCGTTCGGGATGGTCGCGGGACCTTCCCCGCCGCCGGCTACCACCGTCACCCACCCGTCGTCGAGCGCCCCGGCGATCATCGTCATCTTGCCGCAGGCGCCGGCGCCGCGCGTCCGCACCAGGAGATCACCCTTCTTGAGGTCGCCTGGTGCGACGGTCTCGTAAAGGCCGCGCGGTTTTTTCGCCTCGGCGGCCAGGATGTCGGCCGAGCGCAGCGGGCTGGGGTAGCGCCACCAGGCGGGCGGTGCGTGGGTCGGATCCTCCTCGATGTCGGGGACGATGCCGCCGCGCGCTTCGATCTCGGTCCAGGTCACCTCGGGGGAGCGTTCCCAGCCGGCGTAGCCGCCGGGCGTGGGGACGGGATCGTCCTCGACGCAGGCGGAGCCTTTCGCTGCCGCCAGGCCCGGCCGCGCCGTCAGGGCGAGCGGCGCCAACACCAGCGCGAACGCGAGCGCTCTGCGCACGTCAGACGCCGATGAACAGACGGTGGCCGAAGTTCGGCTCCAGGTCGGACCCGAAGATCTTCTCGGCCGAGGCTTTGACGTCGTAGTCGACGCGGCGGAACTCGAACAGGCGATTGTCGGTGTCGTAGAGGACGTAGCTGGCGCGCGGATCGTAGTCGCGCGGCTGCCCCACCGAGCCGACGCTGACGATGTACTTCCAACCGGGCCGCAGCTCGAACTTGTCGGCGACCACCTCGTGCACGCCGTCCGGGGAGAGCGCGAACGACTTGCAGAGGTGGGAGTGGCCGATGAGGGTCAGCGGCGCCAGGTCGTCCCAGATCTCCAGGCACTGCGCCGCCTGATCGCGCGCGAAGATGTAGTCGAACTCCTCGATGTTGAGCGGCGAGCCGTGGCAGTAGTGGACGTCCCCCTTGCGCACCTCGTAGGGGAGGTTCTTCAGCCATTGCATGTTCTCGGGGGTGAGCAGCCGCGCGTGCATGTCGAGCGCGTGCCGGGCCGCGTGGTAGTAGTACGAGTAGTCCATCCGCCCCGCGACGGCGGCGTCGTGGTTGCCGAGAATGGTGTGCGCCGTGCGCGCGCGGATGAGCGCGCAGCACTCGTTGGGGCTGGCACCGTAGCCCACGGTGTCGCCCAAGCAGACGCGCTCGTCGACGGCTTCGTCATCGAGTGCCTTGAGCACTACCTCGAGGGCTTCGATGTTGGCGTGGGTGTCGGAGAATATCCCAATGCGCATTCGGAAAATCCGAAACGCCTACCTTAACACCTCCGCCCGGCTACTGCAGCTCAGCGGCAGCGCGGGGCTGAATCTGGATGACCACCCCGCCCAGCGTCGACGACAGCTCGACGAGCGCGGCGCGCGGGTGGGGCGCCGGGCGGCGCCCCAGGTACTCGGCGCGCAGCCACTCGCCGTCGTGGCGGGCGCCGTGAAGCGGGACGGCGGTGTCGAGCGGCCTGGCGGAGCGTGTCCGCAGCGCAAACGGCGCCGGATCGCCCAGCGGCAGGAACCGCACGTCACCGGCGTAGCTGCGCAGATCGTAGTGCGCGGCCGGCCGGATCACCCCGATGAGGACGACCTGACCGGTGGTGGTCACCAGGCGGACGAAGTCGTCGCGGATGTCCTCGGCGTGGATGCTGCCGTCGACCACCCGGGCGTCGACGCGGCCGCCTCCCAGATCCTTGAGGTCCATGTCCCCCTCGACGCCGTCGAGATCGACGTCCCCCTCGACCGCCGCCACCTTCTGCCCGCCGCGCAGCTGGTGGGTGACCACGCCGCCCCGCACGTCGGAGATGCCGATCCGCCCGCCGGTCGTCTCGAGCTTGGCCCCGGCGCGCAGCCCCGAGGCCGAGACGTCGCCGCCGAAGGTCTTCGCCTCGACCGCCACGTCGGGCGGCACCTCCAGCCACAGATCGACGCCGCTGTCGGCGAGCGGCAGCGAACGCTCGCGTCCCCCCAGCTCGACCCGGGTGTCGATCTGGATCTCGCCGCTCTCGAAGGCGGTGTAGTGGACGCGCAGCCGGCTGAGCGCCTCGGCGTTGGCCGCGCGCTTCTCCGAGACGATGTGGATCTCGCCCGGGCGCGCCGTGCCGCGGATCCCGACCCGCCCGAGCAGGTTGTCGATCCGCACCAGCTCGGCGCCGCGGGCCGGGACGACGATCTCGCGGCGATCGACGAGCGGCGCCGTCGCCTCGGGCGCCGGCCCTCCGTTGGGATCTCCCGCGCGCGCCGGGGCGGCGGCGATGAGCAGCAGCGCGAGCACGACACCCGCGGAGATCTCGATTCTGTTGTCGGCTTGGCCGACTTGGCCAGCTTGGCCGACTTGGCCAGCTTGGCCGACTTGGCGGCCGCGGGTCATCGCGGCGGCTCGCCTTCGTGGAACGTCCCGCCGCGATGGACGGCCTCTGCCAGGAAGGCGATCTTCTGCTGGTAGGCGGCGAAGAGCTGCTCGTTCCCCACGGTGTCGCCCGGGGTTCGGTGCGCCAGCTCCCGGGAGCTGGCGATCGCCTCGTCGAGCTGGGCCAGCCGCTCGGCGCAGCGGGCGCGCTCCGCCGGGTTCCAGCGCGGCTCCTCGCGCTCCAAAAGCCCGCGCAGCTTCTCGATCGACCGTTCGTAGGCGGCGGCGGCGCTGGCGAACTCGGCCTCCGCTTCATTGAGGAGCGGATCGACGGACGCCACCACCGGCGCGACCGGCGCCACGACGACCGCCGCCGCGCGGTGTGTCCGCCAGGAAGTGAGGCCGAGCGCCACGACCGAGACCGCTGCGGCGCCGGCCAGCGCGCCGCTGCCGAACAGACGCAGCGAGAGCCACCAGGGGCGATCGTGGCGCGCCATCGCCCCCTCGACCGCCGGCCACAGCGACGGGGGCGGCTCGGGACGCTCCAGCCCCCGCGCTGCCGTCACCAGCGCCGACAGCTCGGCGATGGACACCGTGCAGCGCGGACACTCGGCGGCGTGCGTGCGCACGGCCTGCGCCTCGGTGCCGGAGAGATCGCCGTCCACGAACGCCGACAGCGTCTCGGCGGAATGCGCGCAGCTCCTGGGATCGCGGATGGCCATCGTGCTCGCTGTCCGTCTAGCCGTCTCGCAACGCCGCGGCGGTGATGCCGTCGGCGGCCAGAATCTCGCGCAGGCGGGCCCGCGCCTTGTGGAGCTGCGACTTCGAGGTCCCGACGTGGCAGCGGAGGATGGTGGCGATCTCTTCGTGCTCGAGCCCCTCGACGTCGTGGAGCACGATCACCGTGCGGTAGCCCGCCGGCAGCCGGACCAGCGCCCGCTCGAGCCGCGCCCGCAGGACGGCGTCGCCCCGGGCCGGCTCCGCCGCCGGCTGTGCTTCGATCGCCTTGTCGAACTGGCCGTCGAGCTGCCCATCGCCCTGACCGGCGCCGTGGCTGCCTTGGGTCGGCAGCCGCGCGGCGCTCCGTCGCGCGCGGTGCGACAGCGCGGCGTTGACCGCCAGCCGGTAGATCCAGGTCGAGAGCGCGGCGTCGCCCCGAAACTTGGGCAGCCCCCGGAAGATCCGGATGAAGGCCTCCTGGGCCACCTCTTCCGCGTCAACCGGCCCGACGATGCGCAGAGCCAGGCCGTAGACCCGCCGCTTGTAGCGATGATAGAGCGCCTCGCGGCTCCCCGGATCGCTGCGCTTGATGGCGGCGATGAGCTCGGCGTCGTCGAGCTCGGCGCGCGTCGCCCCGGCCGGGACCAAAAGCCCCTCGATCGCCCTGACTGCCGAGACGCCGAACATCGTGTGAGGGGGTTTGACTGCCATGGCTCTGGTCCGGTTGCCCCCAAATAAACACGCCCCGCCGGCTCCCGGCAACCCACGGCGGTCACACGGTGGTAGATTGCGCGACCCATGCGGGTCGTGGTTTTGGCCTGTTTTTTCCTCTCCGGGGCGTCGGGGCTCATCCTCGAGATGCTCTGGACCCGGATGCTGACGCTGGTCTTCGGGTCGACCACGCTCGCCGTCTCCACGGTCTTGACGGCGTTCATGGGGGGCCTCGGGCTCGGGTCGTACCTGGCCGGGCGCTACGCCGATCGGCTGAAGAACCCGGTGCGCGCCTACGCCATCGCCGAGGCGGGGATCGGCGTCTACGCCCTCTGCGTCCCGCTGGTGATGACGCTCTATCCCGGCCTCAACCGCGCGCTCTGGAGCGCGTTCGGCGACAGATATGCGCTCCTCTCGGTGCTGCGCTTCATCGCCTCGGCGGGGCTGCTGCTGGCGCCGACGACGCTGATGGGGGCCACGCTGCCGTTTTTGGCCCGCCACTTCGTGACCCGACCCTGGGAGCTGCGGCGCATCGGCCTGCGGATAGGCACGCTCTACTCGGTCAACCTGTTCGGCGCGGTGGCGGGCGCGTTCTTCGCGGGGTTCGTCTTTCTACCGACGATCGGCCTGCGCTGGACCAACGTGACCGCCGCGTCGTTCGATCTGCTGCTGGCGGGGGCGATCCTGCTGGCGCGCCGCCTGATTCCGGAGAATGCCCAGGAGGGGGTCTCGATCGACGAGCGGCTCGACGAGGCGGCCGCGGCGGCGAACCTGGAGGGCACCCTCTTGCCGCCGCCACCGGCGATCGACGAGCGCGCGCGCAAGGCGGCGCTGGCGGCGTTCGCCGTGTCGGGCGCCACCGCGATGACGCTGCAGGTGCTCTGGACGCGCGCGCTGGCGGTGTTGCTCGGGTCGTCGATCTTCTCGTTCACGCTGATCCTGCTGGCGTTCCTGATCGGCCTCGGCGTCGGCGCGGCGCTGTTCGGGCGGGCCAGCCAGCGGACGCCACACCCGGTCCGGTGGCTGGCGATGTTGCACCTGGGAACGGCGGCCGCGGTCGGCGCGACCTACCTCTTCACCGACAAGATGCCGTTCGTCTTCACCTGGCTCCTGCAGTCGTCGGGCTTCGGCGTCGACACGATCTTGGCCTGCCAGTTCGTGATGGCCTGCATGACCGTCCTGCCGGCGACCATCCTGATGGGCGGCGTTTTTCCCCTGACCATGCGGATCGCGGCCGGCGGGCTCGACTCGGTCGGGCGCGACGTGGGGCGCGCCTACGCGATCAACACCGTGGGGGCGATCGTCGGCTCGTTCTTCTCCGGGTTCGTGGTGCTGCCCAAGCTGGGGCTGCAGCGCGGGATCTACGCGGCGGTGCTGGGAGATCTGCTCCTGGCCGGCGTGCTCTTCTGGGTGGCGCCGGGGCTGTCGCGCAGGCGCCGGCGGGCTGGCGTGGCGGCGGCGGTGGCGCTGGCGCTCGTCGGCCTCATCCTGCCGCGCTGGAACCTGGTCACCTTCTCGTCGGGGTTCTTCCGGATGTCGGTGGCGCGCGAGTACATCAGCCGCAAGCTGCGCAAGCACAGCTGGAAGGATCCCAAGCTGGTCTTCTACGAGGACGGCATCGCCACCACCGTCAGCGTCGATCAGTGGGACGCCAAGACCTACTCGCTCAAGAACAACGGCAAGGTCGACGCCTCCAACGACGCCGACATGCCGACGCAGATCATGGTCGGCCTCTTGCCGCTGCTGTTTTACAACGGCGCCACGCCGCCCAAGGTGGCGCTGGTCGGCTTCGGCTCGGGGGTGACCGCCGGCGCCATCACTCAGTATCCGATCAAGTCGCTGGAGGTGGTCGAGCTCGAGCCGGCCATCTATCGCGCCTCACGGTTTTTCGCCAACGACAACCACCGGCCGCTGGAGAACCCCAAGGTAACGGCGCGGGTGGGCGACGGGCGCAACTTCCTCACCCAGCGCAAAGACAAGTTCGACGTCATCGTCAGTGAGCCGTCGAACCCCTGGCTGACCGGCGTCTCGAACCTGTTCACGCGCGAGTATTTCCGGAGCGTGAAGACGCGGCTCGCGCCCGACGGAATCTTCTGTCAGTGGGCGCAGCTCTACGAGATGGCGCCCTGGAACATCAAGACCATCTACGGCACGGTGCGCGAGGAGTTCCCCTACGTCTACGTCTTCGCCGCCGAGGATCTGTCGTCGGACACGATCCTCATCGGGAGCATGAAGCCGCTGCCGCTGGACATCGATCTGCTGGAGCGCGCGTTCCGCGACCCGTCGACGCGCGCCGAGGCGCGGCGGGGTGGGCTGTCGTCGCCGCACGACGTGCTCTCCTATCTGCTGCTCGGCCCCGAGGAGCTGGAGTCGTTCACCGCCGGGTCGGTGCTGAACACCGACGACAACGCGCGCATCGAGTTCGCGGCGCCGCGCGATCTGCTCGGCTACGCCAAGTTCGATCCCTACCTGGCCAAGGTCTACGGCCCGCTCTGGCCGTACGGCCGGCTGACGGAGCTGGCCAAGGGGTACGACGGGCCCGACCGGGGCGCCCGGGCCGGGGCCCTCTCCCGCAGCCTGCTGGCGCACGGCAAGGCGCGCGAGTCGGAGCTCTGGTGCCGGCGCGCCGAGGCGGCCGGCAACTCGCCCGAGGCGCTGCACGCGCGCCTCCTGCTGAACCTGGTGTCGACCCGCCTCGACCGCGACCCCGAGATTCCGCTCGCCCCCGGCGACGAGCTGGCGCTGCCAGTGGTGCCGGCCAAGCTCGCCGCCGCCCACCCCGACTACGTGGCGCAGGTGAAAGAGGAGTACCCCGACGTGCTGGCCGCCTACCACGCCCGCCGCTTCGCCACCGGCTACAAGATCCTCGAGAAGTGGCCGGAGGAGATCTGGACCGGCATGGGCCAGGACTTCGGCCTGCTGACCGGCTTCCTCGACTACAAGGCCGAGTTCTACGGCGACGCGATCGACGAGCTCAAGGCGCTGGCCGACGACGCCACCTTCACCGCCCGCCGCCCCGAGGCGCTCTACTATCTCGGCCGCGCCTACTACGCCAACGCCATGTACACCAAGGCGGTCGACGCGCTCGAGCGCTACGTCCGCTCGCAGACGGTGCTCGGCCGCCCGCTGTTGCCCGGGCCTTCGACGAAGCTGTAGCTCGCGCTGCGCTCGGCTTCTGGCGCAGGCCGACGAGGGAGATCTCCCGCGTCGGCTTCTCGCGTTCCGCCTCGACTCCGCGAGGACATCCCTCCGGTCAGTCTGAGAGCGTCCGGCGCTTGCTGAGAGCGTCCGGCGCTTGCCGAGAGCCGGCTAGCGCTTGCTGAACTGGAAGCGGGCGCGGGCGCCGCGCTGGCCGTACTTCTTGCGCTCTTTTTGGCGCGCGTCGCGCGTCAGGTAGCCGGCCTTCTTGAGGGAGGGCCGGTGCGCGGGGTCGATCTTGATGAGGCTGCGCGAGATGCCGTGGCGAATCGCGTCCGCCTGGCCAGACAGGCCGCCGCCGCGGACGTTGACGAACACGTCGAACTGTCCGGAGGTCTCGGTCAGCTCCAGCGCCTGGCGGAACACCATGCGCGAGGTCTCGCGGCCGAAGTACTCTTCCAGCGAGCGGTCGTTGATGGCGATCTTGCCGGAGCCCGGCTGCAACCAGACGCGCGCGATGGCGTGCTTGCGGCGACCAGTGGCGTAAGTGGCTTTGGAAACGTCGGGCATCGGGGCTCCTGATTAGGCCTTGCTGGCGGCGAACTTGATGGGCTTGGGCTGCTGCGCAACGTGCGGGTGCTCCGCGCCGGCGTAGACCTTGAGCTTCTTGTAGATCTGGCGGCCGAGCGGCCCCTTGGGGAGCATGCCCCAGACGGCGCGCTTGACGAGATCGGTCGGGTGCCGCTTGACCAGCTGCTCGGCCGTCTGCGTGCGCAGACCGCCCGGGAACAGCGAATGGTCGCGGTAGAGCTTCCCCGACCACTTCTTGCCGGTCAGCTTGACCTTCTCCGCGTTGACGACCACCACGAAGTCGCCGGCGTCGGCGTGCGCGGTGAAGGTCGGGCGGTGCTTGCCGCGCAGGATGTCGGCGATTTTGGTCGCCGCGCGCCCGAGCGTCTGGCCGTCGACGTCGGCGATGTGCCAACCGTGGACGAACCCTTCTTTGGCCTGAAAAGTCGAACGATGGTGCGTGGCTGCTGCGGGCATGGAGCGCGGTTTCTACTTGAGCGGCACGGGTTTGTCAACGCGTCCGTCTGGCCCCGAGCTGGGGCCCCGACCGAGGACCGTGACAGTGGCTCCAAAACGTTTGTTGTTTGGTACTTGCAGCACGGTACTCTGGCGGCGGAGGTCATCCATGGTGCGTGCGGTAGTGCTCCTGTCAGCGTGCCTCTTGGCGGTTATCGGGTGTGGGGGCGGCGGCGACAGTCAGGCCGTCAGCGACTGCAATAGCTTCGTCAGCAACCACTACTGCCCGAAGGTCGTCGCATGCGAGCCGGCAGGCTACATCACGACGTCGGAGTGCGTCTCGGCCGTCGACAGCGCCAGCGGGCTCCCCTGCGCGTCCGTGGTCAGCGAGAACGGCCAGCTCGGCGCCTGTGAGAACCAGGTCGACAGCGAGAGCTGCGCCGACTTCATCTACACCGACGGCACCATCACCTTGCCCTCGACCTGCCAGGGCGTATTCACCACCAACAACTGAGCGGAGGGCATCGGTCCGCGGGACGACGCTATAGTCCCCCCGGAATGCAATCGGCCGACGGGCAGCGCGCGCTCTTCGAACAGCCAGCGCGCGGGCTGACGGCGGCGGCGCCGCGCCCCGAGCACCAGACGCTCGCTGCACGGCTGCCGCAGACCATCCGGTTCGGGACGATGTCCTGGAGCTTTCCGGGCTGGATAGGCAACGTCTACGCCGCCGGGGCTCCGAAGACGCGCCTCGCCGACAGCGGGCTGCCCGCCTACGCCACGCATCCGCTGCTGCGCGCGGTGGAGATCGATCGGACCTACTACGAGGCGCCGCCCGCTGACTTCTTCCGCGCCTTCGCCGCCCAGGTGCCGGAGGACTTTCGGTTCTTGGTGAAGGCGCACGAGGACTGCACCGTCTTTCGGTATCCGCCGCACGCCCGCTACGGCAAGAAGCGGGGCGAGCTCAACGGCCGCTTCCTCGATCCGGTCTATGCCGCTGATGCGGTGGTCGCGCCGTACGTCGAGGGGCTGGGTGGCAAGGCAGGGCCGCTGCTGTTCCAATTTCCGCCGCAGCCGCTCGACGGGTCGCCCGAGACGTTCGCCGAGCGGCTGCACGATTTTCTGCGCGGCCTGCCGCGCGGGCCGAGCTACGCCGTCGAGCTGCGCAATGCGGAGTTGCTCACCCCCGAGTACGGTGCGGCGTTGCTCGACGGCGGCGCGCTTCACTGCCACAACGCCTGGACCGCGATGCCCACGGTCCTTCGACAGGCCCGGGCGATTCCCCCCGGCGCGCGACGTCCGTTGCTGGTGCGCTGGCTCCTGCGCGCGGGCGACGGCTACCAGGCGGCCGGCGCACGCTACCAGCCGTTCGATCGCCTCCGCGAGGAGGATCCCGAGAGCCGCGCGACGATCGCCACGCTGGTCGCCAAGGCCCACGCGCACGGCGTCCCGGCGCTCGTCACCGTCAACAACACCGCGGAGGGGTGCGCGCCGGAAGGGATCGCCCTGCTCGCGCAGGAATTGGCCGCCCGTCTCGCGGGGTGAGGCTCAGACCGGCCTGGCGCGCGTGCCGAGCGCGGCGGCGGCAAAAACCAGCAACGCGCCCAGCAGGTGCAGAGAGACGAAGAGGCCGCGTCCGGGCGTGACCGGCATCGGGCCGGCCAGCCGATCGAGCGTCTCGCTCGGGACGCTGAGGGCGAGCAGGGCGACGGCGCAGAGCCCGCGCATCTTCGGCGCATGAAGAGGGTCGCGGTCGGCCGCGCGCAGGACGAGGGCCATCGGCAGGAGCAGCAAGATCGCATAGTGGGCCCAGGCGATCGGATTCGTCGCCACGACGACGACGTTCCAGAGGGCGAACTGGCAACCGTCGCGCCAGCGATCCGTCGGCGCGCGGGCGGGGACGACAGTGAGCCAGAGAGCCGTTGCGGCCAGCGCCCCCGTCCCGGCGAGCCCCAGAAGGCGGGCCGCCGTCGGCGCGGCGACCAGCGGCCGCGCGAAGGCGCCGCCGACGAACAGACGCGCGGTCAGGCCGCCGATCGACAGCGTGTTGTGGTGGTAGCCCTGCCAGGCGGCCACGTTCTCCGCCGAGTGGTCGATGAGGTTGCGCCAGGCCTGGAGCTGGCCTGCGGTCATCGAGAGCAGCGCGACCGCCGCCAGCGTCCCGAGCAAGCTCAGCATGGCGCGCCGATCGCGCAGCGCCACGAAGGGGAGCAACGCGATGGGGGTGAGCTTGAGCGCGACGGCCGCGCCGAGCCAGGCGGCGCCCTGTCGATGCCGGCCTCGATCCCAGGCCGTGAATCCCAGCGCGATCGTCGTGGCCAGAGCGATCGACCACTGGCCGTACTGGAAGTTCGCCAGCACGGGAGGCCAGAGGAGCAGCAGGGCGAAGAGCGCCAGCCGCGACCGCCCGGTGGTGTCTTTGCCCCCGATCGCCGCCACCAGCAGGCTGGAGAGCAGGCCGAGCAGCCCCACCGAGATCGCCAGCCAGGCGAGCGCGGCGCCCCGATAGCCGAGGGGGACCAGCGGAAACAGCGTCAAGATGGCCGTCGGCGGGTGCACGTAGTACGCCGACAACAACGTCACCGCGGGCGCGCCGATCGTGGCGGCGTAGGCGTTGCCTGCGGGGCCGTCGAGCACGGCCGCGGCGGCGGGTCCGTGCGGGCCGCCGTGAAGCCAGGCGTGAGCGGCCACGTAGTCGGGCGTGAAGTCGTTCGGCCTCGGCGCCAGAACGGCCACCCGGATCAGCGGCTCCGCCCCGGCCGACAACCAACAGAGCCCGAGGGCTACGCCAAAGATCGTGCGCTGCGAGCGCGAGGTCATGGCGGCCTGCGTCCCCGAGCGCCGGCGGGCGCGAGCCCGGCGCCGGCACGCCTGTAGCGGCGGCCGCAGGCGCAGCGCAGCGTCTTGGAGAGCGTCTCGCCGCAGGCGCAGACGAAGCCGATCGGGCGCGCCGGGACGCCCGCCACCAGCGCGTAGGCGGGGACGTCCTTCGTCACCACGGCGCCCGCGGCGATCATCGCGTACGCGCCGACGTCGTGGCCGCAGACGACGGTCGCGTTGGCGCCGACCGTCGCGCCGCGGCCGATCCGGGTGGGGAGGAACTTCGAGGGCGGGCGTTTGAAACGCCCCGAGCGCGGGCGCAGATCGTTGGTGAACACGGCGTGCGGACCGAGGAACGCCTCGTCGCCCACGGTGACGCCGTCGTAGAGCGCCACGCCGTTCTTCACCGTCACGTCGTCGCCGATGACCACGCCGCCCTCGACGAAGACCCCCTCGCCGAGGTTGCAGCGGGCGCCCACGCGCGCTCCCTTCATCACGTGCGCGAAGGCCCAGACTCGCGTCCCCTTGCCGACGGCGGCGGTCTCCACGACGGCGAGGCGATGAAACTTCGTCGCCATCAGCTGCGCAGCCTCAGCCCGAGCAGCACGAGCGGCCGCAGCATCGACCACCAGCCGGTGATCGGCTTCATCTTGGTGTAACCGATCGCCTTCGGCGGGTAGATCTTGGTCACCGGCACCTCGGCGGTCCGATAGCCGAGACGAATCGTCTTCCAGTAGAGGTAGGGCTCGAGCTCGTACTCGTCGAGCCAGCTCTGCCCGAGGCGGATGCGTGGGTCGTCGAGCAGCGTGGTGCGAAACGCGCGGAAGCCGTTGGTCGACTCCGACACCCATTTGCCCGCGGTGAGCGAGAAGAGGAGCGGGTGGACGCGGGTCGCCACCTGGCGGTAGAGCGGCATCCCCCCGGTGCGGCCGCCGGCGAGGAAGCGCGAGCCCTGCACGAAATCGGCGCCGCCCACGATCGGATCGAGCAGCCGCGAGATCTCCTCGGGCGCGTCCTTGTTGTTGCCGGCGATGACCACGATGACGTCGAACTTGCGTTCCTTGGCCCAGGCGAACCCGGCCCGCAGCGCCGCCCCGACGCCGACGGTGGCGCCCATCGCCAGCACCGTCGCGCCGCCGGCGCGCGCCACCTCGGGCGAGCGGTCCTTCGAGCCGTCGTCGACGACCAGCACCTCGTCCACGATGTCGCGGGGGGCTCGGCGGACCACCTCGCCGATCTTCACCTCCTCGTCGAGGACGGGCGCGATGAGGACGACTTTGAGACCCTGGTACATCGCCCGTCGCTACCCGAGCGCGCGGCGCAGCGACTCCACGACGCGCGCCTGCTGATCGGGGGTGATCTCTGGATATATCGGCAGCGAGAGGATCTCCCGCGCCGCCCTCTCGGCGACGGGAAAGCTCCCCTCGCCGAGACCGAGCTGGCGGAAGGCGCCCTGCAGGTGGATCGGGACCGGATAGTGAATCTGTGCGCCGATGCCGTCGGCGTTCAGCTGCTTGACCACCTCGTCGCGGTTCGGCACGCGCACCACGTAGAGGTGAAAGACGTGCTCGTTGCCGGGGAGCGTGCGGGGCGGCGTGACGGCGGGCAGTCCGGCGAGGAGCTCGTCGTAGCGGCGCGCGGCGGCCCGCCGCGCCTCGTTCCAGCCGGCGAGGCGCTTCAACTTCGCGCTCAACACCACGGCCTGCAGCGTGTCGAGGCGCGAATTGAACCCGATCTCCGGGTGGTGGTACTTCACCTCGCTGCCGTAGTTGCGCAGCGCCCGCAGGCGCGCGGCGATCTCGTCGGAGTCGGTGGTGATCGCGCCGGCGTCGCCGTAGGCCCCCAGGTTTTTCCCCGGATAGAAGCTGGTCCCGGCAGCCAGGCCGCAAGCGCCGGCCGCGCGGCCTTTGCGGCGCGCCCCCTGCGCCTGCGCGGCGTCCTCGATCACCGTGAGGTCGTGCGAGCGGGCCAGCGCCTCGACCTGCTCGATCGGCGCCATCTGTCCGTAGAGGTGGACCGGCAGCAGGAAGCGCGTCCGCTTCGTCGCCCGCGCGGCGGCCTGCTCGACGTCGAGCAGGTGGTGCTCGGGGTCGCAGTCGACCAGCACCGGCCGCGCGCCGGCCCGCAAGACGGCCAGCGCCGTGGCGATGAAGGTGTTCACCGGGAGCAGCACCTCGGTGCCGGCGCCGGCGCCCGTGGCGCGCAGCGCCAGCTCCAGCGCGTCGGTCCCGTTGGCCACCCCGATGCAGTGCCGGGCGCCGATGAACGCGGCGTAGGCGCCTTCGAACTCCTTGACCGCCGGGCCGAGAATGAAGGCCGCGTTGTCGAGGACGGCGGCGAATCCACGCGCGATCTCGTCGGCGAGCGCGGCGTGCTGCAGCCGGAGGTCGACTGGCGGAACCGCGCTCACGGCGATCTCCGCACCGCCTGCTCGCGGCCGTGGTCGCGCATCGAGCGATCGATCGCCTCGAGCGCGCGCACCACCGCCGCGCCGGCGGCGCCTCCGACCAGCGGCGGCGTGCCGCCCCGGATGCAGTCGAGAAAGTGCTCGCACTCGTTGCGCAGCGGCTCTCCCGTCGAGACCTTGGGGATGGTGATGTCGCCGTCGCGGATGCTGGCGCGAAACGAGGCGAAGGTGTCGACGACCTCGGGCTTGACCGTCTGGTCGCTCACCTGCTTGTCGTAGAGCCGCAGCGGCTCGAGGATGTTCATGTCGTCGAAGGTCAGCATCCGCTTGTCGCCGGCGACGGTGACGTCACGCGACTTGCGCGGGTTCAACCAGGAGGCGTGTACGTTGACCAGCACCTCGCCGGGGTAGCGGAGGGTGGCGAACACCGCGTCCTCGCGCCCCGGGTTGATCCAGGTGCCGCCGACCGCCGAGGCCGTCTCCGGCTCGGCGCCGAGCCAGTAGTTCACGATCGAGAGATCGTGCGACATCAGATCCCAGGCGGCGTTCACGTCGACGCGGATGGGGCCGAGGTTGGTGCGCACCATCGACATGTAGTAGATGCGCCCCAGATCGCCCGCCGTGATGTAGGCGCGGACCCGCTGCACCGCCAGGTTGAAGATGAAGACGTGCCCGACCATCAGCACCCGGCCCCGCCGCGCGGCCAGCGTCACCAGCTCCTCGGCCTCGCCGCCGTGGGTGGTGATCGGCTTTTCGACGAGCACGTGCTTGCCGGCCTCCAGCGCCGCCTTGACCAGCGCGTAGTGGCTGCTGGTCGGCGTGGCGATGATGACCGCGTCGATCGCCGGATCGCCGAACGCCACCGCCGCGTCCTCGGCGACCGCCACGCCGGGGAAGCGGGCCTTCACCTGTTTGAGCCGGGCGCCGTCGCGATCGACGACCACCTTCACGACGCTCGCGGGCGGGCTGTCGAAGTTGCGAATCAGGTTCGGGCCCCAGTGGCCCGCGCCGATGACGGCGGTTCGGATCGGCTCGCCAGGGTCCAAGCGACCGTCATTTTATCCCAGTTGCGACTGGTCCGCTGGCGGCGGGGCCTTTCCCCCGGCCGACGCCGGCGCCGACGACCGCGTCGACGACCGCGTCGACGACCGCGAGCGGCTAACCCGCGCGGAGAAACGCGCCGATGGCGGCGCAGGCCTTCTGGGCGCGCTCGTCGGTCTCGACCAGGGCGAAGCGAACGTAGCCTTCGCCGCCGGGGCCGAAGCCGACTCCAGGGGAGACCGCCACGCGCGCTTTTTCCAGGAGCTCGGCGGCGAACTTCACCGCGCCCTGCTCGGCGGCGCGGGCCGGCAGCGGCGCCCAGACGAACATCGAAGCGGTCGGGCGCGGCACCGGCCAGCCCGCGGCGGCGAGGCCGTCGCAGAGCAGCGCCGTGCGGTGCTTGTAGAGCTCCCGGTTGGACGCCACGTCGACGTCGCACACCGGTGAGAGCGCCGTGGCCGCCGCCAGCTGCGTCGGTCCGAACATGCCGTAGTCGAGGTAGCCCTTGATCGTTCCGAGCGCGCCGACCAGCGTGCGGTTGCCGACGCAGAAGCCGACCCGCCAGCCGGGCATCGAGTAGCTCTTGGAGACGGTGAAGAACTCCACCGCCAACTCGCGCGCGCCCGGCACCGCGAAGATGCTGGGCGCCGGCCGCCCGTCGTGAACGAGATCGGCGTAGGCGAGATCAGAGATCACCCAGAGCGACTCGCGCTTGGCCAGCGCCACCACCTTCTCGAAGAAGGCCGGCTCGACGACGGCGCTGGTCGGGTTGTGCGGGTAGTTGACGATGAGGCCCTTCGGCTTGCGCGGCGCGCGGGCGAGCGCCGCTTCGATCTCCTTGAACGGATCGAGCCCCGGCCGGGTGGCGACCGGAACCGGCTCGCCGCCGGCGATGATCACGCCGTAGCGGTGGATCGGATAGCAGGGATCGGGCGAGAGCACGCAGTCACCCGGGCCGACGATCGCCAGCAGCAGGTGCGCCAGACCCTCCTTGGCCCCCAGGGTGACGACCGCCTCCGTCTCCGGATCGAACGACTGCCCGTAGCGCCGCTGGTACCAGTCGCAGATCGCCTGGCGGACTTCGGGCATCCCGCGCGACGGCATGTAGCGCTGGTTGCCGGGCCGCTGCGCTTCGACGATGAGGCGTTCGACGACAGCCTTCGGGCTCGGCCCGTCGGGGTTGCCGAGCCCGAAGTCGAAGACGTCGTGGCCCTCGGCGCGCAGGCGAGACTTCAGCTCGTCGACCACCGCCAGGATGTACGGGGGGAGCGCGGCCAAGCGCGCGAACTGGTTCGCAGATTTATCGGGGGGGCCGGCCATGACAAAAGCGGCGAGACACTACTTGATCGACGGCGGGACGGCTAGGCGCCATCTGCGCGGGCCGCCGCGAGACCGCGATCTTGACTGAACGTAAGTTCAGGTCTAGAGGATCGGGGTGCGCCCGGTGCCGATCTCGAATCCGCCGAACCCCTGGGCGACCACGGAGGTGGAGTACCTGCCCGACCTCGGGGGCGCGCCCGAGATGCGACTCGAGGTGTTCGTCGACGGGACGCGCAACATCCTGTCGAAGAACGACAGCCCCGACGTCGGCTTCACCTGGAGCGTGAACCCCTACCGCGGCTGCTTCCATGCCTGCGCCTACTGTTACGCGCGCCCGACGCACGAGTACCTGAGCTTCGGCGCCGGCACCGACTTCGACCGCAAGATCGTGGTGAAGCCGAACGCGCCGGCGCTGCTGCGCGCGGCGTTCGCCAAGAAGAGCTGGCGCCGCGAGACGGTCGTCTTCAGCGGCGTCACCGACTGCTACCAGCCGCTGGAGGCGTCGTACCGGCTGACGCGCGGCTGCCTGGAGATCTGCGTCGAGCGGGCGAACCCGGCGGCGATCATCACCAAGTCGGCGCTCGTCGAGCGCGACGCCGACCTCTTGGCCGAGCTCGGGCGCGTCGCCGCGTCGCACGTGACGGTCAGCATTCCGTTCTGGGACCCGGAGAGAGCTCGGGCAATCGAGCCTTACGTCCCGACGCCGGCGCGACGACTGCGGGTGATCGAGACGCTGGCCAAGGCCGGGGTGTCGGTCGGGGTGAACGTCGCGCCCATCATCCCGGGGCTCAACGATCAAGACATTCCCAAGATCCTGGCTGCCGCGCGCGACGCCGGCGCGCGCTCGGCCGGTCACGTGCTCTTGCGGCTCCCTGGTCCGGTCAAGGCGGTGTTCGAGGAGCGGCTGCGTGCCGCGTTGCCGTTGACGGCCGATCGGGTCTTGCACCGGGTGCGCGAGACGCGCGCCGGGCAGCTCTACGATTCGCGGTTCGGCGTGCGCGGGCGCGGCGAGGGGAGCTACGCCGACGCCATTCACGCACTGTTCGAGGCCTCGGCGGCCCGCGCCGGGTTCAAGCTGGGCGCCATCCCCAGCGACGTGCAGGTCTCCGAAGCCAGCAGCCGCGAGACCCGGACCTCGGGCAGCTGCATGTCGATGGCGATGCCACCCGCGCCGCCAACGCCACCGATCGCCCAGCCGGGTCAGCTCGAGTTGCCTCGCCTCAAGTGAGGCACGCGGAGATCGGTCGCATCAGCGGATCAGGCCGACGCACAAGGTGATCGGCAGGCCGCCGTTGCGCAGGCGGTGCTGCTCCGGCAGCTCGAGGCGCAGCGCGCCGGCGGCGTCCTTCAGTTGTCCAGGGACGACGATCGCCACGCGCCAGCCGCGAAAGTGGGCGCGCAGCACCCGGCCGAGCTCGCGGTAGGTGGCCACCGCCGCGCGCGGGTTGGCCAGCCGGCGCCCATAGGGCGGGTTGACGATCACCAGCCCGGCCGTGGCCGTGGGCGGGCGGGCGTCGGCGACGTCGCGGCTCGCGAGGGTCATCTGCGCGTCGACCTCGGCGCGGGCGGCGTTGCGGCGCGCACTGTCGATCGCGCGGGCATCGTGATCGGAGCCGACGATGGGGGCCGGCGCGGTGGCGCGGATGCGCGCGCGGGCCTCGTCGCGCAGGACCGACGCCGCCGTCGCCGCGCCGCCGGCCGAAAACAGCGGCCAGTCGTCGATGGCAAATCCGTCCCCGAACGCGCGGTCGATCCCGGGCGCTCTGTCGACGGCCTGCAGCGCCGCCTCGATGAGAATGGTCCCTGCGCCGCACATCGGATCGACGAGCGGTAGGCTCGGGTCCCAACCCGCCAGCGCCAACAGGCCGGCGGCCAGCGTCTCGCGCAGCGGCGCGGCGCCGACCTCGACGCGCGCGCCGCGCCGGTGCAGCCGCTCGCCCGAGGCGTCGATGCTGAAGGTGAAGTGGTCCTCGGCGCCGCGCACCAGGATCGACACGTCGGCCGTCTCGCCGTCAGCCGCCACGCGGGTCCCTTTGACGACGTCGCCGATGGCGAGCGCCGCGGTCTCGGTGATGGCGCCGGTGTGGTAGAGGCGGCAGCGGCTGGTGCTGGCCCGCAGGGCAATCGAAGCGCCTGGGGCGACGAAGGCGCTCCAGGCGAGGCCGGCGGCGCGCCGCCGGAGCTTGCCGAACTCGCGCGCCTCGACAGTGCCGATCCGGGCCAGGACGCGCGTGGCCAGCCGCAGCCAGAGGTTGGCGCGATAACCCTCGACGGCCGGCGCGCTCCATTCGACGCCGCCGATCTCGCGGCTCAACCCCGAGACGTTGGGGAGCGCCGCGATCTCTCGCTCGGCCGCCTCCTCCAGCCCCGGCGCCACGACCGCGAACCAGCGCAGCGATTCGGGCGCGGCCCTCCGCGCTTTGCGCGGCGCCGGTTTTTCGGGACGCCGCCGCTCGCCCGGCGCCGGGAGCGTCGCCGGCCGTCCCGAGAAGACGAGATGCGCGAGGATCTCGATCGATCCCTCGCCGCCGGCGACCGGCGAGTCGATCTCGCCCTCGAGCACGAACCCCAGCGCCTCGGCACGCCGCCGAACCTTCTCCAGCGCCGCGCGCCGCAGGTTCGGATCGTCCACGTGGCCCTGCTTGACCTGGCGATCGGGAAGCTCGAACTGCGGCTTGACCAGCACCACCCCCTGGGCGCCTGGGCGCAGCCGGAACGCCAGCGCGCGGAGCATGTTGCGGGCGGCGACGAAGCTCACGTCGACGGTGAAGAAATCAAACGGCCCTTCAGCCTCCGACAGAGACAGCTTGCGCCAGTCGACGCCTTCGAGCGAGGTCACGCGCGCGTCGGCGCGCAGCGAAGGATGGAGCTGGTCGTGCCCCACGTCGACGGCCAGCACGGCGGCCGCGCCGTGGGCCAGCAGCGCCTCGGTGAATCCGCCGGTCGAGGCGCCGACGTCGACGGCATGCGCGCCATGCACCGCCGCGCCGAGGCCGAAGCGCGCCAGCGCCGCTTCTAATTTCCCGCCCGCGCGGCTGACCGCCATCGGCCGCGACTTATATCGCGTCGCGGGGCCAGCGTCTCAATCGGCCAGGCGGCGCAGGACGTTGGGCGAGGTACGGCCGAAGCAATCGGCGCAGAGCGGGATGCCGCCCGACCGCGGGTCGCGCCGGACCTTGTCGCGCGGATCGGCCGCGCCGCAAGCCCCGCAAGTGAGCCGGGGGGCGAGGTCGGCGTCGGAGGCGGCGAGGCCAACGGTGGCCAGCGCCGCGCGCGTGATGATGCCGACCAGAAAGGCCCCGGTCACGACCGGCAGGCAGGACACCTCCTGCTCGCTCATGATCTGCGCCGCCTCTTCCAGCGTGGTGTCAGGGCCGATGCAGAGGACCGGCGAGCTCATGCACTCGCCGACGAAGGCGTGTCGCTGGGCCGTTCGTAAGTCCTCCCGGCACACGATCCCGGTCAGCGTCCCGTTGTCGAGCACCAGCAGGTGATCGATTCCGTTGTCGAAGGCCAGTCGCCGTGCCGAAGCCACCACAGTGTCCGGCGTCAAAGTGTAGAGCTCCGTACCCATTACCTCAGCCACACAGCAGGCACCGACTTCAGCCATGACATCCATGACGTGCCCTCCAATCGAAAGTCTAGCGGGCGCAGGCCCGCGGGCCACCTGGTCCAACGGTTAAACAAACGCCGTGCCAAGTCGATCGGCTGCGCTACGCCCCACTTTCCGCCACCTCGAGCTTGCGTCGCGTCACCAACGATCGTGCGGGCGTTACCAACGCCCGTCGTCGCCCGCATTTTCGGCTCACAGTCCGAGTTGGGGGATCCCGGTTCGCGGTTTGCAATAAGGCGATGCATGGATTCGACGCGAATTCTGCTGGTGGACGACGACGACGAAACGCGTGAGCTCCTCCGGGAGTTCTTCGACGATCGGGGCTACGCGGTCGAGACGGCCGCCGACGGCGCGATGGCGCTGTCGTGCCTGAGCAGCTTCGCCGCCGACCTGGTGATCACCGATCTGGAGATGCCCGGGATGAGCGGGCTCGAGCTGATCCGATCGTTGCATGCGGAGAACCCGACCTGCCCGGTGCTGTTGGTGACGGCGCGCGCGGAACGTGAGCTTCCGTTGCGACGGCTCGGTCGGCGCGCGGGGTTCGAGTGTCTCCGCAAGCCGCTCGATCTCGAAGCGCTCGGAATGGTCGTCGAACGGATGACCGCGGCGCACGCGCTGCAGAATGTCGGGCGTTCCCATTCCGCCGAGCGCGACCTTAGTTAGATTGCAATCATGGACAAGCGGCGGACCGGCGGAGAGGCGCGCACGGACCATCAGTCTGGCGCCGGGCGGGGATCGGAGCGCGACGAGGCGCGTGGCGCGGTTCACACCTTCGTCGAGATGGGGGAGCTGCGTCGGATCATGGGTTGCTTGACCGCGATCGAGATGCTGCGGCTCCTGTTCGCGGCGGATGCGCCGCCGTACGGCGCGTAGGCGCGGTCAGCGCGAAAAGAAATTGTTCTTCTTCGGTGGTGGTGGCGCTGGCTTGGTCGGAGCGGCCAGTGACGCTGCCGCCTTGTGCGGCTCGGGGATCTTCTTCAGGCTCACCCGGAGGATCTGCGGGCCGTGCCCGTCGAACTTGTAGTGCCGGGTGACCGTCGCATAGCCGGGGCGGGTGAACGTCAAATCATAGGAGTTCCCGGGCCGCAGCTTGAGCGTCAGCGGCGTCGTGCCAAAGAGGTGACGGCCCGTCGCGACGTGCGAGCCTTCCGGATCGCTCTTGATCACCACGGGGAGCTGCCCCGACTTCCCCTGAGAGACGGGGTGCGACTCGGCCTCCGCCGGCGCTTCGTTCGGTTGATCGTCGCCGGCGGGCGGCGCCTCGTCCTGGCGGGCCGCGACGCCGGCGCCCGCACCAGCGGAGCCGGCGGCGCCGGGTGCGTCGGGTTTGGCAGCGGGTGGGGCGGACGCCGGCGCCGCCTGGGCATCGGCGGCGGGAGCTGCTGACGGGGGAGCGGGCACTAGAGCGGCCGGCGCCGGCGCCGGAGGTGTGGGCGGCGGTAGGGGCGCCACCGACCCAGGGCCGGGCGCGACCGCGGTCGCCACCACCGGCGCCGCGCCATGCCGCCCGCTGAGCGCGCGCGCCGAGACCAGCGCGCCGAGCAGCAGCAGGGCCCCGGCGCCGGCGATGCGCACGGACGGCTTTCGGTGCCAGGCGCGATCCGGGATCGCGAACTGCGGCGGGTGCGTCATCACCTCGGTCGCGCCGGACGGCGGTGGCGGTGGCCGATCGGACGAGCGCACCTCGACCGCGTCGTCGAGCGTGAGCACCAGGCCCGACTCCTGGCCCGACCCGGCGCGAAGCGGACCGACCGTGGAGCGCGACGCGGGCGGCTCGGGCGGCGCTTCGCGGGTGAGCGCCGGGACGCCATCCTTGCTGCTGAGGTCGGCCAGCCAGCGCTGCAGCTCAGTCTGCCCGACCGGGCGGAAGGCGACGCGCATCACCTGCTCGACGTCGATCAGCATCTCTTCGGCCTTTTGGTAGCGGGCCTCCGGCGTCTTGCCCATCGCCTTGCGGATCACGCGATAGAGCTCGGGGTTGAGGCCGGGGCGCGCCGTCTCGGGCGGCAGGAAGTCGCCGTTCTTGACCAGCATCAGCGTCTCGTAGTCGGTGGGCGCGTCGAACGGGTGGCGCCGGGTGATCATCGCGTAGAGCATGGTGCCGACCGAGAAGAGGTCGCTCCGCCCGTCCAGCTCGCCGGCCGCGGCTTGCTCGGGCGACATGAAGGCCACCTTCCCCTTGATGAGGTTGCCCAGGCTCTTCTCGGTTTTGTTCTGAGCCTTGGCGATCCCGAAGTCGGTCAGCTTGACCTCCCCCTCGGCGCTCATCATCACGTTGTGCGGGCTGACGTCGCGGTGGACGATGCCGAGCGGCTTGCCGTCACTGCGCTTCTTGGCGTGCGCGTAGGCGAGCGCCCGGCAGACCTCGGCGGTGACGTAGAGCGCGAGCGCCGGCGGGATCGGTACCCCGGCCGCCTTGGTGCGCTTGAGGATCCGATCGAGCGTCCAGCCGTCGACCAGCTCGAGCGCCAGGAAGTAGCGGCCGTCCGCCTCGCCGAGGTCGAGCACCTGCACGATGTTGCTGTGGTTGAGCGACATCGCCACGTGCGCCTCGTCGACGAGCATGTGGCGAAACTGCGGGTCGGCGTAGAACGTGGTGAAGATGCGCTTGAGCACCACCGTCTTCTCGAACCCCTGCGCGCCGTGCTGCTTGGCCAGGAAGATCTCGGCCGTGCCGCCGTCGGTGATCTTGCGCAGGATCGTGTAGCGTGACTGGAGGCTCATCGGCAGCGGTCCGAGCCGATCAAATTACCACGCCGGACCCCTCTTGATGACCGAGATCCACTCGCCACATTTTTACGATGGTGGTGGGATCAATGAAACAAGCGGCGACGAGAACCGTGTTGCTGGTCGAGGACGACGCTGACATCAGGGACTCGCTGCAGGACATTCTGGAAGACGAAGGGTTTGACGTCGTGCCGGCCGCCAACGGTAAACAGGCGATCGATTTTCTCACGCTCAACCAGCCGGCGGGCGCGGCTCTGGTCATTTTGGACCTGCTCATGCCGATGGTCTCCGGCTGGGAGGTGCTGGAACTCATGACCTCCGACGAGCGGCTGGCGGACATCCCGGTGCTGGTGTTGAGCGCGGCCGCGGCCGACAAGCCGGAGCGTGCGCAGGGCTTCGTTCGCAAGCCATTCTCGCTCGAGGCGTTCGTCTCCAAGGTTCACGGCGTCGTCGATCGGCCACACCGCGCGGCCGAAGAGCTTTTCTGACGACCTCGCTCTGACGGCGGCGTCTGGCGGTCCGCGGCCGTGGCCGCAGGTGTTATGGTTGGGATCCGCATGGACCCCCAACGTCTGCGCGCGTTGCTCGAAGCCGTCGAGGCAGGGCGTGCCACCGTCGACGACACGATGCGCGCGCTCAGCGAGCTGCCATTCCGCAGCCTCGAGTTCGCCCACGTCGACACGCACCGGCATCTGCGCACCGGGTTCCCCGAGGTCGTGCTGGGCGAGGGGAAGACGCCCGAGCAGATCGCGGCGATCTTGATCGAGCTCGCCAAAGGGGGCGCGACCGTCTTCGCCACCCGCGTCTCGGCGTCGGCGGCGCAGGCGATCCTGCCGGCCGTCCCCGGTGCACGCTACTTGCCGATCCCACGCGCGGTCGTGGTGGGCGAGCCGCCGGCGCCCGATCGCGGCCGCGGCGTCATCGTGGTGGTGAGCGCCGGGACCTCCGACGTGCCGGTGGCCGAGGAGGCGGCGCTGACCGCCGAGCTGGCTGGAAACCGGGTCGAGCGGATCTTCGACGTCGGCGTCGCCGGGCTGCACCGGCTGATGGCCCACCGGGAGACGATCGCCGCCGCCGAGATCGTGATCGTCGTGGCCGGCATGGAGGGAGCGCTGCCGAGCGTCGTCGGTGGGCTCTTTGCCCGCCCGGTGATCGCGGTGCCGACCAGCATCGGTTACGGCGCCAGCTTTGGCGGCGTGGCGGCGCTGCTCGGGATGCTGAACTCCTGCGCCGCCGGCGTGGCGGTGGTGAACATCGACAACGGGTTCGGCGCCGGACGGCTGGCGGCCATGTTGAACCGAAACCAGGACCGGAAGCAGGACCCGGCTCCGTGAGCGGCGGCGGTTTGCACCTGCACTTCGAGCCGACCTCGGGGATCGCGGGCGACATGGCGGTGGCGGCCCTGGTCGACGCCGGCGTCCCGGCCGTGGTTGTCCGGCGGGCGATCGAGGCGATGGGGGTCCGCGGGCTGCGCGTCAGCTTCGGGCGGCGCAAGCGCGGCGCCTACGTCGGTCGCAGCTTCGACGTCAGCTGGCCCGGTCAGCGGCCAAAGCGACGTCCGGTCGAAGAGGCCGCCGCTCACCATCATGGTCACGACCACGACCACGATCACGGCCACGACGATCACCACCACGATCACCACCACGATCATCGACCAGTCGCGCACGCGCACGATCATCGCGACTACGCCGAGATCAAGCGGCTCTTGAAGCGGGCGCGGCTCGACCTCGACGTGCGCGCGCTGGCGGGCGACATCTTTGCCCGGCTCGCGGAGGTCGAAGCGGAGCTACACGGCACGCGCCTCGAGCGGGTCGCCTTTCACGAGGTCGGCGCCTACGACTCGATCGCAGATGTCGTCGGCGTCGCGGCGGCGATCGTCCATCTGGCGCCGTCCTCGATCGGATCGCTCCCGCCCGTCGTGGGCAGCGGCGTCGTCCGCACGGCGCACGGGCCGGTTCCGGTGCCGGCGCCGGCGACCGCCGCTCTCCTGGCCGCGGCCGAGATCCCCATGCTTCCCGAAGGGGAGGGGGAGCTGACCACACCGACCGGGGCCGCGATCCTGGCGGCGGTCGTCGACGACTTCGGGCCGTTGCCGCCGCTGCGCCTGCGCGCGATCGGCTACGGCGCCGGAACCAAGGAGCTGCGCGATCGCGCCAATGTGCTGCGGGTGACGCTCGGCGAGCCGATCGGCGTCGTCGACGCGCCGGCCGCCGGCGACATCGTGCTGGTCGAGGCGAACGTCGACGACATGAGCCCGCAGCTCATCGGGCCGCTCTTCGACGCGCTCTTCACGGCCGGAGCGGTCGACGTCTGGTCGGCCCCCATCTTGATGAAGAAGGGGCGGCCGGCGGTGCAGGTCTCGGCCTTGACGCCGCCGGCGGTGCTGGCCCAGGTGGAGCGCGCCTTCTTCGCCCACTCGACGACGCTCGGGTTGCGGCGACGTGCGCTCGAGCGCGTGGTGCTGGCGCGTTCCTTTGCGGCCGTCGCCACGCCGTATGGGAAGGTGCGCATCAAGCTGGGGGCGCTCGACGGCCAGATCCTGGGCGCGCAGCCGGAGTTCGAGGACTGCCGGCGGCTGGCGGCGCGCACGCACGTTCCGACCCGCGAGGTGTTGGCCGCGGCGTCGGCTGCCGCGCGCGGCCTGCTGCCCACGCCTGCCAAGCCTGCCCGGCGTGCGCGGAGGCCGCGGGCGTGAGCGACGATCCGGCGCAGCGGGCGCTGGACGGCCTGGCCCAGGCGGCGCAGGTGTTGGCGGTCGGCACCGGCGAGAGCCAACTTCACGCGGCGAGCGAGCACGTCGCGCGAGCCCTCGGCGCGACCTCGGTCAGCTTGCTGGCCGTTCTGGCCGATCCCGAGGCGGCCTATCTGGTGGCCGACAGCGGCGAGGTCGAGGTCGGGCGCGTCCGGTTACCGCTCGGCGAGCACCCGCACCTCCGGCGCGCCATCGAGCTCGGTGAGGTGACCATCGTCGGCGGCGGCGAGGCGGCGTCGGCCGTGGGGGTGGCCGGCGCGGCCGACGCGAGCGTCGTCTTCCCGGTCCTCATCGGCCGCAAACCGGCCGGCGCGCTGGTGGCGCGATTCGACGGCGCCGAAGCGGCGCGGCTGGCCGAGGTCTCGGCGGGTCCCGGACGCGTCGCCGCCTCCCTGTTCGGCATCGTCCTGCGCGGCGCCAAGGCGCTGGAGCCGCTGCGCGAGCGCACCCGCCGCGTCACGCTCCCCGACGTGCGCGAGGAGCGCCGGGTGCGCGCCATCGAGCGCTACCGGGCCTTCATCGACAGCGCCTCCGACGGCATCGTGGTCGTCGACGCGGCCGGCGTGGTCCTCTACCTCAACCGCGCCGCCGAAGAGGTGACCGGCTACGCGCGCGACGGCTTGGCGGGCAAGCCGATCGTGCAGATCGTCCCCGAGCCGTTCCGCGCCGGGCTCGAGCACCGCATCGCGCGCGCGATCGCCGCCGACCCCGTCGACAACTTCGACCTCGATCTGGTCACCACCTCGGGCGATCGGATCACCGTCTCGGTGGCGTCGATCGCCATCCTCTCCGA
Source organism: Polyangia bacterium (assembly GCA_036267635.1). GTDB lineage: Bacteria > Myxococcota_A > Polyangia > Fen-1088 > Fen-1088 > JADGRB01. Next base: position 3,214 of record DATAVR010000020.1, on the reverse strand, counting down.
GCACGAGGCGGCGATCTTCTCGTTCCGCGACGTGACGCTGGCGCGGGAGCTCGAACGCGAGCTGCGGCGGACCAGCGAGTTCCTGAAGCGCATCTTGAACTCGGTCGTCGACGGCGTCATCGCGGCGAACATGCGGGGGACGATCGTCCTTTTCAATCAAGGGGCCGAGCGGATCTGCGGCTACAAAGCGGCCGACGTGATCGGGAAGATGACGGTGCGGCGCCTCTATGCGCCCGGCGTGGCGCACGAAGTGATGCGCCTCATTCGCTCCGCCGAGCACGGGGGCGGCGGGCGGCTCGAACCGGTGCGCCGCGATCTCATCACCGCCTCGGGCGAGCGCGTCCCGGTCTCCATCTCGGCGGCGCTGGTGCTCGACGACGAGGGGCGAGAGATCGCCACCGTCGGCATCTTCTCCGATCAGCGCGAGCGGTTGCGCATGGAAGAGCGGCTGGCCTCGGCGCAGGAAAAGCTGGCCGTCTCCGAGAAACAGGCGGTGGCGGTCGAGCTGGCCGGCGCGGCCGCCCACGAGCTCAATCAGCCGCTCACCTCGGTGATGGGCTACGCCCAGGTGCTGATGCGCAAGCTGGGGCCGGACGACGTCCACCTGCCGATCGTACGGACCATCCTCGAGGAGGCCGATCGGATGGCCGAGATCGTCCGCAAGCTCGGGAGCCTGACGCGCTACGAGACGAAGAGCTACGTCGGCGGCGCGCAGATCATCGATCTCGACCGCTCGGCGCAGGAAAACTTCCCTGCCACCGTCGAAACCGGTAAGAAAGAAGGGACATGAAGCCGGAGCAGATCACCGAGACGCTCGAACAGGCCGCCAAGCAGCTGGGCGTCCAGGTTCGCTACGAGACGATGACCGGCGAGGTCGCCGGCGGCGGCGGGCTCTGCAAGCTCAAAGGGCAGTGGTGCGTGATCATCGATCGCAAGGTCACGCCCGCCGACAAGGCGGCGACGCTGACCGAGGCGCTGGCCCAGCTCGACACCGACGCGATCTTCCTGCCGCCGGAGGTGCGCGACGCGCTGACCGCGGCCCGCGGCGCTGGTCGGTAGACGCGGGAACCCTGAGAGGGTTCCCGTACCCTCCGGCGACGGACTCCGTCGGGCAAGCCCGACTCCGTCCACGCGGTAGACGCGGGAACCCTGAGAGGGTTCCGGTACCCTCCCGCGACGGACTCCGTCGGGCAAAGCCCGACTCCGTCCACGCGATCGCCCCCGTTCAGCCGAGCCCGCGGATCTTGTCGGCGAGGAGCGGATCGTCGGCGACTGCGTGCTCCAGCGCCGTCCGAAGCTTCTCGCGGACGGCGGCGGGCGCGTTGGAGCCGAGCTGTTTGTCGACCACCCGATCGATCACCCGGTCGACGGCAGTCTGTGGGCTGATCTTGCCGGCCTTCAGCTCGGCGGCCAGATCGGCGGTCACGCCGCGGGTCGCCTGAGGCGCGTCGCTCCCGGCCGCGGGCGCCGTCGCTCCCGTCGACTTCAGCTTGTCGGCGAAGGCCGGACGATTCTCGGCTGCGCCGGCGACGGGGCGACTCTCGTCGCTCCCGGCGCTGGGGCCGACTCCGCCGGGAGGGCCGCCGCCCGGTCCTGTGACTTTACCTGCCACGCGCGCGCGACCTTAACACGTTCAGGCGCGAATGTTCGAGACCGCGGCCTTGGCGGTGTCGTACTTGGCGCGCATCACGTTGGAGACCGTCGTGAAGCGCTGGCTCTCTTCCTGAATCTGTTGCTGCAGGGCCAGCATCTGCATGTTCGACGACTGACCGTCCTGCATCATTCCCTGCACGTTCGTCAGGTCGGACGAACCGGGCGCGCCGGCCGCGGCGGCGAGTGGCCCCGACATCCCGGCGGGGCCGAGGGCGGCGATCCCGCCCGCGCCGACGCCGCCGGCCGAGCTGAAGCCACCGGCCGAGCCGGGGCCGCCGGAGATCGAGCTCACCGCGCCGACGCGCGCGTCGTGAACGGAGGCCGCCATCACCGGGCCGGCGACGACGTGGGTGGCGATCTCGGCGCCGCTCATGAGCAGCGACACGCCGCCGGCCAGCACGTCGCGGAACGGCGCCGGCGGCTTTTCAGTCTGGCGGGCGCGGGTGGCGTCGATCTCCAGGCGTGAGTCGGCCGTGTTGGTGTTGATGGACGGACGTTCGGAAGCGGGGCTGATGCTGGTCGGCATGGGATCCTCCTGCCGAGGTATCGGTCGCGCCGTCCGGGAAGTTTCGCAGAGGGGCCAGGCGCAGCCCGCGCGGCGCGGTGTAGACTCTCGGCCGTGGGTCTCGTCCGTGGATTTCTGGCGCCGTTCCGAGGGGGCGCCTTCATCGCCCGCAACCGCCTCTGGCACTACCTGGTGCTTCCCGTGCTGCTCGCGGTGGCGCTGGGGGTGACGACCATGATCCTGGCCGCGCACTACTGGCGCGAGGAGCAATGGGTCGGCGAGCAGCTCATCAAGGCACCGGCGATCGGGTGGCTCATTCTGGCGGTGCTCACCATCCTCAGTGGCGCTGTTCTGTTCTTGGTGGCGCAGCCGCTGGTGTCGGCGGCGTTCTCCGATCGCTTGTCCGAGCGGGTCGAGCGCCAGCTGCGGGGCTCGGCTCCGTCGGCGCCGTTCTTCGCCTCGGCCGGGCGAGCCCTGGCGCACGGGCTGCTCAAGCTGGTGCTCTACGGCCTGGCGATGCTGGCGGCGGTCGTGCTCAGCCTCTGGACCGCCGGCGTCGGCGCGATCGTCGGCGTGGCGCTCGCCGGTCTCTTCATCGCGTACGACGGGTTCGACTATCCGCTCTCTCGTCGAGGCGCGGGCTTCGGCAAGAAATGGGCGTACCTGGCGCTCCACCCTGGGCAGACGATCGGTTTCGGGTGCGGCGCGACGCTGCTCTATCTGATTCCGTTCGCGCTGTTCGTCGCGCCTTCGTTCGTCGCGGCCGGCGCGACGCTGGCCTTCGTCGAGTCCGACGGCGCCGGCGCCAAAGCTGTCGGCGGCGGTGGTCCAAGCGAGTCGGCAAAAGAGCCGGCAAGCGAGTCGGCAAAAGAGTCGGCAAAAGAGTCGGCAAAAGAGTCGGCAAGTGGGTCGAGTCGTGGGGAGAAGAAACCAGCCGAAATGTAAGCTGCAAATACCTGAATTCCCCCGTATTATGAGCGTCTTGAAGAAGCCCGTCCCCTTCGGGAAGTACTACCTCCTCGAGCGGATCAACGTGGGAGGTATGGCCGAGGTATT
>DATAVR010000019.1:0-5000 GCA_036267635.1 Polyangia bacterium | reverse complement strand
ACGCGGGCGTCGACGGATCGATCGTGGTGGACAAGGTCAAGAACGGCAAAGGCGCGTTCGGCTTCAACGCGGCGACCGAGGAGTACGAGGACCTGGTGAAGGCCGGCGTCATCGACCCGACGAAGGTCGTTCGCGCGGCGCTGCAGAACGCGGCCTCGGTCGCCTCGCTGATGCTGACCACGGAGGCGCTCATCGCCGAGCGGCCGAAGAAGAAGGCAGCCGGCGGTGGCGGTGGCCACGGCGGTGGTGGCGGCGGGATGGGTGGCATGGGCGGCATGGGCGGCGGTGACGACGACTTCTAGGCCGACCGCACATTCCAACTGAAAAGAGGGGCTCGGGAAACCGAGCCCCTTTTTTTTGCGCTCACACGGCCAGTGAGCTGACGAAGGCGCGAAAGGCCGGGCTGGTCTTGTCGAGCTGGACGATGAACTCGCCCCCGGCGTTGATCCGCGTGATGGGCCCTTCGGCGGCGCAGGCACCGCTCCCCTCGACGACGAACATGAACCTGGCGCGTTGCCCGAGGATCACGTCGTTCGCCGGGGCGCGGAAGCGGACGCCGCCCGCCGCGATGTCGCTCAGCTCGACGGTGAGCGGGGCGAGACGGCCGGAGAGATGCACCTCGACCGGCAAGCCGACCGGCACCCGTGGATGCCGTCGGCGGTTGGCGTGTCCGATATCACGCTTTGCTATCGCTCGTGCTGTGGTCGGCACCTCGGCACCCCCTTCCTAAAGAAGTGACGCCTCCTCGCGGGAGCGGCTCACCCACGATGCAAATGGCCTTGGCCGCGCCGGGTGACGCGCCCAATCATTCAGAGGTTGACTGTTCCGCGCAGCCCGAGCTGCAACCACTCGTGCAGGGCCTGGTTGGTGAAGTCGCGTGGGACGGCATCGTTATCTCAGCACGACGCCGTGATCATTGGCCGCCGCGCAAAATGCAATCTGGCGGTCGCGGAGGGGGTCGGCGGATCAGGCGCCGAGCTCGGCAGCCAGGTCATATTCAGCGGTGTGCGTCACGCGCGCGCTGACGAAGGTCCCGGCGGCCGGAGGCGCCGCATCGGGCGCCAGCGACAGGTAAACCTGGCCGTCGATCTCGGGCGCCTGGCCTTCGTGGCGGCCCATCAGAAGGTATTCCGACTCGTCGGACGGTCCCTCGACGAGCACGCGGAGGCTCTCCCCGCGCATCGCCCGCAGCTTCTTCTTGGAGATCTCGCGCTGAATCCGCAGCAGCTCGCGGCGACGCGCGTCGACCTCTTTTTGCGGAACGCGCTTGGGCAGCAGCGCCGCGACCGTGCCTTCTTCGCGCGAAAAATTGAAGACGCCGACGTGGTCGAGCTCGGCCTCGCGCACGAAGTCGCACAAGCTCTGAAAGGCGGCGTCGGTCTCGCCCGGGTGGCCGGCGATGAAGGTGGTGCGGAAGGTTCCGTTCGGCACGCGCGCCCGGAAGCGCGCCACCAGATCGCGCACCTGGCGCTCGCCGTACCCGCGCCGCATCGCCTTGAGGACGCCGCTGTCGACGTGCTGGATCGGCACGTCGAGGTAGCTGGCGACCCGGGGCTCGCTGCCGATGGCGTCGAGCAGCTCGTCGGTGCAAGCGCTCGGATAGGCGTAGTGAAGCCGAATCCAGCCGAGCCCGTCGATGGCCGCCAGCTGGCGCAGCAGCGACGCCAGTCGCGGCGCTTCGGGATCGTCGGCGCCGGGGAGGTCCGTGCCGTAGGTCGTCAGATCCTGCGCGACGAGGCAGATCTCCTTGGTGCCGCCCGCCACGAGATCGCGCGTCTCGCGCAGCACCGACTCGGGCGAGCGGCTGCGCTGGGGACCGCGCAGCTTGGGGATGATGCAGAACGCGCAGGGGCGATCGCACCCCTCGGCGATCTTCACGTAGGCCGAATGCGTCGCCTGCGAGCGGCGGCGCGGGGCGGCGTCGTCGTAGAGATAGGCCGGCGTGTCGACGACGCTCAGACGGTTGATCGTCCCCGAGATCGCCTTGGCGATGGCGCCGACCTCGTCGGTGCCGATGAACTGATCGACCTCGGGCATCTCTGACGACAGCTCTTTCGGGTAGCGCTGCGACAGGCAACCGGCGACCACCAGCCGCTTGCAGCTCCCCGACGCCTTGTACTTGGCCATCTCCAAGATCGCGTCGATCGATTCCTGCTTCGCTTCGCCGATGAAGCCGCAGGTGTTGACGACGATGACCTCGGCGGCCTCGGGCCCCGCAACCAGCTGGTGCCCTGCGTCGGCGGTATGGCCGAGCATGACCTCGGTGTCGACGCGGTTCTTGGGACAGCCGAGGGAGACGAAGTGCACGTTCATGGGAAAGCCGTATTCGAAAAGCCGTTCGGAAAGCCGGCTAGACTAGCACGCCCGGCAGGCCGACCCGCGGGGCCGCGGCTATCTCGGCGCGAAATCAGGGGAAAAACAGCACTTCGTGCGCGCCCAGCTTGGCGATGAGCCCCGCCACATACTGCTGGACGACCTGGCGCCGGCCGACCACGGCGGCGATCTCGGCCGGGGTCAGGATGTCGTAAGCGGCGCCCGGCTCTTGGGCCAGCGCCCGCTCCAGCGTCGGGACGGTCACCCGGTCGAGCGCCTCGTAGAGCGAGCGCGAAAAACGCTGGGTCCGGAACAGCACCTCGCGGTTCTTCTCCGGCCCGCTCGGGTCGACGAAGAACGACATCGTGTTGTCCATGTAGAAGAGCTCGGTCCCGTCGGGCGACATCTTCATGTTGCCGCCCGAGTAGCGATCGGGGTTGGAGGTCAGGAAGTCGAACAGGACGAGATCGGAGATCTGCTTGGCGAACGACATCCGCTCGGGGGGGATCGGCTCGCCGCCGACGGTCAACCAGGCCGTGCTCTGTTTCTGTCCGTCGGGCGTGTCGAAGCCCGAGTCCTTGATGATCGGGATCCAGTAGGAGGCCGTCCCGTAGGTGATCCCGCTCGGGTTGAAGATCGTCTCGGCCTTGATGCGCGGCAGGAACTCGAGGCTCTCGGGGTGCAGGTGGCTGAGGAGCTCGTCGCGCGACACCGCACGCGGCGCCGCCGGCGGGACGGCGTTCAGCCCCAGCAGGCGGTTGAGGCGATAGGCGGCGATCTCCTTGCGCGGGATGGTCTGGGTGTTGGTCTGGGTCGGCTTCCAGGCGGCGCGCGAGCCGTCGGCGAAATCGACCCGGAACGAGATCGACGAGCCGCCGTGGTTGAATTTGAAGCGGACCATCGGCTGGGTGCGCACCCGCTCCAGCAGGAGCTCGTCGGACATCCCCAGGAACGTCCCCGACGATTCGAGCGAGACCCGCAGGTCGCCGAGCTCGGAGAGGTCGTTGCGCTCGGGGAGCGGCGCCGGCGCCTCGGTGGAGGCGAGATGCGCGCGCGCCGCCAGCGCGGCCCGCACGTGGTGCAGGCCGTAACGCGCCCCCGCGCCGCCGCCGAGCAGCAGGGCTGCGGCGACGGTGAGCTCGGTGGCGACATAGCCTGGCAGACGCACGTCGGCGGCAATTTTATAGCAACCGCTCCGTCCGTTCCGGTACGTTAACGTTATATGTCGCCGCCTCCCACGTTCGTCTGTTCGATGTGCCGCAAGCCGATCCCCGTCGGCAGCAAGCTCATCAAATGCGCGGTCAGCACCTGCAACTCAGGGCGCGTGAAGCTGGTGTTCTGCTCGTCCTCCTGCTGGGACAGCCACCTGCCGAACGCCCGCCACCGAACCGCCTACTTCACCGAAGAGAAAGCCGGCCGTCCCGAGACCTAGTTCACCGCGTCGAGGGCGTCGCGGAGGGCGTTGTCGAGCGCCCCTTGGCTGGTGTAGCCGACGAAGGTCTTGCGGATCCGGCCGTCTCGCCCGATGACCACCAGGCTGGGCAGGGCCTCGACTTTGTAGAGCGCGCCGACGGTCCCGTCGTCGATCACCACCGGGTAGGGGATGTGGTGCGCCGCCAGGAAGGATTTGATCTCGTCGAGCGTCGCGCCGCCGCCGTCCGAATTGATGCCGACGAACGCCACGCCCCGCGAGGCCCAGGCGCTGTGGGTGGTGTCGAGGACCGGGAGCATGGCCACGCACGGGGAGCACCAGGTCGCCCAGAAGTCGAGCAGCACCACTTGGCCGCGCAGCTGAGCCAGCGTCACCGTCTCCGCGTGATCGACGTCGGGGAGCGCGAACTCGGGCGCGGGCTGGCCCTGGCGCATCGGCCGCAGCGCCTCGTAGTGCCGCGCGGTCCACACGACGTTGGCCGCGAAGGCGACGGCCGAAAGCAGCAGAACCGCGCCGCCCGCCAGGGCCGCCCGTCGATCCGGAGCCGGCGGCTCAGGTGCTCGGGCGTCGGGCGCCCGTCTTCGGGCCAGGCGGATCGCCTCCGCCAGCACGACCAGGGCGCCGATCGCCGACACGACGTCGACCGTCGTCTCGGGGAGCAGGCGCATGCCCGTCACGCCGTCGAGCAAGCGCGCGATCGCCCGCAGCGCGAAGTAGGGGGGGTAGCAGGCGGCGCCGAGGTCGAGATCGCGCGAGGCGTCCCGGCGCGGGCCCGCCGCCGCCGTCACGATGACCGCCGCCGGAAGGACGACCCAGGCGGCCTGCTTCGTCTCGTCGAGGAAGAGCCCGACCAGGCGCCCCAGCTCACCCGACGACGATCCGGCGACCGCGAACAGCACTCGGCAGAGCTCGGGCAGCCGGAAGGTGACCACCCCCAGCACGACCAGCCAGAGCGCGTCGCGCAGGGCGCCCCCGTCGGCCTCCACGCGCGCCACGCCGGCGCGCGGCGCGACGATGAGCTGGCCGATCCGCGCCGGGAAGCCGCGCAGCGACGTTGACGCCGCCGCGGTCATCTCGGGTCCGGGCGATTTCGGTCGTACAAGATCGCCAGCCCCTGCAAGGTCAGCATGTCGTCGCACTCGTCGATGGTCCGCGCCTCGCGCGCGATGAGCGGCGCCAGGCCCCCGGTGCCGACCACCCGCGGGGAGAAATCGATCTCGCCGCGGATGCGCCCCACGATGGCGTCGACCAGGCC
>DATAVR010000018.1:0-45279 GCA_036267635.1 Polyangia bacterium | reverse complement strand
GCTCGCGGTGGTGCTGGTCGGCAGCGATCCCGCCAGCGAGGTCTATGTCCGCAGCAAACACAAGCAAACCCAGGCCGCCGGCATGGCGTCGTTCGAACACAAGCTTCCGGCCGAGGTCGCGCAAAAGGATTTGCTGGGCTTGATCGCAGAACTCAATCGCGATCCGGCGGTGCACGGCATCCTGGTGCAATTGCCGCTGCCGAAATCGCTCGACACTGAAGCCGTCATCAACGCCATCGATCCGGCCAAGGATGTCGACGGGCTGCATCCCGGCAATGCCGGGCGGTTGGCCGGTGGTCTTCCGGCGCTGTCGCCGTGCACGCCGCTCGGCTGCATCATCCTGACCAAAAGCGTGCATGCCTCGCTGGAAGGCATGAACGCCATCGTGATCGGCCGTTCCAATCTGGTCGGGCGCCCGCTGGTGCAGTTGCTGCTGAATGAAAACGCCACGGTGACGATCGCGCATTCGCGCTCGCGCGATCTGGCGAAATTATGCGCGACAGCCGATCTGGTTTACGCTGCGGTCGGCAAGTCCGAGATGGTGCGCGGCGACTGGATCAAGCCCGGCGCCACCGTGATCGATGTCGGCATCAACCGGCTGCCTGGCGCCGACGGCAAAGCCCGTTTGGTCGGCGATGTCGCGTTTGACGAAGCGTTGAAGGTCGCCGGCGCGATCACCCCGGTGCCCGGCGGCGTCGGCCAGATGACGGTGGCATGTCTCTTGGTGAACACCTTGCGCGCGGCTTGCGCGATTGCCGGGCTGCCGAAGCCGAGGGTGTGAAACGTGCGTTTATGCCCGTCATTCCGGGCGTGCCCCGGAATGACGGCAGCTAAACTTTGGCGCCCCGCCGCTAACCCTTGGCCTTCGCCCGCGCCATGCCTTCTTCGATCAGCCTGAACGCGTCTTCGGGGCCGCCCCAGCGCAGCACCTTGACCCATTTGCCGGGCTCCAGATCCTTGTAGTGCTCGAAGAAGTGCTGGATCTGCTTGATGGTGATCTCCGGCAGCTGCGTGTAGTCGGCGATCTGATCGTAGCGGCGCGTGAGCCGCGAGACGGGGACCGCCAGAATCTTCTCGTCGATGCCGGCCTCGTCCTGCATGCGGAGCACGCCGAGGGGACGGACGGCGATGATGGCGCCGGGAATGATGGCGCGCTGGTTGGCGATGAGCACGTCGACTGGATCGCCGTCGCCCGAGAGCGTGTGCGGGATGAAGCCGTAGTTCCCCGGATAGCGCATGGAGGTGTAGAGGAAGCGGTCGACCACCAGCGTCCCGGCATGCTTGTCCATCTCGTACTTGATCGGCTCGCCGCCCACCGGCACCTCGACGATCACGTTGATCTCGTGGGGGGGATCGGCGCCGATGGAAACGGCTTCGATTCTCACGGATCGAGCTCGGGGTAGTGCCGGAAGATGCCGTGCTGATTGAACGGGATCCGGCGCGGGGAATCTAAGTAGGCGGCGACCGCCGGCTCGGCGGCGACGCGCTCGCCGAGCGCAACCAGCAGCGGGAGCTTGCCCGCCAGCCGCGAGAGCGCGCGGGGGAAGGCGTAGCCGACGCCGGCCATGAGCTGGCAGAGCGAGAGATCGACGTACGACAGGGCGCCGCCGACCGCGTGGCGGCCGCCACCGGCGGCGTTGGTCTCGAGCACGCGCTCGAAGTACCCCAGGTACTTGGGGATGCGGTTCTTGATGTAGAGATCCGCTCGGCGCGACGCCTCCGGTTTCTGATCGTCGTAGTAGAGGCTGGCGGCGATGGGGTGATGCGCGTCGTGCGTCTCCAGCACGAAGTCGGCGACGGTGAGCTGGAGGTGGTTGGCGCGCAGCCGGCTCGCCTCGTCGTCGGGGACGAGGCCCAGGCGCGGCGCCAAGTATTGCAGGATGGCGCCGGTCTGCGACAGCGTCACGGCGCCGTGCCGCAGGATCGGCGGCGCGAAGAAGGGCCCGGCGGCAGACGCTTCGGCGAGCAGCGCCGTCAGCACCTTCACCCCGCCCCCCTCCTCGGCCGGCAGCCGCGCGACGTCGACGTAGGGGGCCCGCGCCGCCTCCAGCGCCAGCCGTACGAACTCGCCGCGCCCCTGGATCGAAGGCCAGTAGTAGAGCTCGTAGCTCGCGCCCGGTGTCGCCATCCGCGGCACTATAGCGCGCGATCGTCCGATGATCGTGCGGCACCGCACGCGTCTGCCCGATCGCCGTCACAACGGCGTTGAAATGCGACAACGCCGCACTACAGTTGCCGAGTTGATTTGGGCCGGCGGATGAACGATGACCCAAACCGGAAAGCAACGCTTGGACGTCAGGACGAGCCGTCAGCTGGTGCTGGTGGCCTTCGCGGTCGTCTGCGCGGGCGTGCTCATCATCACGGCCTTCACGATGGCGCAGATCCGTGCGCTCGAGAAGAGGGCGCGCGACGTCGTGGAGAACATGTTGACCAGCGTTCGGCTGGTGGGAGAGCTCGCCAGCGAGGTGAAGACCAAGCAGATCCTGGTCAACGAGCACATCCTCGCCTCCGAGCCCGAGGAGCGGGCGCGCCTCGAGGCGCGGATCGCGACCGTCGAGGCACAGATCGCCGCCACCATCCGCGCCTACCAGCGCTGGGTCACCCTCCCGGGTGAGCAGGCCACCTGGGACCAGACGCGCAACGACCTCAAGGACCTGGAGGGTCCGATCGCTCGCGTCGTGGCGCTGTCGCGGGAGAACCTCGACACCGAGGCCCGGTGGGTGATGGAGGGTGCGGCCGATCAGTTCGCCCGGGTGAGCCAGGACTTCGACCGACTCATCTCGATCAACAACGCGGGCGCCGCCCAGAGTCTGTCGGCGGTCTCCGCGATCCGGTTCCGGCTGATGGTCACGCTGCTCGTCGCCGGTCTGCTGGCCCTGGCGGGAACCATGATGGTGGGGGTCTGGGCCGCGCGCCGGGTCGCGCGCCGCGAGGCGGAGACGGCGCACAACGCGAAGGTTCTCGAAGAGCGAAACCGGGAGCTCGACGCGTTCGCAGGGCGCGTGGCCCACGACCTCCGCAGCCCGCTGACGATCCTGCACCTGGCGGCCTCGCAGCTGAGGGCGAAGGTCCCGCAAGAATCCTCGGCCATCAGGCTCGTCGAGCGAGGTGTGCAGAGGATGGAGACTCTGGTGGACGATCTCTTGACGCTCGCCCGCGTCGAGGGTCAGGCGCCCGGCTCCTGCGATCCAGCGGCGGTGGCGGCTCAAATCGAGGAGGATTTCGCGGCGCGCCTGGAGGGCGAAAAGGGCAAGCTGCGCGTCGCCGTCGATCACGCGGCGGTCTCCTGCAGCGAGGGGCTGCTGCGGCAGGCGCTGGCGAACCTGACGGAGAACGCCATCAAGTACCACCGTCCCGACGCCTCCCCCGAGGTGGAGATCTCGGGAGGGGCGATCGACGGCGGGTACGATCTGCGCGTCTCCGACAACGGCCTCGGGATGTCGCCCGAGGACGCAGGAAGGGTGTTCGAACCGTTCTACCGATCGACGCGAACGCAGGATCTTCCCGGAACGGGGTTGGGGCTGTCGATCGTCAACCGGGTCGTCCAGGCGAGCGGCGGGACGCTGTCCGTGGAGACCGAGCTCGGACGAGGGTCCACCTTCATCGTTCACCTGCCGCGGGCCGACGGGCAGGCCTAGGGTTCTTCGTTCCTAGGATCCCTCTCAGGATCCTTCTTCTTCGTCGGCCGTGACGCGGGCCCAGGGAATGGCCTTCAGGCGACGAAACCCGATCGGCTCGCCCGAGACCTCGCTCAACCCGTACTTTCCGGTCTGGAGCTTGGCCAGGGCGTCCTCGACGTCGCGCAGCAAGGTCCCGTCTCGCTGCGTGAACACGATGGCGTCGTCCTGCTCGCGCGTCTGCTCGGCCGCGTCCACGGGCTCGGTCAGGCTCTCGGACTCGCGCGCCACCGCCTGCTCACGTCCCAGGCGTTGCCGCAGCTCATCGCGCGTGTGTTCCAGCCGCTCCCGCAAGAGGCCGAGCTCGCTGGCCGACAGACCCGAGGGGGATTCGCTGCCCGTGGACTTCTTGACCATGACAGTGACTGGTAAGTCCGAACCGCAGCCCTGCCAAGCCCGGCGCCCGGCTAGAGACAGGTCAACGCCAGCGGATCGCACAGGTCGGTCAGACAGGCCGTGGTGCTCGGCGCGGGGCAGCCAGCGTCCAGACCGTCGCAGCTGCTCGCCGAGGTCAAAACGGAGCTGTCCGCGCTGCACGAGGCTTGCGAGCAGACGACGGTGGTCCCCGCGAAGCCATCCGCCGGGCAGGCCGCCGAGCCGCCGGTGCAGCTCTCCGCCACGTCGCAGGGGCCCGCCGTCGGCCGGCAGACGCTCGAGGACGGCATGAAGCCATCCGCCGGGCAGGCGCCGGAGCTGCCCGTGCAACTCTCCGCCACATCGCAGAGATCCGCCTTCGGACGGCAGACCGTCGACGCCGGCGCGAAACCGTCCGCCGGACAGGCCCCCGAGCTGCCGGTGCAGCTCTCGGCCACATCGCACATGCCGTTCTTCGCACGACAGACCGTCGTCGACGCCGCGAAGCCGTCCGCCGGGCAGGCCCCCGAACTACCGGTACAATTCTCCGCCACGTCGCAGACCCCGTTCACGGCGCGGCAGACCGTCGTCGAGGCCAGGAAGCCGTCCGCCGGACAGGCCGCTGCGCTCCCCGTGCATTTCTCCGCCACGTCGCACACGCCGTTGGCCGCGCGGCAGACGGTGGTCGACGCCACGAAGCCGTCGGCCGGGCAGGCCGATGAGGTCCCGGTGCAATTTTCCGCCACGTCGCAGACCCCGGCCGAAACGCGGCAGACGGTCGTCGAGGCCGCGAAGCCATCCGCCGGGCAGGCCGACGAGCTGCCGGTGCATTTCTCCGCCAAGTCGCAGGTGCTCACCGCCGCACGACACACGGTCGTCGAAGCCGCGAAGACATCCGCCGGACAGACCGACGAGCTGCCGGTGCATTTCTCCGCCACGTCGCAGGTGGTCGCCGCCGCACGGCAGACCGTCGTCGAAGCCGCGAAGAGGTCCGTCGGACAATTCACCGACGCTCCCGTGCAATTCTCCGCCACGTCGCAGACGGTCGCCGCCGCGCGACAGACCGTGGTCGACGGCGCGAGCGCGTCGGCCGGGCAGGCCGTCGAGGTGCCGGTGCACTTCTCCGCCACGTCGCAGGTTCCCGCCAACGCGCGACACACCGTCGACGACGGCGCGAAGCCGTCCGCGGGACAGTCGAGCGACGTTCCGTTGCAGGCCTCGGCCACGTCGCAGGCGCCGTTCGCCGCGCGGCAGATCGGTCCGGCCGCCACGGGCGAGCAGGTCCCGATCTTGCCCGTCAGGTTGCAGGCCGCACAGGCTCCCGTGCAGGCGGTGTTGCAGCAAACACCGTCGACGCAGGTCAGACCCGACGCGCACTGGCTGGTGGAGGCGCAGACGCCGCCCTGAGACTGGAAGCCGCAGGCGCTGCCGGTGCAGATCCCCGGGCAGCTCATGATGGCCGCCGTGGCACAGTCACCGGCGCCGTCGCACTTCGCCGCCGGCGTGAGCGCGGTGGGAGGCGTGCCGCTCGAGCAGCTGGCCGCCGCGCACTGGGTCCCGGAGGGCCACTTCGCGCAGACACCCGCCTCGCACTGCCCGGTGGTGCCGCAGGTCGCTTGCGCCTGCACCGCGCACAGCAGCTGCGGATCCGAGCTGGCGGTGACGCCCGCACAGACGCCCAGGCTGCCGGCGATGTTGCAAGCGTGGCAGGCGGTGTTGCAGGCCGTGTTGCAGCAGACGCCCTGGGCGCACTGCCCGCTCACGCACTGACTGTTGTTCGAGCAGGGCTGGCTGTTGGACTTCTTGCCGCACGAGCTGACGCCGCCCATCCCGCAGGTGAACGGCGACAGGCACTCGCTGTCGTCGGTGCAGGCGGAATAACAGGCGCTGCCGTTGCACTGGTACGGGCTGCAGCTGGTGGCCGCCGCCGCGACGCAGGTGCCGGCGGCGCTGCAGGTCGACGGCTGGGTGTAGCTGCTCCCCGAGCAGGTCTGGGGCGCGCAGACCGTGCCCACCGCGTATTTGCGGCAGGCGCCCGCGCCGTCGCACTTGCCGTCGGTCGAGCACATCGCCGCCGTCAGATCCTTGCAGACCCCGTGCGGATCGGCGCCGCCGGCGGCGATCGAGGTGCAAGACCCGAGCGCGCCGGCGACCGCGCAGCTGCGACAGGCCCCGGTGCAGGTGGTCGCGCAGCAGACGCCGTCGGCGCAGTGGGCGTTCACGCAGTCGGCGTCGGCCGTGCACGACTGGCCGTCCACTTTCTTCCCGCAGGTGCCGACGGTGCTCCCGGTCGGGATCGTGCAGCTGTGCCCCGGCGCGCAGTCGGATTGAGCGGTGCAGGACTCGGTGCAGGCGCCCTTGGCGCAGGCGAAGTTTCCGCAGGCGAAGGGCTTGGTGGCGAGACAGGTTCCGAGGCCGTCACAGGTGCGGACGGAGTCGCCGGAGGTGCCGTCGATGCAAGTCGCGGCGGCGCAGGGCGTGTTGGCGGGGTAGCTGGTGCAGCCACCCTGGCCGTCGCACACCCCGGTCGTTCCGCAGGTCGAGGGATCCTGTTTCGCGCAGAGCGGGTGTCCCTGGCCGGCGGGCGTCGCGGTGCAGGTCCCCATCGCTGCCACCTGATTGCAGGACTGACAGGCGCCGCCGCAGGCGCTGTCACAGCAGACGCCGTCGGTGCAATGGCCGGAGTCACATTCGGCGTCGCCTCCACAAGGAGCGCCGTGCCCCTTCGGTCCGCAGCTTCCGCCGAGACAGTGCTCGCCGGCGACACAGTCGGCGTCGGTGGAGCAGGTCGCCAGGCATTGATTGGTCGTGTTGCTGCAAAGATAGGGCACGCACACGGTGATCGCTCCCGCCCGGCAGACGCCCGCGCCGTCGCAAACGTAGCCGCCGCCGATCTCGGCACCGTCGCAAGTCCCCGCCGTGCAGACGACACCCGGCGGATAGAGTCGGCAGGCCCCCTGGCCGTCGCAAGTACCGTCCTGGCCGCAGCTTTTTTGCGCGTCCGTCCGGCACTGGCTCGCGTCGCGCGGCTTGACGCCGGCCGCGACCGGCGTACACGTGCCGAGCGACGTCGCCTGCGCGCAGGTCTCGCACGTTCCATCGCAAGCGCTGTTGCAGCAGAACCCTTCGACGCAGAACTTGCTCTCGCACTCGGAGGAGCAGCCGCAGGCGAGACCGTTGGCCCGGTTCGCGCCACCCGACCCGCACCCGCCGTCGGCCACGGCATCGGTCCCTGCGGCGTCGGACCGTCGCGTGATCGCGTCGTGACCACCGCCGTCCGTTCCACTGACCGGATGTCCGCCCGAGCTCGAACAAGCCAACGCGGACAACAAAGAAAGCGCTATTCCACCCGTCAGCCGACTCACGTTCCCCCCAACTACAGTTTTCACAGATGTAAGGTGCGATAGTACATTGCGTACACGCGCGTACCAGGGAAAACGGGCAGTCCGTAAAATGTTCCCGGCCTCGCGCGCGGAAACCTGACGCGCCCACGATAATTCCGTTGCCCCCTCTGACGCGAGGCTCCAAACAAACGCCGACGCCCGCGCGCTACCTGCGTGCCTGCGGCGCGAGCTGTTTGGTGAAAAGATCGATGAGCGGCGTGTTGGCGTTGGCCGGATCGGGCAGCGTGCCGTCGCCCCGGTAAATGCCAAACATGCTCTCGTGATACGAGTGATACGAAAAGTGGAGGTGGCGGGCGCGCATGAGATCGAGCATGTCGGCCACCCAGCGCAGGCCGCCGCGATCGTCGTCGAAGGCGAACCGGATCGCGCCCCACTCGCCTAGAAAGAGCGGCACCTTGTGGCGCTTGCCCCAAGCGACGTACGCATCCAGCTCCTGCGCGACGAACTTCTTGTCGCTCCGCTGCACGGGCGCCTGGGCGCTGAAGAAGTCGAGCCGGATCTGGCAGGTCGCCGTGGGCGGGATCGCCACGCCGCGCATCCAGCCGCTCAAGCGGTAGGTCGCGCCGCGCTCGGCGCGGAAGCGCAGCACGTCGGAGCCGAGGTTGGCGTCGCCCCGCGTGCCGGCGACCACGATCGACTTGTCGTCGCCATGTCCCTCGTGTCCCGGGACGGCGCCCCCCTTGCCGTCGGCGCTCCAGAAGAACCAGCCACGCGTGTTGGTCAGGTTCTGGCGCCAGATCTCGCGCTTGACCGAGCCGTCGGCGGCCAGCTCCTCGAGCACCAGATCGTCGAAGTAGACCCGGCCCGAGTTCGCCTTGGCCACCAGCACCGGCTTGCCGACGACGATCTTCGGATCGTCGATGCGAAACGGCGCGCCCGGATAGAAGGTCCAGGGCGTGTCGCCGGGCGGCAGCTTGGGGCTCGCCTCGGTGCCGGCCTGGCGATCGAGCAGGAACCATTCGATCTCGGCGCGCGTCTCGTCGGGGTAGCGGACGTTCTCGGGGGTGAACGGGACCCAGGGCGCGCTCTGGTGGGTGAAGGTGAAGGGCTTGTAGAAGTGGAACTCGTAGACGGTGTTCGGATCGGGGATGGTGAAGAAGTTGCGGTCCTGGTCCTCTTCCCAGCGATTGGCGATAGCGTTCAGCCGCTCGACGAACAGCATGTGCTCCGGATCGACGGCGCGGATGGCGGCGGCGATGCGAGCGGCCAGCTCGTGCCACTGCTCGGGCGCCCGGGTGACCACCGGCTCGTTCAGCAGATCGTAGCCGGCGACGGTCGGCTCGCCGCGCGTGTGGCGCGCGATCGCGGTCCAGAGCGCAATCAGCCGCTCCTGGCGCTCGGGGCTGTCCCAGAGCGCCTTGCCGTTGCCGAGCGACTGAAAGCCGCCCGGCGGGACGTGCATGTTCAACACCAGGTAGACGTGGTTCTTCTTGGCCCAGGCGATGTTGTCGTCCAGCCATTGCCAGCCGTCGGCCAGCATCGTCCCCGGCGCGGCGTCGGACTCGAACGTCAGGTGGTTCATGTAGAACCGCACCACGTTCATCCCCATCGCGGCGATGCGCTGATAGTCGATCTCGGCGTGGTCCTTGCGCGGCAGCCGGACGTTGCTCCAGACCTGGTTGCCGAGCGCCACCCCGTGCAGCATGACCACGTGGCCACCTCCGTCGACGATGTCGGCGCCGCGCACGCGCAGGATCTGCTTCGCGACGGCCGGCGGCAGCGGTGCGGGCGGCGCCGCCAGGGGCACCGAGGCGGACGAGACCGACGGCGGCGGCGCGGCCGGCGCGGCCGCATCGGCCAGGGCCAGAACGAACGCGAAGGCGGGTACGAGCATCATTGACCGAAGACTTTAGCAACGACCGCGCCGACGAACACCTGCCCCGCGCAGCCGGCTTGCGTCGTGATCGCTCCCGAGAGTCATGCCCACCGGACGTCTTCCGACGTCTTCGGACGTCCGCGAACGGCCTCGGATCCCGAAAACAGAGCGCGCGCGTTCGGGAGAAGCACTACATGGCGCGCGGGGGCCTCCGCACATCCCTGCCGTCGCGCTCGGGCGACGATGGAACCCACAACATGCAAAGCTCACCCCTGTCCCAGAATCCCAGTTTCTCCAAAACCTCCGCCGTGCTGCTGCTGCTCGCCTGTGCTGCCGGCTGCAGCTCCAGCTCCCAGACCACCGGCGACGCGGGACCGAACGACGCCAGGTCCTCGACCGGCGGAAACGGAGGCGAAAGGGGGGCTGGCGGCGCCGGCGGCGGCGGAGGCGCGAATGGCCCCCTGGCGGTGAATCTGCGGACGGCCGGCGACTACGCCATCCTGGCCGAGAGCGACATCTCCACGGTGCCGCCCGCGGTCGTCACGGGAGACCTGGGGATCAGTCCGATGGCCGCCACCTTCATCACCGGCTTTTCGTTGATGGCGGACGCCACGAACGCCTTCTCCACCTCGGCGCAGGTGACCGGGAAGATCTACGCGGCCGACTACGCCGTTCCGACGCCCTCCAACCTGACCACGGCAATCAGCGACATGGGCCTCGCGTTCACCGACGCGGCCGGGCGCGCGCCTGACGTCACCGAGCTCGGCGCCGGGAGCATCGGCGGGATGACGCTCGCGCCGGGTGTCTACAAGTGGGCCACCGGCCTCCTGATTCCGACCGACCTCACGCTCAACGGAAGCGCGACGGCCGTCTGGATCTTCCAGATCGCCCAGGACCTGACGGTGAGCAACGCCGTCGCCGTCCATCTCACCGGCGGCGCGTTGGCCAAGAACGTCTTCTGGCAGGTCGCCGGCAGCGTCGACCTCGGCACCACCTCACAGTTCGAGGGGATTGTCCTCTGTCAGACCATGATCAACCTGCGCACGGGCGCGTCGATCGCCGGCAGGCTCATGGCGCAGACGGCGGTCAACCTCGACGCCAGCACGGTCACCCAGCCGGCGCCGTAGGTCACGGTCACTTTGCGCGCTGCCTACTTGCGCGCTGCCTACTTGCGCGCTGCTTACTTGCGCACTGCTTACTTGCGCACTGCTTACTTGATCGACAGCAGCTCGACGTCGAACACCAGCGTCCCCGCCGGGGCGCCGGGGCGGGTCGGGGTGTCGCCGTAGGCCATGCTGCCGGGGATCCAGAAGCGGGCCTTGTCGCCGACGACCATCAGCTGCAGCCCCTCGGTCCAGCCCTTGATGACGCCGCCGAGCGGGAAGGTCGCCGGCTCGCCGCGCACGACCGAGCTGTCGAACATCTTCCCGTCGGTCGTCCAACCGCTGTAGTGAACCTCGACGGTGCTGTCGGCCGTGGGGTGTTCCTTCCCCTTGCCATGCTTGAGGATCTTGTAGGCGAGGCCGGAGGCGGTCTTCTTGGCCTCCTTCGGCACCTCTGCGACGTCGGTCGGGGTCTCGGGCGGCGCGGCGACCTTCACGAAGTCGAGCAGCTCCACGTCGAACACCAACATCCCCGTCGGCGCGCCCGGTCGGGTCGGCGAATCACCATAGGCGAGGTCGGCGGGGATCCAGAAGCGGCGCTTCTCGCCCTTGACCATCAGCTGCAGCCCCTCGCCCCACCCTTTGATCACGGCGTCGAGCGGAAACCGGGCCGGCTCGCCGGTCGGGATCGAGCTGTCGAACATCTTCCCGTCGGTGGTCCAGCCCGTGTACTGCACCGTCACCTTGTCGTGCGGACCGGGATGCGCGTTCCCTTTGCCTTTGAAGAGGACCTTCGAGGCGAGCCCGCTGGCGGTCTTCTTCGCGCTGGCCGGCGGCGCCGCCACGTCGGCGGGCGCAGCGGGGGCCGCCGGCGGCGGCGCGGCCGGCAGCGGCTCGATCGGGGCGGCGGAGACGCGCGCGCCGAACAGCGCGACGAGGAGCGCGACGAACAGGATCGACCAACGCAATCGCTTCATGCCTGCCGAATACCAACGACCAGCCACGATGGCAAGCTGACCGTTGTGGCGAGCGGGAGATCGTTTTCAGCCGGCCAGGGCGACGAGCGCGACCACCACGGAGACGCGCACCACGAGCCCGAAGACGAGTCCGAAGACCAGTCCGACGACCAGCCGCCCCGAAGATCGAGAGAGCCGCATGTTGGTTGTTATCAGCAAGCCGTGTGCCCGGCTCTCCCGCGGAATCTACGGCTGCCGAACGGGTCTCTTCGGTGTTGAAAGGGATTCACCGCGACATTGCTGTCGGAGGGACCTCTAGCCGCCGACGATCATGACCGGCGTGTCGAACATCCCGTTCGTCACCTCGATCGTTCCGCCATCCACCCCGGACACCGTCGCCGAGAAGCTGCCGGTGGCGTGCGCGCCGCCGGAGGTCCCGGCGTTGTCGATGGTGATGGTGCAATCGTCGACCGTGCCGCGGTAGGTGAAGGAGACATAGAGCGCGCTGATCCCCGCGTCGTTCTTGCAGTGGTAGGTCCCGCCGAGAAGCGCGGAGGTGAACGAGACCACGACGATCCCCACGCCGTAGGCGTCGGTCGGCGAGGCGCCGATGATCTCGATGGAGTCCTCGGAGGTGCTGGTCGTCCGCTCGGCGATGCTGACGGTGCCGCACTGAGGGGTGCCGTTGTCGTCCCAGGTCATCGTGCCGTCGCCCGGGATGAGCGATTGGCAGATCCCCGCGCCACCGGCGCCGCCCTGGCCACCGGTCCCACCGCCAGAGCCACCGCGGCCTCCGCCGTCGGCGGTCGCGCCGCTCGATCCACAACCAACCGCCGCCACCACCACCAGCGCCAGAAAAATCCGTTGCTTCCCGATCATCGTCGCCTAGCTCTGCCGTCAACCGATCAGAAGCGATCGGGTCCGAGCGTGGAGTTTGTGTTTCCGTTCATACCGAGATAACCGATCTACCGTGCGCAAAACGGCCGTCCTCATCTTGGCGCTCTTGGCCGGCGGTTGTACCCGCAAAGCGGCCGCACCGGCGCCGAAGCCGCTCACGCTCGTCGAGCAGGGCCGCAAGGCCTACGCCATGTACTGCGCGACCTGTCACGGCGCGGAGGCCAACGGCTACAAGGCCGACAACGCCCCCTCTCTGCGCTCGCCGACGTTTCTCGCCTCCGCGTCCGACGCGTTCGTCGCCGCCGGGATCACGCGCGGGCGACCCGGCACGGCGATGGCCGCGTTCGGGCGGGGATTGGGCGGGCCGCTCGAGCCCGCGGCGGTGAGGGCGATCGTCGCCTTCCTGCGCGACGGCGGCCCGGCCCTGCGCCCGCTGCCGCCGGCGCGGCCGCTGGGCGACGCCACCCGAGGCAAGGCGGTCTACGTCGCCAACTGCACGCGCTGCCACGGCACGCAGACCCAGCGCCAGAGCGCGGTTCACCTGGCCAACCCAGTTCTGCTGGCGACCGCCAGCGACGCCTTTCTCCGCCTGGCGGTCGAGGAGGGGCGGCCGCCCACCTCGATGGTCCCCTGGAAAGGCGCGCTCACGCCGGCGCAGATCGACGACGTGGTCGCCTACCTGCGCTCGCTGGCGGTGGCGCCCGCCATCCCGGCGGCGCCTCCGCCAGGCGCCCCACTACCGCCGCGCACCGGGCCTGTGGTGCTCAACCCCAGAGGGCGCGCGCCGAATTTCGATCTGAAGGAAGATCTCTACGTGTCGATCGATCAGGTGAAGGCGGCACTCGACGGCAAGCGGCGGCTGGTCATCGCCGACGCGCGCGCCCCCTCCGACTGGCTGAACCTGCACATCGCGGGCGCCATCTCGACCCCCTACTACGACCCGCGCGCTCTCGACGACCTCCCCAACGACGGCACCTGGGTCCTCGCCTACTGCGCCTGTCCCCACCACGTCTCCGGCCAGGTCGTCGCCGAGCTTCGCAAGCGTGGCTACAAGCACACCGCAGTCATCGACGAGGGGATTTTCGCCTGGCAGCACAAGGGTTATCCGGTCGTCGCGGCGCCCGGGCTGCTCCCTTCCCCGGCCCCGCCGCCCCCCCATCATTAACCTCGAACCAGGAAGTGGAACCGCCCGGGCTGACGCCGCAGCATGTCTTGCAAGGGTTGCCCGATATTGAATCGTGGGCCTCTGGGATCACGATAGTGGTATATGCGCTCTGCGCCACAAAGCTTCCCCTACTAGGAAGCTGGCCAGTGAAGGAGAGAGGTAGATGCAAAAAGGTACGGTCAAATTCTTCAACGCTACGAAGGGTTTCGGGTTCATCACGCCGGACGCCGGTGGCAAGGACGTCTTCGTCCACGCCAACGACACCGGCGGAGCGATCCTGCAGGAGGGCTCCAAGGTGGAGTTCGAGGTGGTCCAGGGAAAGAAGGGTCCCCAGGCCAGCGGCGTGAAGCTGGTCTAGTTCCACCGAGGTGCCGCGCGCCTGAGGGCTGTAGGCGCGGGCGCGGCACCGGCACGTTCGGTCACGACCGGAAAACGACACCGAGATCGTCCCGGCGTCGGCTCGTTCGGTCATGATGTCGTCGTGCTCCTGTCCGAGGATGACGTTCCCCCGTTCGAGGCGCAGGGACGCGACGGGCGCTCGCCCTTCGTGGTCATCTGCGATCACGCGGGGAGGCTGATCCCACGTGCGCTCGGCTCCCTCGGGTTGTCCGAAGCGGAGCTTGGCCGCCACATCGCCTGGGATATCGGCGCCGGTGGCGTCGCGCGGCGCCTGGGGGCGGCCCTCGACGCGCACACCGTGTGGCAGCGGTATTCCCGTCTGGTGATCGACTGCAACCGCCCCTTGGGTGCCGCCGACTCGATCGCGCCCCGCAGTGAACGGACCCTCGTTCCCGGGAACCAGAACGTCGAGCCCGGCGCGGCGGAGGCGCGGGCGCGGGCGATCTTTCACCCCTACCACGACCAGATCGCTCGGGCGCTGGACCGGCGCGCCGCGGAGGGGCGCCCGACGATCCTGATTTTGGTCCACAGCTTCACGCCCGTGTTTCTGGAGGCGGCGCGCCCCTGGCACGTCGGCGTGCTCTACAACCGCGACGCGCGCGTGGCCGGCCCTCTCTTGCAGGCGCTGCGGGCCGAAGGCGATCTCGGCGATCTGCGGGTGGGCGACAACGAGCCCTATGCCGTCGGCGATCTGACCGACTATTCGATCGTCCAGCACGGCGAGCGCCGCGGGATTCCCCACGTCGAGATCGAAATTCGGCAGGACCTCCTGGCCGACGAACACGGGCAGCAGGCCTGGGCCGCGCGGCTCGCCCGACTCATGCCTATCGCGATTGCGGGATTGTGACTAGCATCGTGGCCATGTCGGATCTGCGACAGTGGTTGGTGGTCGCGTTCGCCCTGGCGGTGACTGGCGTCGGCTGCGGGAGCAGCAACCTCACCGACGGCGGCGGCGCTGACGCGGGAACCACCTTCTTCTGCGGCGCGAACGCCGACTGCGTGCGCGGCAGCGAATACTGCTTCAGCGAGGAATGGAACGGCGCCCAGAAGGTCGGCCCCGCGTGCAGAGCTCTGCCCGCCGGCTGCTCGACCTGCACCTGCGCGCAGCCGGATGCGATCACCGTGTCGCTCGACTGCAAATCGCCCGGGACCTTGACCTGCATCGAAAATGGCATGGTCATCGGGTACGACACCACCAGCCCGACGTTGACCTTGGCCTGCATGATTCCCTGAGCCGGTCGGGCCGGGCGGTCAGCGGACCGACTGCGATGTGCCCATGACCCCCATGAAGGGGCGCACCACGCGGGCAACGTTCTCCAGCGTCGCGGTCGAGGCGACGAGCTCGACGTCCACCTGGTCGTGCCCACGGATCGTCATCACCAACGGCGCCCGCAGCTCCGCCATCCCGGGGATCGCTGCCAGCATGAGATGGAGCTGCCGGAGCCCGGGATCCTCGCTGCCCGCGCTGAGCTCCACCAACATCGACGGCAGATCGAAGTAGAGGAACGTGTTGGCGTCACCCGTCCGGGCCAGCGCGGGCCCGAGCAGCGCACCAGGGACGTTCGGCGTCGCGCGGGTGAGGGTGGCCAGGAGCTCCCGGGGCTTTGCCCCCTGAGCCGTCAACAGGCGTCCGTCCTTGACCGTCACCGCCACGCGGCGTATCTCGCCACCGAGCGCGATCTGCCGGGCAGCCTTGGCGGACGGCCGGTCGTCGAAAGCGCTCGGCTCGTCGATCTCGACGACGTCGCCGTGGCGCTCGATCTTGGCCGGCTCCTGGAAATGCCCGGTGAGGGCGCCGCTCGAGGCGCTCGTCTCCTCGGCCAGGCGCAGGTAGCGCTCGACGGCCTCCCGCGGCCTTGCCCCGGGCTTGAGCGGCCAGCTGCAGTAGGTCTCGATCGGCTTTCCGAACCGCATGGCGCAGGACGCGGCGCCGTCGATCTCTTCGCCCATCCGATCGAACGCCAGGGCGAGCGGCTGCGCCGGAAGGCCGCTCCCCTTGATGAGGGCGACCAACAGCGCCGCGGCCGGACCGCGGGTTCCCCAGGCGGTCAACGCCGTCCGGTCATCGCCGATCGGCAGCCGGGCGTCGACGGAATACGGAGCGGCGGTGGCGATGTCTTGGGCGAAGGCGGTGCCCGCCAGGGGCACCAGCTCGAGGCGAAAGGCCAGGCCGGTATCCTCGTTCGCCCCGAGC
This sequence comes from Polyangia bacterium, assembly GCA_036267635.1. Classification (GTDB taxonomy): domain Bacteria; phylum Myxococcota_A; class Polyangia; order Fen-1088; family Fen-1088; genus JADGRB01. Next base: position 29,314 of record DATAVR010000018.1, on the reverse strand, counting down.
ACGATTCGCACGAGCCGTGTCTCCGCGACCGACTCCGCCAGCAGTCCGCCAAAACCCTGCAGCATCGCCGACATCGCGGGCGTGATCTTCTGCCGACCGGGCCGCTTCGCCGTCGCGACGTTGCGCGCCGCCCCCAGGCCGGCCACCCGGGCGAGGAGCGGCAGCCCCGGACCGAACGCCTGGGGATGAACTTCGAGCGTGGCCGCGCCCGGCGCGGGGCCGACCGAGGCGGCCGCCGCGATCTCCAGCGCCAGCGCGCCGCCGGCGCGGATGGCGGCAGGCGCCTTCGACAAGAACAGGGTGCGTTCGCCGAGCGCCGCCCAGACGATCCGGCCGCCGGGAAGCCGCCGCGCGGAGGCGCCGTCCGCCCGCTGCTCCTCGACCCCGGTGGCCTCCAGCGCGCGCCGGGCCGACCCGGCGTCGCGAAAGGGGATCGCCAGGCAGAGGCTCACCCGCAGGCCGATCGGCTCCGCGATCCCAACCAGCGCGACGGCCCGGGCCGGATCGAGCTCGGCCGTCGCCAGGTGCCCGAGCCGGACGCCGCCGATCGGGCGGGTCAGCAGGTCGAGCAACGACTCCGACGGATTGAAGGGGACCCCGAGGCGCCGCACCAGCTGGGCGAATTGCCGCTCGATCTCCACCGCGGGAGCGACCACGGCGGTGAGCGCGAGGCGCGCGCGGACGGCGTCCGCCGGGGCGAGCGCGATGAGCGGGAGCGGCGCTCGGGGCGGCGCCGGTGCCAGCGCGGCCGACGGCCCGGCGGGCGCAAGAGGGCCGGCCGTACGGCAGCCGACGGCGCTCGCCAGGCCGAGGCCGCAGGCGACGGCGGCGATGCACCAGAAGGGACGAACGGGCGACGGATCGGGCGACGAATCGATCATTGGGGGCTCTCCGTTTGCTGGGTGCGCTTCACGGACTTCAGGATTTTGTCGGCGGCATCGAGCTCGCTCGGGCGGGCGCCGGTGACGATGTCGACGTCGCTGCCGCGCCGAACCAGCGCCACCAGCGTCCCGTCCACCCCTTCGAGGCGCAGCCCGGAGGCGCCCCACCCCGTCGCCGTCCCTCGTGGAAAGCGATTGGCCAGCGTCGCCTCGTAGGCGGCGAAGAACCTCTCCGCGTCGGCCTGCGCATCCCAGGTCGTCGCGGTGACCGTCAGCGTGCGCTCACCGACCGCCCAGCTCCAGTAACGGTCGCCTCCCCATCCCGAGGCGGCGGTCTCCGGATCCGGGAGCCGCCAGGTCTTGAAGTAAACCCTCCACCCGAGCTCGCCGACGACCTCGGAGCCGAGCGACCGCGCCGCGGAGACCGGTCCGGGCACATTCGGCGCGAGGTGCATTCGCACCGGCGGGTCGCGATGCCCGAGCAGCTTCTCGGCCGGGTGGAGCGCCTGCTCCGTCGAATCGGGCGGGTCCCGAAACAGCGCGTCGACCGCCGGCCAGCCGCCGGCCGCCCAGACCTCCGAGATCAGCTCCGCCCCTTTGAAATAAGGCTCGAAGAGCGGCAACGTCACGACGACCGGCAGCTTGGCGAGCGCCTCGAGCTCGGAGCGCGCCTCCGGGTCGAGTTTTTCGGCCGAGCTCCCCTGCCGCAGGCTCGCCGCGAGATCGAGCATGTCCATGGCGGAGAGCATGCGCGTCTCCATCCGCAGGCCGGCGACCGCCCAGCTCCCCAGCCGTCGCTCCGACGGAGGCCCGTTGCCGAGCCCGTGCGCCATCATCAGAAAGGTCGCCTCGCCCTCGATCACAAACCGGCGGGCGAGCTTCTGATCCTCGTCGAGACCCGAGCCGGCGCGATCGCCGGAGAACCGCTGCAGATCGAAGTACTGATCCTGCAGCGCGTGCACCAGCTCGTGCGACACCACCATGGCCCGCTTCGGATCGTCGACCGCGACGTCCGTCCCGATCACCCTGAAGGCGCGCCGTTCGGGATCGTAGTAGGCGGCCACCTGGGTGGCGAGCGCCTCTTCCATGGCGTGCGAAAGATCGAAGCCGCGCTCCGCGAATCCGAGCGCCACGTAGGAGCGCGACACGTCTGCCGACTTCGGCGAGGGGAGGTCCCGCCAGAGGTCTTGCCGGACTTTGGCCCGGAAGGCGGCCTTGCTCTCGGTCCCGAACGGGACCCGCCACTTGAACGGCAGCCCGCGCAGCGCGGTCAGCTCCGTCTCCAGATCGGCGAGCCAGGCAGGATCGCCCGGCGCGGCGGCGGTCGCCGGCGAGGCGGGACCGGGCGCGACCGGGGCGCTCGCGCGCGGGGCGCAGGCCGTTGTGACGACGAGCGCGCAGACGAAGCCGGTCCGACACCGCAGCGTCCACGACACACCCACGAGCCGATTATGCCTGCACGGTGATCCGCTTTCAGCAGCTACCTCCCGGAACCAGATCCAGGAGCGGCGGTCTTGTAGGACGCTGCCTCAAACGCGCCGTCGCGCTCTGGTCACAACAAGGAGCGGGACAAGGCTATTTCTTATGTGCGTCCGAGCAGTTCTGGTCACCGTGGTGGCAGCGGGTCTGTTCGTCTGTGTGGCGGCCCCCGCGCGGGCGGCGGGCGACGAGCCGCCGGCGAACGACGCGACCGCCCCGATCGGGGCGCCGGTCGAACCGATCGAGACGGCGACGGTGCAGGCGCCGCCGCCCGTCGAGGCGGCGCCTCCGAAGCCGATCCCCGAGCTCGACGAGCGCACGGCCTACCTGGTCGGAAAGCACACCCTCAAGCTCGGCGTCCTGGCTTTCGAGTTCGGGATCCTCCAGCAGCTGTCGATCGGGACGGAGCCGCCCGCCTGGTTGTTGCGGACGGTCATCGACATCCTGGTCCCCAACCTCCACCTCAAGTACCAGGTCCTCGATCGGGATCCGGTGGCCGTCGCGGTGTTGGTCGCCGGCTACTACGCATCCCTCAACCGAGACAGCATCAGCGGCAACCTGATCGACATCCCGCTCTCGGCGTTCGTCTCGGTGAAGGTCCACCCGCGGATCACGCTGCACGCGGAGGGGACGTATGTCTACGCGCGCGTGGTCGGCACCGGCGACGTGACACAGGCGTCGCTGAACGGTGCGACCGCAGCGAACGCCGGCCAGGTGGGGCTCATGTTGCAGTACCGGCTGACGCGCATCTTTTCGCTCACCGCCACCGGCCGCTACCAGTTCTACGTCTCCGATCTGCCGCTCAGCGGCAGCGCCACGATCGACCCTTACACCACCGGCAGCTTGAACGGACAGTACGTTCCCGCCGTGCAGCACCCCTGGGAGGCGATCGGCGGGGTCGCCTTTCTCTGGCACTACTTCCACCTGATCGTCGGCGCCGGCTACGGCTACTACTTCGTTCCGGGCCTCGACATCGCCAACCCCAAACGAACCATCGTGCCGGACGCCGATCTGGCGGTGGTCCTGTGAGCTCGCGTCGCTGGGCCTTCGTCCCGCGCGGCGCCGCGCTGGCGCTGGCGGCGCTGGCGCTCGGCTGCGGCCCGGGGAACGTCACGCTGCCGACCCCGCCGATGGAGGCGGAGACGGCGGCGCTGGTCACGACCTACCAGATGCCGACCGGAACGCTCGACACCGGCAACATCGATCAAGTGTTGAGCGACGCGCAGACCCGCCTCGCCGAGCTGCACCTCGACTGGCTCCCCGATCTCCTCTCCAATGCGCTCGCCGGGCTGCGCACCCGCCTCGACGCCGCGGGTCTCCCCGACGATCCGTCCAGCGTGCCCGACAAACAGCGCGGACAGCTCACCGCGGTCGCCACCATCACGCGCATCTGCACGGGGTTGAGCGATCCGGCGGGTCCGCCCGACGCGAGCGCGAACGGCACCATCGAGGTGACCGCCATCGTCGACACCGGTCAGCTCAACCCGGAGGTCTGGGGAACGGCGACCTCCTGTGTGGCGCGCTTCCCGCCCGCCGGCAGCACCGGCGCGGTCGCCTCGACGACGTCGACCGTCGTGGACGCCACGCTGAACGGGACGCTGATCCTCTACCTCCTCGGACCGCTGCCGGCAGATCCCTCCGACGCGCAGATCCTGGTCGTCTTCACCGGATCGATCGGCGTCGGGTCGCAGGTCGGATCGGCATCTTTCGACTTCGAGATCTCCAAGTCACAGGTGAAGTTCAGGGTTCCGGTGGCGAGCGGCGGCGACGCCATCGTCACGGTCGGGACCACCCTCGGCATAGAAGGCGCCAACGCCGGCTTCTCCTGCGATCTCACCACCCTCACCTGCCAAAAGACCAGCTAGTTTAGTTCGGGACCCTCAAAGGGTCCCGCGCCCCCCGCGATGAGCTCGAGCCGGCGAAGCCGTCTCTCTCTCACGCGATCTCGTCGCCCGCTGCGACGGTCGTAAGGTTGCGTCGCTCGGCCCCTGCATCTAGCGAATGAGTGCGTATACTCTGCGGCGTGTTCCGATGACCGAAGCCATGATGGCGCGCACCGCGCAGATGTTCCCCGTGTTGTCCGAGGCGCAGATCGCGCGTGTCTCCGCGATCGGCAAGCGGATGGAGATCAGCGCCGGCGAGGTGCTGTTCGAGGTCGGCGAGCAGAACACGCGGTTCTTCGTGATCCTCGCGGGGACCGTCGAGGTCATGCTTCCGGTGGCCGACCGCGAACAGACCGTCGTCGTGCACGGGCCTGGCCAGTTCACCGGCGAGATCAACATGCTGTCGGCGCGGCGGAGCCTGGTGCGGGGGCGCGTGCGGGAGGCGGGCGCCGTCATCGCCGTCGATCGCCGGGATCTGCGGCTCTTGGTCCAGCGCGACTCGGAGCTGAGCGAGATCCTGCTGCGCGCCTTCATCCTGCGGCGCGTGGCGCTCCTCTCCGAAGGGTCGGATCTCATCCTGCTCGGCTCGCAGCACTCGGCGGACACGCTGCGCATCCGCGAGTTCCTGAGCCGCAACGGCCAGCCGTTCGTCTACCAGGACGTGGAGACCGATCCGAGCGTGCAGGCGCTGCTCGACAGCTTCCACATCGGCGTCGAGGAGGTTCCGGTCATCGTCTGCGGCGGCGGCCACGTCCTCAAGAACCCGTCGCTCGAGGGGCTGGCGACGTCCCTCGGCCTCGCCGGGACGCTCGATCCGAACGAGGTGCGCGACGTCGTCATCGTGGGGGCCGGCCCGGCGGGCCTGGCGGCCGCCGTCTACGGCGCGTCCGAAGGGCTCGACGTCCTGGTCCTCGACAGCACGGCGGCCGGCGGGCAGGCCGGGACGAGCTCGCGCATCGAGAACTACCTCGGGTTCCCCACCGGCATCTCGGGCCAGGCGCTGGCGGGCCGGGCGCGCACGCAGGCCGAGAAGTTCGGGGCCGAGGTGGTGGTGGGCCGCAACGTCGTCCGACTCGACTGCGACAGCCGCCCCTACCGACTGTTTCTCGCCGACGGACAGGTCCTCCGCACCCGCACGATCGTGATCGCCAGCGGCGTCCAGTACCGGAGGCTCGACCTGCCGATGCTGGCGCGATTCGAGGGGGCGGGCGTCTTCTACAGCGCCACCCATCTCGAGGGGCAGCTTTGTCAGGGGGAAACCGTGGCGGTCGTCGGAGGGGGGAACTCCGCCGGTCAAGCCGCCGTGTTCCTCTCGCAGCTCGCCTCGCACGTCCACGTCCTCGTGCGCGGTCCCGGCCTCGCCGAGAGCATGTCGCGCTACCTGATCCAGCGCATCGAATCGAGCCCCAACATCACGCTGCGGACCCGCAGCGTGATCGACGAGCTCGCCGGCGGCGATCACCTGGAGTCCGTGAGGTGGCGTCACCTCGACACGGGCGAGCAGGAGACGCATCCCATCCGCAACGTCTTCTCGATGACGGGCGCCGATCCCAACACGGGGTGGCTCGCGGGGTGCCTGCTGATGGACGACAAGAAGTTCGTGAAGACCGGCGTCGACCTCCTGCCCGAGGATCTGAAGGCCTCCGGGTGGCGGCTCCCGCGGCGTCCGTATCTGATGGAGACGAGCATCCCCGGCGTGTTCTGCGTCGGCGACGCGCGCGCCAACAGCGTGAAGCGCGTGGCGTCCGCCGTGGGCGAGGGATCGATCTGCGTGCAGCTGGTCCACCGCGCGCTGCAGGAGCTCTGAGCGAGCGGAGCGGATTGGGGCCCGGGGCTCCGTGGACGTTCCGTCGCCGCTCTGGCCGACAGGCGCAATCATTACTATGATCCTGGGCGGGCGTGCGGAGATGAGCCTCCTCGACCAATACCGCGCGGTCCGCGCGCGCACCTTGGAGCTGGCGGCGCCGCTCACGCCCGAGGATCAGGGCGTGCAGTCGATGCCGGACGCGAGCCCCACCAAGTGGCACCTCGCCCACACCGCCTGGTTCTTCGAGACCTTCGTGCTGAAGCCGCACGCGCCTGACCACCGGCCGTTCGACCGCGCCTTCGAGTTCCTCTTCAACTCGTACTACGAAGGCGTCGGGCCGCGGCCCGACCGAGCGCGCCGCGGGGAGCTCTCTCGCCCGTCGCTCGCCGAGGTCCAGGCCTATCGCCGGCACGTCGACCAGGCCATCGGCCGGATGCTGGAGGCGGGGGATCCCGGCCCCGCGGTCGCGTCGACGATCAGCCTGGGCCTCCACCACGAGCAACAGCACCAGGAGCTGCTGCTCACCGACATCAAGCACGCCTTCGGATCTCACCCGCTGCAGCCGACCTACCGCACCGGCCCGCCCGCGCCACGACCGGCGGCGGCGCCAGCGCTGGCGTTTCAGTCCTTCGACGGCGGCGTCGTCTGGATCGGCCACCAGGGAGCTGGGTTCGCCTTCGACAATGAGGGGCCTCGCCATCGGCATTTTCTCGATCCGTTCGCGATCGCCCGGCGCCCGATCACCTGCGGCGAGTACCTGGCCTTCATGCGCGACGGCGGCTACGCGCGGCCCGAGCTGTGGCTCTCCGACGGGTGGCGGATGGCCGAGAGCGAGCGCTGGCGGGCGCCACTCTACTGGCAGGAGGCGAAAGACGGTAGTGACGTCGAGTGGGGGGGCTGGTCTGTCTACACGCTCGCCGGGCGGCGCGCTGTCGAGGCCGGCGAGATCGTGGCCCATGTCAGCTACTACGAGGCCGACGCCTACGCGCGCTGGGCAGGCGCGCGCCTGCCGACGGAAGAAGAATGGGAGCACGCCGCTGCGAGCGCCCCGGTCTCCGGACAGTTCGCCGACTCGGGGCGGCTGCACCCGGCGGGCGCGGCGGCGGGCCTGTTCGGCGACGTCTGGCAGTGGACGCGGAGCGCGTACGGCGGATACCCCGGTTATAGGGTTCCCGACGGGCCGATCGGGGAGTACAACGGCAAGTTCATGAGCAACCAGATGGTGCTGCGCGGCGGGTCGTGCTTCACCCCGGCCGGTCACATTCGCGCGAGCTACCGCAACTTCTTCCCGCCGGGGACGCGGTGGCAGATGAGTGGCATCCGCCTCGGGCGTGATCTATGAGAGGCGGCTTGACAATCACGGCGGCGGATCAAGGGCAAGGGCAAGGGCAAGGGAATGACGAGATCGGCGTATCGGGCGTCGACGTGGTCGCGGCGCCCGACACCTTCGCGGCGGTGGCCGCGGCCGTCCGCGCGGGCCTGACCTCCCCTCGCAAGAGCCTGCCCCCCTGGCTGCTCTACGACGAGACCGGCTCCGCGCTGTTCGAGGAGATCACGGCGCTGCCGGAGTACTACCTGACCCGCACCGAGCGGGCGATCCTGGCGTCGTCGGCCGACCAGATCGTTTCGGCGGCGGGCCTGCCCCTCGAGGTCGTCGAGCTGGGCGCCGGCTCGGCGACGAAGACCTCCCTCTTGCTCGAGGCGCTCTTGGCCCGGCAGCCGACCGCCCTCTACACGCCGGTCGACGTCTCGTCGATGGCGCTGCGGCTGGCGGTCGCCGAGCTGCGGCGTTTCCGCCGCCTGCGCGTGCGCCCGATCCTGGCGCGCTATCCCGACGATCTGGTGCTCCCCGAGCGGTCGGCCGAGCGCCGTCTGGTGTTGTTTCTCGGCTCGAACATCGGCAACTACGAGCCGTCCGAGGCCCGCGCGCTCTTGGCAGGCGTCTGCGCGCGCCTGGAACCGGGCGACGCGTTTCTTCTGGGCGCCGATCTGGCGAAGTCGCCGCGGTTGCTCCGCCCCGCCTACGACGACGCGGCGGGCGTGACGGCGCGGTTCAACCTCAACGTGCTCGCGCGCCTCAACCGCGAGCTCGGGGCGGCGTTCGCTCTCGATCGCTTTCGTCACGTGGTGAAGTGGAACGCGGCCGCCTCGCGCATGGAGCTCTACTTGGAGAGCGCGGTGGCGCAGACGGTGCCGATCCGCGCGCTGAGCGCCAAGATCGCCTTCGCCCGCGGCGAGCGCATCCACACCGAATCGAGCTACAAGCTCACGCGCACCGCCATCCGCCGCCTGCTCGTCGACGCGGGCTTCCGGCCCGAGGCGAGGTGGTACGACGCGCGCGGATGGTTCGGCCTCCACCTCGCGCGCGTGCCGCCACGCCGGCGCCCCCGCGATCGCGCCTCCTAGCGGGGGCCACAGCCGTCGCGTAGAACCGACCGGACGATGGCCTACTTCGATCGCGACCACCCGACCTTCCTGGCCGACGCCGTGAGCGCGACCGACCACGTGCGCGGCCCCTCCGACCCCCAATCGGCCAGCGTCACGCTGGTCGAGTTCGGCGACTTCGCCTGCCCCTCCTGCGGCGAGTCCTACGGGATGATCAAGGGCCTGCTGGCGCGCCGGAGCGACCTGCGCTTCGTTTTTCGGGCCAACCCGCGCAGTCACCTCTTTCCGCACGCCGAGATCGCGGCCGAGGCGGCGGAGGCGGCGGGCGCGCAGGGCAGGTTCTGGGAGATGCACGATCTGCTGTTCGAGAACCAGCCGACGCTGTCGCGCCAGGTGATCTCGCGTCTGGCAGGGACGCTCGGTCTCGACCTCGCGCGCTTCGATCGGGAGCTCGACGCCGGCGCCCACCGGCCCGCGGTCAGGGCGCAAGAGGTCTCCGGGTGGCACAGCCACGTGCTGTCGACGCCGACCTTCTTCGTCAACGGCGTCCGGTTCGAAGACGCCGGCAGCGCGCTCCCCGCCGCCATCGACGGCGCCGCCCGCCAGGATCGGATCGAGCACCAGCTGTTTCGCGAGGTGCGCGTCGAAGCGACCGGAGATCACCGCCGGCAAGCGCTCTCGATCGGCCCGCACCGGATCGTCTCGGATCTGCCGTCGCTGGAAGGGGGCGCGGACGCCGGCCCGAGCCCGTACGATCTGCTGGCCGCCGCGCTCGGCGCCTCCACGTCGATGACCTTGGCCTGGTCGGCGGAGAAGCACAGGATTCCGCTCCAGGGGGTCGACGTGCGGATCACCCAGTCGCGCGGCTCGGGCGGTCATCTGTTCCGGATGGCGATCGAGCTGCGCGGCGATCTCGACGACGCGCAGCGGGCCACGCTGGAGCAGGCCGCGGGGCACTGTCCAGTCTCCCGCACGCTGGCCCACCCGATCACCGTCGACACCCGCCTGACGGCCGCGGGAATCGTCGACGAGGCGAGCGAGGAGACCTTCCCGGCCAGCGACGCGCCGGCCTGGACGCTGGGGCGCGACCCCTCAGGAAAGTAGCGGAGCGCTAGAAGCTCATGAGCGCGATGATGTTGCCGTCGGGGTCCTTGAACCAGGCCGACTTGAATTCGCCGAACGCGTGCACGTCGCCCTTCTGGGTCAGCCCCGGCAGGTCGTAGTGCTCGAAGACGACCCCTTTGGCCCCCAGCGCCTTCACGATCGATTCGATGTCGTCGCCCACGCGCCAGTTGACCGCGGTCGCCTTGTTGCTGCCGGCGTGCTGCGAGCGGTAGACGATCAGCTCTGACCGGCCGGTCTTGAAGGTGAGGGCCTCGCTGCCGGTGGCACGCGCCACCTCGAGGCCGAGCGTCCCCTCATAGAATTTCCGTGCGACCGTCAGATCCTTCACCGCGATGGTGGCGATGGCTTCGCTGTCTCCGAGCATATGGGCCTCCCTGTGCGAAAAGACTAAGTCCGCCTCGCTGACCGAGCCAGTCCTCGCGGGTGGACTATCCTACGCCGGCGATGCACGAAGCCGTGGTCCCACCCGCGACGCCCGGCCCAGCACCGCCCGCGGCCCGAGATCCGCGCTGGGCGCTGGTGGTGGCGATCCTGGGATCGAGCATGGCGTTCCTCGACAGCACCGTCGTCAACGTCGCGCTCCCGGTCATGCAGCGCAACCTCGGCGCGACGGTCGGTCAGCTGCAGTGGGTCGTCGAGGCCTACGCGCTCCTGCTGGCCTCGTTGGTCCTCGTCGGCGGCGCGCTCGGCGATCGGCTGGGGCGGCGGGCGGTGTTCCTGACCGGCGTGGTGACGTTCGCGATCGCCTCGGCGGCCTGCGGCGCCGCGCCCCGCATCGGGCTCCTCATCGCCGCCCGCACCTTGCAGGGGGCCGGGGCGGCGCTGCTCGTCCCCGGAAGCCTCGCCCTCATCAGCGCCAGCCATCCGGCGGACAAACGAGGGGCGGCCATCGGCAGCTGGTCGGCCTGGAGCGCGATCACCGGCGCCGTCGGGCCGGTGGTCGGCGGCTGGGTCGCCTCGCACGCCTCCTGGCGCTGGCTCTTCATCTTCAATGTGCCCGTGGCGGCGCTGGTCGTCGCGCTGGCGATGCGCAGGGTCACCGAGACGCGGGATCCCGACGCCCCGCGCCGCCTCGATCTCGGCGGCGCGGCGCTGGCGACGCTCGGCCTCGGTCTGGTCGTCTACGCGCTCATCGAGGCGGGGCCGACCGGGCTCGGATCGGCGCCAACCCAGGTTCTGCTGGGGCTCGGGGCGGCCGCGCTGATCGCGTTCGTGGTCGTCGAGGCCAAGGTGAAATCGCCGAGATCGCCGATGGTGCCGCTCGGGCTGTTTCGGTCGCGGACGTTCGCGGGGACGAACCTGCTGACGCTGCTGCTCTATGCGGCGATGGGCGGCGCGCTCTTCTTCGTCCCCTTCAACCTGATTCAGGTCCAGGGATACACGCCGGCGGCGGCGGGGGCCGCGCTGCTGCCCCTGGTGCTGCTCATCTCGACGATGAGCCGCCGGGCCGGCGCGCTGGCCAGCCGGATCGGCGCGCGCCCGCTCCTCTTCGGTGGTCCGCTGCTCGCCGCGGCCGGGTTCCTGCTGCTGGCGCGCCCGGCGGTGGGGGGCAGCTACTGGGGCACCTTCTTCCCGGCCCTGGTGACGCTGGGGCTGGGGATGGGCCTCACCGTCGCACCGCTCACCACCGCGGTCATGGGCGCCGTCGATCCGCGCCACGCCGGCGTCGCCTCCGGGATCAACAACGCGGTGGCGCGGACCGCGGGGTTGCTGGCGGTGGCGGCCCTCGGCGTGCTGCTCCTCTCCCGTTTCAACCAGGTGCTCGACGGTGCGCTGGCCCCGCTCTCGCTCGATCCGCCAATCGCGCACGCCGTCGACGCGCAGCGCGTCCGCCTCGGCGGCGCCGACTTCTCGGCTTTCGCGCCTGCGCTACGCGCCCCCCTGCACGCCGCCTTCGCGGCCGCCTACGTCGCGGCTTTCCGAACCCTCATGTTCGCCAGCGCCCTGCTCGCCGCGCTGGCCGGCGCGGCCGGGCTGCTGGTGGTCTAAGCTCGCGGTCGTGGGGCCGATCCTCAATCCGATCCTCGACCCGATCCTCGAGCTCTGTGGCGCGAGCAAGCGCTACGACGGGAAGACCGTGCTGGCGCCGCTCGATCTCCAGATCGCACGCGGCGAGACCGTCGGGCTCATCGGCCCGAGCGGCTCGGGCAAAACGACCATCCTCCGGCTGGCGCTCGGCCTCTTGACGCCCGATGCGGGGCAGGTCCGGTTTCGTGGCGCGCCGCTCGCTGCCGCCAACGTGCGGGCCGCCCGCCAGCAGATGGGTTACGTGGTGCAAGACGGCGGGCTCTTCCCGCATCTCACCGCCGCCGAGAACGTCGAGCTGATGGCCCGCCACCTCGGCTGGGAGGCCGGGCGGATCGACGCGCGCCGCGCCGAGCTCGTCGAGCTGACCCGCTTCCCGGCCGACGCGCTCGAACGCTACCCGTCGCACCTGTCGGGCGGACAGCGCCAGCGGGTCGGCCTCATGCGCGCGCTCTTTCTCGATCCGGCGTTGCTGCTCCTCGACGAGCCTCTGGGCGCCATCGATCCACTCGTGCGCGCCGAACTGCAGGACGATCTGTCGGCGATCTTCGCCCGGCTCGACAAGGCGGTGATCGTCGTGACCCACGATCTCGCCGAGGCGGCGTTCTTCGCCCGCCGGCTGGTCCTCTTGCGTGAAGGTCGGGTCGTCCAGCAGGGCTCGATCGAGACTCTGCTGCGCGCGCCGGCCGAGCCCTTCGTGACCCGCTTCGTGGAGGCGCAGCGGCGCCTGGCGATCGCGCCGACCGGCGGCCGCGCGTGACTCGCCCGGCGGCGCTGGCGTTGCTGGCCCTCGTCGCGCTCGGCGGCGGCGCTGCCGCGGCCGCGCCGCCGCTCCGCGTGGGCTCGAAGGCCTTCGCCGAATCGGTGATCCTGGGCGAGGCCGCCGGCCTGCTCGCGGCCTCCACGGGGGTGCCGGTCGAGGATCGGCGCGCGCTCGGGGGGACCCGGCTCTGCTGGGACGCCCTGGCCTCGGGCGCGCTCGATCTCTACCCCGAGTACACCGGCACCTTGCGCGAGGAGATCCTGAAGGACCAGGGAGCGCCCGCGGATCTGGAGGGCTTGCGGGCCGCGCTCACGGCCCGTGGGTTCGGCTTCATCGGGCCGCTCGGCTTCGACAACCGCTACGCGCTGGCCATGCCCGAGGCGGTGGCCGCGCGCCTCGACATCCGCGCGATCTCGGACCTCGCGCGTCACCCGGAGCTGCGCGTTGGTCTCAGCAACGAGTTCATGCGCCGCCGCGACGGCTGGCCCGGCCTGGCGGCCCGTTACGCGCTGTCGGAGGGGCGCGCGCAGGGTCTCGATCACGAGCTCGCCATCCGCGGCCTGGCCGCCGGGGATCTGGAGGTGACCGACATTTACTCGACGGACGCCGAGATCGCGCGCGACGGGCTCCGCGTCTTGACCGACGATCGCGGCTATTTTCCCCGCTACCAGGCGATCCTGCTCTACCGGCGCGACGCGGCGGCACGCTGGCCGGCAGCCTTCGCGGTGCTCGGACGGCTGGCCGGGCAGATCGACGACGCGACGATGTTGCGCCTCAACGCCCGGGTGAAGATCGACAAGATCCCGGAGCGCACCGTCGCCGCCGACTTCTTGGCCGAGCGGCTGGGGGTCAGGACGGCGCACGCCGACGAGCCACGCTGGCGCGCCTTCTGGCGGCGCGCCCGCGAGCACTTGGCGCTCTGCTCCGTTTCGCTGCTGGCGGCCATCCTCTGCGCACTGCCGCTGGGGATTCTGTCGGCGCGCCGCCCGCGCCTCGGGCAGCTCGTGCTGGCGGCGGTCGGGGTGGTGCAAACGATCCCCTCGCTGGCGCTGCTGGTCTTCATGATCCCGCTCTTGGGGATCGGCGCCTGGCCGGCGACCGCGGCGCTGTTCCTCTACAGCTTGCTGCCGATCGTGCGCAACACGCACGCGGGCCTCACCGGGATCCCGGGCCCCCTGCGCGAATCGGCCGAGGCGCTCGGCCTACCCCGCCGCGCCATCCTGTGGCGCATCGAGCTGCCGCTGGCGTTCGGGACCATCCTGGCCGGAATTCAGAGCGCGGCCGTCATCAACATCGGCACCGCGACCCTGGGCGCGCTGGTCGGCGCGGGCGGATTCGGCCAGCCCATCTTCGCTGGAATCCGCCTGGACGACGTGTCGCTGATTCTCGAGGGGGCCATCCCCGCCTCGCTGTTGGCGCTCGCCGTCCAGGCGCTGTTCGATTTACTCGAGCGGCTCTTCGTCCCCAAGGGACTGAGAGCCAATCCTCGTTAGAGGTGGACTACCAGCGGCCTCGGCCGCCACCACCACCACCACCACCGCCGCGACCACCGCCGCCGCCGCCGCCCGAGCGCTCCTGCGCCTCGTTGACCTTGATCGTCCGGCCACCGAGCTCGCGCTCGCCCAGCTGCTCCACGGCCGCCTGGGCCTCCTGGTCGGTGCTCATCTCGACGAACGCGAAGCCGCGGGGCCGGCCGGTCTCGCGGTCCGTGACCACCTTGACCTCGGCGACCGTGCCGATCTTCCCGAAGACCTCCCTCAGGTCGAGCTCGGTCGTCTCATACGAGAGGTTGCCAACATAAAGACGTCTACCCATTTTTCGATTCTCCTAGGTCAGAACCGACGGAACTGCCGCCGTACAGAAGCCTCAAGCGCGCCGACAATCGACCTCGAACGAACGGCAGGCGAAGCTCCGACGCAGAGACGAAAACCCGGACCCGAAAAGGACCTGCAGGTTTGTAGCACAGGTGCCACCGGACCGCCATGACCGGCGAACGGCCGGGGCGATCGCGCCGGTCGGGACGCACGGTCGAGCGGCTGCAAATCAGGAGCTCACCGGGGGTTACAGCCGCCCGAGCGCCGACCCATATGTCTGGGCCATGGGCACGCTCACCACCAAAGACGGCACGCAGATCTATTTCAAGGACTGGGGAAGCGGCCAGCCGGTCGTCTTCAGCCACGGCTGGCCGCTCAGCGCCGACGCCTTCGAGGACCAGATGTTCTTCCTGGTCTCCCGCGGCTATCGCTGCGTCGCCCACGATCGCCGCGGGCACGGGCGCTCGAGCCAATCCTGGGACGGCAACGATCTCGACACCTACGCCGACGATCTGGCGGCGCTGGTCGAGAAGCTCGATCTCAAGAACGCCGTCCACGTCGGCCACTCCACCGGCGGCGGTGAGGTCGCCCGCTACGTCGGCCGGCACGGCACGAAGCGGGTGGCCAAGGCGGTTTTGATCGGCGCGATACCGCCGCTCATGTTGAAGACGGCGGCCAATCCCGCCGGGTTGCCGATCGAGGTCTTCGATCAGCTGCGCGCGGCCGTCGTCGCCGATCGTTCCCAGTTCTGGAAGGATCTCAGCCTGGCCTTTTACGGCTACAACCGACCCGGCGCGAAGGTCTCCGAGGGGGTGCGCGAATCATTCTGGCTGCAAAGCATGATGGCCGGTTTCCCCGCCTCCTACTTTTGCATCAAGGCGTTCTCCGAGACCGATCTGACCGAGGATCTGAAGAAGTTCGGCGACCTGCCGACGCTGGTCCTACATGGCGACGACGACCAGATTGTCCCTATCGGCGCCGCCGCCCTGCTCTCTTCGAAAATCCTCAAGAACGCGACGCTCAAGATCTACAAGGGCGCTCCCCACGGGATGTGCACCACGCTCAAGCACCAGGTCAACGAGGAGCTGCTGGCGTTCCTCAAAGCCTGACGGCAGATCGCTGGCGGATCGCCGACCACCGGTTCAGTCTCGCGGACGCATGGACCTCAAACTGTCGGGGAAGATCGCGGTCGTCACCGCGGCGAGCAAGGGGATCGGATTCGCGGTCACCCGGGCGCTCGTCGACGAGGGCGCGCGTGTCGTCGCCGGCGCCCGCAACGCCGAGAGCCTGGCGGGCCTGCCGGGCGTGACCGCCGTAGCGGTCGATCTGGCGACGCCCGAAGGTCCGGCCCGCCTCGTGCAGCGCGCGATCGACGAGCACGGTCGGGTCGACGTCCTCGTCAACAACATGGGCGGCGTCCGGCTGCGGCTGGCCGGATTCCTCGCCACCAGCGACGAGGAGTTCGCCTGGGCCATGAACATGAACTTCTACACGGCGCTGCGCGCCACCCGCGCCGCCGTCACCCAGATGTTGAAGCAAGCCGGCGGCGCGATCGTCAACGTCGCCTCGGTCAACGCCTTCTTCCAGCCCGACGGGGGGACGATCGACTACGGCGCCGCCAAGGCCGCGCTGCTCAACCTCACCAAGTCGCTGGCCGAAGAGCTGGGGCCGCGGGGCATCCGCGTCAACGCGGTCTCGCCCGGGCCGGTGAGCACCGATCTCTGGCTGGGCGAAAACGGCGTGGCTCAGACGGTCGCGCGGGCCACCGGCGTCGATGCCGGCACGGCGCGCGAAAAGGTGGTGGCCAGCATCGGCGGGTTCGCCACCGGACGATTCACCACGCCCGAGGAGGTCGCCACGCTGATCGTCCTGCTCGCCTCCGAACGGACCGGCAACGTGACCGGCGCGAACTTCGTGATCGACGGCGGTCTGGTCAAGACCTTCTGAGCCCGGTCTATCGCGGCGGATCGTAGTGGCGGGTGGCGCGCTCGCCCGGCTTGGCGGGGAGCTCCTCGACGAACAGATCGTCGGGATAGCAATAGCCCCACTCCTCTCCCGGTTCATAAGACCGGATGACCGGATGTTTGGAGCTGTGAAAATGCTTGGTGGCGTGCCGGTTGGGTGAGTTGTCGCAGCAACCGACGTGACCGCAGGCGAGACAGAGCCGCAGGTGGACCCAGACGCCGCCCGACTTCAGACACTCCTCGCACCCGTGCCCGCTCGGCTTCGCGGCAGCGCGCTTCCCGGCCGCTTCCAGGTGTCCGCAAGATTCTTCCGGCATGTCACGACCTCCCGTGCGTGAGCTCGGCGTCGCGCCGAGCCCGATCGCCGCCAATGAAGGCGTCGGCCTCATTCCGTTCCAAGCGCAGCCGATCCCAGTTTCCGAGATCCGCGGCCGCTTCGTAGCTGCTCTGCAAGAAGGCCAGCACGTCGGCCGAAGGATCTTTGGCGGCGCGGACGTCGGCGTAAGGGAGCAGGAACTCGCCCAGCGCCGGCTCGTAGCGAGCGGCGGCGGGACGAACGGGCGCCTCCCCGAATCCCGCCGGCGCCGGATAGGCGTAGGAATAAAACGCCGCCTGCGGAAATCGGTCGTCTCCCGGCCAGAACCCGGCGCTGCTCACCTCTTGCGAATAGGCCTCCCGCATCACCCAGTCGCCGACGTGCGGGACGCCGCCCGGGTGTTCCGGGGCCGGACGCCCCGAAAAGCGCGTCACCGCCAGATCGAAAGCCCCCCAAAACAGATGAACCGGGCTGCCCTTGCCCAGGAACCGTCCTCGAAACTCCTTGAGCAGTCGATCGACCTGGATGAGCGCCCGGAAGTATCGGTTGGCCCAGTCGGGATCGTAGCCGCAGCGCCGTTCATCCTGGTCGAGCCGTATGACATCGGGCACCTCCACCGCCACGGGATAGATCGGCACCGACACGCCGAGGCTGGCCAGCCGCCGTTGGTACTCGCGGTAGAAGGCGGCCAGCGTCTGCTCGCAAAGAGCCATCGACTCGAGGCCGCCGTCGCTGGTGCGGGCGACCAGCCGATGATCGATGAAGTCGAGCTCGAGGTCGAGCACCCGATCTCCGATCGGCATCGGGGTGGTGGTCAGGCCCCGGGCCGTCACCATGAGCGGCACCTGCCACCAGTGGTTCACCATCGGGCAGAGCGCGAGCCGCGTCTTGCCGAGGATCTGCCCCCAGAGGAGCAACGATCGCCTCGTCTCCGGCCCCCCGCCGACGTCGAGCCGGGGCCACGTCTCACGGCTGCCGTCGTGCACTTGGATGGTCATGGGAGCGGGCCCAATCTTCATCCGCCATAGACGACTGTCAATGGTCGGCGGCCCAGTCGCCCTCGACGGGAAGTCCTGCTGCCTCCCAGTCGATGAGGCCCCCCGGGTAGTGGCTGACGCGCCGATAGCCAAGTTCGAGGAGCTTCTTGATGGCGCCCTGACTGGCGTGGCAGTCGAGGTTCGAGCAGTAGACGACGATCTCCTCGTCCTTTCCGAGCGAGGCGAACGTCTCGCCGTGGGTCTTGGCGTGGAGGGAGCCCGGGATGTGCTTGGCCCGAAATCCGAAGTCGCTGGCGACCATCACCAGCTTGAAGGGCTGGCCCGCGGCCAGCTTGGCGCGCAGCTGCTCTCGGTCGAGGACCGGCACCGAAACCGATCCCGACACTGGGCCACCGCCACCCGCAGCGATCATCAGATGGATCTAGCACGCGGCGGACGCGTACCATCGGCCCATGCACCTCTTTGTCGCGGCCGCGGTCATGGCGGCGGCTCTCCAGTCGGGATCGGTCGCGGTGGGCGATCCGGCCCCCGCGCTCGCGGCGGTGACGCCCGACGGAGCGGCCGTCGCCGCGCGCTGGGTGAAGGGCGACGTCGGGGTGGTGATGTTCTTCGCCACCTGGTGCGGCCCCTGTCACCGGGCGCTGCGCGAGCTGGGGGCGATTCGCCAGACGCTCGGCCCGCACCTCCGTCTCGTTTTGGTCGAGGCCGGCGACGATCCGGCGGAGGTGCGGCAGTTCCTGGCGCAGAACCCGATCCCCGAGGGCGCGGTCGTGGCCACCGATCCCTCGGGTACCATTCGCAGTCGGTGGGGCTGCAAGATCATCCCCAGTCTCTTCATCATCGACGGCGCCGGGACCGTTCGCTATATCAATCATGGGTGGGGAGAGACGACCCAGGCCCACCTGCTGCGGCGCCTCCACAACGTGCTCGGAGATACGCCCTGAGCCGCCGGGGCCGAACCAGGTATGCGCAGCGAAGGAGCCTGACGAATGGATTCGTGTCTGCTGATGACCTTGCAGGTGGCCGTCGTCGGCCCGCAGAAGATCGGGGCGGTGCCTCACGGCTCTCGCGTCACCGCACCGATCGCGAGCGGCCACTTCGAGGGTCCGCGCCTGCGCGGGAAAGTCCTGCCCGGCGGCGGTGACTGGACGCTGCTGCGGGGCGACGGCGTCCTCGAGCTCGATCTGCGGGTCACGCTCGAGACCGACGACGGCGCCCTCATCCACATGGCGTCGTTCGGGCTGCGTCACGGACCGCCGGAGGCGATCGCGGCGATCGCGCGCGGCGAGCGGGTCGACCCGGCGCGCTACTACTTTCGGACCACGCTCCGGTTCGAGACCGCGCACCCCAAGTACGCGTTCCTCAATCGCCTCCTCGCCGTCACCAGCGGCGATCGGCGCGCCGAGGGCCCCATCTACACCGTCGACGAAATCCTATGAGGCCCGCCCGCGCGCGGCTTCCGCCACCCCCGACGACAGGAGCCTCGCCATGCGCTCGCGCCCCCTCCTGACCCTCCGTCTGCAGACGGCGCCCACACAGAACCTGGGCGCCGGTCCTCACGGCACTCGCGTCACGTTTCCGATCGTCGGTGGCGCCTTCGAAGGCGACAGACTCCGCGGCAAGGTCTTGCCGGGCGGCGACGATTGGACCGTCCAGCGCTCGGACGGCGTCCTCGAGCTCGATCTGCGCGCGACGCTGGAGACCGACGACGGCGCCCTCATCCACATGACCTTCGAAGGGATCCGCGACGACGCAGCGCCAGGCGCGCCCTACTTTCGCACCTTCCCCCGTTTCGAGACCGCCGAGCCGCGGTACGCGTTCTTGAATCGGCTGCTGGCCGTCGGCGTGGGGGAGATTCGCGCCGACGGACCCGTCCACCTGATCGAGGAGATTCTCTGATAAGTGGCTCGTTGTTCTCATATTTGGCAGAGCGAAGGTTTCGAGCCGCTCAACTGATAAAGCCTCATGACACAGTGAACACTCGCCGACTCGTTTGCTTCCTTGGTGGAATTGCGTTGTTCGGGGCTTGCTCGAGCGCGGGCCCGGGTGACGGGACCACCGGATCGGGAGGCAACGGGAGTGGCGGTTCCGGCTCGGCCGGCGCCACCGCCACCGGCGGCACTTCGGGCACCGGGACCGGTGGCTCCGTCGGATCGCCGACCGGCGGCCTCGCGGGAACTGGCGGCGGCCATTCCGGTGGCGTCTCGGGGAGCGGCGGAACGGGAACCGGAGGGACCACGGCCTCCGGCGGAGCGGGCGGATCGACGAGTACCGGCGGAGCGACCGGCTCAGGTGGCGGCGGCACCGGCGGAGCGACCGGCACGGGCGGCGGCGGCACGGGCGGAAGCGGCGGGAGCAGCAGCGGCTCAGGCGGCGCGTCGGGAAGCGGCGGCACCGCCGGGACTGGAGGCGGCGCGGGCGCCGGTGGAAGCGGCCCGACTCACTGGGTCGGCACCTGGGCCGCTTCGCCCTACTACGATTCGGGCAACCAGCCTCCGGCGTCGCTGTCGAACGGCGTGATCCGTCAGATCACGCACGTCTCGATTGGCGGCAGCCAGCTTCGGGTCCAGTTCTCCAATCTGTTCGGCAACGGCTCGGTCACCATCAAATCGGCGCACCTCGCGCTCTGCAAGGCCGCGCCTCTCGTCGACAGCACCATCGATACGACGACCGACACGGCGCTGGCCTTCTCGGGAACGGCTTCGGTGACCATCCCGCAGGGTCAGGAGGTCTGGTCCGACGCCGTCTCCTTCACGGTGGCGCCGCTCGGCAACGTCACCATCACCACCGCCTTCGGCGCTGTTCCGAGCCAGATCACCGGTCACTCCGGCTCGAGGACCAACTCCTACATTCAGACCGGCAGCAGCACCGTGAACGCGGCCAGCATGACCTCCGCGACGTCCACAGAGCACTGGTACATCATCTCCGGGATCGACGTCATGGCGCCCGCTTCGAACAAGGCCGCCGTCGCGATCGGCGACTCCATCACCGACGGCCGGGGCACGGACATCAACAAGAACGATCGCTGGACGGACGATCTGTCCGCCCACCTGCAGGCGATGGGCACGACCTCCAATGTCGGGATGTTGAATCAAGGAATTGGCGCGACCAATCTGGTTGGGACCGGCACGGCAGCTCAAGCTCGCTACAGCCGGGACGTGTTGGGGCAAAGTGGAGTCCGATACGCGATCATTTACGACGGGGTCAACGACATCCTCGGTGGCGCGTCGTTCGCGTCCATGAAGACCGTCTACGACAGCCTGATCAGCCAGGGACACACCAAGGGTCTGCTGGTCTATGGCGCGACCATCACCCCCTTCGGCGCCTACTCGGGCTACATGGCCGCGTACGAGGCCGTCCGACAACAGGTCAACACGTACATCAAGAGCGGGGCCTTCGATGGGGTCCTCGATTTCGACGCCGCGGTCACCGACGGCGGCATCGGCGGCAATCCCCCCGAGCTGCTGTCGCAGTACGCCACCTGGACCTCGGCGGATGGCTCGGGGGATGGGCTGCACCCGAGTCCCGCGGGGTACCAGAAGATGGCGGACTCGGTCAGCCTGTCGCTCTTCACGAAGTGAGGCCAGGCGCGCGCCGCGCTCGGCCTCACCTCGGCGGCGGGCCGTAGAGCGTCTTCCGAACTCCGCCAGCACCATGCTCGAGTGACGCCCGGCGCGGATTGATGGCAAACTAGGCCTGTGGGAACGAAGCAGAGCAGCTCACGCCCGCTCGAGGACGTGGCTCTCGTCTGCGGAAAGGACGAGCAAGGGCTGCATATTTTGCGGCGACGATCCGAGGACGGCCCCATCGAGGCGGCCGTGGTTCAGCCGCTCGCCGAGGGGCGTCCGATCACCGGCGAGGTGATCTCGATGCGACCGCGCCAAGACTTCCCTCTTCTCTGCGACGTCAAGACCGAGCTCGAGCCCCCGGCCGCCGCCCTGCGGGCGACCAGCGGGCCCGCCCAGGTGGCCAACGATTCGTACCGCGTGGGGTGGGACGCTATCTGGGGAACACGCGGCGCCCGCGAACGACTGAACTGACCCTGGCGGTTCTTACGAAGAACCGTTCGCGCTCGTTGGGAGCGGCGCGCTCACCAGGTCTACGGCTCCGAACGCGATCGGCGGCCGGCCAGACACCCGACGATGAATCCCAGCGAGACCCCGGCGCCGATCCACCCGAGCGGATGCGAGGCGGCCCACTGGCGCCAGCTGGTCATCCCCTGAACACGCTGGCGCAGCTCCTCGAACGAAGCGCCGACCCGCTCTCGGCGGAGCGCGACCTCGGCCTGCAACCGGGCGATCTCGCGGGCGGTCTCGTCCTGTTCGCTCCGGAGCTCGTCGTCCGGCTCAGCCGATGCGCGCATCCGATGACCTCGTCCCGTCGGAGAGGGCCGCCATGGTTCGCTGCACGCCGCTGGTCACGTCGGCGCCGGTTCGTTCCAGAATGGGCGTCCGGCGCAGCGCGGAGAGCGTGCGCTGAAGACCGATGCCGCCGACCGCGAGCTGCAGCGCGGCGATCGCTCCCAGCGCGGCGGGCCGACCGCAGTACGTCGCGAGAAAAGAAGCCAGCGCCGCCATCGCGAAGGCGTAACCGACGACCAGCGGCGGAACGAAGAGCGCGATCCGCGCCGCGCGCTTGAGCGCCAGCCGCAGATCGACCGAGAGCTCCAGGTGCGCCAGCTTGATCTGCGCCGCCAAGAGGTCGGCCAGCTCCTCGACGGTGTCGGTCGCCACCTGGACCACGGAGGGACGTGCCGGGGGGCGCGGCGCGTCCGAAGGCGCGCTCAGGTGCGTGCCTCTCCGTTCGCAGTCTCCGCCTCAGGCGGCTGGGGCGAGTCCGCCTCCGCCTCCTCATTTCGACGATTGCGAAAGCGCTCGCCCAGATCCGCCCGCAACGCCTCGCCCGACTTCGGCGCCAGCAACAACGCCACGCCGGCGCCCACCAGCAGCCCGACGCCGAAGATGCCCAGCCCCCCCAGCAGCCGCTCCGAGGTGGTCGGCTTGCTGGTCAGCCCGAGCGCCGCCAGGAGATCGTCTTTGCTGAGGTCGTGCAGGTCATTGATCTTCATTTTTCACGTCTCCTTCTGAGTGGTCTGTTTTTGGCCGAGCGCGAGGAGGCCCTCCGTCACGACGGGCAAGAGCGCCGTCCGCAGCCCGATCCGAATTCCCGCCCCGAGGATGCGCGCGGTGAGCCGTGAAAACAGCCCACCGCCCAGCAGGTAACCGACCCCCACCGCCATCGCGACCGAGCGGCCGGGATGTTCCCGGGTCTGCCGCGTCAGCTTGTCGGCCCAAGACGCAAGAGACGCAACAGAGGCAGCGGATCCAACCTGCTTTCGCGGCTGGGTGGCGCGCTTGGTCGGCGGATCGACTTCCGCGCTCGGCTTTCGCGACCCGTCACGCATGGCGAGCTGCCCGGGCGAGAATGAAACCGAGCGCCACGGCTCCGACGAGGACCGTCCCGGGATTGTTCCGCACAAACCGCCTGGCCCGGGTCTCCCACCCGGCGAAGATTTTCTGCGCGCCGTCCGCGCGCTCCGAAAGAGCGTCCGCCTGCCGTTCGATCTGATGAATGACGCCGGCAACGCCGCTGCCGATGTCAGGCTTGGAGGTCATCGCGACCTCCGCCCGCATCTCATCGCCCCAAAACGCTTCATGGTGTCCTCCCTCGGCGGAGTCCACCAGATCGCTAAGCTGGCCAATCGTCTGCAGCCGACTCCGCAACGGGCTTCAGTGCCCGATCCATACTCCTCCGGATCCTGATCCGCAAGGAGCGTTTCGAAGCGCAGCTCTGTGAGCCGTGGGAGTCTCAGGTCAGCTAGAGGTCAGCTGGGAGGCGGCGCGCTCTCGCTCACCGGGCCCAAGATCGCGGCCAGGTCGTCCCGTTCCAACGTCTCGTGCGCGAGGAGCGCGACCACCAGGCGATCGAGCTCTCCTCGGCGTTGCGACAGCATCGCCGACGCTTCTTCGAGGGCCCGGGCGAGGACGCGCCGGGCCTCCTCTTCGATCACGGTGATCGTCGACGAGCTGGTTCCGCTCTCGGTGCCGATCCGCTGGCCGAGGAACGGATGCTCCGCCTCGTGGTCGTAGTAGACGGGGCCGAGGCGCTCGCTCATCCCGTAGTGCGCCATCATGGCGGAGGCGAGGCGCGTCGCCTCCTTGAGGTCGTTCTCGGCCCCCGTCGAGATGCTCCCCAGGACCAGCCGCTCGGAGGCGTAACCGCCCATGAGGACGCGCAGGCGGGACTCGAGCTCCGCCTGCGCCATCAGGTGGCGATCCTCGCCGGGGCTCTGCTGCGTGGCCCCCAGCGCCATCCCGCGCGGGATGATGGTCACCCGGTGCAGCGGCTCGGCGTCAGGCGAAAAGCGGGCCACGACCGCGTGGCCCGATTCGTGAACGGCGACGCGGCGCTTTTCCTTGGCGTCCAGCTTCGCCTCGCGCAGATCGCCGAGGACGATCTTGTCGAAGGCCTCGGCAAAATCGTCGGCGCCGATGCTCTCGCGCGCCTTGCGCGTCGCGGACAGGGCCGCCTCGTTGACCAGGTTGGCGAGATCCGCGCCCGAGAACCCGGGCGTATTTTGGGCCACGACGTCCAGATTGACGTCGGGTGCCAGCGGCTTGCCCTTGGTGTGCACCCCCAGGATCGCCTTCCGCGCCGCCAGCTCGGGCCGGTCGACCAGGATGCGCCGATCGAAGCGACCGGGCCGGAGCAGCGCCGGGTCGAGCACGTCCGGACGGTTGGTCGCCGCGATGACGACCACCAGATCGGTCCGGTCGAAGCCGTCCATTTCCGACAGCAGCTGGTTCAACGTCTGCTCGCGCTCGTCGTTGCCGCCCCCGAGACCCGCGCCGCGCGAGCGACCCACGGCGTCGATCTCGTCGATGAACACGATGGTGGGCGCGCTCTTCTTGGCCTCCTTGAACAGATCGCGGACGCGCGCCGCCCCCAGGCCCACGAACATCTCGATGAACTCCGAGCCGCTGATGGAGAAGAACGGGACGCCCGACTCGCCGGCCACCGCGCGGGCCAGCAGCGTCTTGCCGGTTCCGGGCGGCCCGGCCAGCAGAACGCCGCGGGGCACCTTCCCCCCCAGGCGCTGGAAACGTTGCGGCTCCTTGAGGAACTGGACGATCTCCTGCAGGTCCGACTTGGCCGCTTTCAAACCGGCGATGTCGTTGAAGGTGACGTTCACCGAGGTCGTCTTGTCGAACTTGCGGCTCTGGTTCTTGATGAGGCCCCCCAGGGGGCCGCCCGCGCCGAGCATCCCTTTGGCGCGCTTGGAGATCCAGAACCAGGCCCCGATGATCACCACCCAGGGGAGCAGCGTGAAGAGGATCTGGAGACCGAACGGCTGCTTCTGGCTCCTGACGCTGATGCGCACCCCTTTTTGCCGGAGCAACGGGAGGAGCTGCTGATCGTTGGTCGGAGCGTTGGTCTGGAGCTCCTTGACCTGCCGGCCATCGAGCGGCTCCGGGCTCTTCAAGGTGGCAGCGATCACCTCGCCGTCGAGCACGACCGACTCCACCTTCCCCTGCTCGATCCACTGGTAAAGCTGCGAGTAGGCGACGGGCGGCTGCGCCTTCCCCTCGGTGTAGCTCTTCCAGATCCACATCCCCAGCAAGAGCAGCGGCAGGATCAGCATCGTCCGACGCGTGGTCCCCGGCTCGGGCGGCGCTCCCGTCGGTCGTCCGCTGTCGTTGTCCATGCGCGGTTCTACCGCCTCGTCGCCTCTCACGCCCGAGCAACTGATGGACGGTCGCTCGACGGGGAATCCCCTACAGACCACAAGGGCCATCCGGAATTGGTCAGGATCGAGAAGATTGATACAGGGAGGGAGCCAGATTCCATGGTGGCCAAGAACACAGGGGCGGCGGGAATCGCCGAAGCGGGATCCCGCTTCGGCGATGAGGGGCCACGCGTCGGGCGCGTCAGTGGGTCTGCCGCAAACTTGGGTCTGGTCATCATCGCGGCAGCCACGGCCCTCGTCCTCGCCTGGGGACGGAACGCCCAGGGCCGCGAGGCGCCCGACGGGGGCACACGGGCGGCTTCTTCCGGGGTCGACGGCCCGCCAGGTGCGTTTCTCGGACCGCTTCCGGTCGCCGATCCCGAGAAGCTCTATCCTCTCAAGCCGGGCCCGAACGGTAGCCTCCGCTACGAGGCGCCACAATTCTCCGCGCTGGTCGCCGCAGACGGGACTGTCACCTTTCGCGATCAACGGATCGACTATTCGGCGCGCCGGTCGACGCTCAGTTTCGACCTCTCTGACGAGTTCGTTCGCGAGCTCGCGCACGGCACCTCGTCTCCCTACGCCAAGGCCAACTTTCTCGCCGCGACGTTCAAGCGCCGGACGGCGATGGCCGCCGAGGTGAATTCACGGCAAATGCGCGCGGCGCGGATTGAGTTGCCGCGTCAGCTCGACGCGCTCTGGGCCGACACGCGGTATCGGCGACGGGAACGACGGCGGATCGTCTTCCTCATGTGGAAGGAGCTCGACAGATCCGTTGCCGACGGACGCTCCGCGGCGACGACCATCGAGGCGTGGATTCGGAAACGTCTGCCACGCGGCTCCTCCGACGCTTACACCGACCAGGAGCTCGCCACGTATTCTCGAGAGCGCCCGGCCGAACCAGCGTTCAGCCCGTATGGCTCGCCCTTGGAGATGAGATGGCCCTCGCCGTAGCTCACCGCCGAGGGGGCGGGCGTCAGGCGGCACCGTCCCACAGCGGATCGGGCAGCTCCTTGAAGGCGCCCCGAACTCCCTCGCTCCACTTCTTGCTGAGGGCACCGAAGTAGGGATCGCCTTGCTCGAACCGGAGGCGCTTTCGGATGGAGAGGGCGTCGCGCTCGTAGCAGACGAGGTCGATCGGCATGCCGACCGACAGGTTGCTGCGCATCGTCGAATCGAACGAGACCAGGACGCATTTGGCGGCGTCGCTCAGGCTGGTGGAGCGGTCGATCACCCGGTCCATGATCGGTTTGCCGTACTTGGCCTCGCCGGTCTGGAAGAAGGGTGTGTCGGCGCCGGCCTCGATGAAATTGCCCTCGGCGTAGATACGAAACAGCCGCATCGGCTCGCCGAGGATCTGGCCGCCCAGGATGAACGAGGCGTTGAACGAAAGCTCACTCCTCTCGAGATGCTCCTTGTCGCGCTTCTCGATGGCGCGCATGGCGTCCGAGACGACACACGCCACGTCGAACATGGTCCGCGCGGTCAAGAGGCTCGGCGGTCCGGCTTCGGCCTTGGCTGGGGCCTCGGCCTGTTGCGTGAGCACGCTGATGACGGCCTGAGTTCCGGCCAAGCTTCCGGAGCTGAGGAGGACCAGCACGCGCTCCTCCGGGCGCTCGAAGATCGTCATCTTGCAGAACGAGGCGAAGTTGTCGACGCCCGCGTGGGTGCGAGAGTCCGATCCGAGGACAATCCCGTCCTTCAGCAGCACCCCCACGCAATAGGTCAAGCGGTCACTTCGTCGGTCCAGACCCGGAAGCTCTTGAGCGTGTTGGGACCGAAGGTCGTGGTGATTGCGACGTCGGCGGCGTCGCGACCACGGGCGATGAGAACGCGTCCGATGCGCGGGACGTTGTTGCGAGGATCGAACGTATGCCAGGCGCCCCCGAGATAAGCCTCGAACCAGCCCGCGAAGTCCATCGGCGACGGATCCTTGGGAACGCCGATGTCGCCGAGATAGCCGGTGCAGTAGCGCGCGGGGATGTTCAGGCAACGACAGAGCGTGATCGCCAGGTGGGCGAAGTCGCGGCAGACCCCTTTGCGCTCGTGGAAGACCTCCCAGGCGGTCTTGGTGGGGCTGGCGAACTGGTAGCCGAAGGTAATGTGCTGGTGAACGAAGTCGCAGATCGCCTGCACCCGCGCCCAGCCGAGCGGGCCGCCGGAGAACTGCTTCCAGGCGAACTCCGACATCTTGTCGGTCTCGCAGTAGCGGCTCCCCAGCAAGAAGACCAGCGTCTCCTCCGGGAGCTGCTGGACCAGGTGCTGAACGGCGGACGGCACGACGGGATCCCGCGCGCCCGAATCGCTGATCGTCGCGTCGCTGGTCACACGAAAGTTCCCGGGCGGGGCCACCAGACGCGTGCACCAGTTTCCGAACCCGTCGCGGTAGCCGGCGGTTGGGACTGCCGGCGTCGTCCACATGTGGTCCGGATGCGCCAGATCGGAGACCCGGCTGTGATGGACGTTGAGCGTCAGGATCACCGGGGTCGGCTGGGGAAAGTCGTAGTTAAGCTCGTAACCGACGCGAATTTGCATGTCTGCCTTATCTTATTACCCGAGACGTGCGGCACAAGGCCGCACGTCTCGGGTATCCGCTCTAGAAGTCGCCGTCTCCGCCCATGCCGCCGGCGCCGGCGTGGCCATCGCCGCCGCCAGCTCTCTTTTTGGGCCGCTCGGCGATGAGCGCCTCCGTGGTCAGCATCAGCGAGGCGACCGAGGCCGCGTTCTGCAGCGCCGCGCGAACGACCTTCGTCGGGTCGATGACACCGGCCTTCACCAGGTCTTCGTACTCCTCGGTCGCCGCGTTGAAGCCGAACGCGCCCTTGCCGTTCTTGACCTTCTCCACGACAATTGCTCCGTCGACGCCGGCGTTGGCCGCGATCTGGCGCATGGGCTCTTCGACCGCACGCCGGATGATTTTGACCCCGTACTGACGGTCATCGCTGAACTTGAGCCCGTCCAGCGACGACAGCGCGCGAATGAGCGCAACGCCGCCGCCCGGGACGATCCCCTCCTCGACCGCCGCACGTGTGGCGTGCAAGGCATCCTCGACGCGTGCTTTCTTTTCCTTCATCTCCGACTCGGTCGCGGCGCCGACCTTGATCACCGCCACACCCCCGACCAGCTTGGCCAGGCGTTCTTGCAGCTTCTCGCGGTCATAGTCGGAGGTCGTCTCCTCGACCTGGACGCGGAGCTGCTTCACGCGACCCTCGATGTCGGCCTTCTTACCGGCCCCCTCGACGATCGTGGTGTTGTCCTTGTCGACCGTGATCCGCTTGGCGCGGCCGAGATCCTTGAGCGTGATGTTCTCCAGCTTGAGGCCGAGATCCTCGGTGACGGCCTGTCCGCCGGTGAGCACCGCGATGTCCTTCAGCATCTCGCTGCGCCGGTCGCCAAACCCCGGCGCCTTGACCGCGCAGACCTGCAAGGTGCCGCGCAGCTTGTTGACCACCAGGGTCGCCAGCGCCTCACCGTCGATGTCCTCGGCGATGATGACCAGCGGCTTGCCGCCCTTGGCCACCTGCTCGAGCAGCGGCAGGAGGTCCTTCATGTTGGAGAGCTTCTTCTCGTGGACGAGAATGAAGGCGTCCTCCAGCACCACCTCCATCCGTTCCGCGTCGGTCACGAAGTAGGGCGAGAGGTAACCGCGGTCGAACTGCATCCCCTCGACCACCTCCAGCGTCGTCTCCATCGACTTTGCTTCTTCGACGGTGATGACCCCTTCCTTGCCGACCTTCTCCATCGCCTCAGCCAAGATGTCGCCGATGACGACCTCGCCGTTGGCGCTGATGGTACCAACCTGCGCGATCTCGGTCTTTCCCTTGGTCGGCTTGGCCTGAACCTTGAGGTTCTCGACGATCTTGGCCACCGCCGCCTCGATGCCGCGCTTGATGTCCATCGGGTTGTGTCCCGCCGCAACCAGCTTCGACCCCTCGGTGTAGATCGCCTGCGCGAGCACGGTCGCGGTGGTGGTGCCGTCACCGGCGATGTCGGAAGTCTTGGAGGCAACCTCCTTCACCATCTGCGCGCCCATGTTGGCGAGCTTGTCCTCGAGCTCGATCTCCTTGGCGACGGTGACGCCGTCCTTGGTCACCGTCGGCGACCCCCAGGACTTCTCGATGATGACGTTGCGGCCGCGCGGCCCCAGC
>DATAVR010000017.1:0-67353 GCA_036267635.1 Polyangia bacterium | reverse complement strand
CCGTTTCGCGGATTACGAACGTTCATCGCGCGGCGAGCTTTAGGCGCCTCCAGGAGCTCCGGCGAGCTGAATCTCTTCTGGGTGTCGTCGGGGATCGTTCGATCCAAATATTACGCCTCCGGGTGGGCTACCTCGACCCCGTTGTCTATGTCGACCGTCTACAACGGGACGCTTACCGTGTCGGGAGGTTTGTCGGCGATATCCTGGGATTCTAATCGCATCGACCTGATCGGGGGCGGAACGTTCAACGACATGTGGCACACATGGGTCACCACCCAAGGCTCCTCCTTCCCGCCTTGGGAGAGCCCTGGGCCCGGCCACGGCTGACCAACGTTCCGGTGGCGAACGCGCCGGCCTTCTTAGCGGCGGACATCCACAAGGCCCGAGACTTTCCTCGATCCCATTCGGATCGAGGAGAGTCTGGCCTTCGGGCAACCGCCCAGATTCTCAAACCACGGGTTCGGTTCAGTTGCTACGGATCTGAGGTCGGATGCAAAACAAAAACCTGGTTTGCGCCGAAGAGGAATCGATGCGCTGAGACCAAATTCCAGCCCGATGTGCGCGCAATCGCCAGCATGAGCTCCCGGTCCAGAAGCGTTTCATGCTCATCGCTCGCTTCTTTGCTGAAGAGTCCCAGCATGGCTCCGAAATCGTGAACCAACCCGAAAGTTGGATGAGGAGTCGTCAGTATCAGTTGGCCCTCGGCAGTCACCAGCTTGCGGAATCGCTCCAGCAAACTTGCGGGCTGTTTGACGTGCTCGATGACAGCCAAGCCGACGATGGTGTCGAACACCTCTGCCTCTGGCAATTCTTTTGCGAACCTATGGTGGGGATGGTTCCGGCGAGCCAAGTCCAGCGCGGCGTCGCTTATGTCCACGCCGCAGTATTGCGATGGGTCGCACAATTCGGCCAGCTTCCCGGTCCCGCATCCAAAATCGAGCACACGATCATCCAGGAGACTCCGAACAGCCTCCACCCGCCTCCGCCGGAGAAATGGCGAGAACAGCCCCTCCGAACCTTGATCACCCATCGGTAACTTCTGTCCGATATCTTGTCGAGTATGTCAAACTCCCGGTTCCGCTCTGGGCCCGGCCCTGCGGGCTCTGCTCGGGGTTGGTCGCGTCTGAGCAAGGTACGGCTGGCCGTCGCGTGACGGCGTGGGGGATCCGGGCTAGATTTCCCGCCGCATGCGGTTCGATGAACGGCTCCGAGCCTGGCTCGCACGGCCGCTCCTCGCCGCCCTCGTCCTGGCGGGGGTGATCGCCTGGCTGCTGTGGCCGGTCCCGACCGGCCAGCCGGTGCTGTCCCAGGACCACACGGTCCACATGTTCCGCGCCTGGCACTTCTTCACGAAGGAGCTGGCCCGTGGCCACCTCACCGGCTGGAGCGACTACTGGTTCGCGGGGTGGCCGGCCGGGCAGGACTACCCGCCGGGTGCCGACTGGTGGCTGGCCGCGGCGCGCTTCCTGACCTTCCCGTTCTCCTGGGAGGCGACCTATGCGTTCGGGATCTTTGCGATGTACGTGGTCAGCGCGCTCTGCATCTGGCGCGTGGCTCGCCGCCTGGGTCCTGTCGCGGCGCTTTTGGCGGCCTTGCTCTTCGTCCTCGACTGCGGCGAGTACCGCGAAGGGGGGTTCGTCTACAGCGTCTACTGGGGCGTCTGGCCGCAGCAGCTGTCGTCGTCGGCGCTCCTGGTCGGGCTGACCTGGCTCGACGAGGCGATTGGCTCGGGCCGCCCCCGCGACGCCGGGAAGGCGGCCGCCGCGTTCGGTTTCTCGCTGCTCTGCCATCCACTGTCGCTGGTGAGCCTGGGGATCGCGCTGCCGATCTTGATCGCGCTCCGGTGCCTGGGCCTCGGCGAGCCGCGGACGCCGATCTTGCGCGCGGTCGGCCGCTCGGTTGGCGTCGCCGCGCTCGGATGGGGGATGGCGGCGCTGTTCACCATCCCCTTCGCCGCGCGGTCGGGGTTCATGGCGGCGTACGGAGATCCGTTTCGCTCGCTGGCGGCGATCGGCGAGGGGCTCTGGCGCGGGAACGTTTTCCAGAACGTTCCGCCGCCGCTGGTCTGGCTGTCGCTGGCCGGGCTGGCGATCGGCCTTCTGCGCCGCGAGCGTTGGCCGATCTTCCTGGGCGCCTTCGCGCTGCTCACGTTGACGATCGCCTCCACCGACACCACTTCGATGCTGGAGCGAATCTCGCCGTCGCTGGGGCGGATCCAGTACCAGCGCCTGGTGGCGCCGGCGAAGGCCTGCCTGTTCGCGCTCGCCGCCTGGTCGCTGGCGCCAAGCTGGGGTGGCTGGCTGCGCCTCGTCGGCTGGGTTTCGCTGATCGTGGCGCCGCTGCTGGTCGCCCACGAGGCGCGCTATCCGAGGCTGGTGACGCGCGAGGGGCTCGGTGAGGCGCACGCCTACCGGGAGTTCCTCGACTGGTCGCGCGCCGAGCGCGCCAAGCCGGGCCCCTTCTATCGAATCGCTTACGTCGCCCCCTACAACGATCACTACTTCGCCGCCGCACCGATCGAGAACGACACGCCGGCCTACAAGGTCGGCTTCACCCCGGCCGCCAACTTCGTCCACAAGCCCGACCAGGCGAACGACGATCTCTACCGGGTCCTCGGCGTGAAGTGGGTGGTGGTCCGCGGGGGGCTCGGCGATCCCAATCTCCAACTCGCAGAGCGCTTTGGCTCGATTGCCGTCTATCGGTTCACCGGCTACAGCCCCGACCGCTTCACGTTGGAAGGGGCGGGGCAGGTCGAGGTCGAGCGCTTCGATCCCGAGCACGTGCGGATTGCGCTCAGCGGAACCGACGGCGCGAGCCGCCTGGTGCTGCACGTCGCGGCCTACCCGTCCTGGCGCGCGCGGCTCGACGGGCGAGAGGTCCCGATCCGCACCGTCGCGCTCGCCGCCGAGCCGATCTTCATGGAGGTCCCGGCGAACGGGCACCTGCTGGAGGTCGATTTCGTCTCCCGTGCCGCCGACGTGCTCGGCCGACTGATCTCGCTCGGGGCGCTGCTCATCATCGGGTTCATGCTGGTCGCCTCCCAGCCGACGCTCGATCGCTTGTTGGCCCGCGTGCCCGCCCTACACGCAGCGCAGCTCGAACGCGCGCTCGTCGTGGGGGTCGTCGCGGTGATGCTGCTCGTTCCGCTGCTGCGCCTGGCGAAGCGCCCGGCGCGGCCGGTCTGGCAGGCGGTCGAGCAGGTCTCGTCGGCCCGCGCCAGCCTCGGCGACAGCCCATGCCTCCAAGCGGGATCGCGGTTGCAGTGCGGAGCTCCTGGTTGGAGCTACGTCGGGCGGACGCACGGCCGGATCGGCGGCGTCCGGCGCTCTTGCGTCTGGGCCCACCCGACGGCCGGCGTGCCCTTGACGGTGACGTTCCCCGACGTCCCCCGCGGACGCGAGCTGGTGGTTCACCATGGCCTCTTCGATCCCGCCGTCGACCAGGATCGGGCAGGCGCCTCGATCCGGATCGACGTCGCCCAGGACGGCGCGGCGGCCGAAAGCGGCATGCAGCCGAACCGCAAGGGGTGGTTCTCGTTCGCGCTGCCGCGCGCTCCCGGGACGGGCCGACCCGGAGACGTCAGCTTCACGATCTCCGCGCCGCGCGACAATGCGCGCGACCTCTGCTTCGATGCGGAGGTGCGGTGAAGCGGGCGTTCGCCCTCTGCGTGGCGCTGGCCGGCTTGGCCGAGGTGGGTGTCCAGACCGCCATCTATCTGCACGTGCCGTCGGAGGCCAGTTGGGACGCGGCCGCGGCCTACGTGCGCGCGCAGGTGCAGCCGGGCGACGGCATCGTCTTCGCCCCGCACTGGGTCGATCCGATCGGGCGCCTTCACTTTGGCGATCTCGTCTCCGTCGAGGAGGCCGCCCGCCCGGATCGCTCACGCCAGGCGCGCCTCTGGGAGGTCTCGATCCGCGGCGCCCGGTATCCGGAGGCCGTCGGCCAGGTCACCGACGATCGGTCGTTCGGGCGCGTGCGCGTCCGCCGCATCGAGCGCCCCGCGGCGAAGGTCCTGTTCGACTTCACGGCCGCGATGCCCGAGCGGCGTCACGTCGGCGAGATCGACTTCCTTCCCTACCTCTGTCTGCCCGCGCGCCCTGGCGAGACGCTCACCTTCAAGGATGTCCCGATGGGCGCCTCGATCGCGGTGGGCGGTGGCATCGCGGATTTTCAGTCGCGTTACGACAGCGACGCGCCGGTGACCCTGGAGACGTCGATCGACGGTGAGCGGCTCTCCGACCAGAGCTTCGACAACGACGGCTGGCGGCGGGTGGCGCTCGACACCGCGCGCTTCGCGGGGCACCCGGCGAGCGTCCAGTTCCATCTGACCGCCGCCCGTCCGCGCTCGCGCACCTTCTGCTTTCACGCCGAGGTGCACCAATGACCGACCGGTCGGTCCGGCCCGCTCGCTCGCTCGCTCGAATGCTCGCCCGCGCTCTACGCAGCGATTACGCGATCGCGCTCGGCCTGTCGGTGATCTGGATGATCTTCCTGCTCATCGCCCAGCGCGGCACCGGTTTCGCGCGCGACGAGGGGTTCTACTTTCACTTCGGGCGCCTGGCCTGGGAGTGGATCGCGGAGCTCTTCCGGAATCCCAGCGCCGCGCTGAAGATCTCCAGCATCGATCAGCATTTCGGCGGCAACTTCGAGCATCCGGCGTTCATGAAAATGCTGTTCGGCGCCTCCGAGGCACTCCTGCACGAGCGGTTGGGCCTGGTGAGCATCTCGACCGGATTTCGACTGCCGGGGATCGTCATCTCGGCGCTGGCGGTCGGCTTCTGCTACCTGTTCGGGACCGAGGTCGATTCACGCCGCGCTGGCCTTTGCGCGGCGCTGCTCTACGCGGCGCTGCCGCGCGTCTTCTTTCACGCGCAGCTCGCCGCCTTCGACACCGCCGTGGCGACCACCGGGCTGGCGGTCGTCTGGGCCTACTGGCGCGCGCTGCGGGAGCCGCGGCTCTCGCGCTTCATCGTCTGCGGCCTCTTTTACGGGGTGGCGCTGGCGACGAAGCTGAACGCGTTTTTCCTGCCGCCCATCCTGTTCGTGCACTGGCTGGTCCACGTCTCGGTGGGCCGCGGCGATCGCCGGAGCTTCTGGGTCTTCGTGGCGATGGCCATCGGCGGGCCGCTGATCCTGATCGGCCACTGGCCCTGGGTCTGGACCGACACCTTCTCGCGGCTCGGCCAGTACCTCAGCTTTCACCTGCACCACCATTATTACAACACCGCCTACTTCGGGAAGAACTACAACCGGCCGCCGGGACCGGCGAGCTACGCGTTTGTGTTGACGGCGTTCACCACGCCGCTGGTGACGCTATTACTGGGCCTTGCCGGTCTCGTGCTCGTCTGGCGCGCGCGCGCGCGCTACCAGATCGCCTTGCTCTGGGGCCTCAACTTCCTGGTTCCGCTGCTCATCATCGCACGGCCCAAGACGCCGATCTTCGGCGGCACGAAGCACTGGATCAACGCGATGCCGTTCCTGGCGCTGTTCGCGGGCGTGGCGCTGGCGCGCGCCACCGAAGGGCTGCGCCGGCCGCTCGCCGCGCTGGTGATCGCCCTGGCGGCCGCGCCGGGGGTGGTCGACGCCTGGCACGCGCATCCGTTCGGCCTGGCGCAGTACTCGGCGCTGGCTGGCGGCGTCCCCGGCGCCGCCGACCACGGAATGCTGCGCCAGTTCTGGGGTTACCCGGTGCGCCCGCTGCTCCCCTGGATGAACGAGACGCTCCCAGTCGGCACCCAGATCTACTGGCACGACACCAACTACGAGTCGGTGGCGACCTACAAGCAGCAGGGGCTCCTGCGCAAAGATTTCGGTGGCGACACCGGGTGGGAAGAGCAGGGGATCTCCGCCTCCCGGCTGGCCCTCGTCATCCCCGAGCTCCACTTCGCCAAGATCGAGCAGTGGATCTGGAACTCCTACGGTACGGCGACGCCGATCCGGATCCTCACCCTGGACGGCGTGCCGATGGTCACCGTCTACCGTCGGCCACCTCGGTGACGATCGGGGCGTTCTCTCGGCTGCGATCTCGATGTACAAAAAGAGCGATGGCGAAGCTTCCCAGGCCGGGCGCGCGTTGAGCGCGGGACCTCCCGAGGCGGCGTCCGCCGCGGCCCCGCCCGCCGACGCGCCGCTGACGAAGGCGGCGGTCGATCCGCCGGCCCCTCCGCCGGCCTCGCCGCTGGCCCCGCCGCCGGACGGGCCGCCGGCCTCGCGGCTCTCGCGTCTCTTGCGCGGGTGGCGGGGCGCCTTGGTCGTCTATGTGGCCTTCGCCGGGGCCTTCCTGGGCGCGTCGGGTGGCAGGTTGCGCACGCACTCGCAGTACAACCACTACGTCTACCTCGCCGACGGCTGGCTGCATGGCCGGCTGACCCTCGCGGGGCCGCCGCCCAACGAAAACGACTGGGCGAAGATCGACGTCCTCGAGCTGAAGGGCGGCCGCGAGGTACGCGGGATCTACGGCGGGGGGCGCATCGGCGGCCCGGCCGACCGCCTCTACCCGCTGCGCGGCCAGCCCTACACCATCCCGGCGGCCGAGATCGTCTCGCGGTCGACGGTCCGTCTGGTCTCGTTCCCGCCGTTCCCGGCGGTCCCGCTGTTGCCGTTCGTGGCGGTCTGGGGGCTGCACTTCAACGACGTGCTGTTCACCGCGCTCTGGGCGGCCATCAACCCGATGCTGCTGTTCCTGCTGCTGCGCGCGCTGCGGACCCGCGGGCTCTCTCGCCGGAGCGAGGTCGACGATCTGTGGCTGACCGCCATGTTCGGCGTGGGATCGGTCTACTACTTCTGCTCCGTCGTCGGGGAGGTCTGGTTCACCGCCCAGATCGTCGCCGTCACGCTGTCGATCGGCTACGTCTGGGCGTCGATCGAGGCGCGTCGGCCGGTGCTGGCGGGGATCTGTGTGGCGCTCGGCTTCGCCACCCGCCCGCCCTGGGTGGTCCTGCCGCTGTTCCTGTTCGAGGCGGTGCGCGCCGTCGGTGGCCGCGACGGTCTGCGCGATCCGAAGTCGCGCCGCGCGCTGTTCTCCTCACTGCTGAAGTTCGCGGCCCCCATCGCCGCCGGCGGCGCGGCGCTGGCCGTCTACAACTACGCGCGCTTCCAGAACCCGTTCGAGTTCGGGCACAAGTTCATGCCGGTCCAGTGGCAAGATCGGATGTTTCGCTTCGGCCTCTTCAACTACCACTTCTTGTCGCGCAACCTGGCCGCCGCGCTGGTGCTCCTGCCGCGCATCATGACCCGCTACCCGTACGTGAAGGTGAGCCAGCACGGGATGAGCCTGCTCGTCACTTCGCCCAACCTCGCCTACACCGTGATGCCGCAGGAGCGGAGCCCGCTCACCAAGGCGCTCTGGATCACCATCCTCACGACCGCGCTCCCGTCGCTGCTCTATCAGAACTCCGGCTACGTGCAGTGGGGCTATCGTTTTAGCCTCGACTACATGATCTACTTCATGGTGTTGCTGGCCGTCGGCAACCGCCCACTGACGAAGCTGTTCCGCGCGCTCGTGGTGGTGGCCGTGGCCGTCAATCTCTTGCTGGCGATCGGCTTCGACCGCTACACCGAGTTCTCCTACGACGACAGCTTCTTCCCCCACGGCAACAACTAAGAGGGCCACAGGCGCTTCGAGGCCACACAGCCTATGCCGCGTTCAAGCTTGAACTGACCTCGGGCGAACGAGAACCCCGCACGCGCGCGGCAAGAAGCGTCTCAGTCCGTCGATGCAGGAAGCTCACGTGCGGCAAGCAGCGCCCGATCGAAGCGCGATGTTCGCGCCGCACGTAACGGGAGTTGTCCGTTGACCAGGACGGGAGACGATCGCGTGAAACGAAAGGCGAGCGTCCGAAAGGTCAACGACCGTGGATGTGGAAGCCGCCGCCGCCGTGGAAGCCGCCGCCGTGGAAGCCGCCGCCGCCGCGGAAGGTCCCGCCGCCACCGACGCGCGGGGCGGAGTAGGGGACCGCCGCGCCGCCGTGCCAGCCGCCGCCGTAGGCGGGTGCGCCTGCGCCACCACGCCAGGCACCGGCTCCGGCCGCCGGAGCGCCATGCCAGCCGCCGCCGGCCGGCGCGCCTCGGTATCCGGCGCCACCGCGCCAGCCGGCCCCCACCGAGGCAGGGACCCGCGCGATCGGCGGCGCCGCGCGGAACCCGCCGCGGAAGTAGCGGCCGCCCGCGTAGTAGCTCGGGTAGTAGCTGCGGTAGTAAAACGAATAGAACGGCCAGTAGGCCCAGAAGAACGGATCGTAGGGTCCCTGCCAGTAGTACCAGGGCCCGACGGTGGTGAAGTACGGTGACCACGGCCGCCACCAGTGGGAGTGCGGCCCGACCATGAAGCACCAACCACCGCCGTACTCGTCGGAGATCGGGTGCGCGCCGTAGTAGCTGTAGGTCTGACCCGTGTAGCCGAAGTCACGCGGGTCGCCGATGAAGTAGTAGCAGCCGTTGTGGAAGGAGAAGAGCCGCAGATCGAACGGCGCGTAGTTGTGGACGTGCGGCGTCTGCGTGGCCTCCCAGCCGCCGCCGGGGGCCGGATGAGGGCCGCCGAAGCAATAGCCGCCGCCCTGAACAGGAACCGCCGCGCCCTGAACGCTGGGCGGGATCGGGTAGTCCTGCTGTGGGGGGCCCTGCTCGGGCGCCGCCGCCTGTGTGGGCATCTGGTCCGGTGCCGCGGCGGCAGCTTCCGGCGGGGATGGTTGGGGAGGTGGGGCAGCCTCCGCCTGGGCGTGGGCATTTCCGGCCCCGAGCAACCCGAGGCCGACCATTCCAACGAGCGCCGACAGTGAGCTGTTGAGTCGCATGACCACCCCCCGAGGTAAGCAAGCGGCGCGCCCACTGCAAGCGGCGCCAAGACCTCAAGAATATAGCACCCGGACCGGTGCTCGTCGCCAAAGCGTGCCCCTCGTTCACAGCGTGTGCGGTTGCGGGGCTATCGATTTCGGCCTAGGTTCCACGGTCATGCCGATTGACGTTCAACTCAACGATCTCCTCAAGGCTGCGATGCGCGCCAAGGACAGTCGCACCGCCGACTGCATCCGGATGATCAAGACCAAGCACACGGAGCGCCGCACCGCGGCCGGATTCAAGGGTCCGCTCGACGACGCGCTCTGGCTGGATGTGATCACCGCCTATCAAAAGCAGCTCCGCAAGTCGCGCGAGGAGTATGCGGCGATCGGCGCGCGCGGCGCCGACGCCATCGCCCAGATCGATTTCGAGATCGGGTTTTGCGCGCAGTTCCTCCCCAAGGCCGCCTCCGACGACGAGACGCGCGCGATCGTGCGCGAGGCGATCGTGCGCCTCGGTATCTCCGATCCCAAGGCGGCAGGACGTGTCGTGGGCGAGATCATGAAGGCGAACAAAGGGAAGCTCGATCCATCGGCGGTCAAACGAATCGTCGACGAGGAGCTGACCCCGCCGAAGAGCTGAGTCGTCCTCAGCCGTCAGGCCGCCACGCTCAGCGCTGAGCGCGCCGCGCGGCGTGGGCGTCGGCACGCTCGCCGATCCACTGCTGCGCGACTGCCAACCGCGCAGCCAGATCCGGGATCGCCGCCAAGCCGTCGCGCGCTTCGTTGGCCAACTCCAGCGCGTGAGTGCGATCCGCCTCGGCGGAGCCCCAGATCGCGCGGGCCAGGGCGAACCCGGTCTCCTCGCGCGCGCCGCCGTCGGTCACGTGGGTGGAGCGAATCTCCCAGGCGCGCTCCAGCACCGCGCGCGCCTCTTGCGGTTGCCCCTCGGCGAGCGCGACCTCGCCGAAGACGGTCATCGGATCGGCCAGGAAAGGGTGGTCGCGGCCCAGCGTCTTCTCGAACGCCGTCTCGACGGCGGTCACGTCGGCGCGCGCGTCGGCGGTCCGCTTGAGCACGACGAGCGCATGCGCGCGCGCCAGCAGCGCCGCGTTCACTTCGTAGGCGTCCCCCGGGAAGACGGCGCTCGCCAGCTTGTAGGCGCGCGCGGCGGCCTCGAGCGCCTGGTCGGCGTCGCCCAGCATGAGCGCGGCCTTGGAGAGGTTCACCAGCGACGCCGCCAAGTCAGGATGGCCGGCGCCGAGGATCTGCTCGCGGACAGAGGCCGACGCGCCGAAGTCGCTCTCCGCGCGCCGCCATTGCCCCTGCGCCGCCTCCAGCGCGCCGCGCACGTTGTAGAACCAGCCGCGCAGGCGCTCGTGCTCGCCGGCGTGCCCGATGGCGACCTCGGCGAGCCCGGCCCACTTCTCTCCGTCGGGGAAATGGTGCTGGAACGTCCCCACGATGGCGGTGAGCTGAATGGCGGCCTCGGCGGAAAAATCGTCGAGGTGCAGCGCTCCCGCCCGCCGGTAGGCCTCTTCGTAGAGCGGGATCGCCCCCTCGGGATCGAACGGCGAGCGGATACGCGCGTCGACGAGCAGCGCCTCGACCAGCAGCGGATCGTACGCCGCCGCCCGGACGTCCTCGACGAGCGCGCCGACCGGCTCCAGCGCCTGCCAGTCGTGGCCCGCCGCGGCGGTGGCGCGGAGCGCCAGCAGACGGCCGGTCAGCTGGTCGACGCGGGCCCGCAGCGCGGGATCGGACGGGGGGAGCGGCGCGCTTCGCAGCGCGACCAGATCGGAGCAGCCGTCGACGCGCCCGAGCGACGAGACGGCGGCGATCGAGCGGCGCACCACCTTGGCGTCCGCGTGGGCGAGCACGTCGGTCAGTGCCGCCAGATCGGCGCGCCGCCGATCGAGGCAGCTGGTTCGCAACGCCGTCACGCTGTCCGCCGTGCGCCTCGCCGTCTCGCAGGCCTCGCGCGAAGCACTCGCCCAGCCCTGGGCATAGCCGTCGAGCAGCTGGGCGACGCGCTCGAACCGCTCGCGCGCGTCGGGGACGTCGTTCGCGGCGGCCAAGAAAGCGGCGCGGGTCTCGCGCCGCATGCGGCCGTCGGGCGCGGTCTCCCAGACGTTGGCCAGCTTGGCGCTGGGATCGCAGGCGGCCGCAGCCCGGGCCCGCAGGCGCCAGATCGTCGTGCCCCCCACCAGGGCGGCCAGCGCCAGCCCGAGAGCGACGCCGACGGTGGCCGTCTGCCCCCGCCTCTCCGCTGTCGCGGCGGTGAGCTCGGCGAGCAGCGCGTTCATGTCGGGGAAGCGGCGCGCGCGATCGACCGCCAGCCCTCGAAGGAGCGCCGCCTGCAGGCGCCGGGGAACGCGGCTCTGCAGCGGGCCGGGACGCGGTCGACCCGCCAGCACGTCCCCCCGCAGCTCGAGCAAGGTCGTCCCCTGGAACGGTCGCCCGCCGTGCAACGCCTCCCAGAGCGCCACGCAGAAGCTGAATTGATCGGCGCGCGGATCGACCGGTTGGCCGACCATCTGCTCGGGCGACATATAGAGCGGCGTTCCGAGGATGGCGCCCGCCTTGGTGAGGCGAACCTGCTGGGGGCGGGTGGGATCGCCCGCGGCCGCCAGGCCGAAGTCCATCACCCGCGCGCTGCCGTCGCGGGCCACCATCACGTTCTGTGGCTTGAAGTCCCGATGGACGATGCCGGCCCGGTGCGCGGCGGCCAGGCCCCGGCCGGCCATCAGGAACATGGTGAGGATCTCGCTCGGTGTCCGCAGCTCGCGCGCCAGCCAGATCGCCAGCGTCTCCCCTTCGACCAGCTCCATTGCCAGGAACATCCGGCCGGCCGACGAGCCGACGTCGTAGATGGCGACCACGTTCGGGTGGGAGAGCCTGGCCACCGCCTGCGCTTCCCGCGCGAGGCGCGCCGCCTCGATGTTGTCGGGGCGCGCGTCGGCCCGCAGGATCTTGATGGCCACCTTGCGATCCAGCTCCGGATCGTGCGCGGCGTAGACCTCGCCCATCCCGCCGCGGCCAACGAGGCGCAGGAGGCGATACCGGCCGACCGAGAGCTCGGGGGCCGCCGCCGATCTCGCGCCGCCGGCGGTGGCGGGCGCTGCGACGGCGACCAACGTCGCGCAGGCGGGGCAATCGACCAGGTGGCGCTCGACGGCCGCGAGCGCAGGTCCGCGCAGCGCACCGTTGACGAACGCAACGACGGTCTCCTCGTCGAGACAGTCCATGGCCGGGCGGGCGATTATCGCAGAGACCGGCGCCCGGACGCGAGAAGCTGCGCATTGCGCCAGCCGTCTGGTAGGTTAGCGTTGCAATGTCGGCCGCGCGGGAGCCGGAATTGGCCCGTTATTTCGCACACGCGCGCCCCTCGGCGCGCCTGCCGGCCGATCTCGAAGTGCGCTTGCGCACAATCGTGGCCGAGGCCGCGAGCGCCTGGCCGGAGCTGGCCATCGACGGGGTGCGGTTGGTCGAGGCGATCGCCCGGTCGGTCGGCGACGACGTCGAGAGCGGCCTGCCGGACCTCTACATCGGGGATCTCGCGCTCGCCATCGCCTGCTCAGATGGGGTTCCGAACGCGCTGGCCGAGTGCGATCGGCTCTGCGCCGGGGCGATCACCGCTGCCGTGGCACGCGTCGACCGCAGCCCCGACCTGCGCGACGAGGTCCGCCAGATCCTCTGGCAACGGATCTTCGTGGGGACCGAGGTGCAGGCCCCACGCATTCAATCGTACGCCGGGCGGGGGCCGCTGGCCGCCTGGGTGGCGGTGGCGGCCCAGCGGGTGGCGCTCGATCTGCGGCGCGCGGAGGCGCGGACCGGCGGCGATCCGCTGGTCGACGAGATCCTGCCCGTTCACGAGCATCCCGAGGTCGACTATTTGCGGACGCGCTACAAGGCGGAATTCGAGACCGCTGTGCGGGAGGCTCTGGCCGGTCTACCCGATCGCGATCGCCTGCTGCTCAAGCTGACCATCGTGAGCGGCCTGTCGCACGAGCAGCTGGCCAACATCTACAGCGTCAACCAGTCGACGATCACCCGTTGGATCGCCCGCGCGCGCGAGCAGGTGCTGGCGACGACCGAGCGCGAGGTCTGCGCCAAGCTGCGCCTGCCGCCGGGCGAGTTCCGTTCGCTGGCCGGGCTGCTGGTCAGCCGCCTCGATCTCAGCATCTCCCGCGTGCTCGACACGCCCAGCTCCGAGTGAGCCGCGCTACCGCGCGGGGAGCCGTTCCAGGTAGTCGCGCAGGTCGGCCGGCAGCGGGCTCTCGACGGTGACGGGCTGGCGCGTGACCGGGTGCGGGAAGGTCAGGCGGTGCGCGTGCAGCGCATGGCGGGCGAGGCCGTCGAAGCAGGCCAGGAGCTCGGGCGTGACCCCCTCGTCGCAGGCGCGCATGAACAGCGCTTCACCCGCGCCGTACAGCTTGTCCCCCACGATCGGGTGACCGATCGACTGGAAGTGAACGCGGATCTGGTGCTGCCGGCCGGTCTCCGGGTGCGCCTCGCAGAGCGCGTGCGCGGCGAACCGCCGCACCACGCGGTAGCGGGTGACGGCCGCGAGGCCATCGTCCGCCGGCCCCATCATGATGTGCGACGGACTGTCGAGCAGCTTGAGCGGCCGATCGATCCGCCCCTCGTCGGGCGGGGCGCCCTTCACCAGCGCGAGGTAGGTCTTTTCCACGGCGCGGCGGGCGAAGGCGCGGGTGAGAAAGCTCGCCACCTCGCGGCCGCGCGCGACGACGAGGACGCCCGAGGTCTCGCGATCGATGCGGTGGGCGATCTCCATCTGCTCGTCGGGGTAGCGCTCGCGCAAGAGCGCCGTCAGCGTGTTGCGCCAGAACTTGGCGGTGGTGTGCATCGGCAGGCCGGCCGGCTTGTCGATGACCAAGACGCTCGGGTCTTGGTAGAGGATCTCGAAGTGCCGCGGCACCTCGGGCTCGATCGGCGCCGGTCGTCGCAGGAGGATCGTCTCGCCGGCGCGCACCGCGGCCGCCGGCCGAACCGCCCGCCCGTCGGAGAAGAAGATCTGCTCGCGGAGGATCGCCTGGATGCGCGTGCGCGACAGACGGCCGATCCGTCGTTTCAGAAAGTGATCGAGCCGCCAGCCGCCGCACTCGACGGGCACGACGATGTCGAGCTCGATGATCTCCCGATCACCGTCTGCTTTCGTTGGGAGCTCCACGAAGGCTAGATTTTGCTCTCTGCGGAGCCCGTGCGGCGAATTTCGTTCGCCTCGTCGATCCGGCGCGCCCCTTCCAGCAGCAGGAAGGTCGTCGAGGCCT
Source organism: Polyangia bacterium (assembly GCA_036267635.1). GTDB lineage: Bacteria > Myxococcota_A > Polyangia > Fen-1088 > Fen-1088 > JADGRB01. The sequence continues at coordinate 53,285 of DATAVR010000017.1, read as the reverse complement.
GGATGTCGTCGACGCCGCCGATGTCGCCGATCAGAAAATCGAACGAGCCGCTGCGCCAGGTCAGCGCCTCGTAGACCGCGGCGGCGCCCGAGAGGCGCGGCTCGTCGCTGTCGGCGCGGACGACGCGCCCCTTGCGCAGGAACATGCGCGCCACACCGGACTCGCGTTCGCAGAGGAGGATGCCGCTCTTGCGCTCCATCTCCAGGATGGTGAGAACGCTGGAGAGGCCGAGCTGATCGAGCGCGCCCCGCAAGGCCGACAGCGGCCGGTGCCCGGCCGAGGGTCTCACCTCGGCAGTTTCGGCCGGCGCCGTCTGATGGCCAACGAGCGTGTGCACTGTCCCGCCCCCGAGAGCAGTAACGACTGCACGCTCCAGATCTTCCACGCGAAACGGCTTGCGGAGACGCTGATCGCGGGGACCTTCGCCCCGAATCGTGATCGAGGCGTCGAGATCCGAATGCAAAAAGATGATCGGCGCGTCGGCGCACGCGGGCAGCGTGCGGAGCCTCTCCCACCAGGCCCAGCCCTCGATGGCCGGCAGCGAGATGGCGGTGAGGATCAGCTCGGGCTTGATCTTCGACCCGACCACGAACGCGCCGGACGCGTCGCCGGCCAGGCTGACCTGATGTCCACGCTGCCCGAGCGCGCGCGCAACGATCCGTTGGATCCACGGATCATCGTCGACTACCAAAATCCGCCCCGGCGTCACGTGCGCGCCCCAGGCGAATTATCGCATTTTTCGGGCCGGCTCGCGCGGGGCGGCGTGCGGGCGACGGTTAGCGCCCCCGCGCCCTACTACTCGTCGTCCTTGCCGTCCCAGCGCCAGTTGCCCCGCTCGCGCTCCTCGGGCTTGGGGCGGGTCGAACGCTTCTTTTCAGGGCGCTCGCGGCGGGGAGGGCCCTCGCTGGGGCGGGCACCCGGTGCCGCACCGAAGCCCCCGGGCCTGAAACCGCCCGGAGTCCGCGGCGGGCCGAAGTCGCGGGGTGGGCCGCCGGGACCTCCGCCCGGACGAGGAGGTCCGCCGAAGCCACCTGGCCCGCGGGGTGGGCCACCTGGCCCCGCCCCAGGGGGACGCGGGGCGAAGCCGCCGCCGGGGCGGGGGGGACCGGCGCCGAACCCGCCCGGGCGCGGTCCGGCCGGCTTGGCCTGTGCCTCCTCGACGATGATCGGGCGGCCCTGGAGGATGCGCCCGGAGAGCTTCTCGATCGAAGCCTTGGCGCCGTCGTCGGTGGCGGTCTCGACGAAGGCGAACCCACGTGGCCGCCCGGTCTCGCGATCGAGGGCCACGCGGACGCTGCGAAGCTCGATCTGTTCGCCAGTGAACGCCTCCCGTAACTCCTGCTCGGTGACGTTGTACGAAAGATTGCCGATGAAAAGTCGGGTACCCATCTCTTCTTCTAATGCCTGATTGCTTGCGTGCTTGGTGCGTGGGGGACTTCGGGCTTCGGGCTCCGCTGTCAGGCGGGGCGGTTGACCTTGTCCCGAAGCTCCTTGCCGGCTTTGAAGGTGGGTACGCGGCGGGCCGCGATCTCGATCGGCGCGCCCGTCTGGGGGTTGCGCCCGGTGCGGGCCGCGGATTCTCGGACCGCGAAGGCGCCGAAGCCGCGCAGATCGATCCGCTCGCCTTTCGACAACCCTTCGGCGATGGCATCGATGAGCGCGTCGATGGTGATCTCCACTTGCTGCCTCTGCAGATTCTTCTGCTGCGCCACGACGTCGACCAGATCAGCCTTCTTCATGAGCTTCGTTTTCTCCTAGTTTGGTTTCTGACACTCTCACACGCGCACAGCGAACTCGCGCAGCTCGAAACCCGCTAAAGATAGTGCCTTCACTTCCGCGAGGTCAAGGCGCCCCCGGAGGGCGCGCGCCCGTGCCGATTCCGGTAGTGTACCGTTCCGACCGAGATGAAAGGGTTTTTCCTCGGCCTCCTGGTCGCGGCTCTGGCGTACGGCGGTTATATCTATTGGAGGGAGCTGGGCCGGCACCCGGGGCCCACGGTCCACCTGGCGGCGGACGGCGGAGCGCCGCCCAGGGAGGCGCGCGAGCGGAAGAAGCGCCGCCACCGCGGCGCCACGCGCGTCGCCCGGGCCGAAGGAACATCGGGGGCCACCGCGGGCGTCCCATCCGGGGGCGCCGGCCCGACCCGAGCGCCGCCGCCGCCGATCGAAAACGAGCCTGAGCCGGTCAAGCTGTCGCCCACGGACCTCAAGCTGGTGAGCCAGGGGGACGACCTGTTGCGTCCCGACGTCGTCCGCCTGGGCGACGCGACCGACGACAGCGGCTCGCGCGAGCTCGGCCAGGATGACATCGACCTTCGTTTTCGGGCCCGGGAGCAAGCAGTCCTCGATTGCATCGCGCACGCCCGCCCGGACGAGGAGACCTACGTCCCCGGGCGCGTCACGGTGAAGTTTCGCATCCAGCGCGGCGGCAACGTCCGTGGTGTGCGCGTCGAGGCGCCGGCCATCCTGCAGAAGGGGGGGCTGACCGGCTGCATTCGGGGCGTGGTGGGCGGCCTGCGTTTTCCCCCCTCGAACGGCAGCCAGGTCGTGTCGTACCCGTTCTCGCTGACTTAGATCGGGGGACGTCGGGCGCTGCGCGCCCTTTGATCCCCCGCGCTTTCAGTTGGGGTTGAGCAGGCGGCGGGCGTGGTCGAGGATGGTTCGGGCGTCGTGGGCCGGGGCGAGATCGGGCTTGCCGAGCGTGACCAGCTCGGGCGGGGCGGCGGGCGTGTCGCGCAGGCGCTGGGCCGCCGCACGAATCTCGTCGGGGAGGGCGGCGTCGCCTGCCAGCGCGACCACGTGCTCCATGTAGCTGCGGCCGGCGCGCTCGTCGGGATGGGCGGTCAGGACGGCGTTCCAGGCCATCCCGGCGGCCCGGCGCGCGTGCGTGACACCGGGCCGCGCGGCGCGGCGCGCGAGCGCTGCCTCGGCGTGGGCGATCTCGGTCGCCGCCGCCGCCAGCCACTCCTCGGCGGTCAACCGGTGCAGCCAGTGGGCGGGGTCGGGACCGGGCATCGGAGTCAGGTCCACGAGGGGATGGTTTCTTCGGCGCGCGCCAGATCCTGTTCGGTGTCGATCTCGCGCCAGAGGCCGTCGATGAAGAGCGGCCGCAGCGTCACCCCGCGCCCGACCAGGGCGTTGAGGCCGTCGCTGAGGTAAGCCTGATCCAGGCTGGCGGCGGCCCCGAAAGGCGCCTCCCGGCCGCTTGCGCTGGCCTCACGCCAGATCTCGCCGAGCGCGGCGGCACCCTCGGGCGAAAACCGCGCCAGGCCGATGAACTCGCCGGCCGCATCCTCGGCCGCGACCAGCCGTTTGCCGACCCGCGTGACGGCCGCGGCGGCGCCGGCCCCCTCGACCCGCGCCAGCTCGGCCTCGCTCACCGGGTGGAGCGTGCGTCCCTCGTAGGCGTCGCGCCAGCGGCGATCGATCACCAGCGCCACCGGGCCCGGGGCCTCGACCAACCGGCGCGCGTGCTCGGGCGCGAACACGATGTCCGAATATGAAAACAGGAACCCGTCCTTCATCTCGCGCTCCGCGAAGAACAGCGAGGTGAAGATGTTGTTGGTCGCCCAGTCGGGGTTGTCGACGAACCGCAGCGGGGGACCGCCCGCGGGCGGCGCGATCTTGTCGCCCCGGTAGCCCCGCACCACCACCACGTCGTCGACGCCCGCGGCGGCCAGCGCGTCGAGCTGGCGGTGGAGGATCGCCCGTCCGGCGACCTTCACCATGCACTTGGGGATCTCCTCGGTCTCCGACCCGAGCCGACGCCCGCGCCCGGCCGCGACGATGATCGCTTTCATTTGGCGTCCCCGCGGGCGCTGCGTCCGAGCGCGCGGCCGATCGACAGCAGCGCGCGCGCGGCGTAGGCGGCGTTCATCACCAGGTAGGCGTGAAGAAAGAGGTCCATCCGGTTGGCCAGCGCCACGAAGACAATGTAGCTCGGGTAGTGGACCACGAAGCGCCCCAGCGCCTCGGCCAAAGCGAGAGGTGACCGCCGGGGGGACGCCGGCGCCGGCGCGTCGGCGGCGAACCCTTCGCCGTAGTCACCGGCCCCCTTGGCGACGGAGGCCCCGGTCGCGGCGGCGTATTCCGGGCGGCGCATGAAGGTGGTGAGGCTGATGGCCGCGGCGATGACGACCAGCCCGCCGACGCCCTCCAGCAGCCAGCGCGCCTCGTGCGCCGGTCCCCACAGCCGGACGGCGACCGCCGCGACCAGCGCGAACGCCTTCAGCTCGTCCATCAGGAAGTCGAGGTGCGCGCCGACGGGAGACGACGTCCCTTTGAGGCGCGCCAGCTGTCCGTCGGCGCAATCGAGCACGTACGAAAGCTCGAGGATCGCCACTCCGGCGCAGAGCGCGCCCCAGCTCGGTCGGAAGGCGATCAGCGCGGCGCCGACCAGGAAAACCGGCAGCGTCGCCAGCGTGACCTGATTCGGCGTCACGCGCGTGCGCGCCAGGGGGACGATCACCACTGCCGCCAGCGGCCGCGCGACGAGCTTGTTCCAGAGAATGTCCTTCGGCTTCCGCGTCCGCCGGTAGGCGTCGACGACGGAGGTCAGCACGCGGGGCGCCTCAATGTGCCAGCAGGCCGTAGAGCTGGTAGATGCCGAGCAACACCAGCCCGAAGGCGAATCCGACGCCGATGTACGTCCAGATCGGCGTCTCCCGGCGGGGCTTGCGCGGCTTTTCCGCGGGGGCGGGCGCAGGCGCCGCCGGCTCGGCCTTCTTGCGGGCGGCGACCTTCGAGTCGAATCCAGGTTGCGTCGTCGGTTGAGGCTCGCTCGGCTCGGCGGAGGGCGCCATCATCGGTGCGCCCGGGGCGGCCGAGCCCCGCGGCTGCCCGTGCTCCGGTGCCGCGATCGCCGGCGCCGGAACGTCGACCTTCCGCGCCCCCATCTTTCGATCGACCTTGGCGGTCTCGGTGCGCGCGGAGTCTGCCTCGGCGGTCACCGCGGGCGCGCCCGGCTGCGAGGTGCGCTGTCCTGGCAAGTACCCTTCCGGCGCCTTCGGCGCGGGGACGCCGAAGATGGTCTTGGTGGCGCTGGAGGCGGCCATTGGTGCCGGCGTCGCGCTCGGCGCCACGCCGGGCGGGGTGAGGCGGGGGGTGACCGGCGCGGGCGCGGGCACCGGGATCGGCGTCGCCACCCGCGGCGCCGCGGGCTGTGGCGCTGCCGCCGCCTTGGCAGCCTCGGCGGCGGCCTTGGCGGCCTCCGCCGCGGCGCGCGCCTTGGCGACCTCGGCGACCGGCATGCCGAAGATGGTCTTGGTCGAGCTCCCCTGCCGCGCCGCTTGCGCGGAGGCGGCGGGCGCCGGAACCGGGACTGGCTCCGCGGTCGCCGGCTTGGCGCGCTTCGGGGCGGTGGGCGGCAGCTTGAACTCGGGGACGATCAGCCGATAATTTCCCGACGACCACTGCATCACCTCGGCGAGCCGCTCGGGAGCGTCGATGCCGCCGACGGTGACGCCGCTGATCTCGCCGCGCTTGTACTCCACGCGCGCCGTCTCGTTGCCGCGCCACACGTCGATGGCGCAGCTGATGACGTAGTCTTCGCAATAGCGCATGAGGTGCGCGAGCGCGCGCCCGTCGAGCGTCCCGGTTTCGGGGCCCGGATCGCTCAGGTTGCCGTCGGTGGCGTTGGGGAGCCGCTGCTCGACGCGGAAGCGGGTCGGTTTCTCGGCGCGCAGCCGGTCGAGCGCGTCGTCGGTCGCCTTGCCGTTGTAAATCGAATCCGAGACGCCGCCGGCCAGCAGGTGGACCTCGCCGATCGCCGCGTCGCCCGTCGCGCCGAGAACCTCGACGCGCGCCGAGATCGCCGGCGCGCTCAAGATGGCGATCAGATCGTCGAGGTCGCCGCCGCTCCAGGCGTGACCCGACTTGGCCGCATCGCCCGCGGCGCCGTCACCGGCGGCTCCCGCGGCGGCCTGTGCGCGCAGCGGACCGCGGCAGATCGGACAGACGAGGCCGGTCGCCCCCTCGGGCGCGTCGAAGCTGAGCTGGCACGTGGCGCAAACGACCTGCATCGGTTCCCCTCGGGCGGCTATTCCCCCCTCGCGACAGGCGAGGGTTCGATAGAGCTTTTTTCGACCAAATCGGGCCCGATGTCCATGCCGATCATGAGCCCGCGCCGGCCGCGCCGTTGCTGCCGGCGGCGGCGTCGGCGCCGGTCTGTCCGGAGGATCCGCCTTGGCCGGCGGCGCCGGACAATCCAGAACCGCCGGAACCGCCCTGGCCAGCTTGGCCGCCTCCGTCGACGCCCGACCCTGGCGTCACGTTCGTGTCTCCACCCGCGTCGGTCACCGGGGCCCGGAAGTCGGCGCCCACGTCCGTCCCGAAGTACATGTCGACGGGCGGCGAGCTCCCGCAGCCGGCCATGAGCGCGCCGGTGAGCAGCGCCATCGCCGTGGTGCAGACCAGTCGGGTTCGCGCCGATCGCAACATCTCGCCGACGGTAGCAAGCGAGACGCGGCACCGCAACTCGCGCCGCGAAAATGCTAGAGGCATGGGGCGCCTGCGGGTATGGTCCCGCCATGATCGAGCGCGCGCGAGGGGGTCTGGTTCTGGCTTGTCTGCTGGCGGCGGCTTGCGCGCAGACGGCGCCACCGCCGAAAACGCCGGCCACCGCGCCCGGTGCGGTGGTGGTGGCCAAGACGCCCGCCCAGCCGAGCGTCGGCCCGCCGGTCACGCTGCTCCCCGCGGCGACGGCGCGTCCCTACCAGCTCGCCACGGTCTCCGTCGGATCGGTCGATCGGCTGCTGGCGAACGGCGTGAAGCTGATCGGGTCGGCCGTGCCGATCCCGATGACCCCCGAAGGGGTGCGCGACATGTTGCTGGCGAACGCGGGGCTGGCGCCCGAAGTGGCCGCCAACCTCGACCTCGCCAGCCCGGGCGGCGCGGCAGTGGTCGCGCTCGACGACAAGGGGCGAACCGGCCTGGTGATGGCCATTCCGGCGCGCGGCCCGGCCGAGGCCGAGAAGCTGATCGCGGCGCTCGGCAAACCGGTCATGACCAGCGGACCGCTGACGATGATCGCCAACGGCTCGGGCAAATCCCAGGGGTGGGTCTATCGCGCGGGGAGCGTGGTGGTCCTCGGCGACGAGGTCGAGGGGATGGCGCGCGGGACGATGCTGGCGCTGGAGGCGCGCCGCGCCAGCGCCGACGACGTCACGACCACGCTCTACCCCGAGGCGATCGCCCGCGCGCACGGGACCGACGTCAAGAGCGCGATCACCCAGGCCTTGGATCAACTCCGGCAGCTGCAGCAGGCGACGAGCCCTTCGAGCGCCACCGACAGCTCCGTCTACGACATGTTGGGGAAGATGCTCTCCTTGGTGGGCGACGCCGAGCGGGTCGAGATCGGGCTCTCGATCGATCCGGCGCGCGGGCTGACGCTGCGGACGCGGCTCATGGCGCGCCCCGGGACGGGGCTCGAGGGGGTGGCGCGCGAGGTGCGGCCGTTCCAGATCGACCCCGCCATCTGGGCCGGAGCGACGGGGGCGCCGATGATGATCGGCGCGTCGAGCATCGGGACGTTCTGGCGCGACGTGTTCGGCGTCTACCGGGCGCGGCTGGCGGCGAGCAAGGAGAAGGGGGCTGCCGCGGCGCTCCTTTACTACGACGCCTATATCGCCGCCGTCGGGGGAATGCAGTCGATGCTCGCTTCGGTCGCCAAGGCCGCGCCCTACTTCACCGTGGCGTTCTCGACCTCGCTCAAGGATGCAGCCAGCGCGGCCAAGCTCGGCACCGCGCTCGGGCACATGGACAGCGCCGCCACGATCGCGTTCATCCGGTCGCAGTTCCCCTCGGCGCTGTCGTTCGATCTGACGGCCAAGCGCGAGACGGTCGGCAAGCTCAAGGCGGTGCGGATCAACTTCACGGTCAAGAAGGGGAGCGTGCTCGACACCGAGACGATGAGGCACCTGCTGGCCAAGGGGGGGCTCGACCTTTATGAGGCGGTGGCGGGGACGCGCCTGCTGGTCACCTTCGGCCGCGACGCGCGCGCCCGCCTCACCGCGGTCGCCGCGGGCAAGGCCGGAGCCGCCAAGGCCGCCGCGTTCACCGAGGCCGAGACGTCGGCGAAAGGGCGCGACAGCTTCAACTACTTCGACTTCGCGCCGGTGCTGGGTCTGCTCGGGAGCTTGGGCGTCACCCCGGAATTGACGGCGGCCAAGACCGGCAACAGCGGGCCGATCCCGATGATCGTCACCGCCGGGGGCGACGGCGCCGGCAAGACCTGGACGATGGACCTCACCTTTCCGCCGGCGACGTTCAACTCCGTGGGCGCCCTCATCGCCGCCCGCGCGATGGGCCAGCGGTAGCCCAATCGCGGGAACCGTCCAGGGTCCCCGAGCTAGAGAAGATCTAGAGACCTTCGAGCAGCGCCCGGACCTCGGGCTCGGCGGGCTTTCCGCGCGGCGTGTAACCGGTGGTGGCGGGACCGCCGTAGCCGTACCAGTTCCAGATGTAGACGCCGTCGAGCGTGGCCGATCCGGTCCAGGCGCGGCGGAACGCGGCGAAGCCGCGGCGCTGCTCGTCGGGATCGGGCTTGCCACCCGGGCTCTCGTCCCAGGGCGCGGCGGTGGCGCCGGCGCGCGAGCGGTAGCCGAGCTCGGTGAAGATGAAGGGGGCCGTGCGGCCGGCGCGCCAGGCTTCGATCTCCTGCCGCACCCGCCGCCAGCCCGCCTCCGCGGTGGCGTCGTCGTCGGGGGCCGTGGCGTCGCGCAGGTTGAAGTAGCCCGAGATCCCCTCTTCGTCGACCAGATCGAAGAGCGGCGCGTTCTTGTAGTGATCCCAGTTGGCCGAGTAGACGAGCTTGCCGCCGAAGACCGCACGCACCTTGTCGATGAGCGGCCGCCAGCGGGCCAGATCGCCGTCGAGCGTCGACAGCTCGCTGCCGACGACCAGCCGCTTGGCGCCGGTCATCGCGGCGACGCCGGCCAGATCGCCCAGCTTGTCGCCGTAGCTTTGAAACCAGGCGTCGCGATCGCGCGGCGCCAGCGTGCCGCGCCACTCGCCGGCGCGCGGCGCCGACAGCCGAACGATGGGGAAGATCGTCACCTCCAGGCCGTCGCGCTTGGCGGCGCGCGCGGTCTCGGCGACAGAGTCGAGGGTGGGGGAGAACCGGGTGTCGAGCGCCAGCTCGTCGCTGGCGCCGTCGGTCTGATAAAGCGGCACCACCAGCGCGACGTGGGTGGCGCCGAGCGCGACGATCTCCGCCAGCAGCGCGCCGTAGGAGAAGCTGACGTCCTCGGCGAAGAGGCCGAGCGCCACGCCGCGCTGGCGCTCGGCCGGGGGCGCGGGTGGGGGCGGCAGCCCGAGCGGCGGCACCTGCATCGTGCCAGGCGCATGGGGCGGCGGCGTGGCGCCGTTGAGCGCGGTCAACCCGAGCGCGAGCGCCGCCGCTGCCAGTCGCGGCGCGATCACCGGGTGCAGTCCCGGCCTTCGTTGCGTTTGGCCAGCACGTCGACCAGCGGCTCGTAGAAGGCCATCATCGCGCGCGGCGAGATCGGCTCGCCGGTCGCCTCCTTGATGACCGCCCGCCAGTCGCGCGTCGCGCCCAGCGACAGGATCCCCTTCAGAAAGGCGCCGACCTCCTTGCTGCCCGAGTAGTCGCAGGCCCGCACGTCCTGCTTGAGAATCTTGCTGCAGATGTGGTCGTGCAGCTGGAACTTGATCATCGTCGCCAGCGCGTAGTCGTAGTACTGGGCCGGATCGTCGTTGATGTGCGTCTTGGTGCAGGCGTCGCAGAGATCGCCTTCACGGCCGTTCGGCGGCACGACCCCCTGGAAGGTGGCGACGTCCTCCCACCAGCGCACCTGCCATTCTTCCGGCGGCAGCTCGCTCTCGTAGAGATCGTGCTCGAAGTGGCTCATGGTTCCGGCGGAGAAGGGCAAAAATACGATCGAATCCAGCGCCGACTGCAGCAGCCAGGCGGTCGCGTCGGGCTGCTTGCCGTCGGGCATCACGCCGACCTTCACCAAATAAGGTGTCTCTTGGCTGGCCAGCTTGGCCAGCTCGCCGATGGCCTCGTGAAAGGCGCGGTTGGCTCCGTCGCGCAGCAGGTAAGGGACCTCGGGCCGGTCGTAGGAGAGGAAGTAGTAGATGTGGCCGAGCTCGTGGTGGGCGGTGCCGAACCACTCCTCGTTCGGCTCGACGCTCATGAGCGAGCGGACGTCCCCGGCGCGGTCGATGTCCCAGGCCGAAGCGTGGGCGTTCTTCTTGCGGGCGACGCCGGGCGGCACCGGGTAGAGGTCCGAGCGTTCCCAGAACGTAGGGGGGAGCTTGGGGAAGCCGAGCGAGAGGTAGAAGTTCTCGGCGCTGCGGACGATGCTCTCCGCCGAGGCGCCCTTGAACAGAGGATCCAGGTTGGCCGACTCGATGATGCCCGGCCAGGTCTGCGCCCAGCGGTTGCCGATCCAGTGCGCCGGGATGAGGTGCGGCGGCGGCCGCTTGAACCGCGCCGCCAGCTCGTACCTGGCGAAGCAGTGCAGCTCGTCGTAGAGCGGCTTGGTCGTCTCCAGCGCGTCGTCGAGCAGCTTCATCATCTCGTCGACGGTCATCCCGTAGTCGGCGACCTGGAGCGCGAAGTAAGAATGGTAACCCATCTCGCGCGCCACCTGGTTGCGCAGCTTCACCAGCTGGACCAGCCCCGGCTTGAGCGGGCGGCCGATCTCCTTCGAGGCCGTCCAGACGCGCAGCCGCTCGGGGAGATCGCGCGACTTGCGGAGGACCTCGTCGATCTCGTTGGCCGTCGTCGGCCGCGCACAGGCGCCCCCTTTGGCCGGCGCCGCGCAGAAGGTGTAGCCATCCATGATGCTCGACTGATGCGCTTCGGCCTCCACTCGCGCGGTCACCACCTCGGGGATCGTCCCCGGGCTCTCGGCCGCGCCGAGCAGGAGCTTTTCGAGCTGCCGCGCGGTGCTCTCGTCCAGCTGCTTTCGATCCTTGAGCAGCGCCTTGCTCCGCTCGATGATGAGCTTGGAGCCAGCCAGCGCCGCCAGCGCCTTGTCCGCCCCGGTCCGCTGGCCGGTGTGCTCGGGCGTCACGTCGGTGAGCGAGGCCCAGTCGGCCAGGTTCGCGGTGACCGCGACGGGGGCCAGCAGGCTGGTCACGGTGGTCAGGAAGGCCTCTGCCTCCTTCTCCGTCGCCGACTTGTGGGACGCCCTGGGCGCGGGCTTGGCCGCCGATTTGCCGGGGACGTCGACGGCAGAGGCGACGCTCCCAGCCAGGACGGCGCCACCGACGCAGGCAACCAGAGCGAGGGTCCAGCGAATCGAAGGACGCATGCGGGAAACGTACCTCAAGGTTTCGGCCATAGACAGTCAGGTGGGTGCGTGGTAACTGAGCGACCTCGCATGTGTCGGTTCTCTTCTCGGCTGGCTCTGATTTTTGTTCTCTCGGCCCTCGGCAGCGCCGCCTGCTCGCAGGGGATCGGCGGACGATGCGTGCAAGACAGCGACTGCTCGAGCGGCTTTTGTAGCGGCAACGGTGAGGCCTCGCCGGGGGTTTGTCAGGCGGAGAACGTCGGCACCGTCACGACCGGCACGGGCGGAACGGCTGGCAACGGCGCGGCTGGGGCGGGCGCGGCCGGCAACGGTGGCGCAGCCGGGGCGACGGGCGCAGCCGGGGCGACGGGCGCGGCCGGGGTGGCGGGCGACGCGGGCGCAACCGCCGGCCAAGGTGGCGGCGCTGCGGGCGCCTCAGGCAGCGGCGGCCAGGCCGGCGCTGCTGCCGACGCCAGCGCTGATCGCTGAGCACTGCGCTTCGATCAGCTCGCCGCGACGAAGCGAACGTCGGAGATCTCGTATTCGCGGGTCCCCTTGCCGGTCTTCAGCGTGACCGACTCGCCCTTCTCGCGGCCGATCATGGCGCGCGCGAGCGGCGCGGAGACGGCGATCCGTCCCGCCTTGATGTCGGCCTCGTGGTCGCCGACGACCATGTAGGTCACCTCGTCACCGCTGTCGGTGTCGGTCAGCTTCACCGTGGCCCCGAACACCACCTTGCTGCCGGACAGCTTGGTCGGATCGATCACCTCGGCCTGAGCAAGAATAGATTCGATGTCGCGCGACCTGCCCTCGATGAATCCCTGGCGCTCCTTGGCGGCGTGATATTCGGCGTTCTCTTTGAGATCGCCGTGGGCGCGCGCCTCCTCGATGTCGAGCACGTTCTTGGGGCGCTCGACCTCACGCAGCCGCTTGAGCTCTTCGCGCAGGGCCTGCTGCCCGCGCGGCGTCATCGGGAACTTGGCCATGGCTACGAACCTCCGATCGAACGCCCGTGCGAATCTGCGTCCGCCTGGTACTCCTGCAGCGAACGCACCCGCATCTTGCCGGCGCGCAGCTCGGCGATGGCGCCCACGGTGGCGCGCGCCGCCGACATCGTCGTGTAGTAGGGGATCCCCTTCAAGAGCGCGTTGCGGCGGATGGGGAACGAATCCTTGATCGCCTCGGCCCCCGCGGTCGTGTTGATGACCAGGTGGATGCCACCGTCGAGGATGCGGTCGACGCAGTGGGGGCGCCCCTCGCGCACCTTGTTGATGCGCTCGACGACGATCCCGTGCGCCTTGAGGAAGTCGTGCGTGCCCCGCGTCGCCAGCACCTCGAACCCCAGGTCGACGAGCCCTTTGGCGACGGCGACCGCGTTCGTCTTGTCGCTGTCCTGCACCGAGATGAAGGCGGTGCCGCGCATGGGCAGCCGAGTCCCGGCGCCGATCTGGCTCTTGCCGAAGGCCGCCGCGAAGCTGGTGTCGATCCCCATCACCTCGCCGGTCGAGCGCATCTCGGGGCCGAGCAGCGTGTCGACGCCGGCGAACTTGGCGAAGGGGAAGACCGCCTCTTTCACCGCGATGTGCTGGGGCGTCACCTCGCGGATCCCCATCTCCTCGAGCGTGCGGCCGACGGCGATGCGCGCCGCCACCTTGGCCAGCGCCACGCCGGTCACCTTGGAGACGAACGGCACCGTGCGCGAGGCGCGGGGGTTCACCTCCAGGATGAAGATGCCGCGCCCGTCGCGGGGGACGGCGAACTGGACGTTCATCAGGCCACGGACGCCGAGCTCGCGGGCCAGGGCCCGCGCCTGCGTCTTGATCGCCTCTATCGTCTGGGCGGCGAGCGAGTGGGGCGGCAGGCAGCAGGCCGAGTCGCCCGAGTGGATGCCGGCCTCCTCGATGTGCTCCATCACCCCGCCCACGATGACGTCGGTGCCGTCGGCGACCACGTCGACGTCGACCTCGATGGCGTCGGGCAGGAACTGGTCGATCAGGATGGGCGCCTCTTTCTCGTCGGCGCGCGACTTGAGGCTCTCGCGGCGCGAGGCCTCCATCGCCGTGAGCACGAACTTCTCCAGGCCCGATTCGTCGTGGACGATCTCCATCGCCCGGCCGCCGAGGACGTAGGACGGCCGGACCATCACCGGATAGCCGATCTCTCGCGCGGCCTCATAGGCCTCGGCCAGGCCGTAGGCTGTCTTCCAGGCCGGGACGCGCAGGCCGAGCTTGCGGATCAATTCGCCGAAGCGCTGGCGATCCTCGGCGCGGTCGATGGCGTCGGCGCTGGTGCCGAGCAGCTTCACGCCGGCGTTCATGAGCGGCACCGCCAGGCGCAGCGGCGTCTGCCCGCCGAACTGGACGATCACGCCGTCGGGCTTCTCGGCGTCGACGATCTCGAGCACGTCTTCGCGCGTGAGCGGCTCGAAGAACAGCCGGTCGGAGGTGTCGTAGTCGGTCGAGACGGTCTCGGGGTTGCAGTTGACCATGATGGTCTCGTAGCCGTCCTCGCGCAGCGCCTGCACCGCGTGGACGCAGCAGTAGTCGAACTCGATCCCCTGGCCGATCCGGTTGGGACCGCCGCCCAGGATGACGATCTTCTTCTTCCCGGTAGGCCGCCCCTCATTCTCGGTCACGGGCTTTCCGTCGACGGTCTCTTCGAAGGAGTTTTCGTAGGTCGAATAGAGATAGGGCGTCTGCGCCTCGAACTCGGCGGCGCAGGTGTCGACCCGCTTGAAGACGGGGCGCACGCCGTGCTTGATGCGCGCCTGGCGAACCTCTTCTTCCGAGACGCCGGCGAGCTTCATCAGCCGTCGGTCCGAGATGCCGTGCTGCTTCCACCGCAGCAGGCCCGCCGCGTCGTCGAGCATCGCGGCGCCCTTGGCGGCGCCGGCGATCCGCGCCCCCTCGTCGGCGGCGACCATCTGGCCGAGGTGGCGCAGGAACCAGGGGTCGATCTTGGTCAGCTGAAAGGCGTCCGCCTCCGAGAGCCCGGCGCGCAGCGCCTCGGCGAGCTGCCAGAGGCGATCGGGCCCCGGGCGCACGATCCGCCGGCGCAGCTCCTCGAGCGGCGGGGGGTTCTCGAGATCGAAGCCGGCGCGGCCGATCTCCATCGCGCGGAGCGCCTTGCCGAAGCTCTCCTTGAACGTCCGCCCGATGGCCATCACCTCGCCGACCGACTTCATCTGTGGCCCGAGCTCGTCGTCGGCGCCGGGGAACTTCTCGAAGGCGAAGCGGGGAATTTTCGTGACGACGTAGTCGATGGTCGGCTCGAAGCAGGCCGGCGTCTCGCGCGTGATGTCGTTGGGGACCTCATCGAGCGTGTAGCCGATGGCCAGCTTGGTGGCGATCTTGGCGATGGGGAACCCGGTCGCCTTCGAGGCCAGCGCGCTCGAGCGCGAGACGCGCGGGTTCATCTCGATCACGATCATCCGCCCGTTCTCCGGGTTGATCGCAAACTGGATGTTCGAACCGCCGGTCTCCACGCCGATCTCGCGGATCACGGCCAGGGCCGCGTCCCGCATGATCTGGTACTCCTTGTCGGTGAGGGTCATCGCCGGCGCGATGGTGATCGAGTCGCCGGTGTGCACGCCCATCGGATCGAAGTTCTCGATCGAGCAGATGATGACCGCGTTGTCCTTGGTGTCGCGCATCACCTCCAGCTCGTATTCTTTCCAGCCGAGCACCGACTGCTCGACCAGCACCTCGCCGCGCGGGCTCTGCGCCAGGCCCCAGGCGACCTTGCTGTCGAACTCCTCGGCGTTCCAGACGATCGCGGCGCCCGAGCCGCCCATGGTGAACGACGGCCGCAGCAGCACCGGGTAGGCGATGCCGGTCTCCGCCGCCATCTGCGCCTGGATCGTCCGCGCCTCCTCCAGGCTGTGGGCGTGGCCGGAGAGCGGCACGTCGAGGCCGATCTTCGCCATCGCTTCCTTGAACAGCTGGCGGTCCTCGGCCTTCTCGATCGCCTCGACCTGCGCGCCGATCAGCTTGACGCCGTAGGCGGCGAGCACGCCGGCCTTGTGCAGCTCCAGCGCCAGGTTCAACGCCGTCTGTCCGCCCAGCGTCGGCAAGAGGGCGTCCGGGCGTTCGCGCTCGATGACGCTGGTGAGCACCTCGACGGTCAGCGGCTCGACGTAGGTGCGGTCGGCCATCTCCGGGTCGGTCATGATCGTCGCCGGGTTGGAGTTCACCAGCACCACCCGGTAGCCCTCTTCCTTGAGCGCCTTGACCCCCTGGGTCCCGGAGTAGTCGAACTCGCAGGCCTGTCCGATCACGATCGGGCCCGATCCGATCAGCATGACGGTCTTGATGTCGGTGCGTTTCGGCAACGTTATTCCTTCGCGGCGGGCTTCTTCTTGATGCGCGCCGGCTCCTTGCCGCGCGCCTCGATGGCGAACGCGTCGGGGAGGCGCTTCTCCACCTCTGCCCGCTTGTCCCCGAGCGGCCACCCGAGCTCGGCGAACCCATCGGCGATCCGGATGCGCAACCGAAGGCTCTCCTCCGCTGCGGAGACGAAGAGGTCGAGCAGCGGATCGCGCGCCGCCGCCTCGTCCCCCTGGGCGAGCAACGTCTCGACAGCTGTATAGCGCACGCCGGCGTCCATGTCGGCGAGATAGGGGATCACCAGCGCCGGCACGCTCGGGTTCTTGATCCCGCCGAGGTGGGTCAGGAGCTGCATCTTCTTGGTGGGGTCGCGCTCGTAGCCGGGCTCGTGGCGTTGCATCACCTCGGCGAGCACCTCGATGACCTCGTCCTTGGTCGCCACGATCTTGTCGAGCACCCGCAAGGGCCAGGTGATCGAATCAGCCGCCAGCAGGTACTTCTTGAGCGGCACCAGGACGACGCCCCCCTTTTCGACCAGGCTCTCGAAGACGTAGTCCTTCTCCTGCTCGTCGTCGATCGTCTTGTCGTACATCATGCCGAAGCGGCGCATGACCGCGTAGAGCGCCTCGGGCGATCCGTCGGCCAGCAGCGTCTGCAGCGCCTTCAGCCGGTCGGGCGACTGGGCGTACTTGGCGATGGCGCGGGCGGCGTTCCGCTCGCGCGTCTTCTCCTTCGAAAACAGATCCAAAAAGCCCATGTCGTTTCCGCGCGGGAGTCTATACGCGGAGGGGGGCCGGCTCCACGCGAAAAGCTTCTCCCGCTGCTACTGCCCGCTGGTCGCGTCGCGGGCCGCGTCGCCGGCCGCGGCGTCCGCCGAGATGGCGCAGCTCCCCTGGCCGTCGTCGCGGTGGCAGATGAGGTCGCTCCCGCAGCTGTACCCGGACGGACAGCGGCCGTCGGTGGCGCAGGAGAAAGCGCAGCCGGGCTGGGCAGGGTTGAAACAGGCCGTCAGTCCGGCGGCCGCCAGCAGCAGCGCCAGCAGCCGCAGCGGGCGGCTCCCAGATCCAAGAACCGTCCTCAAAATCGCCACGACCAAGCTCCGAGCGCTCCAAGGCCGGTCGCCACCGGCGCCAGCGAGACCGAGACCGCGGGCACGGGCGTCGCCGCGGGGACCGCCTCGGAGCGGCCGCTCAAGGCATCGAGGACGAAGAAGACCGCCGCCACGACCCCTGTTCCGGCGGCGACGACCAGCAGGACCCGGGCGGCGTGGGCGTCGCTGCGCCCGTCGCTCATGGCGCTCGTGTACTCCGCCGCGACCGCGGAGTAGGCGGGGGGCGGAGAACGAAAGGTGATCAATCGGTTGATGTCGTTCTCCTTCGAGCTCGCCTCGGCGCCATAGAAAGCGGCCGTCCCGAGCAGCGCCACGGTGACGCCGGCGGCGATCACCGCGGTCGCGTTGGTCCGGTTCCATCCCGAGTCTTCGGCGGTCTGGGCGGTCGGCTTCTCGGCGTCCACGCGCGCACCGGCAGCCGGCGCGGGGGCGGTCGTCGGGGCGGCGGGCGCTGGCGCGGCGGCCGGGGGTGCGCCGCCGAACTCGCCGGGCGTCTCCGCGGCCGTCCCGGGCGCCGCGGCCGCAGGGGGCGGCGCCGCGGGCCCGAGGCGGGCCAGCCGCTGCTCGATGTCGGCGCGGTCGGAGGCGTCGGGAGCCTCGCGCAGATAGCGCCGGTAGCTCTCGAGCGCTTCGGCCGGCGCCCCCGCTTTCTCCTCGGCCTCCCCGAGGTGGACCAGGAACGCCGGGTCGTGTCCGATCTGGTAGCCGGCGCGCCAGGCTTTCTCGGCGGCGCGCGCGTCGCCGGCGGCGAGGGCGTGCGTCCCCTCGTCGAAGAGGCGCAGCTCGTCGGGCGTCGGCGCGCGCTGGGGCGAGCCGCCGAGCGCCATCAGCGTGGCGACGATCGGAAAGAGCTGCAGCACGCTCAGCTGCCGACCCGGCCGATGAAGTCGTCGAGCAGCGTGCGGCCGAGCCCGACCGGGGTGCAGCCGCCGTGTCCGGTGCAGACGGCGTCGATGTCGGCGCCGGTCAGCTGCTGTTTGAGCGCCGCGACCGACGCCTTCACCTGATCGCTGTTGCTGTCGAACAGCCCCGGCCCGCGATCGAGCCGACCCTGCTTGAACACCGCCGTGTCTCCCACGAACAGCACGCCGTCATACAGAAACACGTAGGAGCCGGGGGTGTGGCCCGGGACCGGGATCGCCTTGACCGTCTTCCCCCCGCCGAGGTCGATGGCCATCACGCCGTTCAACGGATCGCTCACGTTGATCGACGGCGCCCCCATCCCCTTGGCGATCACCCGCAAGAACAGGTTGTCCCAGGGGGCTTTCCCTTCGGCGTACGGCACGTCGCCCTGGCCGAGATGGACCCGGGCGCCGGTGAGAGCGCTCGCGGCCGCCATGTGGTCGCCGTGCGCGTGGGTCAGGAAGACGTCAGAGACGTCGCCACGGCCGGCATGAAGGCCGGCCAACGCCATGTCGACCGGGTTGCCGGCCGGGTCGGCGCCGGTGTCGAAGAGCACGACGTGCGTCCCGACGCGCGCGGCGTAGAGATAGGTGCCCGCGGCGCTGACCGCCACGAGATTCTCTTTGATCTCCTCGGGGTTGGAGGGTTTTTGGCGCGCGACACGAAACGCCACCAAAGCGCCTCCGCCCAGGACGACGACGATCACGACGAGAGCGAACAGATTTCTCAGGGCGCGCATGATCTCCTCCCTCTGCCCGGAAGAATCCGGCCGAGCGGGCTCAGAATCAAGTTGCGAAGTCGCGGGAAAGCGCGGCGGCCGTCTGGATGCAGGCGCTCATTCCGACGCCGCGGAGGGCTTGACCGATCACGGTCAGGCCCGGCAGGCGCGCGACGGCGTCGTCGACCGCGCGGATGCGGGCGAGGTGGCCGCGGTCGTACTGGGGGATCCCGGGGCGGGCCCGCCAGACGCGAACGAGATCGGGCTCCCGGCGGAGCCCCACGGCACGGCGGAGATCGCCGATCGCCTGGCCGGCCACGACCTGGTCGTCCGCCTCGACGAGCGCCGGATCGAAGGTTCCCCCGAGGAGGGCGCGCAGCAGCACGCCACCGTCGGGCGCCCGTCCGGGGAACACCGACGACTCGAACTGGCAGCCGAGGAGCCGGAGGCCCTCGCCGCGCGCGACGACGAAGCCGTAGCTGTCGAGATTCATCCCCAGCGTGGCGGCGTCGGCGGCACGGAATCCGAGACAGACCACCGCCACCGGCGCGTGCGGGATGGCGCCGAGCGCCTCAGCCGCCGCCGGGGCGTGCGGCGCCAGCAGCGCGGCGCTGGCGGCGGCGGGCGTCGCGAGAACGAGGCGCTCGGCCTCGATCGGTGCGCCGCCGCCCTCGAGCGCGACGGTCCAGCCGCCCCCGGCGGCCGGTTCGATGGCCCCGGCCGTCGCGACGCGCCGTCGTGACCCGAGCGTCGCCGCCAGCGCGCGCGGCAGCTCCGAGAGGCCGTCGGGGAACGAGACCGGCCGGCCGAGCCGGCTCCTGCCGCGGGTGCGAAACAGGCCGCGGAGGACGCTGCCGTGCTCGCGCTCGAGCGCGGCCAGCCGCGGAAAAGCTGCGCGCAGCGACAGCGCGGTGGCGTCGCCCGCGTAGATGCCGATGAGGGCCGGCCCCGCCGCGCGCTCGGCGGCTTGCCGTCCGAACCGGCGCGCCACGAAGTCGAACACCGATTCGTCGTCTTCCGCGCCCTCGGCGCGGCGGCGGACGAACGGCTCGCCGAGGAGCCGCAGCTTGCCGCCCGCGCTGAAGAGGTCGGTCTTGAGCAGCGCCGGCGGGCCGGCCGGGAACGGCCGCAATCGACCCGCCAGGTAGACCGACCGGCGGCGGGAAGCGGGGAGGGCGCGCACGATCCGCGGCTCGAGGCCGGCGCTGGCGATGAGCGCCCGCGTCTCGTCCGAGCCGTCGAGCACCGCCTGCGGGCCGCGCTCGCAGAGAAACCCCTCTACGCGCGGGCTGGAGACGAGGCCGCCCGGCTCGGGCGCCTCGTCGATCAGCACCACGTCATGACCGCCGCCCGCGAGCAGGTGAGCGGCCGTCAGCCCCGAGATGCCGCCGCCGATGATCGCGATGCGCACGCGCTGACCCTAGGTCCAGCCGCGCGCGCGGGCGGCGGCCTCGGTCAGGTCCGCCAGCGTTGCGATGAAGGCCGGGTGGGTGCCGACGGTGCGGGCGCGGGCGAAGTAGATGATGCCGGCCTTCTCGGCGCGCTCGCGGTAGAGGATGTCGATCTCTTGCAGCGTCTCGATGTGCTCGCCGGTGAAGGCGATGGGGACGACGATGACGGCGGGCCGGCCGGCGGCGGCCAGCTCGTCGAGCCCGGTCTCGGTGGTGGGGCTGAGCCAGCGCTGCGGGCCGACGCGGCTCTGGAAGCAGAGCCGCGCGCGATCTCCGAGACCCATGCGGCGGGTGATCGCTTCGACGGTGATCCGGACGTCGTCGAGGTATGGATCGCCGCGCCGGATGTACGACTCCGGCAACCCGTGCGCTGAAAACAGAACCGGGGCGGTGCCCGCGTGCTCCGCCGGCAGCGTGCGCGCGGCCTCCTCGATGCGCTCGACGACCGCCTGCAAATAGCCCTCGGCATCGGGGTAACGCGTGACCGGCGCGATCTCCATTTCCGGGTGGAGCTTGCGGGCCTCCTCGAGCTGGCCGAGCGACGATCCGGTCGTGGTGCGCGACTCTTGTGGATAGAACGGCAGCGCCACCGCGCGCCGAACGCCGCCCGCGGCCAGCGTCGCCAGCGCAGCGCCGGCCAGCGGGTGCCAGGCGGCCATCGCCACGACGGGAACGGTGGCGATCCCGCGCGACGCCAGAACCTCGGCCACCGCGCGCGCCTGGGCCGTCGTCTCCTCGAGGATCGGCGAGCGGCCGCCGATCTGCGCGTAGGCGGCGCGCGAAAACTCCGCCCGGCGGCGGGCGATCAGCCAGGCGAGCAGCGGTTGCAGCGGCCGCGCCCAGCCGAGCTGGATGACGTCGGGATCGCCGAACAGCCGCCGCAGGAACGGTTCCACCTCGTCGAGCGATCCGGGGCCGCCCAGGTTGAGCGCGATGAGGCCGAGCGGCTCTCTCTCGCGCGCCGCCGCCGGTGCAGCGGCGGCCATCAGGCGCCCCGGACGGCGGCCACCAGCGCAGTGACCGACTCGAGCGGCACGTCGGGGGTGATCCCGTGGCCGAGGTTGAAGACGTGGCCGCGCTTGCCACCGCGCCGGACGATGTCGCGCGCGCGCCGCTCGATCTCGGCGGGCGGGCCCAGAAGGACGGCCGGATCGAGGTTCCCCTGCACGGCGCGCGCATCGCCGAGCCGCACGCGCGCCTCGTCGAGCGGCAGCCGCCAGTCGACGCCGTAGACGTCGGCCCCGACGCGCGCCACGCGATCGAGGATCGCCGCCGCGCCGTTGGCGAAGTAGATGACCGGCACGCCGGTCGCCCGCAGCGCCGCCACCAGCGCCGTCGTCGGCGGCAGCGCGAAGGTCTCGAAGTCCTCGGCCGACAGCACGCCGACCCACGAATCGAACAGCTGCACCGCCGCCGCGCCGGCGCGAATCTGGGCCAGCAGGTAGTCGCGCGTCGCCTCGCCGATGAGGCCGAGCAGCCGGTGCGCGTCGGCCGGGCGCTCGTAAAAAAGGCGCTTGGTCTCGCCGAAGGTCTTCGAGGTCTTCCCTTCGACGGCGTAGGTGGCGACGGTGAACGGCGCGCCCGCGAACCCGATGACCGGCGTCTCCGGACCGAGCGCGGACGTGACCGACGCGATCGTCTCCATCACGAACGGCGTGCGCGCCGCCGGATCGAAGGGCGCCACCCGCGCCAGATCGGCCGCGGTCCGCACCGGCTGCGGCAGCCGCGGCCCCTCGTCGGTGAATTCGACCGCCAGCCCCATCGCCTCGAGCGGCACCAGCAGATCGGAAAACAGGATCGCGGCGTCGAACCCGAACCGCCGGATCGGCTGCAGCGTCACCTCCGCCGCCAGCTTGGGCGTCTTGCAGAGCTCGAGAAAGCTGACCCCCGCGCGCACCTGCCGGTACTCGGGGAGATAGCGGCCCGCTTGCCGCATCAGCCACAGCGGCGTCCGTTCGGTCGTCTCGCCACGGCAGGCGCGCAGGAAGAGGGGGGCGGTCACGGGGGTTACTCTACCTCGACTCGATGGACGGTCGCAGCGGCGCCGTATAGCTTTTCAACGATGTTTCGCTGCCTGACCGGCCCCTACGTTCCGCCCGACGGCCCTCTACGATCTCGACCGCCGTCAGGCCTCGCGCGTCGCCGACCTGCGGGCGCACCGCTGACGCGCGAGCCCCCTTAGAACTGCCCGAGGAAGGTGGCGATGGCGCCGGCGGCGAAGGTGGGAATGGTGTGGCCCTCGCCGTCGACGGGGCACCAGACGATGGGGTAGCCGCTGTCGCAACCGTCGTAGGACAGGCAGGGGGAGGGATCGACGGCGGTGCTCGTCGTGCCGCAGTGGTTGTCGGCCAAAAACTGATCGCGCGCGGTCTCGTCGCCCGAGATGTCGACGGTGGTGTCGGCGGTGCCGTGGGTGATCCAGGCCGCGATGTCGTGGCTCTTGCACGACGAGCTGGGACCGAAACTGTAGAGCGCACCGGACATGACGGCGACGGCGCGGAAGACGTCGGGCATCTGACAGCCGAGCGTGTCGGACATGATGCCGCCGTAGCTCATCCCCGTGGCCATGATGCGGGTCGTGTCGACGCAGAGGTTCGACTCGAGCCAGGTCAGCATCGCCTTCAGGAAGGCGATGTCGCCGCCGTTGGTGTTGGGCCAGCCGGTGGTGGTGGCGTCTCCCGCCGTGCTCTCGAGCCCCTGTCCCGCGACGTAGATCGCCTCGGGCAGCTTGGGTTGCACCCCATAGTAGCCGCCGCTGTAGCCGGTGCCCGCCAGCGTGGCAGCCGTGCCTCCGGCGTAGTGCCAGGCGAAGATCAGCCGGTACGACTTCGTCGGATCGTAATCGCTCGGGATGGAGACGTAGAACTGACGCGCGGTGACCGTACCCTTGCTGTCGGTCACGTTGATCGTCTGCGGGTTCGACGGACCGAGCGCCGGCGACGTGGCGCCGCACCCGCTGGTCATCGCCCCGCTGCCGCCGGTGCCGGTCGCGCCGCCGGTGCCGGTCGCGCCGCCGGTCGCCGTGCTCCCGCCGCTGCCGGTCGTCGCGCCCCCGGTTCCCGTCGCACCGCCACTGCCGGTCGCCGAGCTGCCGCCGCTGCCGGTCGACGTGCCGAGGGTGCTGTTGCCGCAACCACCGGCGAGCGCGGAAACGAATCCGACCACCGCCAGCGAAACGAGCAGGTTGGAGAAGCGCATGGGGACCTCCTCGGATCAGTTCGCCTTCTGGTACACGCGGACGTAGTCGACCTGGTAGCTGATCGGGAAGGTCGTGTTGGTGGGGTCGCCGCCGTTGGCGCCGATGGCGAGGTTGACCAGGATGTAGAACTTCTTGCTGTCGTAGGGGTTGCTCGACCCGCTGCCGGCGGCGGAGACGGCGTAAGTGTTGACCTGCTTGCCGTCGAGGAAGAGGTTGATGGTCGTGGCGTCCCACTCCATCGCCCAGATGTGGAAATCGTCGCCCCAGTTGGTGCCGAGCGAGGCCGGCGACTGATTGGTGCTGTCCCAGGTGCAGTTGCTCCCGGCGGGCGTGCAGACGTTCGCCAGCACCTTGTTGGCGTAATACTCCATGATGTCGACCTCGCCCGAGGCCGGCCAGGAGGTGCCGTCGCCGAGGATCCAGAACGCCGGCCAGCTCCCCTGGCGGATGTCGATCTTGGCGCGCATCTCGAAGCGGCCGTACTGGAACGAGTGCTTCCCCGACGTCGTCATCGAGGTCGAGGTGTAGTCGTAGTACTGCCGGTTGGTCTGCCAGTTGCTGCTGCCGGCGACGTAGTTGGGGTTCAGGATGTGGACTTTCTGCGCGGCGATGGTCAAAAGGCCGTTCGCCACCGTCGCGTTGTCGGGCTGGTACCACTGCAACTCCTGATTGCGCACGAAGCCCTTCTCGTAGCCCCAGTTCGACGCGTCGGGCGCGCCGCTGCCGTTGAACTCGTCCGACCAGACGAAGTTCCAGGTCCCGCCCGCGGTGGTGACAGTCTGGGGCGGACCGCTGCCGGCGGCGCCCGAGCTGCCCGCGCTGCCGCCGCCCGCGGTGCCGCCGGTCGCGGTCGCGCCGCCTTTCCCGCCGGCGCCGCTGTTGCCGCCCGCGCCTCCCTTGGCGCTGGCGCCGCCGTTGCCGCCGGACGCGTTGCTGCCGCCCGTACCAGCTTTGCCGCCGCCCGCACCGCCGGTCGCGCTGCCGCCGCCCGCGCCTCCCTTGGCGCTGGCGCCGCCGTTGCCGCCCGATGCGTTGGCGCCAGCGGCACCCCCCGTCGCGCCGCCGGTCGTGCCCGCGCCGCCGGTCGCGCCGTTACCGCCGGTCGCGCTGCCGCCGCCGGTCGCGGAGCTGCCGCCAGTCGCGCCGTCGCCGCCCTGTCCGGTCATGACATCGCAGCACTTCGAGCCGTCGCCGCCGCAGCCGACGAGGCCCAGGCTCAGCAATGGCGCGGCAACCAACAACGAGACGAGGACGCGGGGGGTGCGCATCGAACCTCCTCGGAACGTGGAGGCCTGCAGTCTGGGCCGCTGGACTGCGGCCTGTCAATCGCGGCCCGCGTCGCGGGTCAGGCGCCCGGGTAGCGGCCGACTTCGAGGTAGCGGCGGGCGGCCGCGTCCCAGGCGAATTGTGCGGCGCCGCCAACGCTGTCCTGGCGGACGTCGATGACCAGGTACTCGACCGGGTAAGAGGGCTCGCCGTCCATGACGGCGGCGGCCTGGTCGGTGTCGCTGAAGTAGGCGCCGACGTCGACGTGCGAGTGGTAGATGATCTTGGCGGGCGTGTCGCCACGCAGGCTCTTGCCGAGCTTGAACAGATCGCCCGCGCCGAGGTTGTAGGCGGTGCGCGCGTCGCGGGCGTGGGTCGCCGGATCCTGCGCGTGCAGATCGTTCTGCGTGTTGACGCAGGCGACGGCGCGGTCGGCGGCCGGCGTCCCCTTGGGCCCGAAGACGACGCCGCAGCATTCGTTGGGGTAGTCGCGGCGCGCGTGCGCGTACATGGCCGCCAGCGCCTCGGCAGAGACCGTGGGGTGGGGCGGCGGGAGCTCGCCGACGTCGATGTCGCTCATGTGACCGACTGCTCGGCTTTCGGCGGGACCGGCGCCTCGAAGTAGCGCTCGGCGCGATCGGGGAACAGCGTCACGATGAAGCCCGGTTTGCCGGCGGCGACCAGCCGCCTGGCGATGCGCAGGCCGCCCGCCAGCGACGCGCCCGAGGAGTGGCCGACCAGGAGGCCCTCCTCCTTGGCCAGCCGCTCGGAGACGTCCCAGGCCTCGTCGGTGTCCATGGCCAGCACGCCGTTCAGCTCTTCGGGGTGGTAGATGGCGGGGACGAGCGAGCTCTCCATGTGCTTCAACCCCTCGAGGCCGTGCAGCGCGTCCGCGGGTTCGACCGCCCAGACCTCGATGTCGCGGCGGTATTCTTTCAACCGGCGTCCGGTCCCCATCACCGTGCCGGTGGTGCCGATGCCGGTCACGAAGTGGGTGACGCGCCCCTCGGTCTGCTCCCAGATCTCCCGCCCCGTGGTGTTGTAGTGGCCGAGCGGGTTGGAGAGGTTCGAGTACTGGTCGGGATAGAAGTAGTGGCCGGGGTTGTCGTCGACCATCTTGCGGCAGAGGCGAATCGCGCCGTCGGAACCCTCCATCGGATCGGAGAAGACCAGCGTCGTCCCGAACGCCTCGGTGATCTTGCGGCGCGCCCAGGAGACGTTGCCGGGCATCACCAGCGTGACAGGGTAGCCGAGCGCGCCGCCGATGAGCGCGTAGGCGACGCCGGTGTTGCCGCTCGTCGAGTCGATGATCGTCTGCCCGGGCTTGAGCGCGCCGGTGCGGATGGCGTCGCGGATCATCTGGTAGGCGGCGCGATCCTTGACCGAGCCGCCTGGGTTGAGGAACTCGCACTTGGCCCACAGCTCGACGCCGGGCGAATCGCGTTCAAAGCAATGCAGCCGCACGATCGGCGTGTCGCCGATGAGGTCGGTGACCCGCTCGGCGACGCGCAGGCGCGCGCGGCGGACGACGTCGAGTTGCTGGTTCACGCCCGCCCGCCGATCTCCTGCGCCAGCGGCAGGCCGCCGTCGAGGGGGAGCCGCAGGTGGCGAATCCTGCCAATTTCGCCGTCGATGCGCGCCAGGCGGACCAGCGCCTCGGCGGCCGCCAGCGCTCCGCCGAGAACGTCGGCTGCGCCCGGGGTGGACGTCGCGGCTGCCTGCAGCGGGACCTCCAGGGAGGCCTCGGGCGCCGGCGCCCGTCGAGGGAACGAGAGCAGATCGATCTGCGCGGCCGCGGCCCGCACCACGATCACCGGCAGCCCGAGCCGCTTGGCCGCGCCCAGCATCGCGTCGTCGTCGAACCCGGCGCGGACGACCAGATCGATTCCCGCCAACGCCGTCATCCAAGCCTCACCGTCGCCCGGAGGGAGCTCGCGCGCGATCACCTCGCCCAGGCCGGCGGCCTTCAGATACGACGCGGCCGTCTCCGCGGCGAGCCCGCCGCCGACGATCAGCACGCGCGCGGCGCAGATCCGCGCCTGTCCTTGGGGGCCGACTTCGGGGAGCGCGATCTGGCGCGCGTAACGTTGGACCTCTTCGGGGGTCATCCGCCGGCGATCGCCGGAACGATCGAGATCTCGTCGGTATCCTTGACGGCCGTGTCGAGATTCTTGAGGAAGCGGATGTCTTCGTCGTTGGCGAAGATGTTGACGAAGCGGCGGACCTGACCGCTGTCGTCGCAGATCCGCTCCTTGATCCCCGGGTACTGCGTCTCCAGGCTGGCGATGAGGGCGCCGATCGTGGCGCCCGTCGCGGTGACCTCTTCCTTGCCCTGGGTCAGCTTGCGAAGCGGCGTCGGTATGCGGATGGTGGCCATGAATTCTCTCCTCTTGGGTCCAGGTCAGGTCCAGGTCGCCTGCAGATCGTCGAAATCACCGAGGCGCGGGCCGATCAGCGCCGGCTTGGGCAGCTTGCCGACCAGCGGGTCCTGCGTCTTCATCCCGTTGCCGGTGATGCAGATGACCACCGGCCCGTCGTCCTTGCCGATCTGACCGCCGGCGATCAGCTTGAGCGCCGCGCCGAGCGTCACCCCGCCGGCCGTCTCGGTGAAGATCCCCTCGGTCTCGGCCAGGAGGCGCATGGCGGCGATGATCTCGTCGTCGTTCGGCTTGGCGGCCCAGCCGCCCGAGCCGATGATCGTCTGGCGGGCATAGAAGCCGTCGGCCGGGTTACCGATGGCCAGCGACTTGGCGATGCTCGTCGGCGTCTTGACCGGCCGGACATGATCGCGGTTCTCGAGCACCATGTCGATGATCGGCGCGCACCCCTCGGCCTGGGCGCCGTGGATGCGCGGCTTGCGCGCGGGCGCCGCGACGAGGCCCAACTTCTCGAATTCGCCGAACGCCTTGCCCACCTTGGTCACCAGCGAGCCGCCGGCCATGGGGACGACGACGTGCGCCGGCAGCCGCCAGCCGAGCTGCTCGGCGATCTCGTAGGCGTAGCTCTTGGAGCCCTCGGCATAGAACGGGCGGAGGTTGACGTTGACGAAGCCCCAGCCGTACTTACCGGCGATCTCCGAGCACAACCGGTTGACGTCGTCGTAGGTCCCTTTGACGCTGACCACGCGCGCGCCGTAGATGCTGGTGCCGAGGATCTTGGCCGGCTCGAGATCGTAGGGGACCAGGATGACGGCCGGCAGCCCCGCCGCGGCGGCCTGGGCGGCGGTGGCGTTGGCCAGGTTTCCGGTCGAGGCGCAGGCGATGGTGCCGATGCCGAACTCGATCGCCTTCGACACCGCGACCGAGACGACGCGATCCTTGAACGACAGCGTCGGGTAGCTGACGGCGTCGTTCTTCACCCACACCTCCTTGAGCCCGAGCCGCTTGGCCAGGCGATCGGCGCGCAGGAGCGGCGTCATCCCGCTCGCCTGCCCGACCGCGGGCGGACCGTCGAGCGGCAGCAGCTCGGCGTAGCGCCACATCGACTTCGGACGCGCCTCGATCGCGGTGCGGGTCAGCACCTGGCCGATGCGGGCGTAGTCGTAGGCGACCTCGAGCGGGCCGAAGCAGTTTTCGCAGACGTGGATGGGGGCCTTGTCGTAGCGCGTGCCGCACTCACGGCAGCTGAGTCCCTGGACGTACGAGGGTTGGTTCATGGCGGGGGCGGTGCTCATGGTGTTGCACAGTCAGCGGCCGGGTACTCGGCGGCCGACAGGTCGCGGATGCGCGCCTCGGGGCCGCAGACGGCGCACAGCGGGTTGGGGTTGAAGCGGACGGTCCGGACCGACATCGAACGGGAATCATACTGGACCAATCGCCCAACGAAAGCGGGAGTTTCGCCTTTGGCCAGCCGGGCGGCCTCCACCCCCAGCAAGGCTCCGATGACGCCCGGCACCGGACCCAGCACGCCAGCTTCCGCACACGAGGGGCCGACGCCCGCAGGGGGCGGCTCCTCGAAGAGGCACCGGTAACAGGGGCGCCCGCCGGCGGGGACGGTGAGCATCTGCCCCCCCAGCGCGACCGCGGCACCGTGGACCAGCGGTTTGCCGCAGAGCACGGCCGCGTCGTTGGCCAGGAACTTGGCCGCGAAGTTGTCGGTCCCGTCGACGATGACGTCATACGCGGCGACCAGCGCCCGCGCGTTCTCCACCTCGAAGCGAACGGCGTGCGGCGTCACCTCGACGGTCGGAAAACGCCGGGCCAGGGCCCGCGCGAACGCGGTCGCCTTCGCTTCACCGACGTCGGCGTCGGAAAACAGGATCTGGCGGTGGAGGTTCGTGGTGTCGACGCGGTCGTCGTCGACCACGCCGATCCGCGCGACGCCGCCCGCCGCCAGCGCCAGCGCCGCCGGACAGCCGAGACCGCCGGCCCCCAGGATCAACACGGCCGGCGGGGAGCTCACTCGCGGCCCCTTACTCGAAATAGGCGTCCGACGAGAAGTACCGCTCGCCGGTGTCGCAGAGGATGGTGACGACGGTCTTGCCGGGCCCGAGCTCGCGCGCGACGTCGAGCGCGATCTTCACCGAGGCGCCGGCGGAGATGCCGACCAGCAGCCCCTCGCGCCGCGCCAGCGCCAGCTTGGTCCGCTGCGCGTCGCCTTCGGAGATCGTCCGCACCTCCGAGAGCACGGCTCTGTCGAGGATGGCCGGCACGAACCCGGCGCCGATGCCGTCGATCCGGTGCTCGCCCGGCGGTCCGCCCGACAGCACGGCGCTCTTGTCCGGCTCGACCGCCACGATGCGCACGTCGGGGCGCAGCTCCCGCAGCACCCGCCCGACGCCGGTGATCGTCCCGCCCGTCCCCACGCCGTGCACGAAGGCGTCCGGGCTGCGGTTGCCGAGCTGGGCGACGATCTCGGGGCCCGTCGTGCGGTAGTGCGCGGCGACGTTGGCCGGGTTGTTGAATTGCTGCGGCATGAAGGCGTGCGGGTAATCGCGGGCGAGTTCTTGGGCGCGCTCGACCGCGCCGCGCATGACCGCCGCCGCCGGCGTCAGGTGCAGCTCGGCCCCGTAGGCCTTGAGCAGCGCGCGCCGCTCGAGCGACATGTTGTCGGGCATTGTCAGGATGAGGCGATAGCGCTTGGCCGCCGACACCAGCGCCAGCCCGACGCCGGTGTTGCCGGAGGTCGGCTCGATGATCACCGACTCTCCCGGCGTGAGCTTTCCGTCGCGCTCGCCCGCCTCGATCATCGAGAGCGCCACCCGATCCTTGAGCGAACCGCCCGGGTTGAACTGCTCGCACTTGCAGAACACGTCGGCCATCGTCGGGTCGACGAGGTGGCGCAGCCTCACCAGCGGCGTCCCGCCGATGAGATCGAGCATGCTGTTGACCGCGTAAGCCGGCATCGAGGCGCGCGAGATTAGCTCAAGGCCGCTCGCCGATCTCGATGATCGAACAGGCGAGGATCGGTTCCAGGCCCAACGTCTCGGCGCGGGCGATGAGCTCGTCGCTCTCGGAGCCCGGGTTGAGATAGACCTCCTTCGGCTGCTTGCTCTTGATCGCCTCCAGCAGCGTGATCCCGACGGAGGGCGGCACGTAGAGCGAGAAGCGCTCCACGCCGGCCGGCAGATCCTCGACGCGGGCGTAGACCGGCAGCCCTTCGATCGTCTTTTCGTTGGGATTCACCGGGTAGACCGTCCAGCCCCGGCGCAGGTAGGCGCGGACCGCCTTGTTGCCGAACTTCTGCGGTGCGCTCGAGGCCCCGACGACAGCGACGCTCGGCACGCTAGTCCGCTCTCCGACCGCAGGTGCCACAGACTCCGGTGGCGCCCACCACGCCGACGCAGCTCCCGTCGTCACACAGCCGGCGCCTCGGATCGAAGCCGGAGCTCGCTCCGTCCCCTCTCTCGGAGGCGCGCGCGTCGTCATCGCCGGCGGCGGCCAAGATCTCAGCAGACGTATCGCCGGACGAATCGGCAAACGACTCAGCTGGCGAGTCGCCACCCGCTCCCGCGGAGCGCCGGCAAACGCTGCAGCGCCCGTCGGCACCAAGGACGCCCACGCAGCTGCCGTCGGGGCAGAGGCGCCGTTTGGGATTGAACGCAGTCTCTTCCATGTGCCCCAATTCTAGATCCCTTCGCGCGAGGGAGCCTGATGAATCTCGGACCGCCGCGACGAAGGTTCCGGGGGCCTCCGTTCTGGGCTGAGATCGCGGGCCCTGTGCGGCGCGGGCAGGCGAGACGCTCGAATACACCGCGACCCAGCAGGGGGTGGGTCGCGGGAGCCCGCTTCGCGTGCGCTGGCCGTCCGCGTGCGCCTCTGACGTCGGCCTGGTCGCGTTCGATCAGTTGCAGGTGAACGTGACGTCGTCGAGCCAGATGTCGTAGTTGGCGCCCGCGGCCGTCACCTGAAATTGCACGGCCACGACGCCGGTCGGATCGAGGTGGGCGGGGCGGGGCGCGCCCCAACCGGCCTGCTGGGTCAGGCTGGTGAACGGGAGGGTGAACTTGGTCCAGGTGGTCGTCAGCGTCAGGTCGGAGCCGAAGTCGTTCGAGCAGGAGGTGCAGACGCCGCCCGTCGGATCGGTGTTGCGGTCGGGCACCTTCACCCGGACGGCGCTCGAGGCGGTCGAGGAGCCCTTCTTGGCGTAGAACGAGATGCCGGTGTACTTCGAGGCGTTGTAGAGCGCCTTCGGCGTCAGGAAGTCCATGCCGAAGCCGGCCCACACCGTAGCGGCGGTCGACAGCTTGCCCGAGACGTGCGCCGCGAACTTCGGCGTGACGTCGCCCGGCGCGGTCGGCGCGAAGATGGCGCCCGCGGCCGGCGTGATGGTCGAGCCGGTCGTGTCGGCGTAGGTGTAGAGCGGGCCGTTGCGACCGTCGAGCAGTCTGATCTGGTTGTTGTCGTCCTCGAAGTCGTCCACGACGGCGATCGCCGCGGTGCAGGTCGCCGCCGGCGCCGTGCAGACGCCCGTCGTGCAGCTGTCGCCGGTGATGCAGTCGGCGGCGGTCGTGCAGGTGGTCTTGCAGGCGGTCGTGCCGCAGACGTAGGGCGTGCAGGCCGCCGTGACGGTGGTCGGGCAGGCGCCGGCGCCGTTGCAGTTGGCGGCGGCGGTCGCGGTGCTGCTGGCGCAGCTGGCGGCGCGACAAGAGGTGGTGGTCGGCGCGACGGCGCAGGCGCCGCTGCCGCTGCAAGCGCCGGTGTTCCCGCAGGGCGGAGCCGCCACGCAGCGCGTGTCGGTGGCGCCGGCCGTGGTGCTGGCGCAAGTGCCGTTGGCGGCGCCGGTCTTGGCGTTCGAGCAGGCGGTGCAGGCGCCGGTGCAGGCGCTGTTGCAGCAGAGCCCGTCGACACACGCGCCCGAGGAACATTGCGTGGCGGTGGTGCAGGCGGTCCCGTTGGACTGCTTGGCGACGCAGGTGGTGCCGGAGCAGGCGTCACCGCTCGCGCAGTCGGTGTCGGCGGCGCAGGTGGTCTTGCAGGCGGTGGTCCCGCAGGCGAACAGGCCACAGGAGCTGGTGACCGCCGTCGGGCAGGCGCCGGTGCCGTTGCAGCTGGAGGCGGCGGTGGCGACACCGCTCGCGCAGCTGGCGGCGCGGCAGGAGGTGGTGGCCGGCGCGACGGCGCAGCTGCCGCTGCCGCTGCAAGTGCCGGTGTTGCCGCAGGGCGGAGCGGCCACGCAGCGCGTGTCGGTGGCGCCGGCGGTGGTGCCGGCGCAAGTGCCGTTGGCGGCGCCGGTCTTGGCGTTCGAGCAGGCGGTGCAGGCGCCGGTGCAGGCGCTGTTGCAGCAGAAGCCGTCGACGCACGCCGCGGAGGTGCACTGACTGGCCGTCGTGCAGGCGCTGCCGGTCGTCTTCTTCGCGGTGCAGGCGGTGCCGGAGCAGAAGTCGCCGCTCACGCAGTCGGTGTCGGCGGCGCAGGTGGTCTTGCAGGCGGTGGCGCCGCAGATGAACGGCGTGCAGGCGCTGGTGACCGCGGTCGGGCAGGCGCCGGCGCCGTTGCAATTGGCGGCGGCGGTGGCGGTGCCGGTGGCGCAGCTCGCCGCGCGGCAGGAGGTGGTGGTCGGCGCGAGGGCGCAAGAGCCGCTGGCGGTGCAGGCGCCGGTGTTGCCGCAGGGCGGGGCGGCCACGCAGCGGGCGTCGGTCGTGCCGGCCGCGACGTTGGCGCAGGTGCCGTTGGTCCCGCCGGTCTTGGCGGCGGAGCAGGCGGTGCAGGTGCCGGTGCAGGTGGTGTTGCAACAGAACCCGTCGACGCACGAGCCGGTGGTGCACTGGCTGCCGGCGGTGCAGGCGGCGCCGTTGGCCAGGCAGGTGGTGCCGGTGCAGGCGACGCAGAGGCCGCCGGTGCACTGCGCGCTGGCTGCGCAGTTGGCGGCCGTCGTGCACGAGATGGTGCAGGCGGTGGCGCCGCAGATGAACGGCGCGCAGCTCTTCGTCACGGCGGTCGGACAGGCGCCGGCGCCGTTGCAGTTGGCGGCGGTGGTGGCGGTGCCGGAGGCGCAGCTGGCGGCGCGGCACGAGGTGGTGGTCGGGGCGAAGGCGCAGGTGCCGCTGCCGCTGCAGGCGCCGGTGTTGCCGCAGGGTGGGGCCGTCACGCAGCGGGTGTCGCTGGCCCCCGCGGTGGTGTTGGCGCAGGTGCCGTTGGCGGCGCCGGTCTTGGCGTTCGAACAGGCAGTGCAAGCGCCCGTGCACGCGGTGTTGCAGCAGAACCCGTCGACGCACGCTCCCGACGTGCACTGGTCGGTGGCGGTGCAGGCGCCGCCGTTGGCCTTCTTGGCGGTGCAGGCGGTGCCGGAGCAGAAGTCGCCGCTCACGCAGTCGGTGTCGGCGGCGCAGGTGGTCTTGCAGGCGGTGGCGCCGCAGATGAACGGCGTGCAGACGCTGGTGACCGCGGTCGGGCAGGCGCCGGCGCCGTTGCAATTGGCGGCGGCGGTGGCGGTGCCGGTGGCGCAGCTCGCCGCGCGGCAGGAGGTGGTGGTCGGCGCCAGGGCGCAAGAGCCGGTGGCGGTGCAGGCGCCGGTGTTGCCGCAGGGCGGGGCGGCCACGCAGCGGGCGTCGGTCGTGCCGGCGGTGACGTTGGCGCAGGTGCCGTTGGTCCCGCCGGTCTTGGCGGCCGAGCAGGCGGTGCAGGTGCCGGTGCAGGTGGTGTTGCAACAGAATCCGTTGACGCACGATCCCGAGGTGCACTGCGATCCGCTGGTGCACGCCGTCCCGTTCGCCGCGTCGTCGAGCGCGCCGGCGGCGACCCATCCGCAGACGGCCGCGACCGCGGCAGGGTTCAGCGCCTGCTGATCCTGCGGCATGAGGAGCCCGGCGCTCGACGTCCGCATCGGCCCGAACCAGCTCAGCGCCGATTGCGCCGGGTTGCCGAGCGCGGAGCTGGTCCCCGCCGTCGTCGAGATCTGCCCGATGGCGACGAGCCCCGAATAGAAGGTGTCCTTGGTGGTGGCGGCCAGGGAGGTTCCGGTGGAGAACCCGCCCGGCGCGGCGTTCCCGTGGCAGTTGGCGCAGTGGCCGGCGGTCCCCGGGCCGAAGTAGGTGTTGTAGACGTAGGTCCAGGTCGTCGGTTGCGGCGCGCCGCCGTCGAAGCCGCCGCAGTGGAGCACCGTGGTGATCGGAAGGTCGGGCGCCGCGTCGCGCACGCCGGCGTCGGTCGGCGTCGCCAGGAGGCCGTAAACGTCGACCTCGCCCGAGAAGGTGGCGACGTAGACCTTGCCGTTGGCGACCGTCGGCGGCGTGTACTTCGCGTAGCTCGTCAGCGTATCACTCGAGACCAGCGTCGAGTCCCAGAGCTTCTGCGCGACGTTTTCGGCGTTGAAGGCATAGAGCGCGCCAGCGACGGGCATGCCGTTCCCTTCGCTGGCCAGGCCGTGGTTGGCCCAGACGATGCCGGTGCCGGCGAGCGAGCCGTTGGCCGAGAGCGACAGGTGTCCCCCCTGCGGATCGGTCGGGTTGACGGTCCCCTGCGCGAGGGGTGTCGTCGAGGTGAACTTCTGGGCGGTCAGATCGAAAGCGTAGGACGCGAGCGGCGTGCCGCCGGGCCAGGTGTAGATGCGCGCGCCGGCGGGGCTGTTCCAGAAGATGGGGCTGCCGACGATCCAGTTGCCGGTGGCGGTCGGCGCGAAGCGCTGGATGGCGGCCGCCTCGGGCGTGCTGCCGGCGACGAACCCGCCCATGGTGGTTCGGTCGAGGAGGTAGTAGATGCCGCCTTTGCCGCCGCCGAGGATGCGGTTGGTGCCCGGGATCAGCAGCGGCCCGGCCGCGCCGAGGTCTTGGTCCAGGGTGTCGAGGTTCGCCACGTCCGAAGGCATGAACCAGCTGCCCACGGTCGGCGTCTGCGTGGGGCCGACCGTGGTCAGGCGGACGAAGGCGTTCGCCAGCTGCTTGCCGTCGGTGGTGGTCTTCCCTTTTTCGCCGTCGCCGCTCACGAAGTAGAGATCGTTGTTGGCGTCGACGCTGAAGCCGGCGCCGCCCATCCAGAGGCCGCCGTGGCCGGTGTTGGGGTTGGTCACGAACGGTGCCAGCGGCTTCGGCGGCGAGAAAGAGGTGTCGAAGCGCAGGATCCAGCCGTGGTAGTTGTTGGTGTCGCAGTGGCTGGCGAAGCCGACGAAGAGCACGCCCTGCGACAGCGTGAGCCCGACCCGGTTGAGCTGCCGCATCGGATCGAAGGTGATCCCCGAGCCGCCGTCGGGAGCGCCGTCGCCGGTTCCGGGGACGGTGAGCGGGTGTTGGGACCCGTCGAGCGACATGTCGATCGGGCTGCCGGTCCGGTCGGCGCCGTTGGTCAGATTGAGCGCGTGGAGCATGTACTTGAACACGCCGCCCTGGTTCGTCTTGGCGGCGACGTACATCGTCATCGACAGCGGATCGATGACCGGCGTGCTGCTGATGCCGAGCAGCGGCTGCGTGTTCGAGCAGGCGGTCGAGGCCCAGGGCATCTCGAAGTTGGTGCGCGACCAGACGAGATCCCAGGGGCTGTCGGCGTTGTAGGCATAGACGTCGTTGGCCTCGGTGGCGATGAAGACGAGGTTCTTGATCCCGTTGGTGGTCTGGATGCTCGGCATGTACAGCGGCTGCGCGTAGACCTGGCCGGTGACGGCCAGCGCGTGCAGCTTGCCGAAGGTCCCGACCTTGACGTTGCTGGTGTTGAGGATCGTCTCGCTCAGGTTGGCGCCCGTGCGACCCAGATCGTTATGCTGGGTGAGGACGCCCGCGAATCCGCTGACGGCGGATTGCACCCGCGTCGTCGCGGCGGGCTCGTCTGGAGAAGACGGAACCACGCATCCCACGGTCCACACTGCGCCCAACAGACCACAACCGACCACGAACCCCCGACGGATCCCCACGGTAGCTCCCTTCACACTAAACTGCGTTTTTGCGACTGACGGACGGGGCGTAACGTACAAGAGCGCCAATCTGGAAGTCCAGCTTCGTCGTCGCCGTCGGCAGATTTGTAACGCCGTTTGATTGCCGGGCGAGCGTGCAAGGTTTTGCACACGGGCCTTTGGCGGCCGAAGCGCCGCTACGGCTGGCCGGGATGTGTCGTCGGTGGTTTCGCGGCCGCTTCCCGGCGTTGTGTCTCCTCGATGACGAGGTCGATCTGATCGCCCACGGCGCCCAGATCGACGTCGGCCTTCCTGTCGGGGGTGCGCGGGCGAAAGACCATATTGAGCACGGCGGTGACCGGCGCGTCGCTGCGGGCGGCGCGCGGGACCTCGATCTCGAACGCGCTCTCCTGCAGGCAGCGCTCGATGTCGGGGTTGGCGAGCGTCGACGATTCGATGGTCGCCCGGTCGACCTCGCCGCGCACCAGATCGATCGCCAGCCGCACCTTCCCGGCGAGATCGCGCAGCGCCGGCGTCGCCGCGGTGCGATTCAGGTAGCAGGCCCGCGCCCGCGGCATGTAAGCCAGCGACAACACGTTCCGCACCACCATCCGATCCATCGAGCCTTTGACCGCCGCCTCGGCAGCGCCGGAGGTGTGCGCGACAGGCTCGACGAGCGCGACCAGCGACGGCGCGCTCAAAAACCGCGTCGGATCCGACCGGCCGCGGGCGATCCAGGGACGCAACCAATCCGGCGGGAGACGCGCGGAGGCCGGCGTGAGGGAGATCCGCAGTCCGCGCGCGACAGCTTCGACGTGCACGGCGCGCGGCGGCCGCCCTTTGAGCGGGATGACGCCCGCCAGGGCACCACCGGGCGGCAAGCCCTCTGACAGGCGTCGCTCAGTTCCATCGGCGGTGAGCCGTATCGCGCCGAGATCGCCACCGCGCTGCAGGTCGGCGAGCGCGGCCGGGACGGCGTCGGCGATCTCGTTCGCGCGGAGCTCGCGGGCCACGCCGCCGCGGGCGGCCGCCAGCGCGCGCAGGGCGTCGCGGGCGCGCGGCGCGATCGGTTCATCGTCGACGGGGCGGATGGTGAGCGCCGCCAGCGCGATGTCGAGGCCCTGCGTCGATCCGAGCGCGTGGTCGAGCGCCGCGCCGTCCAGATCGTCGGCCAAGGCGCCGTCGGTGACCAGGACCAGCAGGGTGCGCGGCCCGAATGTCGTCGCCTCGCGCCGCAAGAGCGCGCCGGCGTCGCGCAGCGCGCTCGACAGGTCGGTCCCGTTGCGCAGTCGGTCGGGGACCATCTCCGTCTCGAAGCCCTCGATCGCTTCGTGCGTCGCGGGGCGACTCATCGGGAAGAGGCGCTTGGTGCCGCGGTCGAAAAAGAGCGCGTCGAAACGCGTGCTGGGAGGGAGCGCTTCGATGATCGCGCGCACCAGATCGCGTTCGGCCGAAAGCCCCGGCAGCCCCACGCTGCGCGAGCGATCGACGACGAAGAGGAGGCTTTGTGGTGTGGCCGTCGAGGCGCTCGGACGGTGGCGCACCAGGAACGCCAGCGCGGTCTGCTCGGGCGAGAGCGGCGCGATCGCGACCCGCGCCTCCAGCGGGAGGGTGTCGCGCCCGGTTGCCGGATCGCGTGGCGTCCAGGCCACCTCCCAGGCGCCACGCGTGGAAGCGCGACCGGTGACAGCGCCGGCGCTCGGCCCAAGCGTGGTGGGCACGCCGGCAATCTCGCCGTCGCTGGCGCCGCGCAGCTGCAAGGTCACCTCGGCCGCCGGGGGGAGCCGCTCGATTGCCGCCGGGAAGCGCACGACGAGGCGGCCGCTGGCGGCGATCGGGAGGACCGCGAAGCGGTAGCGCACCATGAACGACGCCGTCCCGTGGCCCGCGCTGCGCAGGAGGCGCAGCCGGTGGGTGGCGTTCTCGTCGTATGGCTCACTGGCCGGTGTCACACCACGCGCCGTGCTCTCGGCCCGGTAGACCTCGGCGGTGCGCGCGGCGCCCTCGGCGGCCGGCGCGACCGTGCGCCAGCGGCCGCCGTCGCGTACTTCGACGGAGACGAGGGCGCTGCCGTCGGGGAGCGCCAGATCGAGCAGCGCTTCGCTGCCGTGCTCGCCCCCCGCCTCGGCCGCCACCGTGCGGGTCACCTCGACGAGGGCCAGCGGGCCGCGCGCGTCGATGGCGATCTTCTGCGTAGCGGGCGCGGGAGGCGACGTCGCCGCCGAGGCGTGGACGGTGCTGAGCGAGACGGCGGCGAGGGCGAACGCGGCGAGCTTCATCGGCGTCCGCGAAAAGTCTACGCGAAGCCCTTGCCCGCCAGGTAAATCTCGGTGCTCTCCGCGCGTGACCCCTCGGGCTTGAGCGTGCGGACCTGGGCGAAGCGGGCCGCCATCCGCTTTCGAATGACTTCGACGTCGGGCCCCTGGAAGATCTTGGCCACGAAGCCGCCGCCGGGCGCCAGCAGGCGTTCCGCGCGCCCGAGCGCCTCCTCGACCAGCGCCGCCGAGCGCGCCTGGTCAGTGGCCCGGATCCCGGTGGTGTTGGGGGCCATGTCCGAGAGGACAACGTCGAACGCCTTCAGTTCCCCCAAAAGCTCGCCGTCGGTGACGGTCAGCAGATCGGCGCAGAGGACGCGGGCGCCGGCGATCGGCTGCGGCAGCGGATCGCGGTCGATCCCGACCACGGCGCCGTGCGCGCCGACCGCCTTCTTCGCATACTGCAGCCACGAGCCCGGCCGGCAGCCGAGGTCGAGCACCCGGTCACCGGCCCGCAGGAGCCGCAGCTTGCGGTCGATCTCCTCCAGCTTGTAGACCGAGCGCGCGGCGAAGCCGGCGCCGCGGGCCTTCTTGAAAAAGGCGTCGTGACGGTGGCGAGGATCGCCGAGCTTCGACAAAAGAGCGCCTCGTCGATCGAGCCCGCGCGGCGCGCGCCGCGCTACTTCTTCTTGGACGCGGCCGCTGCCGGAGCGCCCTTCTTGGAGGCCTTCATCGGGTTCTTCGACTCGACCTCTTTGATCTGGCGCGGGACGACGTACTTCCTGACGTCCTTGACGCTCCCCTTCACGAGGACGACGCCGTTGGCCGGTCCGGGGACCGGCCCCTTGATGAGGACGAGATCCTTGTCGTCGAGCACGCTCACCACGACCAGGTCGGAGGCCGTGCTCTTGACGTTCCCCATGAGCCCCGACATCCGCTTGCCCTTGTGGACGCGGCCGGGGGTGAGGCGGCAGCCGATCGAGCCGCCGTGGCGGAAGAACTCGTGCGTTCCGTGGGTCGCCGAGTCGCCCGCCATGCGGTGCTTCTTCATGACGCCCTGATAGCCCTTGCCCTTGGTCGTACCGACCACGTCGATGACGTCGCCCGGCTTGAACACCTCCGACGCGCGGATGACCTTGCCCACCTCGTACTTCTCGAGCTCTTTGGCCTCGAGCCGCACCTCGCGCAGGTGGCGCAGGGGCTTTTCGATGTTGGCCTTCTTGAAGTAGCCGCTCTCCGGGCGCGTCACCAGCCGGAGGGTCTTCTCCTCGAAGCCGAGCTGGACCGCCGAGTAGCCGTGCTTCTCGACGGTGCGCTTGCCGACGACCACGCAGGGGCCGACGGAGACGGCGGTAACGCCCAGGGCGGACCCGTCGTCATGAAACACCTGGGTCATTCCGATCTTACGGCCCAAAAGGCCCATTTTGAGAGACATGGCGAGCGGCGGTTTATAGTCCCCCCCTCACACAATGTCAACGCGCGCGGTGGCCGCGCGAAAAGACGTTGACAACCGTACACCGTCCGGCAGGAATTGAGACGGTCTTGGACACGGCAAATTCGTCCATCTTGGGCCTGTCAGAGGGGCCTCTGGGATGAGCTCCGCGCCCCCCCGCGCCGAGCTCCGCCGGGCCGAGCCGGGGTCTGTCCAGGTGGCGCTCCCTCTGCCCACGCCCAAGCGCCGGCAGCGGATCGAGGCGGTCGACTGGCTGCGCGGCCTGGCCGTGCTCCTGATGATCCAGACCCACCTCTACGACTCTTGGTGCAACCAGGCGGCGAAGGCGACGGTGGCCTACGGCTGGACGCGCTTCATCGGCGGCATCCCCTCGCGGCTCTTCCTGTTGCTGGTCGGCGTCTCGATGGCGATCCGCTTCGAGAGCCAGCTCGCCGCCAAGGTCGATCGCGCGACGATGGTCCGCACCGCGGCCAAACGCGGCCTGGAGGTGATCGCGCTGGCCTACCTGTTTCGGCTGCAGGAGTACGTGCTCGGCGGCTGCTGGGACTGGCACGATCTTTACCGGGTCGACATCCTCAACTGCATCGGCGCGTCGATGGTGGTGGCGGCGTTCGTCACCGCGCCCTGGCGCGGGCGACCGGCAATTGTCCCGACCCTGCTGGCGGCGGCGGTCGTCATCGCGCTCGGCCCGATCGTCGGCCCGATGCACTTCCCGTCGTTCTTGCCGCGGCCGCTCACCTCGTACCTGGGCGGCGAGCGGCCGATGGCCTGGTTCCCGCTTTTTCCGTCGCTGGCCTGGCCGCTCGTCGGCGTCCTCATCGGCCACTACTGGGTCCGCAGCAGCGCCAGCGCGCGCAAGCAGGCGATCGCCTTCGTCGTCAGCGGCGCGGTCGGGGTGGCGATGATGCGCGCGGTGGTGATCGTCCGCGCCCACAACCCGTACATCATCCACTACCCGTCGGACCTGGTGCAGCAGATGGGGCCGGGGACCTTCTTTTACCGGCTGGGCCAGATCGGTCCGCTCGCTCTCCTCGCTTATTTGGTGACGCGCGTCTTTCCGCGCCACTGGTTCTCGCTCATGCGGCTCTTCGGGCAGACCTCGCTGCTCGTCTATTGGGTGCACGTCGAGCTCGTCTACGGCCTCCTGCTCGGCCGGTTGCACCACCGCCTCAGCATGTGGGGCGCCACGGTTGGGCTCGTCCTCATGACCGCGGCGATGGCTGTGGTGGCCAAGCTGCGCCTGAAGTACTGGCACGGCTGGCGCAAGATCTCGGTGCCCAAACCGGCGGGGAACTTGCCCGCGCCGCTCGGTCCTTTATAACTGTCGAGGTGATGGGGCGCCTCAATCGGCCCGCCGGGGCCTTGGCCGCCGCTCTGGCGGTCGTGCTCTTGAGCGGGAACGCGTTTGCCCGCCACGCGGTGAAGCGCCGCAAGCACGTCGAGCGTGAGCGGCCGGTCGCGGCCACGCGGGGCGGGCTCCCCAACGTCCAGGCGCAAGCGGCGCTGGTGATCGACGAGGGGGGACGCGCGGTGTTCGCCAAGAACGCCGACAAGGAGCGCCCGATCGCCTCGATCTCCAAGCTGGCGGCGACGCTGGTGGTGGCGGAAAAAGGGGTCGAGCTCGAAGGGCTGTCGACGATCAACAAGAACGACATCGAGGTCGCCAAGGGTGGGGCGCGCTCGCGGCTGTTCGAGGGGATGACGCTCTCCAACCGCGATCTGCTGCATTCGGCGCTGATGGGCTCGGACAACCGGGCCATCCCGGCGCTGGGGCGGTCGGTGAAGCTCACCCCCGCGCAGCTGACGACGGCGATGAACGCCAAGGCGCACGCGCTGGGGCTCAAGAGCACGCGCTTCCACGAGCCGACGGGCCTCTCGACGGGGAACGTCTCGACCCCGCGCGAGATCATCGCCCTTTTGAGGGCGGTGATGGCCAACCCGACGCTGGCGGCGATCACCCGGCGCGCCGAGTACGACGCGCATCCGGTCGGCAAGCCGCCGATTCACTACAACAACACCAACCACCCGGCGGCGCGCGGCAACGTCCAGGTGCTGGGCGGCAAGACCGGCTACAACGACGAGGCCCGCTACTGCCTGGTGGTGGCGACCAAGATCGACGGCCGCAACTACTACATGGCGTTCCTCGGCGACGACGGGAAGATGACCCGCTTCGGCGACGTGGCGCGCGTCGCCGACTGGATCATCAGCCACCCGCAGAAGCTGTCGCCGGGCGCCCGCGTGGCGTCGATGACGACTTCTGCGCCGGCTTCCGCGGCAGCTTCGACATCGGCCTCGCCCGCGGCTCCTCCGCTGGTCCCGGCGGGGCCCGCGGCGCCGCCGATCCCCGTCGTGCCGAGATCGGCCCAGGAGCCGATCGCGGCCGCGCCCGCCACGCCGCCGGCTCCGCTGCCGGTCGACGTCGCCGCGCCACCGCCCCCCGCGCCCGACAGCCCCGCGGCCACCGTCGCGACGCCGTAGCGGGCTACGCCGCGCCGGCGAGCGCGCGCAGGTCGCGGGCCAGCGCCGGCATGGAGGAATAGCGCTCGGCGCGGTCCTTCTGCAGGCACCTGTTGACGACGGCCTCCACGGCTGGCGGCAGGCCGCCCTCGAAGTGGGCGGCGAGCGGGATCGGCGGTCGGGTCATGACCGCGGCGAACATCTCGAGCGGCGTATGGCCCGAGAAGGGAAGCTGTCCCGAGAGGAGCTCGTAGAGCACGACCCCCATCGACCAGACGTCGCCGCGGGCGTCGACGCTGCTCGAGGCGACCATCTGCTCCGGGGCCATGTAGGCCGGCGACCCGATCACGTAGTTGCCGGTCAGCTTGGTCGCGTTGTCGGGCGACGGATCGCCGGCCGCCAGCCCGAAGTCGAGCACCTTCACCACCGCCTCGCGGCCCCCGGTGTCGGCCAGGAAGACATTGGAAGGTTTGAGGTCGCGATGGACCACGCCGACCTCGTGGGCCTGGGCGACCCCGTCGCAAGCGTCGGCGCACCAGCGGACCGCCTGCGGGATCGGCACCTGCCCGACGTCGCGGATGACGTCGCCGAGGTCCTTGCCTTCGAGGTACTCGAGCACCAGGTAGGGCACGCCGCCGAGGCCGGCGTCGAGGTTGCCCACGTCGAGCAGCCGGCCCACGTGCGGCGTGTCGAGGCGCATGAGCACGCGCGCCTCGCGCGCGAACCGCTCCAGCACCTCCTCCTGCGCGCGCCACTCGGGCAGCAGGAACTTGACCGCCGCGCGTTGCCCATCGCGATCGTGCGCCTCGTAGACCACCCCGACGGCGCCGCGCCCGAGCTCTCGCCCCATCCGCCAGCGCCCGCCGACGAGCGCGCCGGGGGCGATCAGCGTGTCGGGCAGCGGCGTCATCGCGCCCGCCTTCTCCAGATCGCGACGGAGGCCGAGCTCGCGCGCGATCTGCTTGGCCAGCCGGCGCAGCGACTCGAGCTGCCGCTCGGTGAGCGTGCGCGGCGAACGGTCGGCCACCGACAGCGCGCCCACCGCCGACCCAGGCTCGATCTCCAGTGGAACGCCGGCGTAGAAGCGAATGCGGGGCTCGCCGGTGACCAGGGGGTTGTCGGCGAAGCGCCGGTCGCAGAGCGTGTCCTCGACGACCAGCGGGTGGTGGCCGTTGATGCAGTGGCCGCAAAACGACAGGTCGCGCGGCGTCCCCACCAGCTCGACGCCGACGCGCGCCTTGAACCACTGGTAGTCGGAGTCGACCAGGGTGATGAGCGCAATCTCCGTCCCGCAGAGATCGGCGGCCAGGCGCGCCACGTCGTCGAAGGCCTGCTCCGCCGGCGTGTAGATGATGTTGCAGGCCGCCAACAGCGCCAGCCGCTTCACCTCGTCCGCCGGAATCGGCGCCTGCAACACGACCATCCACCAGTATCACGAAGGCGAACCGGCGGGGAGCGGCCGCCGGCGGAGCCGGCCTCAGGGCGCGGCGAGCCGGATCGGTTGCGTCCAGGCCTTGTGGCCGGCGCGATCGGTGACGACGGCGCGCAGGTAGCCGCCGCGCACGCGGCCGAGCGAGAAGCTGGCGGCGCGCCCCTCGGCCGTGGCGAGCGTCTTGCCGCCCGCGCCGATGAAGGTGAAGCGGTGGTTGCCGGGCGCGCGGGCGTCGACCTCGATGGTGAGCGTCTCGGCGTCGTGCTCGACGCGCGCCAGCAGCACGCCGGTGGAGGCGTAGAAGTCGCCGCGCGCCAGCGCGTCGCGGATCGCGCCCGGGTCCTTGCGCGCCCGCACCATCACGAAGCCGAGGTCGCCCGGAAACACCGGCTCGCCCCGGGCGGCTGCCGCGCGGGCGTCGAAGTAGTGGTGGGCGTCGTCGGTCGCGGTGCCGTACACGGTGGCGCCCGCGGTGAGCGCCGCGTCCCAGATCGCCTCGGAGGTCGGGCGCCCCTTTTCGTCGGGGATGTCGTTCGAGTCCCACGACTGATTGGCGATCTCCAGCAACGTCAGGCCCTGGCGCGCGAGCGCGGCGACCAGCGGGCCATCCGCGCCGTAGTGGAAATTCGGGTGGTTGAGCTGGGCCAGGCCGCCCATCCGGTGCGCCGCCGCGATCGCCCGACCGTAGATCGCGGCGCGGCTCGAGGAGGCGGGGAGGCCCCAGGGAATGAGGCCGAGCGCCGGCGGCGTCACGAACAGCGCGTTGACGTGGAGCAGGCACTTGCGTCCGGGCGGCGGCGCCGGCACACAGCGGTCGCTGTTCTGGGTCAGCTCGACGCCGGGCACGACGAGCATCGCCGGCGTCGACGGCGGCGCGGTGATCCGGTTGTGGTCGGTGAACACGATGAAGTCGTAGCCATGCGCGGCGTACCAGCGGACGACCTCCCCGGGCGGCGTGTCGCTGTCGCCCGACCGATTCGAGTGCAGATGGAGCTGACCTTTGAGGAAGCGGACGTCGGACCGGGGCCGAGGCGCAGCTCCGACGCCAGGATCGAGCGCGAGCAGCGCGACCAGTGCCAGCCAGACCGCCATCCCCGCGCAGGATATCACCGCGCAGCACCACGCCGTTTCAACCCGCGCGGGTCGCACGGGGCCGTCGGTGCGGTAAGATCGCTGCGTGCTCACGCTGGGAGACGCACGGATCACCTCGCTCGACGGCGGCAGCTTTCGTCTCGACGGTGGCGCCATGCACGGGGTGGTGCCGAAGACCCTCTGGTCCAAGCTGGTGTCGTGCGACGCGCTCAACCGCTGCCAATACAGCACGCGCTGCCTGCTCATCGAGACCGGCGGCCGTCGGGTGCTGGTCGAGACCGGCAACGGCGACA
Source organism: Polyangia bacterium (assembly GCA_036267635.1). GTDB lineage: Bacteria > Myxococcota_A > Polyangia > Fen-1088 > Fen-1088 > JADGRB01. The sequence goes on along the minus strand of DATAVR010000017.1, from coordinate 8,811 downwards.
AGTTCTCGCCCAAGCTGAAGGAGATCTACGGCATCGACCACGACCGCGCGATCGGCGCGGCGCTGAAAGAGGTTGGCCTCGGTCCCGACGACATCGACACGGTGGTGATGACCCACCTCCACTTCGATCACAGCGGCGGGACGACGCGGCGGACGGCGTCGGGCGCCATCACGCCCGTGTTTCGCAAGGCCCGCCACGTCATCCAGAAGCGCGAGTGGGAGGACGCCACCCACCCCCACGAGCGCAACCGCGCCAGCTATCTGCAGGAAAATGTCGGCCCGCTCGGCGAGGCGGGCCTGTTACAGCTCGTCGACGGCGAAACGGAGATCGCCCCCGGCGTGCGCGTGATTCCGACGCCCGGCCACACCGCCGGCCACCAATCGATCCTCATCGGGCCGCCCGACGGCCCGAAAGCGCTGTTCCTCGGCGACGTGGTGCCGACCGCCGTGCACGTGCGTCTCCCCTGGGTGATGAGCTACGACCTCGAGCCGGCGCGGACCGTCGAGACCAAGCGCGCTCTCTTCACCCGCGCCCTCGCCGAGGACTGGCTGCTCGTCTGGGGTCACGATCGCGACCACGCCGCCGGACGCCTCGGCGTCGACAAGGACGGCGCCTTCGTCGTCCGCGAGCTGGTCACGATCTGACCGACCCCCGCACGTCGCACGTTCAGGGCGCCTCACCCGGCGTCGCGTGTGTCGTCGTGCGGTCACGGTCCTGGCGGGCGCTCGCCGGGAAATCGGGGCGTTGCGCTGGCACCGTGTTTGCGTAGATGGGCGCCGATGCCTGGCGTGCGGTGGACTTTGCTGTCGTTGTTGGTCGTCGTCGGGTGTGCAGACGGGGCCCCGCCGCTCGACGAGCTGCCGCTGCGGGACGCTCTGCGCGCCGATCCGGCGGTGGTCGCCGAGCTGGGCGATTCGGCGCGCCAGCGCCTCGCAGCGCGGTTCGACGCCGCGGCTGCGGAGCAGGCCACCGCCGACACGGTCGTCGAGGCCAAAACCCCCGCCGCCGAGATCGCGGCGCTGGATGACGTCCGCGCACGCCGGGGCGCCGACGCGGTGGTGATCGTCGCGATCGGCGACGGCGTCGCGCGTACAGTCGTGGCCACGGCGGGCGCGGCCGACGGGGATCCATTGCCGGCACTCGAGGGCGAGGTGGCGACGACCACGGCGGCGCTCGAGGCGCGCGCGATGTCGGGGGCGGCGGCGGCGCCACTGCGCGCGATTCTCGAGGCGTCCGGGGCGCGTCGGCTCGAACGGGTCGTCGGCTGGCCGGCCGGCGCCGTCGCGATCGGCCAGACCATCTATGTCAATGCCGCTTGGCTGGTGGCGCTGGCGCCGGGCGCGGAGATCGGGGACAGCGGGGCGCCAGACGTGCAGACCGGGCGCGCGGCCGGCGATGTCACCTCTGCCGCCGTCCCCTCGCCGCCGGCGGCGGTCGCGCCGGCCGCAACCATCGAATCCTTCGACGGAGGCCGCGCGCCGGACGACCTGGCCTATCCGGCCTTCGACGCGGGCACCATTGTGCCACCGCTGCCACCACCACCACCTTCTCCGCCTCCGCCTGGCCCGAGTTTCTGGGACGCCTGTGCAGCCGGCTCGGACGGCTGCGCGGCGTCGAGCGACAGCTGCGACACCAGCGACGGCGAGGACGACTCCTGCAGCAGCACCGACGACGGATCTGACGACTCGTGCAGCACGCCGCCCGACGACGGCAGTTGCCGGATGGCGCCCGGCCGCGAGCGCCCCCGCGCCGCCACGATCGTCTGGGTGCTGGCGCCGCTCGGTTTCCTGATCGGACGGCGGCGATGAGACCGTTGCTCGTCGACTGGTTAATGCGCCACGGGCTGCCAGCCTGGCTGGCGCCCGAATACTTCCAGCTCGCGTCGATCGCCACGCTGATCGGCTCGGCGCTGGCCCTCCACCTGGCGGCCCGCGACCGCAGCTCGCGCAAGCACACCGGCTACGCGATCGCCGCGGCCTACGTCGGGGCGCTCTGCGGCGGCTACCTGTTCGAAGCGCTGCGCGCGGTCCCGGCGGCGGTGGCCGCGGCCTCGTGGCGCCCGGTCTTGAATCCCGGTCGGGCCGCGTACGGCGGGCTGCTGTTTGCGATCGGCGCCGCTGCGCTCTATCTCCACCGCGCGCGGCAGCCGCTGGCGCCGTTCTTCGACCGGGTCGCGATCGGCGTCGGGCTCACCTTCGCGCTGGTGCGGACCGGCTGCTTCCTGGCCGGGTGCGACTACGGCCTCCCCACCGCGCATGGCTGGGGCGTTCGGTTTCCGCCCGGCAGCCTGGCCGCGCTCGATCACGCGCGTCGTGGGTTCGTCCCGCGCGGCGCCCCCAGCCTGCCCGTCCACCCGACCGAGCTTTACGAGGCGGCCGTCGGCCTGCTCGCGGCCGCGCTCTCCGCGGTTTCGGTCGCGCGCGGTCGCCGCGACGGGCGGGCGTTCGCGACGTTCCTCGGCATCTACGCCGTCGGTCGCTTCGCCATCGAGTTTCTCCGGGGTGACCCCGACCGCGGCCAAGCGCTCGGCCTCTCGACGGCGCAGTGGGTCTCGGTCGGCATCGTCGCGGCGCTGGTCGTTGCTTGGGTCCGTCGCCGCTCCTCGGTCGCGATCCGTGCATCTCAGTTGGCTTGAGTGAGGCGATCGAGGTTTCTTGTCATCGGCAGATCGGTCGCGCTAGACGGCGAGGATGAGGCGCGCGTTGCTGGTGGGAGCTCTGGTTGTCTCTGCCTGCTCCAGCGCGGGTAAGACCGGAGCCTCGGACGGGAGCGCAGCCGGTGGTGGCGGCGGCATTGCGGCCGTGGCGGGGCAGGGCGGGTCCAGCGTGGTGGGAGCTGGTGGAAATGGCGGCGGCGCGGCGGGCAACGGCGGAGCGGGCGGTGGCAATGATCAGGCGCTCTGCGCGGCCGCCTGCGCGACGTTCGCCTCGTGCGGCGTCACCACCAGCGCGAGCTGCAGCGCCGACTGCACAGCCAGCAGCGCCAGCTACAAGAGCTGCCTGGGCGCCGCGGCCAGCGACTGTAACGCGCTGGCCATGTGCTACTTCCAAGCTGTCGCCGCTACGGATTGCCCTGGCGGTGGGGGCATCCCCAGCGGCTCAGCGACCTGCGCCGCCACCGATACTTGCGAGGGGACGTGCAACACCAATGGCTCCGGTGCCGCGTGCAAGTGCGCCTGCGCGACGGCAGCTTCCCCGACGGTGGCGGGCTTGCTGTTGGGGATCGACTCGTGCGCCTCGAACGAGTGCGCGACGGCCTGTGCTGGTGCGAGCGGGCCGGGTTGTAACACCTGCTTTCAAACCGACTGCGCCACGCCACGCCAAAGCTGCCTGGCGCAGTGAGCGCGGCTATTCGGTAGGTCTTTCGCCGCTCGGGACTGCCTCTGCGAAGCGCTTGGCGAAGTGCTCGGCGGGGCGGGCGGCGGCGGGGTCGAGGTTGAAGTCGGGGAGGGCGGGCGAGGGCGCCAGCTTGGCGAAGAGCTCGTCGATCTCGCGCTTGGAGAGATTCCGCTCGCCGAGCGCGGCGCGATCGAGCCGGCCGCCGGCCGACACGAGACCGTCGTTCTCCATCTTGACCAGCGCGCGCAGCGATTCGAGCTCGCCGCGTGAGACGTGTGTCCCGCAGACGTCGTAGTCGATCCAGGCCTCGTATGACAGCGGCGCCACGCGCTTGAGCATCCCGGCCATCACGCGCCCGTACTCCTGGATCTCCCACTGCGCGTGCGCATCCACGCGCAAGGTCAGGAAGTGGAGCAGGTTGTGCAGGTCGATCTTCCAGTACCACTGCGTGTAGGTCGAGAGCGGCAGATCGATACGGGCCAGCTCGCGCGCGACCTCGTTCCCGGTCAGCCACGAATAGGCCTCGGTGCTCTCGCGGCGGATCGATTCCCAGCGCCGGAGCGCCTCGGCGTGGACGCCGGCGCCGACCGCCTGGCCGCTGCGCCCCTGGTTGTTCTGGCGGCTCTGCGTCTGCAGCTGCGCCGCGTCCGGCGTGTAGAACAGCATCGGCATCAGCGAGTAACGCCCGGAGTACTCGTTCACGTTGGCCGTCCGATGGCGGATCCATTGCCGCGCGATGAACATGGGCATACAGCAGTGGAACTTGAGCTCCACCATCTCGCTGGGCGTGGTGTGCTTGTGGCGCCGCAGGTAGCGCAGGAGCCCGCGCGTGGCGCTGCGCTGCCGCGTTCCGTAGCCGTAGCTGACGCGCGCCGCGCGCTCGACGCACTCGTCGGTTCCCATGTAGTCGACCAGCGACACGAAGCCGTGATCGAGCACGGGGAAATAAAGTCCCAGGATCTCTTCCGCTTCCGGGCTGGTCGGTCGCTTGGTCTCCGTCACGGCCGGACGTTAACACCTGGACCACGGCGCTTGCACGCCGGTCGGCGAACAACTTGCAGGAGCCGCGCGACCCGCTAAGGTGAGCGGATGGGCGAGCGCATTCCGCTCGGATATCTGGTTCCGCTGCGAATTTTCTGCGGGTTGATTCTCCTCCTCGAAGGCTGGGGGAAGCTGCAGCACGGATGGCTGCACGGCACGCCGCTGCTCGGCATGCTCGACGGCTGGATCGAGTCGAACAAGACCTACGCGTTCTTCGTCCCGGTCGTCCAGACGGCGCGGGCGCACCCCAAGATCTTCGGCGCGCTCATCACCCTCGGGGAGCTCTCGATCGGACTGTCGATGCTGCTCGGCCTCCTCACCCGCCTCGCGGCATTTCTGGGCGCGCTCATGCTGTTCTCGATCGCCTTCGGCAGCGGGCAGGGGCTGGTGCCGCCGGGCAACGCGCTCTTGATGGGGGCGATCTTCGTGGTCTTCCTCGTCGCGCCGCCCGGGCGCGTCCTCGGCCTCGACGCGCTCCTGCGGGCGCGTTTCCCGCGCTGGATGGCCTGAAGCGTTTGGCCCCGGGGCGGCTTATACTCAGATCGTGCACTTCGACGCCGGCTGGATCATCGCCTCGCTGATCGTCTCGTCGGTCGGCTTCATCCTGCTGAACTACGGGCGCAAGTTCGCGCGCGTGCCGCAGATCCTGGTCGGCCTGGCGATGCTCATCTACCCGTACTTCGTCTCCGGTGTGCTGGCGAACGCGCTGATCGCCGTCGGGTTGTTGGCCGCGCTCTGGCTGGCTGTTCGGCTCGGCTGGTAGGGGCGCGGCAGGGCCGGCCCACGGCCTCAGGGCGTCATTGTCGCTCGGCCACGATGTCGGGGAACGGTGGCCCGGAGGCGACGCTCTCCGTCGGGATCCAGTGCATCGTGTTCCCCTGGACGCAGTAGCCGATCTGGGCGGTCGGCAGACCGGAGGTCGCCGCCAACGAGAGCGCCGTGCCGTTGTCGGCGTAGGTCCCGGAATCGTCGTTGAAGGAGGCCCATTCGACGGTGCAATTGCAGGCGCCGCTGCCGCCGGCGGCCGCGCAGCCGGCCGATTGAATGGTGGGATAGGTGCTCTGGGCCGCCTTGATCGCACTGTCGAGCGCCGAGCAGGTCTCGCCGTCGTCGCAGGTGAACGTCTCGTGCACGCTCGCCAGGATCGAAACCGTGTAGGTCATCGTCGAGCTGAAGGACCAGGCGCCGACCCAGGAGGTGGTGGAGTCGTCCCCTTTGACGTCGGCGGAGCTGTTGGTGCCGCCGGTACAGAACTGCCCGAAGAGAGCGTCCCTGTCGGTGGAGAACATCCCGGATGGCGACAAACAAGACCCGACGATCGACCAGCTCCCCACCACGTTGCCGCCGCAGGGCGCCGCCTGCCCGCACGCCGTTCCCGAGCTGCCGCTGCAGCTGGCCGTGGTGATCCAGACAGCGCCGACGCCGAGCGCCAACCATCGCCTCATCTTGCGATCTTCGCCGCTGGTGGGGTTTTGTAAAGAAACCGTCGGGGAGCCCGCTTGACCGAGGGTCGGCGCGCGGTCTATCTCCAGACCGTGAATGCCCGGCGCGCTTCGACGCTGCTCGTCGCCCTCTCCGTCGCCGCGCTCGGCGCGCAGGTGCTGCAGATGTCGGCCGCCCGCATCTCCCCGCGCTACGACGAGGTCAGGTACCTCGCCATCTCGCGCGACTTCGCGCATGAGGGGGGGGTGGCCCGCGTCATCCGCTGCTACTGGCAGGGGCGCTGCAAGGAGGGGAACCGGCCGCCGCTCTATCAGTTCTTCATCGCGCCCATCGTCAGCGACGAGCCGCACGCCTTCGCCGACGCCAAGCTGGTCGAGCACGGGACGGCGCTCCTCCTGATCGCGGTGGTCGGCCTCATCGCGGCGCGCGTGTTCTCGCGGCGGGTGGGGGTCGGCTCGGCGATCGCCGTGACGCTGCTTTCGGTCATGCCCGAGTACGGCGCGCGGCTGATGCACGATCTGCTGTTCTCGGCGCTGACCTTCGCCGCCATCTACGCGTTTGCCTGCTGGCAGGAGCGCGGCTTCGGCCACTGGCTCGGGGCAGGGGCGCTGGTGGGGCTGGCGTTCATCACCAAGGGGAGCGGCCACCTGCTCTGGGTGGGGCTCTGCGCCGTGTCGTTCTACAAGCACCGCTTCACGCTGCCGCGGCGGCCCATCCTCTATGCGGCGGCGTGCGGGTTCGTGTTGGCGTCGTCCTTCTTACTGGTGCGCAACGTGAGGGTCTACGGCAGCCCGTTCTACAACTTCAACGCGCCGCAGATCTGGCTCGACAAGTGGCAGGACGTCTGGGCAATGGAGCTGACGCCGGAGTACAGCAAGGCGGGCTTCGTCTGGTACCTGCAAACGCACTCGCTGTGGCAGTTCGTGGTGAAGATGGTGCGCGGGGTGGGCCTGTTCATTGGCCTCCTCTGCTACACGTCTGGCCTGCTGTTCCAGAACCAGATCGCGCGCGTCGTGCCGGGCCTCGGCCTCTTGGTGCTGGCGGGCCTCGGCCTGCGGCGGCGCTGGCAGGCCGGCCGCCGGGTCGAGGTGGTCGCGGTGCTGTCGACGCTGGCCTTCTATTTCGTGGCGCTGTCGGTGGCCGCGAGCGGCGCGACCGAGCTTCAGGTCCGCTACGTCGTGCCCTACGTGGTGACGTTGATTCCCTTCGCGGTGCACGAGCTGTTCGAGGGGTTGTGGCCGCGGCTGCGCGGCTTTGTCGCGGCGCGCTTCCCGCGGGTCGACGCTGGACGCCTGGCGGTCGGAGTGCTGGCGCTGTTTTTCGTGGTCCGCTTCGCGCTGGCGGCGCCCGCCGCCTTCGCCCGCAACCCGCGCAGCCTTTACGAGACGGAGCCGCGGTGGCACGAGACATCGCTCTGGTTCGCGGACCACCTCGCGCCCGGCGAGCGATTCGCCATGCCCTATCAGAGCTACTACTCGACCTGGGACGTGCCGCGCCCCGACACCGACGCCCGCTGGCCCTTCTGGTACGGCACCCCGGCGCTCGAGATGCTGGGCTTCATGCGCCAGGAGCACGTCCACAAAGTGCTCATCGACCGCGAGGGCGCGGAGTACGTCACGTATCAGGACAAGCTCTCGTCCGGGACCGACGCGCACGGCGCGCTGGCGTTTTTGGGCTGGCCCCGCTGCTTCCACGACGGCGGGACGCCGAGCCGCTTCCTGGTCTACTGCCAGCCGTCTTGACGGCCCCGCCTCGCGGGGATATGCCCCGGGCGTGAACAAGCGGACGGGCGAGGCGGTGGGGCTCTTGCGGTCGGGCGACGTGCGGGGGCTCCTGTCGCGCTACGCCGACCTGGCGCTGGCCGGGCTGGTCGTCTCGATCGTCGGGATGATGATCGTCCCGCTGCCGACGCCTCTCCTCGACCTGCTCATCTCGGTGAACATCGCGGCCGCGGTGACGTTGTTGCTCGTCGCCATTTACGTGAGCGACGCGCTGAAGATCGCCACCTTCCCCACGCTGTTGCTGTTGACGACGCTGTTTCGGCTGGCGCTGGAGGTGTCCGCGACCCGCCTCATCTTGCTGCGCGCCGACGCGGGCGAGGTGATCCGCGCGTTCGGAAACTTCGTGGTCGCCGGCAACCTGGTGGTCGGCGCGGTGATCTTCCTGATCCTGACGATGATCCAGTTCTTGGTCGTTTCGAAGGGCTCCGAGCGGGTGGCCGAGGTGGCGGCGCGCTTCACGCTCGACGCCATGCCGGGCAAGCAGATGTCGATCGACGCCGAGCTGCGCGCCGGCCACATCGACCACAACGAGGCGCGGCGGCGGCGCGCGGCGCTGGCGCGCGAGTCGCAGCTGTTCGGGTCGATGGACGGCGCCATGAAGTTCGTCAAAGGCGACGCCGTCGCCGGCCTGATCATCATCGCGGTGAACATGATCGGCGGCATCGCCATCGGGACCATGCAGAACGGCATGGGAGTCAGCGAAGCCATGCAGCGCTACTCGCTGCTCACGATCGGCGACGGACTCGTGTCGCAGATTCCCGCTCTGTTGATCTCGATCACCGCCGGCCTCATCGTGACCCGAGTCGCCTCCGATGATAACCGGGACCTCGGCAGCGACATCTCGCGCCAGCTCGTGCATGAGCCGAAGGCGCTGATGATCACCAGCGCCATCCTCTTCCTCTTCGCCATCGTTCCCGGATTTCCGACCATCGTCTTCTTGAGTCTCTCCGCTCTTTGCGGCGGCGGCGGCTACATGATCGCGCGCAAGCGGCGCTCCTCCTCGACGCAACTGCGCTCGCGGGAAATGCCGGCCCTGGCGCCGGCTCTGGGCGGCTCGGCTCCCTCGTTTCCGCATATGGACGATGACGCCGGAGGACCGACGGACCCGGTGACCTTCGCTCTGACCGTGCCGCTCATCGTCGACATCGCGTCAGCCGTGCGCAGTTCGATCCGGCCCGAGAAGCTCGACCGCGAGGTGGCGCGCGTGC
>DATAVR010000016.1:0-5931 GCA_036267635.1 Polyangia bacterium | reverse complement strand
CCGGAGCTGAGTCGGGCGGCTCTGTTGTTCCGCCCGACGATTCCAACCTTTTAGGTGCGCAGGCCGAGGAGTCCCCCGGCCCCCGCCGCCTCCAAGTGAACCGAGTGGAGCGAGAGCCGAAGGCGAGCGCAGCGAGAGCCGAAGGCGAGCGCAGCGAGAGCCGAAGGCGAGCGCAGCCAGGGCCGAAGGCGAGCGCAGCGAAGGCCGAAGGCGGGCGCAGCGAAGGCCGAAGGCGGGCGGCGAAGGCCGAAGGCGAGCACAGCGAAGGCCGAAGGCGAGCGGCGAAGGCCGAGGCGGGCGCAGCGAAGGCCGAAGGCGGGCGGAGTTACGGCGCGCCGTGGACGCTGCCGGGGGAGCCGTGGAGGACGGCCAAGTAGTAGACGAGCATCGCGATGATGGTGCCGAGCGAGATCCACTCGAAGGGGATGCGGCCGAACAGCTTCCAGCGCGGCGCGAAGAATCGCCCGTGCGAGCGCTTGTAGATCTGCTGTTTGACGTCCGTCAGGAGACTGGGCGGCGCCGTCTGCTTGAGCCGTCCCAGCGAGCCCAGCGTCCGTTTGAAGGCCACCAGCTCCGTCCGACACTGGATGCAGACCGCCAGGTGCTGCTCGATCTCGAGGCGCTTGATCTCGGCGAGCGTCCCGTCGACGTAATCGGAAAATTCGTTCTGCGCCTCGGCGTGGTCCATGGCTATCTGGTGTTCTTGTCGAGCTCTTCTTTGATCGCCATGCGGGCGCGGTGGAGCCGCGATTTGATCGTCCCTTCGGGCAATGCGGTGATCTCGCCTATCTCTTGATATGACATCTCCTCGACGTCGCGCAAAATCACCAGCAACCGGTGCTCCTCATCCAGGGCGGCGATTGCCGTCTGCATGAGCCGCTCCATCTCGGCCGCCTCGAGTAGCTTGTCCGGCGCGTCGATCTGCGCGTGCGCGATCGGCCCGGGCGTCCCGTCGGGCGAGCTGGCCGGCGCGGCGTCGTCCAGCTCGCCGCCGTCGGTCGGACGCCGCGCCAGATACTTGATCCGGTTCTTGCTCTGGTTGGCGGCGATGCGCAGCAGCCAGGTCGAGAACTTCGCCTCGCCGCGAAAGCTGTCCACCGTCTTGAACACGGTGATGAAGACCTCCTGCGCGACGTCCTCCGCCTCGTGCCGATTCCCCAGCATCCGGTAGATGAGGCTGAAGACCTTGTCGCCGTAGCGACGCACGATCTCGTCGAACGCCGACGGGTCGCGCTCCTTGAGACGTCCGATGAGCAGCCGCTCGGCCAGGCTCATCGTATAGGGGACCCGCCCTCGCGACCGCGCCCGCGCGAAACGGAGCGTCGCTTCCACGTCAATACGGACAACGGGCGCGTTGAAAGGTTCCCGCGGGTCACGGATTGTTCACGGGCGCGCGGGGATCCTGCATATCCAGCGACGGATCCTGTGTCTGCGAGGCCGGGATGAAAAGGCGCAAGCTGACACCCACCACCGTCTCACGCGTCTCGCCGCCGCCGGCAACGAGCGTGCTGCTGGTGAGGTCCTGTCGCAGACCGCCCTCAAACGCGCCGATCTCGGAGATCCCGGACAGCCCGAAGGTGGCGTAGCCAGTGCCGGTCGACGCGTCGTAGCCGCCGCCGGCCCGGACGACCAGCTTGCCGAAGAGGGTGTAGCTCCCGCCCCCCATCACCGAGGTCCCTTTGCGTCCGGTCTGATTGTCGGCGGTCAGCCGCGTCAACCCATCGAGCGCGAGCAGCAGCGTCGGCGAGGGGATCAGCGCCACGCCGTAGCCGACGGCCTGCGTCGCCTCGCTGGTCCCGAGGTTGCGCAGGTTGGTGCCGACGACGGCCAGTGACACGACGTCGATCGGGCGGATGGTGGCGCCGATGTCGAAGGTGAGGCCGCCGCCGCGGTCCTCGAACGCGTCGCCGCCCTCGAGCTTGAAGTACTTGAGCGTCCCGCCGATCGCCACGTACGGCCCGAACGGGAATGACAACGCCAGTCCGCCTTCGTGCCCGTGCCCGGAGGGGCCGCCGCTCGAACCGGTCGCGTGGTACGTGTAGTAGAGGCCGCCCGCCAGGTTGAACGGCGACGTGCTGTCGACGATCGAGGCGTGCAGGAACTGCTGGGACAGTGGGCTCGCGTAGCCATAGGTCCCGTCGATGGTGTAGGCCTTGGTGAGCGACATCCCCGACGGATTGAGCAGCGGTCCCTCGTCGGCGAGCGCCCAGGCGCGAGAGGCGCCCCCCATTCCCAGCGCCTCGGTCGGCGTGAATTCCTCGAAGGCGAGCGCCGGCGACGCGAGCGCCGTCGTCACCACGACGGCGACGAGAACGATCGCGACGAGAACCAGGGAGCCCGGACGCACGGGGGGAGTCTAAGGCCGTCGGGCGCTACCTCCAATTGCGCTCCGCGAGGCTGGCGTAGCCCTCCCACCCGACGACGACGTGATCGAGCACCGGGATGCCGCACAGATCGCCCACCTCGCGCAGCCGCGCCGTCAGCTCGACGTCGGCCCGCGACGGCGCCGGATCGCCCGAGGGGTGGTTGTGGCAGAAAATCACTGCCGCCGTGGCCTGCCGGATGAGCGGACGGAAGACGTCGCGGGGATGAATCTCCACCCCGGTCAGCGAGCCCCGCGCCAGGCAGTGCTCGCTCTGCACCCGGTGGCGGACGTCGAGCCCCAGCGCCCAGAACTCCTCTACCGACAGCGGCGCGAGGCGGCTGCGAAAGTACGTCCAGACCTCGGACGCGCCGGTCACCTTTTGGCCGCGCGAGGGACGGCCGGCGACCGCGCGCCGACCGAGCTCTAGCGCTGCCAGGATCAATGTGGCCCGCACGGGACCGATGCCGGCGAACCCGGACAGCTCGGCGGGCGTCGCCCGCAAGAGACCCGTCGGCCCGTCGGCGCCGCGCAAGACCGTGGCCGCCACCTCCAGCGCGCTCACGCCACGGGTGCCGGCGCCCAACACCACGGCCAGAAGCTCGCTGTCGGTGAGCTGCTCCGCGCCTCGGGCCACCAGTCGCTCGCGGGGTCGAGCCGCCGGCTCCATGGCCGCAATCAACGTCATACCCGCTCGAGCCTCGCAACGGTCGTGCCACGCCGAGCTCCCTCGACCAGATGCTCATTGCCAAAAGTAATGCTTTGGACTTCCGCCGAAGGCGTGCTAGGTTGACCCCAACGCTCGTGGTTCGCGGCATCCGGCCGCACCGACGTTGGGTTGTTAGGAGGGCCGCAGTGGTTTCGACGGCCCCCGCAGAGGTTTTCCACAGGGTGGCACGAGGGTAGTTGGGCTGAACGGTGAGGCGGTAAGCGCCCGATTTTTTACAGGAGTTGAGACTGAGTTCCGACGAAGACGTGCGGGCCGCCGCAGGCGCAATCAGCGCCGCGGGCCCGGAGAACGATACAGAACCTTCCGCAGCGGTCGAGCTCGATGATGGTGTTCCGACCATCGTGATCCCGACCTCCACTGCGCGGGATGAATTCGGCGGCAGCGGCCACCGGATCGAGCCGGCGACTGTGCCCGCGGCGCCGCCCGTTGTGGCGGAGCCCGAGGCGCCCCCGTCACCGGCGCTGCTGCGGGCGCTCGAGAAGATGCGCTCGGTCTTCCACATCCGGGACCTTCGTCCCGGGCAGGCCGAGATCATCGAGTCGGTGCTGGCCGGCCGCGACACGCTGGCGATCATGCCGACCGGCAGCGGGAAGTCGCTGACCTATCAGCTGCCGGCATTGGTGATGGAGGGACCGACGTTGGTCGTCTCGCCGTTGCTGGCGCTCATCGAGGATCAGTTCAGCAAGCTCAAGGCGGCCGGTGTCGCCGTGGTGCGCATCGACTCGACCCGCACCGCGAAGGAGCGCGCCGCCGACCTCGCCGCCGTGCGCGAGGGGACCATCCGCCTCGTGATGATCACGCCCGAGTCGGTCAACTCGCCGACGGTGCAAGAGGCGCTGGCCGGCGTGAAGTTTTCGCTCTTCTGCGTCGACGAGGCGCACTGCGTGTCCCAGTGGGGCCACGACTTCCGCCCGGCGTACCTCGGCCTCCGTCGCGCCGCGCAGGTGCTGGGGCGTCCGCCGATCCTCGGCCTGACCGCCACCGCCACCCCCGAGATCGGCGCCGACGTGCTCGTCCAGTTGGGGATGAAGGAGGCCAAGGTCTGCCGCGTCTCCTTCCATCGCCCGAACCTGGCCTTCGACGTGCGCAAGGTGGCCGGCGAGGCCGACAAGCTGCGCCAGCTCGGCAAGCTCATCTCGCGGCTGCGCCGTCCGGGCATCGTGTATTGCGCGACGGTGCGCGCGGTCGACGAGCTTTACGTCGCGCTCCGCCACGGGAAGATCCCGGTCGAGCGCTACAACGGCAAGATGACCACCGACGAGCGCGAGAAGGCGCAGGCGTCGTTCATGCAACCGGGCCGCAAGGTCGTCATGCTGGCGACGAACGCCTTCGGCCTCGGCATCGACAAGCCGGACATCCGCTACATCATCCACTACCAGATGCCCGGCTCGCCCGAGGCGTACGTCCAGGAAGCGGGGCGCGCCGGGCGCGACGGCAAGCCGTCGCGCTGCGTGCTGCTGTTTCAGCCCGAGGACATCGCCATCCAGGAGCACTTCCTCAAGGAGGCCCACCCGACCAAGTCGCAGGCGCGCATGGTGGCCGAGGGGCTCTACGCCTGGAGCGACGAGGGCAAAGAGGTTTCGGTTCGCGATCTGGCGATGTCGATGGCGCTGCCCGAGCGACGGGTGCGCGTCATCCTCTCGGTGCTGGAGGGGATGGGCGTCGCCGAAGAGGTGAAGGCGGCGCGCTGGAAGGGCGTCGACCCGCGACCGACGCGCGAGCAGATCGACAAGGCGGCGATGGTGTTCGAGGCGCGGCGCATCTCCGATCGCCGGCGGCTCGAGTCGCTGCTCAAGTACATGAACACGCAGCGCTGCCGCGTGCAGATGCTGCGCGCCTACTTCGGCGAGCCCGAAGGCGAGAAGTGCGGCCTCTGCGACTCGGACGCCGGGCTCGACAGCGAGGTGTTCGATTCCGGCTCGGCCGACGAGCGGCACGGGCTGCACGCGGCCACCGACTTCCACGCCCGCCCGCGCCGCCGCCGGCGAGGACGTCCCGGCTACGATCAGCCCTCGGCGGCATCGCCGCCTCCGCCGCCGCAGATGCCGGCGACGCCACTCTACGAGACCGCCATCCCGACGGACATCTTGCCGCCGCTGCCGCCGTTCGAGATCCCGCCTCCGTCGCTGGACGAAGCCGCCTTCGACGAGGCGATCTGGGCCGACGCCGGGGGAATCGGCGCCGAGCCGCTGTCGGGCGAGGTGGTGATCGATCCGGCCGACGACTGGGCCGCGGCCAGCGCCCCCCACGCGCTGCCGCCGCCGCCCGAAGAGCTCGTCCCCAGCAGCGACGCCGTGCCGCCGCCGGAAGGCGACGGGCACGAGGCGCGCTGGATCGCCGTGCGCGACGCGAACATCCGCCCCTATCTCGACTGGCGCCCCGGAGCGGCGGTACCGCTGCCGCCGCTGACGGTGCGGCCGGGGCAAAACGCCGCGCGCGGTCCACAGCCGCCACAGCAGCACGCGGGCCAGCACCGCGGGCGCCCCGGTTACAATCAAGGTCCTCGCCCTGGTGGCGGAGGCGGTGGTGGTCGCAACGGCGGCGGTGGAGGCGGCAGCGGAGGCGGCGGCAATGGCGGGCGGCGCCGTCGGGGTCGCGACCGCGATCGCGAGCGCCCGCGGCACGACAACAACAACCGCCACCGCGATCGTGGTCCGCGCCTCCCCGGGTTTTACAATCCGGGCGGCGATTAGAGCGCCTTCGGGCGCCACGTCGGGCTGAGCGTGGGTTTCGCGCGCTTGGCGTAGCGGCGGCGTGACGGCAGCGGCTCGGCGCGCGAAAAGAGCTTGAAAAAGGCTCGGCGCGAGCGCTTGTGGTTGTTGTCTATGCAAACACGAAC
>DATAVR010000015.1:0-4993 GCA_036267635.1 Polyangia bacterium | reverse complement strand
GAGGGTGGGGGCCCCCACCCTCCCCCTCCCACTAGAAGCGCAGCGAAAACGACCCTTGGACGATCTGGGCGTAGGGGCGGTCGGCGTTGGGGGCGTCCGGCTCGAGCTGGTAGATCAGCATCTCGTACTTCACGTCGGCCTCCATCTCCGCGAACCAGGTCGAGTGCTCCTGTTGCGGGCGCCGCAGGAAGGCCATCCGGCCGCCGACCAGGTAGTTGCTCATCGGCGACAGCTCCCGGTCGCCGGTCCAGTACTGACCGGCGGGACCGGCGACGCGATAGCCCTGGCCGTCGCGGTAGAAGCTGGCGCCGCTCTGGATGTGGTAGTGGCCGTGCAGAGACAGCAGCATCACCGAGGAGAGGTATTTGTTCACCACCAGATCGCCGGTGATGGCGCGCACCGCCCAGCTGTCCTCGTAGAGGCGCAGCATCCCGATGCCGGAGGCGCGCCACTGCGGGAAGGCGTAGGCGGCGCGCCCGAAGATCGCGTAGCGCTGGCGATAGGTCGGCTCGTGCTCTTGTGGTTCCTGGTGCTGGCTGCCGACCAGCACGCTGCGGTACGGGTTCGACTGAAAGCCGTCGAGGATCTGCAGCGTGCCGCCCCCCTGGACCACCAGTCGGGGCGTCATGGTCCACGACAGCGACGGCTCGATGGCGTCGATGCTGAGCGGCTGCGTGACGACGTCGGCGTAGCCCGATTTGAAGCAGTGGGCGGAGGAGGTGAGCGGCTCGAGGTGCAGCGCCGTGTCGGCCACGGTGTTGTTGGCGTCGCAGACGCTGTCCCAGTTGTGGGTGTACGAGACGGCGAGGGTGAAGTTGTGATCGTAGAGATCGTCGTGGGTGGTCGCCGACAAGGAGTGCGAACGGTAGTCGTTCTCCCAGCCGTACGCGTAAGAGGCGGCGATCCCCGCGTCGGGTCGGTTGTAGCTGAACCCGCCGTGCGCCTGCTGGCGGAAGTCGTGGAAGTTGGTGGCGCTGGTGATGGCATCGACGCCGGTGTGCGGCCCGAACACGGCCGGCGTGGCGCCGCTGACCGCGTCCGCCTCCCAGCCGGCCGCCACGCCGAGCCCGCCCCCGATCGGCGACGAGATGTCGACCTGCGGGTGGATGACGGTGATCCCCTTGTTCTCCGTCGAAGGCTCACGGAAGAACGTCAGGCGGGACGCCACCTCGGTCGGATCGTCGGCGCGCGCGGGTACGGCGAGGGCGGTCGCCGCGGCGATCAGGAGGAGGGGGCGCCTCAGTTGCAACCGCACCCTCCGCCTGACGTTCCGCTCCCGCCGACGGCGCCCTCGCGGTTCTCGAGGATGTGCTGCTCGGCGGCCTGCTCCTGCGCGTCGGCGTCGAGCTTCATGATCCGATCGGCCAGCAGCTCGCGTTGATGCGGCCGCACCGTCCACTTCGACACCGCGCAGCCGTTGCAGACCACGGTGGCGGCCGCCACGACGACCAGGGCCAGGTGGCTGCAGAGGCGCTTCGCGCGGCTAGAAATAGACGCTGAGTGCACCGGAGTACTCCTGGATTCGTTGGGTGTGGTTGGCGTCGAAGATGACGTACTGGCGGACGTCCCCGCGCAGGGTGAGCCGCTTCTTGAGCGCGATGATGAGCCCGCCGCCGACGTTGAACATCGAGTAGTTCCCGGTGGAGATGGCGTACTGGTCGGCCTTCTTGTGGACGAAGGCGCCTCCGGCCGCCGCCCCCAGGAACGGCGTCACCGGCGAGGAGGCGAACAGGAAGGCGTTGAACCCGCCGCCCGCGTAGATGACGTCGACCTGGTTGCCGACCGTCTCGCCGACCATCCCCTCCAGCGAGACGTGGGGCGCCAGCAGGACCGACGGACGGAAGAGGAACATCCCGTCTCCGCCCAGGACGCCGGCCGAGAAGGTGAAGCCGACGTTCTCCTCTTCGAGCGGCGGCGGCGAGAAGACGGCGGTCCCCATTCGCTTCCAGAGGGAAGGGCCCTCGTGCGCGGCGGCGGTGTCGACGTCGAGCGGGAAGACCTCGTCGCCCAGGATCCAGCCGTAGGTGCCGTCGGGGAGCTCGACGCGGAACCAGTGGTCGTGGGAGGCGCGCCCGATGGCCGGCAGCACCTCGTTGAGCTTGGCCCGGTAGACGACCCGGAAGGCGAACCCCGGGCCGGTATGAACCTGCGCCTCCTCGGCGATCACCCGCACGAGCGCGGCGTCCTCGGCGCGCGCTTCGACGGAGGCCAGCAAGACGATCGCCAGGCAGGCGCCCCCGATCGCGCGCACGCTCATGGAGAGGCGACCCACGCCTCGAGGGCCGTCAGGGTGTCCTTGGCCTGCTGAGAGGCGGGATCGATCAGCTGGCCTCCTCCGTGGATCTGGATGTTCTCTGGAAAGATCAGCAGCTTGCTGTCGGGCACGTCGGAGCAGTTCATCTGCTGCGAGGCCTGGGTATAGTCGTTCAGAATGTCGGGCGGGAGCGGGTTCGGCGGCGGCATCGGCAGGCCGGCGATCGACATGGTGATGTCCGTCAGGGTCATCGGCGTCCGGGTTCCCGACCCATGGCAGGTGGAGTCGAAGCAGTGTTTGCCGTTGTAGGTCTGTCCCAGGAACATCGGCCAGATCGTGCTCACGAAGTACTGCTGGCCCGGCTCGCAGACGTTGACGTCGGCGGGCGGCGCGCCGAGGTCGACGGTCTCGCAGCCGCTCGCCGCCCCCAGCAGCGACGCGGCGGCGAGCATCAGGAGCGCGCGGGGGCGCCTCAAAACGTGTACCTCAGGTAGGTGGTGGCCATCAGCTCCTGGCTGCCGGAGAGGTTGGTCATGACCAGGTAGTCGCCGCGGATGCCGACCGAGAAATGCCGGGAGAGGGAGTGGTAGTCGAGGCCGGCGCCGCCGCCGGCGACGAAGCCGACCCGATAGCGCGGCTCGACCCCCAGCGCGTAGAGGGCGTTGGTCGACAGGCGCGCCGCCCCCATCCCCCCTTCGCCGAAGATCGAGGTCTGGCCGAAGCGCAGCGTCAGCTTCCCTTCGATCAGGGCCTGGTAAGTCTGGAGCAGCTGGCCGTTGAGCGGGTTGTCGCCGCTTACCTGATGGGTCGAGCCGACGAAGTGGGCCTGCAGCGCCAGGAAGCGGAAGAGGTCGAACCCGACACGCGCGCCGACCGCGAAGCCGGGGGAGACGTCGTCGCCCGCCTTGCCGAAGAACGCCACGGCGCCGACCTCCCCTTCGGTGTAGAGGCCGTGCGCGAACTTGTTGGGGTCGGGGAAGACGACCGCGCTCGGTTCGGCGGTGACCTGGGCCCGGGCGGCCGACGCGCCCGCGAGCAGCCAAGACGTCGCCAGCGCCGCCATCAGCTTGCGAGATCTTCGTGGTCTCAATGGCCCCTAGTTGGTCGGCATCGGCGCCGGCGGGACGAACAAGGTCGGCGTCGGCGAGAAGAGCGTGTCCGCCGAATCGTGCAAGAGCTGGTCGTTGTCGTCGCGCACCCGGATGTCGTACAGGCACTTCATCTTGGCGCCGTCCGCCGAGAAGTTCACGTCGACCTCGATGAGGGCGGGGATCACCACGTTCGGCGGAACCATGCTGAGCCCAATCGGGTTGACTTGCGAATTGTTGATCAGGACGGCGTTGAAGGGGGCCATCCAGCGGCCGATGGCGTCGAGGTCGAGCTCGGCTTCGTTGAAGTCGTCCTCACGCACCGTCCCCGAGACGGTCTGCCCGGCGGTGAGGACCTGCGGTGTCACCGGGATGAGCGGGATGTACTGGGGAGGATCGTTGTTCCCCATCCCCAGCGTCATCGCCACGATGTTCTCGTCGTACTTGGTGTATTGGTTGGCGCCGTCGACCCCGATGCTCCAGGTCCCGTCCGTGCTGTCCTCGTTGATCACCTGGTAGGTCATCTCGATGTGGACGTGGTCGCGCTCTATCCAGGGGACGTCGAACCCCAGCGTCGCGGTCTGCATGTCGAGCGTCTTTTGCTCGGCGTCCGTCGGGTTGCGGAACTGCAGCGTCAGTCCGTTCTCGGCCCGCGGTGGGTTGTTCATGACGGGCATCCCCGTCACCTCCAGGAGCGGCGTCTCCGGCGACGGAAAGTAGATCGGCGTGTTCATGTTTTGGCAGCCGAGCGCCAGCGGCGCAGACAGAGCGAGGGCGTACCCGACCGCGCGGGATCCTTTCATCAAGACCCTCCTTTGAAGATGAAGGGATAGCGGCCGACGATGGTCTGACCGGGCGCCTTGGGGAACTGCCACTGCTTGACCTGACGGACGATGCACCCCTCGACGGCAGCGTCGTTCATGGTGCTCTGCTTGACGTTGGCCTTGCTGACCGTCCCGTCGGGCTGGATGACCCAGAAGATGTCGACGCCGCCCGAGAGCGACGTCTTGTGCTGCAGCTCTTTTTCGTAGCAGTACTTCACGCCCGCCAGGTGGGCGCGCACGACCTTGTTGATCTGCTCCTTGGAGAGCGAGCCGTCGGTGTCGCCGCCACCGGTGCCGAGGCCGACCGACACCTCGTGCTCGCCGCGCTCGGCGAGCTTGGGGCCGCGCCCATGTCCGTGGGCGCCGCGGCCGCCGGTGTCGAGGTTCCCCGCGCCATAGATGTGGCCGTAGCCGGTGCCACCGCCGCCCGACCCCGAGCCGCTGGTGGTCAGCCCGCCGGCGCCGTGGCCGACGACCATCCTGGCGCCGGCCATCCCGGCCATCGCCTGCTCGACGTCGTTGCTCTGGGCGAACAGCTTGGAGAGACCCGAGCCGGGCGCCTTGTCGCGGCCGATGATGGAGAGGATGCCGACCTTCTGGACCTTCTCGCGCAGGATGTCTTCCTTCCCCTTGGGGATGACGGTGTCCTTGGGGGTGGCGTCGTTGCGGCCGATGCGGCCGGCCTTCTCCTTGGCGCGCTTGGTCTGGCCTTCCTTCGCGGTGGACTTCTCGGCCTCCTCCTCCTTCTGCTTCTTGACCTCTTTCTTCTCGAACTCGATCGCCGCCGGCGCCTCGATCTTGGCCACGCGCTGGGCGTCGAGCGCCAG